>JAPOPW010000001.1 GCA_026712715.1 Immundisolibacterales bacterium | reverse complement strand
GTAGTGACGACCCGGACTCTCGTACTCCACGTGCGCCGTCGCGATCGTGATCCCGCGCGCCTTCTCCTCCGGCGCGTTGTCAATCTCGTCGAAATCCTTCACGTCACCTCCGTGACGCGATGCCATCACTCGCGTGATCGCCGCCGTCAGCGTCGTCTTGCCGTGATCCACATGCCCGATCGTCCCCACGTTCACGTGCGGCTTCGTACGCTCGAATTTCGCCTTGGCCAACTCGAATCTCCTCGAATCGATCTAGATCTGGCGGTCGCGGACCCGCTCTCGCCACCCTGCTATCGCCCGTCCGCCCGATGCGGAGCCGGCGCCCGGAATTGGTGCCCACAACTGGATTCGAACCAGTGACCTCTCCCTTACCAAGGGAGTGCTCTACCGCCTGAGCTATGTGGGCCAGGTGGCGGCGGGCTCGTTCGCACGGCTGGAGCGGGTGATGGGAATCGAACCCACATCATCAGCTTGGAAGGCTGAGGTTCTACCATTGAACTACACCCGCGAGGGTCCAAGGGCCCCGGCTCGAAACGGGGCGACTGCCTCCAATCGACCATCACCGGCTGGTGGTGGGGGGAGGATTCGAACCTCCGAAGGCTGAGCCGTCAGATTTACAGTCTGATCCCTTTGACCACTCGGGAACCCCACCGGCGACGAAGCAGGACATTCTCTCGCGCTGAGCCGTTCTTGTCAATGAGAAACTCCGCGCGACAGCACCTCGACGCATGGCCGCCGGGCCCTTCGGACGAGGAATCCGGGCGAACGCGGCGAGCCGGCGAAACGCGGACGCGGGTCCGGACATCCGGCACCCTGGCCGGGTTGCGGACGCACCCGGCTTCGCCTTCGGTCGACCCGGCCGGCCACCCGGCGCAACGCCCGCGGTCCGCGCCCGGGCGGGCGGCGAGGGCCCGCCGGACCCTCGCCGCTCGTTTGCGCGCCGCCTCGCCGGACTGCGTGCCGGCGGTCAGGCGGACTTGAGCTGATCGCCGATCGGCAGCCGCCGGATCCGCTTTCCGGTGGCGTCGTGGATCGCGTTGACCAGCGCCGGGGTGTACGGCGGCACCCCCGGCTCGCCCACGCCGCAGGGACGAAGGTGCACGAAGTCCTCGACGATGTGCACCCGCACGTCGAGCGGTGCGTCGTTCATGCGGGTCACCGGGTAGTCATGGAAGTTGCTCTGATCGACCGCTCCCCGGGTCGTGGTGATGCGGCCATGGAGCGCCACCGTGTGACCGTAGATGGCCGCCCCCTCGATCTGCTTCCTCACCCCTTCGGGATTGACGTACCGGCCGCAGTCGATGGCCATGTCCACCTGGGGAATCCGGAACGAGCCATCGTCCCGGACCCCACCACGTGCACCGCCGCCGCCACGTAGCTGTGGAAGCTGCGGTGGCACGCGAGCCCCAGTCCGTGGCCTTTCGGCATCGTCTTGCCGTAGCCCGACTTCGCCGCTGCCACCCGCAGCACGTTCGAGAGGCGCTTGGGCATGATCGGCCATTCCTCGACCGAGTCGCCGTAGTTCCAGGGATTCTCGACCCCGTCCTTCGCGAGGTCCATGACGTCCGCCTCGCCGATCAGCTCCAGCAGGAACTCCACCGGATCGCGCCCGGCGGCGGCCGCCAGCTCGTTCGCGAAGCAGTTCATCGCGAAGGCGTGCTGGATGTTGTTGACCGATCGATACCAGCCGACGCGGATCATGGCGGATGCCTCGCCGTTCTCGATGCGCAGGTTCGGGACCCCGTCATAGGGAGTGTCGATGAGGCCGAGCCCGTACTCGATGGGATGGCCGGTCCGTGCGTCCGGCGCCCACAGGGCGATGAGCGACGGCCACGCGCCCGAGTGGTGCCACGCGGTGACCTTGCCCGAGGCGTCCAGCCCCGCCTTGAGGCGGTGCGCGCTCGCGGCATGGTAGTAGCCGTTGCGTATCTCGTCCTCGCGGGTCCATTGGACCCGCACCGGCGAGCCGATCATCTTCGAGAGGATCGCCGCCTCGCACGCGAAGTCGGGCTTGGACTTGCGGCCGAACCCGCCGCCGAGCAGGGTGACCTCGCAGGTCACGTCGGACTTCTCGAGCCCGAGCGCTTCCGCGACGTACTGCCGGGTCTCGTTGGGCGACTGGGTCGCGGCGACGACCTTCACCGGCCTCGCGTTGGCATCGACGATCGCGGCCGGCGGCTCCATCGGGGTGTGGATGAAATAGGGCACGAAGTACTCCGCCTCGAGCGACTGGTCGGCCGCCGCGAGCGCCTCGTCCACGTTGCCGCGGTCGCGGATGACATGCCCACCGGCCGCGGCCGCGGCGCGCAGCTCGTCGTCGTAGGTGCTCGAGTCGTGGGCCGTGTGCGGCCCGTCCTCCCACTCGATCGCGAGCTTCCGGCGTCCCTCGAGCACGGACCAGGTGTTGGTGCCGACGACCGCGATCCCGCCGAGGGCGCGGAACTCGGCCGGCTTGTCGTCCGGGAGGGGCGGGATCTCGACGACCTGCTCGACACCCTGCACCCCGAGGGCCGCGGTGGCGTCGAAGGACTTCGCCTTGCCCCGATAGACGGGGGGACGCGCCACGACCGCGATCTTCATGCCGGGGATGGAGATGTCGGCTCCGAAGCTTGCGCCTCCGGTGCTCATGTCGTAGTTGTCGACCACCGGCATGTCACGGCCGATGTACTTCCACTGCGACATGTCCTTGAGCTTCGGCGCGCCGGCGCCGGTCGGGACCTCGATGTCGGCGGCGGCGTCCACCACCTCGCCGAAGTCGAACGATTGGCCGGTCCCGGTATGGTGAATCCGGTGGTCCTTCGCGTAGACCTCGCCGGCATCGACCCCCCACTTGCGGGCCGCGGCCTGCTCGAGCACGTAGCGGCCCGCCGCGCCGAGCTCGCGCATCACGTCCAGATGGTGGCGGGTGCTGCGCGAGCCGTCGGTGTTCTGGCCGTCCTTGCCGGCCGGGTCGTACTTTTCCGCATCCCCCGGCGCCTGCCAGATCTTCACCCGATGCCAGTCGGCCTCGAGCTCGTCGGCGAGGATCATCGGAATCCCGGTGCGCACGCCCTGGCCCATCTCCGACCGGCTGCAGGTAATGGTCACCGTCCCGTCGGCCGCGATCCCGACGAACAGGTTCGGCTGGATGGAGGCGCCGCCGGACTGGGCCCGGACGGCCGCGATCATCGGGCCGGGGACCACGTTGGCGCCGAGGACGACGGCACCGGCGATGCCGGACTGCTTCAGGAAGTCGCGACGGCTGATGTTCTGTACGCCTGACATGGTCATACCTCCTGCGCAGCGGTCCTGACCGCCGCGAAGATCCGCTGGTACGTTCCGCAGCGACAGATGTTGCCGGCCATGCCGGAGACGATCTCCTCGTCGCTGGGATCGGGATTCGATTGGAGCAGGGCCGCCGCGGACATGATCTGCCCGGACTGGCAGTAGCCGCACTGCGGGACGTTGTGCGCGCGCCACGCCCGCTGGACGGGATGGTTCCCCTCCGGGTCGAGGCCCTCGATGGTGGTCACCTCCTTGCCGTCGGCATACGACACCGGGGTGACGCAGGAGCGGACCGCGACGCCGTCGACGTGCATCGTGCACGCACCGCAGAGCGCCATTCCGCAGCCGAACTTGCTTCCCGTGAGCCCGAGCTCGTCGCGTACGTACCAAAGCAGCGGCATGTCGGGAGAACCGTGAAACTGTCGGCTTATGCCGTTGATTCTGATTGAAACCATTGATTTCCTCCTGAGGCGGTGCCGACCCTCGGGACTCGATCGGGCAGAGCCCGGGGCGGCCCGAGTATCACACGAATCCGGAGGGGACGGAATCGGGACGCGGCGGCGGAACGAAGCGGGCTCCGGCCGCCGGTTCAGGAGCGCAGGGTCCGGCCGCTGCCGGCATCGCGGATCGTGCTCGGGCGAAGGTGCCCACCGGTCGGACCGGGCACCACGAGATCGAGCCCTCTCCCGAGGCGCAGCCGCGCGTCGAGCGCGCGGCGAGCGGGCGGCGCCGCCGCCGTGTTGGCGCTCGTCGAGACGATGGCGCCGCCGAACTCGCGGCACAGCGACGCGGCGATCGGGTGGGCGGTGACCCTCACGGCCACGCGCGCGGCCGCCCCGAATCGCCGGCCCGTCACCCCGGCCGGAACCGTCGAACGGGCCGGCACGAGCCACGTCACCGGCGGGTCGGACATCCGCGGCACGGTGCCCAATCGCCCTTCGAGCCACTCCAGCCAATCGGGGCGCACGAACGGCGCGAGCTGCCGCCAATGGGCCCCGATCAGGATGAGGCCCTTCGCGAGCGGGCGCCGCTTGAGCCGGGCGAGCCGCGCCAGCGCCGATTCGCGCCACGGGTCGCAGCCGAGCCCGTACACCGCTTCCGTCGGATAGGCGATGACCCCGCCGGAGCGCAAGGTCTCGACCGCCCGGACGAGCTTCACCGACGAGCGAGCTTTTCGGCGAGGCCCTCGTTGTTCGCGGCCACCGCGTCGCGAGCCGCCGCGCGCTCCTCGAGAAGCCGCTCCCCGACCCGGGGCTCCTCGAGGGCCAGGATCTGCGCCGCCAGCCAGGCGGCGTTGCGGGCGCCCGCGCGGCCGATGGCCACGGTGGCGACCGGGATCCCGGCCGGCATCTGCACCGTGGACAGGAGCGCGTCGAGCCCGTTCAGCGGCCCGGCGTCTATGGGCACCCCGATGACCGGGCGAACCGTCTCCGCGGCCACCGCCCCGGCGAGGTGCGCGGCGAGACCGGCGGCCGCGACGAAGACCGCGGCACCGCGCCCGGCCGCGTCGTGCACGTAGGCGCGGGTGGCATCGGGCGTGCGGTGGGCCGACGTGATGCGCGCTTCGTAGGCGATGCCGAGGCGATCGAAGACATCGAAGGTGGTCTGCATGACGGGGAGGTCGGAGTCCGACCCCATCAGCACGGCTACGAAGCGCTCGGACATCGTCTCGGCCTCCTGGTACGTCTGCGAAGTGGTCTCGAACGGCCGGGACAGCGTAAACGAGTCCGGGTGGCGTCCGCGCGCCGGTACTCCACGGGCCCCCTGACCCGGGCGGTCGAGTCGCGTCCGCAGACGGGTTCAGCCGGCCTGCGGAACCGCCACGTCCGACTCGAGGGCCGGTTCGCGGTGACCGCACTCGCGTTGCGGGCACACCTTTTCCGCCCCTCGCCTCCGGGTCTGCTTGAGGGTGAGCAACGACCAGCCGCAGCGGGGACAGGGCTCGTCCAGCGGCTCGTCCCACGTCGCGTAGTCGCACTTCGGGTACGTGGAGCACGAGAAGAAGGGCTTGCCGCGTCGCGAGCGGCGTTCGCGCATGGTCCCCTCGCCGCACACCGGACAGGCGATGTCCGTCTCGCGCAGCTTCTCGAGCGGCTCCGCGTGGCGGCACTCCGGGTAGCGGCTGCACCCGGCGAACTTGCCGCTGCGCCCGCTCTTCTCGATGAGCGCGCTCCCGCACTTGGGACAGCTTCGGCCCTCCAGGGCGGACGGCGCACCACCGCCCGCCTCTCCCTGCTCGGCCGCGTCTTCGCCGGGCCTTGGCAGGTTGCGCGCGTAGCGGCACTCGGGAAACCCGGTGCAACTGATGAAGTTCCCGCTCCGGCCGAGACGGATCGCGAGCGGGCGCCCGCACTCGGGGCAGTTCTCGTCGATGCGCTGCTGGGTGACCTGCTGCCGGGTGACCGTCGCCTGCTTGTGCCGGACCTGCGCCTCGAAGTCGTTCCAGAACTCGCCGAGCACCGGCACCCACTCCTTGCGGCCCTCGGAGATTGCGTCGAGATCGTCCTCCATGCTCGCCGTGAAGCCGAAGTCGACATAGCGGCTGAAGTGATCGGTGAGAAAACGGCTGACCACCCTGCCGACGTCCGTCGGCCGGAAGCGGCGCTTCTCGAGCTCGACGTAGTCTCGCTGCTGGAGCTTGGAAATGATGTCCGCGTAAGTCGAAGGCCGTCCGATGCCGCATCGTTCGAGCTCGCGAACCAGGGTCGCCTCGGTGTAGCGGGGCGGGGGCCGCGTGAAATGCTGCTCGGCCCGGACCTCGGACACCGTCACCACCTGCCCCTCGACGAGCTGCGGAAGCCGCACGGGCGCGGACGCCTTGCCGCCCGCGGCGGACGTGTCCGCCGCATCCGCCCCGCCGGACTGCGCATCCGCCGAACGCGCGGGGTGGACCGCGGGGTCCTCGTAGACGGCGAGATAGCCCGGAGCGGCAACCGTGGAGCCGGTCGCGCGGAACACGCCGTCCTCCCCGCACCCGAGGTCGACGGTCACGTCGTCCATCACCGCGGGCTTCATCTGGCTTGCCACCGCCCGGCGCCAGACGAGCTCGTACACGCGGAACTGATCGCGCGAAAGCGAGCCCCGCAGCGACTCCGGGGTGCGCGCGGCGGAGGTCGGCCGCACCGCCTCGTGCGCCTCTTGCGCGTTGCGCGTGCGCGTGCGGTGGCGTGGCGGGGGCGCCGGAACTTCGTCGGGGCCGAACGTCGCCGACACGAACTCGCGGATCTCCGCCACCGCATCGGCCGCGAGACTCACCGAGTCGGTGCGCATGTAGGGGATGAGGCCCTCGCCTCCGACGCCTTCATAGAGCTCCTGAGCCACTCGCATGGTGCGGCTCACGTTGAATCCCAGCCGGTTCGAGGCCTCCTGCTGGAGGGTGGCGGTCGTGAACGGGGCCGGCGCCGAGCGGCGGCGCTTCTTCTTCGTGACCTCCAGCACCTCGAGGCCGCGCGAGGCGTGCAGCTTGAGGGTCGCCTGCGCGGCGAACGCGGCCGATTCCGTGGTGAACGTGAACTGCTCGACCTTCTCCCCCCGGTACTTCGAGAGTCGGGCGGAAAATGGCGGGGGGCCCGGGGCGTCCGCGAGGATCGTCCAGTACTCGCGGGCTTCGAACGCGTCGATCTCGGACTCCCGGTCGGCGATCAGGCGAAGCGCCGGGCTCTGCACCCGGCCGGCGGAGAGGTTGGAACGGACCTTGGACCAGAGCACCGGCGAGAGGGTGAATCCGACGAGGTAGTCCAGCGCGCGCCGGGCAAGCTGGGAATTCACCAGGTTCGTCTGAAGCTCTCCGGGGTGCTCGATCGCCTCCTGGACGGCCCGGCGGGTGATCTCGTGGAACTGCACCCGATAGACCGGCTTGTCCGCGAGCACGCCACGCTCGTCGAGGAGCTGGGTAACATGCCAGGAGATCGCCTCTCCCTCGCGGTCCGGGTCGGTGGCGAGGTACAGCGCGCTCGCGCCGCGCATTGCCCGCACGATCGCCTCCACGTGGCTTTCGGCCCGCGCCACCGGCTCGAAGTGCATCGCAAAGTCGCGGTCCGGCTCCACCGCCCCGCTCGAGGGCCTCAGATCTCGAACGTGCCCATAGGATGCGAGCACCTTGAAGTCCGGGCCGAGATACTTCCCGATGGTCCGGGCCTTGGCCGGCGATTCGACGATGAGCAGTCGCGACCCGCCCTTCGCATCCCCGCTCTTCCGTCGAGCGCGGGTCTTCTCACCGGCCGCCCGTTCGGGGCGGCGGTCACCGCCGGACGGTCGGGTTCGAGGTTTGGGAGCCATTGGGGAATCCGGTTGGTGAGCGGTCGGGCGATCAGACCGCCCGCATGTAGCGTCCGGCGGCGTCCGTCCGGACCGAGCCGCCGATCTCCAGGGTCAACAGAATCGAATATACCCGCTCGGGGGTCAATCCGGCGCGCTCCGCCAGCGCCTCGGCGCTGATCGGCTCGAGGTCGAGGGGACCGAGCAACGCCGCCCCGTCCGAACCGGCCGCGGGAACCGCCGCGCCCCCGTTCACCGGCCCGGCCCCGGCCGCCCGGGTCGTGCGCCGCGGCGAGGCCGGGGCCGAGAGCGCCTCGACCTCCGCAGCGGGCAGCTCCTCGAGGATGTCTTCCACCTTGTCGACCAGCTTCGCGCCGTCGCGAAGGAGCCGGTGGCATCCGGCCGCCTGCGGATTGAGGATGGAGCCCGGCACCGCGAACACCTCGCGGCCCTGCTCCGCGGCCAGCCGGGCGGTGATGAGGGAGCCGCTTCGTTCCGCCGCCTCGACGACCAGGACCCCGAACGAAAGGCCGCTGATTATCCGATTGCGCCACGGAAAGTTCCAGGGGACGGGGCGCGTGCCGAAGGGAAACTCCGTCACCACCGCGCCCTGCGCCGCGATGCGATCCGCGAGCCCGTGGTGCTCCGCCGGGTAGACCCGATCGAGGGAGCTGCCGAGAACCGCGATGGTCCGCCCGCCCGCGTCGAGCGCGCCCCGGTGGGCCTCGGCGTCGATGCCGTGCGCGAGGCCGCTCGTGACCACGAGACCCAGCGCCGCGAGTTCTCCGGCGAGCCGGCGGGCGACGGCGGCGCCGGACGGGGTCGCCCGGCGGCTGCCGACGATGGCGATCTGCGGCGCGGCGAGGGCGTCCGGATCGCCGCGCAGGAACAGCACCTCGGGACAGTCCGGGAGCGCCCGGAGCCGCAGCGGCATCTCCGGGTCGTTCGCTCCGATGACCTTCGCCCCCAGGGTGCGGAGCCGATCGGCGTCCGCCTCGACCCGGCCCGGACCGGGCGCCGGGGAAAGGGACGAGGAGCGAAGCGGGTCGGATTCACCGCCGGCCGCCGCGCCGCGCCGGCCCTTGCGGCGGCGTGCGGATTCCCGGCGCCGGGCGAGCGCGAGCAGAAACCGTTCGCGTTCCATGCGTTCCGCGTCCATGCCCCCTCTCGTGCTCCAGGCGGCGCCGCCCGGCCCCGACGGCGCGGGATCATACCGGCAGCCGGAGCGGCGATCGACCCGCCACGCGCGCGCCACGCGCGTGTCGCCGGAACGCTCGCGCGCGCCGTCGCGACCGGCGAAGTCTATAATCCACGCCATGGCAGTGCTCGACATCCTCCATCATCCGGACCCCCGGCTTCGCTGCGTCGCCGCCCCGGTCGAGACGGTGGACGGCGATGTCCGGGCGCTCGCCGACGACCTGCTCGAGACGATGTACGCATCGCGCGGGATCGGTCTCGCGGCGGTCCAGGTCGGCATCGCGAAGCGGGTCATCGTGGTGGACGTCTCACCGGAACGGAACGCACCCCTCGCCCTCGTCAATCCGCGGGTCGCGGACGCGCGCGACCCGGCCGAGTTCGAGGAGGGGTGCCTGTCCGTGCCGGGGGTCTACGAGACCGTGTCGCGTTCGGCGCGAGTTCGGGTCGAGGCGCTCGACCGCGATGGCGGGGAGGTGTCGATCGAGGCGGAGGGAACCCTGGCCGCGTGCCTGCAGCACGAGATCGATCACCTCGACGGACGGCTGTTCGTCGACTACCTGTCGCGGCTCAAGCGCGAGCGCATCCGCAAGCGGGCGATCAAGCGGATGCGCGAGGCGGCCGCCTGATCCCGCACCGATGGTAGTCGTCTTCGCCGGGACGCCGGAGTTCGCGGTCCCGTCGCTGCGCGCGCTCACCCGGGGGCCGCACCGGGTGGCCGCGGTCTATACCCGCCCGGATCGGCCCGCCGGCCGCGGGCGGAAGATGGTCGCGAGCGCGGTGAAGGCGGCCGCGATCGAGCTCGGACTCGCGGTCGAGCAACCGGCCGACCTTCGCGACCCGGCGGCGAGGGATCGCTTGGCGGGCTACCGTCCGGACCTGATCGTGGTGGCCGCCTTCGGGCAGATTCTCACCCCGGAGGTCCTTGCGATTCCCCCCGCGGGATGCATCAACGTGCACGCGTCGCTCCTGCCGCGCTGGCGCGGCGCGACTCCGGTTCAGCACGCGCTTCTCGCCGGCGACACCGGGACGGGAACGACAATCATGCGGATGGACGCCGGAATCGACACCGGAGACATCCTGCTCGCGAGGACCTGTCCCATCGCTGCGGACGACACCGCGGGCTCGCTGACCGGACGGCTCGCCCACCTCGGCGCGGGGACGCTCCGCGACGCGATCGCCGGGCTCGCCGCGGGCCGCATCGAGCCCCGGCCGCAGGACGAGTCCGCGGCGACCTTCGCTCCGCGCCTGCGCAAGGCCGATGCGCTGGTGGACTGGACGCGGGAAGCATCTCGCCTGGAACGCGCAGTGCGGGCGTTCGACCCCTGGCCCGTGGCCTTCACCTTCGCGCGCGGGGAGCCGCTTCGCATCCTGCGGGCGAAGGCCCGCGCGGACCAATCCTCGGAGCGCGCGCCGCCCGGGACGGTGGTCCGCTCCGGCGCGAGCGGCATCGACGTCGAGACCGGATGCGGCCTGCTTCGGGTGCTGCGCCTGCAGCGCCCCGGACGACAACCGATGAACGCGGGAGAATTCCTGAACGGCCGGAACCTCGCACCGGGCGAACGGCTTGGAGGCCGCCTCGGCGAAACGCCGCGTCCGGGATGAAGAACCCCGCCCCGACCCGTGAGCCGAGGACCGGACCGGAACGGCGATCGGCCGGTGCGAGGGCCGGAGGCCGGCCGGCCGCGGCCGCCATCCTCGACGACGTGCTGGGCGGGCGCTCCCTTTCCGCGGCCGTGCCGGAGCGCCTCGGCGAGGTGCGGGACCCGCGCGAACGCGCGCTCGCGCGGGAGCTCGCGACCGGGGTGGTGCGGCACCTCCCGTCGCTTCGCCACCTTCTCGGCGGTCTGCTCGACAGCCCCCTTCGCAGTTCCGAAGGGCGCCTCGAGGGGGTGCTTCTCCTCGGCCTTTACCAGATCCTCCACACGCGTGTTCCTCCTCACGCCGCCGTGCACGAGACGGTGCGCCTTGCGGGATCTCGGCCCTGGCGACGCGGACTCGCGAACGCGGTCCTGCGGCGCGCCGCCGCCGAGCGCGACGCGCTCCTCGCCGGTCTCGCGCACACCCCGGACCTCGAAGCCCGCTACGACCATCCCCGATGGATGCTCGACCGGCTGCGCGCCGACTGGCCCGGAGAGTGGGAGGCGATCGTGTCCGCGAACCGGACGCGCGCGCCCATGACCCTGCGCGCGGCGCGGCGCGCGGGCGGGCGGACCGCCTGTCTCCAGGCGCTTCGCGAGGCCGATCTCGGCGCGTGCGCGCATCCCGTGGCGCCGGACGCGGTCGTGCTTGACGAGCCGGTCGCGGTGGACGCCCTGCCCGGCTTCGAGGACGGCGCGGTGTCGGTGCAGGACGCCGCCGCCCAGCTCGCGGTGCCGCTGCTCGACCTCGGACCCGGCATGCGGGTGCTGGACGCCTGCGCCGCTCCCGGCGGCAAGACCGCGCAGATCGTCGACGTCGAGCCGTGCCTGCGAGAGGTGGTCGCCGTGGACGTGGACCCCGATCGACTCGCGCGGGCCGCACGGAATCTCGCCCGGACGGGGGGAGGCGCGCGGCTCGTCGCGGCCGACGCGAGCGACCCCGGCGGCTGGTGGGACGGAGCGGCATTCGACCGCGTCCTCGTCGACGCCCCCTGTTCGGGCTCCGGCGTCATCCGCCGCCATCCGGACATCAAGCTCCACCGCCGCGCCGCCGACCTCGACGAGCTCGCCGCGCGGCAGGCCGCCCTCCTCGACGCCGCGTGGAGCATGCTGGCTCCCTCCGGCCGGCTGGTGTACGCTACCTGCTCGGTCCTCTCGCGCGAAGGCTCCCGTCAGATGGCGCGGTTCCTCGAGCGCCACCGCGACGCGGAACCGATCGAGTTCGACGGGGGCCGAGCCTGCGGTCCCGGACGCCAGGTGCTTCCCGGCGAGAACGACATGGACGGCTTCTTCCACGCGTGCGTATCAAAGAAGGGTCCATGACCGCATCGGCGCCCGAAGCGAGCGCGGATCGCGAGCTTCACGCCTCGCGCGGCGGCGGGTGGCGCATCGCGGTCGTCGTCACGTTCCTGCTGCTGTCGCTCCTCATGCTGAGCGACGTGACCCGCAACCCCACCCGGTTCGGAGAGTTCTACACCCCGCTCATCGTGCTGACGGTGGTCGGGCTCGCGGTGCTCACCGCCCTGCTCGTTCGCGACTTCGTCCAGCTCGCCCGCGAGGTGCGGGAAGTCCGCCCGGGGGCGCGCCTGACGGCGCGGATGGTGATCATCTTCAGCCTGGTCGCCGCCGCCCCGGTAATGTTGATCTATTTCTTCTCGGTCCAGTTCCTGCACCGCAGCGTGGACAACTGGCTCGACGTGCGAATCGAGCAGGCCCTCGAAGGTGCGCTCGAGCTCAGCCGCGCCTCGCTCAACCGCAACATGCGCGAACGCCTGAAGCAGGTGGAGCTGCTTGCCGCGCAGCTCTCCGATCTCTCCGAGCCCGATGCGGAGGAACGGCTTCACGACACGTTCGAGATGCTCGGCGCCTCGGAGCTCACCCTCATGTCGTCCCAGGGGCGGGTGGTCGCGGCGAGCGCGAACACCGCGGCGCTCGTGCCGACTCCGCCGGACGAAGCGATCCTGATCCAGGTACGGTACGGCGGCACCTACGTCGGCCTGGACCCGATCGACGACCTCGGCCTGCTCCTTCGGGTGGTGGTGAACATCGCGAATCCGGCACCCGGGCAGGAGCCGCGGTTCGTTCAGGCCCTGTTTCCGGTCGCCGAACGGGTGAGCGAGGTCGAGACCGGGGTGCGGACCGCGTTCGAACGCTATCGCGACCTCATCTACCTCCGCGCGCCGCTCAAGACCTCTTTCATGCTCACCCTGTCGCTGGTGCTGCTCGTGAGCCTGCTGAGCGCGGTCTGGGCCGCGGTGTTCGCGGCCCGCCGCCTCACCGCCCCACTGCGGCGCATGGCGGAGCTGACCCGCTCGGTGGCGGCCGGCGACTACGAGACCCGGATCGCGGCCGAGGGCGCGGACGAGATCGGGTTCCTGGTGAGGTCGTTCAACGAGATGACGCGCCGGCTGGCGTTCGCCCGGGACGAGGCCCGGGACAGCCACCGTCAGCTCGACGAGCAGCGGACCTACCTCGAAGCGGTGCTGTCGCGCCTGTCGTCGGGGGTGCTCACCACCGGCCACGACGGGCATCTGGTGACGTACAACCAGATGGCGAAGGACATCCTCGACGCCCCCCTCGACCGGCACACCGGGACCGCGCTCGAGCGTCTGGACGCGAGGGCGCCGCGGCTCGCCCCGTTTGCCCGTGCGGTGGGGGCGCGAATCCTCGCCGCCCGGCCGGACTGGCGCGAGGAGGTCGAGATCGAGGGTCGGCATGGGCGCCAGATCCTGATGTGCCGGGGCACCGTGCTCCCCGGTCCGCACGGAGCCGGCCCGGGGCACGTCATCGTCTTCGACGATGTCACCCGGCTCATCGAGGCGCAGCGCAGCCAGGCGTGGGAGGAGGTCGCGCGGCGCCTCGCCCACGAGATCAAGAACCCGCTGACGCCTATTCAGCTCTCCGCCGAGCGCCTCCGGCACAAGTACCTCAGGCGCATGAACGACTCCGACGCGGAGTCCCTGGACCGTCTGACCCGCACCATCGTGCAGCAGGTGGAAAGCCTGAAGGACATGGTCAACGCGTTCTCGAGGTATGCACGCACCCCGGATCGGCGCGCCCGTCCGGTGGACGTCAACGAGCTCGTGACCGACGTGGCGGAGCTCTACTCCGGCGAAGGCGGCAACGAGGCGCTGCGACTCGAGCTCGGCGGACCGCTCCCGCCCGTCGAGGTCGATCCCGGGCAGATCCGTCAGGTGCTCCACAACCTCATCCGCAACGCGGGCGAGGCCCACGCCAACCGGGAGCGTGCCGGCGGAACGACGAGTCCGGAGCCCATTTCGCTCGGAACCCGCCGGCTTCAGGTGCGGGGCCGGGAGTACGTCGAGACCCGGGTCGACGACAACGGACCGGGCATACCTCCCGAGGTGATGGGGCAGCTCTTCGAGCCCTACGTCTCGACGAAGCCCAAGGGGACCGGCCTCGGACTCGCCATCGTCAAGAAGATCGTCGACGAGCACGGCGGCAGCGTGACGGCGGAGAATCGTCCGGAGGGGGGCGCGCGGGTGATGGTGCGGCTTCCCGCGGTGGCCCGGGAGGCGGCTCTCGCGGCCCGGGCCCCGGTGGCGACGGCAGCGACCGCGGCGGCGGCCGGAGGACAGCGTGGCTGAGGGGCGCGGCCATGTCCTCGTGGTGGACGACGAGCCGGACATTCGCTCCCTCGTCACCGAAATCCTCGGGGACGAGGGCTACGAAGTGGTCGCGGCGGCCGGCGCGGAGGCGGCCCGCGATCTGCGCCGGGTCCGGCGCCCGGACCTGATCCTCCTCGACATCTGGATGCCCGGAACGGACGGCATCTCGCTGCTTCGGGAATGGTCGTCCGGCGGGGGCCTCGACGCTCCGGTCATCATGATGTCGGGGCACGGGACCATCGAGACCGCGATCGAGGCGACCCGGCTGGGAGCCTACGACTTCCTGGAGAAGCCGATCTCGCTCGCAAAGCTCATCCTTACCGTCGGCCGGGCGCTCGAGGCGGATCGCCTCGCCCGCGAGAACCTGCGCCTGCGGCGCCGCACCGAAAGCGGCACCGACCTCGTCGGCACCAGCACCGCGATGGACGAGCTGCGCGATCGCGCCGCCGGGGCGGCGGCCCACGACGCCCCGATCCTCGTGACCGGCGAGTCGGGGACCGGCAAGTCGCGCCTCGCCCGCCACGTGCACACGCTCAGTCCGCGCCGGGCGGGACCCTTCGTGGCCGTGTCGGTGGCGGGGCTGACGAGTCCGGAGGAGCTGTTCGGATCCGAACGAGGCTCCACCATCCACTACGGTCCTCTCGAGCGCGCCAACGCCGGCACCGTCTTCCTGGAAGACATCGCGGACATGCCGTCCGCCATGCAGGCGAGCTTCGCGGGCGCGCTCCAGAACGGCTCGTTCCTGCGCTCCGGGGGACGCGATCCGGTGAAGGTGGACGCGCGGATCATCGCCGCCTCGCGCCGCGAGCTGTCCGCCGCGGTCGCGCAGGGGGAACTGCACGACGATCTCTACTACCTCCTCAACGTCGTTCCCATCGAGGTTCCGCCGTTGCGGGAGCACGCCGAGGACGTCCCCGCCCTCGTGGAGTGGTTCATCGACGAGTTCGCGACCGGGGAGAACGTCCCGTTCCGGCGCTGCGACGTCGCGGCCAAGAACCGCCTGCGCAACCATCGCTGGCCGGGGAACGTGCGCGAGCTCCGCAACGTCGTCCAGCGGCTGCTGATCCTCGGGCAGGGACCCGACATCGACGTTCGCGAGGTGGACGCGAGCCTGGGAGCGGTCGCCGGCGCGGGGGCTTCGTCCGAGGACCTGGACCTGCCGTTCAAGGAGGCCCGCGAACGGTTCGAGCGCGCCTACCTTCTTCACCAGTTCGAGCGTCCGGGCTCCAGCATGAGCGAGATCGCCTCGCGGATCGGGATCGAGCGGAGCCACCTCTACCGCAAGCTGAAGCAGCTCGGCATCGACCGCCGGGCGGCCGGAGGGCGGTTCACGACGTGAACATCCTCATCCTCGGCGCCGGTCAGGTGGGCAGCTCGGTGGCCGCGTCGCTCTCGGGCGAAGCCAACGACATCACCGTCGTCGACAGCAACCCCGAGGCGCTTCGCCACCTTCAGGAGCACTTCGATCTGCGGACCCTGACCGGATTCGCCTCGCACCCGGACGTGCTGCGCCGCGCGGGGGCGGAGGACGCGGACATGCTGCTCGCGGTCACCAACAGCGACGAGACGAACATGATCGCCTGCCAGGTGGCTTGCCACCTGTTCGGCACCCCGACCCGGATCGCACGGGTGCGCGCCCGTTCGTACCTGAACCAGAAGACGCTCTTCGAGCCGGGATGCCTCGCCATCGACGAGCTCATCAGCCCCGAGCAGGAAGTCACGAACCACATCGAACGGATCATCGAGTATCCGGGGACCCTCCAGGTCCTCGAATTCGCGGACGGCATCGTGCTCATGGTGGCGGTGCGCGCGTTTCACGGCGGGCCGCTCGTCGGACACGCCCTGCGCACCCTGAGCGACCACCTCCCGACGGTCGACGCCCGCGTCGCGGCCATCTATCGGCGCGGCGGAGCGATCATTCCCGACGGCGACACGGTGATCGAGGTCGACGACGAGGTCTTCTTCGTCGCGGCGCGCCAGGACATCGGCAACGTCCTCGGAGAGCTCCGCAACCGGGAGAGCCGGGTGCGGACGGTGATGCTGGCGGGGGGCGGCAACATCGGCCGGCGGCTTGCGCAGGCGCTCGAGCCCAACTACCGCGTGAAGCTCATCGAGCGCAGCGACAAGGTGGTCACGCGCCTTTCCGAGGAGCTCGTCCGCACGGTCGTGCTGCAGGGGGACGCGGCGGACGAGGACCTGCTGCTCGAGGAGAACATCGACCGCACGGACGTGTTCTGCGCGGTCACCAACGACGACCAGGCGAACATCCTGTCCGCCATGCTCGCGAAACGGCTCGGGGCCGGCAAGGTCATGTCCCTCATCAACCGCGGGGTGTACGCGGACCTCGTGCAGGGGAACAGCATCGACATCGCCTTCTCTCCCGCCCAGACCACCATCGGCACCCTGCTCGCGCGCGTGCGGCGCGGCGACGTGGTCGCGGTCCATTCCCTGCGACGAGGCGCGGCGGAGGCCATCGAGGCGGTCGCGCACGGCACCCGGCTCACCTCACGGGTGATCGGCCGGCAGGTCGGGGGCATCGACCTCCCGCCCGACACGACCATCACCACCCTGGTGCGCGACGGCGAAGTGATCATGGCCCACCACGACACGGTCATCGAGGCGGACGACCACGTCATCCTGTTCCTGCTGGACAAGCGACGGGTCCCGGACGTCGAGCAACTGTTCCAGATCACGACCGAGATGCACTACCCACCGTGAGGTCCACCGCCTCGGACGGGACCGGCCGCGAGCACGTACGGAGGGCGCCCCGGCCGTGCGCCCCGCGACTCTTGACCGCTCCGGGACCCTGACCCGCCCACCACGCCTGCATGCACTGGTTCGCCGTTCAGCGCATCCTCGGGGTCCTGCTCGGGCTGTTCAGCCTGACCATGGTGCCGCCGCTCGCGGTGGCGTGGATCTACGAGGACGGCAACGTCGTCTCGTTCGCGATCGCGATGTCGCTGGTTCTCGGATGCGGGATTGCCCTGTGGCTGCCGGTGCGCAGCCACCGCCGCGATCTCCGGCTCCGCGACGGCTTCCTCGTGGTGGTTGCGTTCTGGGGGGTGCTCGGGCTGTCGGGCGCGGTGCCGTTCCTGCTCCTCGACGAGCCGGAGATGTCGGTCGCCGACGCGGTATTCGAGGCGGTGTCGGGCCTCACCACCACCGGCGCGACGGTGATCACCGGCATCGATTCGCTCCCCCGGTCGCTGCTCTTCTACCGCCAGATGCTCCAGTGGCTGGGTGGAATGGGGATCATCGTGCTCGCGGTCGCGATCCTGCCGGTGCTCGGAATCGGCGGACTGCAGCTCTACCGGGCGGAGACCCCCGGCCCGATGAAGGACCAGAAGCTCACCCCCCGGATCACGGAGACCGCGAAGGCGCTCTGGTACATCTACCTCGGCCTGACCATCCTCTGCGCGCTCGGCTACCGGGCGGCCGGCATGGAGTGGTTCGACGCCGTCGCGCACAGCTTCTCGACGGTGGCCATCGGCGGGTTCTCGACCCACGACGCGAGTCTCGGCCACTTCGACAGCCCGGCCGTCGAAGGGGTCGCGATGGTCTTCATGATCCTCGCCGGAATCAACTTCGCGCTGCACTTCGTCGCCTGGCGGGCGCGGAGCCCGGCGGCGTATCTCCAGGATGCGGAGTTGCGCGCATACGCGTACTTCCTCGTCGTCATGGTCGTGGGCGCCAGCGCCTACCTGTACGCCACGGGGACCTTCGAGAGCGCCCTCGCTGCGATCCGCGCGGGTGCGTTCCAGGCGATCGCGTTCGCCACCACGACCGGCTTCACCACGAGCGGCTATACCGCGTGGCCGGGGATGCTGCCGGTGGTGCTCCTGCTCTCGAGCTTCGTCGGCGCCTGCGCGGGCTCCACCGGGGGCGGACTCAAGGTGATCCGCGTGCTGCTGCTCCTCAAGCAGGGGCTGCGCGAGATCCAGCAGCTCATCCACCCGAACGCGCGGGTGTCGATCAAGGTCGGCGAGACCGCCCTCTCCGACCGGGTGGTGGGCGCGGTGTGGGGGTTCTTCGCCGGCTACGTCGTCGCATTCGTGTTCTTCCTCATCGCGCTGATGGCCACCGGGCTCGACCAGGTCACCGCGTTCTCCGCGGTCGCGGCGTGCCTCAACAACCTCGGGCCGGGTCTCGGCGCGGTCGGTTCCAACTACGCGGACATCGGACCCGCCGCAAAGCTGCTCCTCAGTCTCGCGATGTTGCTCGGCCGGCTCGAGATCTTCACCTTGCTGGTTATCCTGACCCCGGGCTTCTGGCGGGTCTGACCCTTCGCCCTTCCACCGCTAACGGATTGTAATATTATGACATTTCGTCTCCGCGAATTTTCTTCTCCGCCAAGTGGCAGCTATACTCGATCGGTCGGCGGCGGGGGCAATCTCGACCCGCTCGCCCCCATCGCCGGGGCCTGCGGGGCCGGCACGTCTCATCAGGTGGAGAACCACGATCATGACAAAGAAGCTGATTTCGGCCGCGTTCGCAGTCGTCGCGGGCCTCGCCGTCGCCACCGCGCAGGCCGCCTGCGAGGATGACTGGAAGGAGTGTGCCGGCAAGCCCTGGGTGGACGGCGACGTGATGGACACCCCGATGGGGAGCATCTGGTGGCCGCATGCAATCTGGGGTGAAGGCGACCAGGCCGGCTCGACCAACTGGTACAAGATGCCCAAGGTGGTGGCACGTGCGCTCGGCGCCATCAGAGAGGGCAAGACGTACCAGCTGGGACACGAGTACCACAGCGGCATGCCGATGTTCGGCGAGCGCAAGTGGGTGCTGCGCATCCCCGCCTCCCCCACCGGCGGCCCGGTCGGGCAGAACAGGATCGTCTGGCACGACGAGTTCCTCGCCACGGAGATCGGGCAGGCCGGGACCCAGTTCGACGGCCTCGGGCACGTCGGGGTGCAGGTCGGCGCGGACGGCGACAAGAGCAACATGCGCTTCTACAACGGCTACACGGTGCAGGAAATGCAAAGTGCGTACGGGCTGCAGCAGCTCGGTATCGAGAAGCTGCATCCCATCGTGGCACGGGGGGTCCTCATCGACTTCACCCTGGTCCACGGCGACATGGAGCACGGCACCTGCGCCAACATGGATGATCTCGGGAAGGTGCTGGAGATGCAGGGCATGAGCGCGTTCCAGTTCGCCGAAGGCGATGCGCTCCTCTTCCGCTACAACTGGGAGCGGCACTGGGGCGACCCGCCAGCCTACAACCAGGGCACTCCGGGCATCTGCATGGACGTCGCGCGCTGGGTGGCCGAGGACGTCAAGGCCGGCGTGGTCGCGGGCGACACCTGGCCGGCGACGGACCCGGTCCCGTATCCGGACGAACCCGCGTGCGCGTTCTGCGTGCACAACTACCTGCAGACCCGCCACGGCATCGTCACCCAGGAGAACCTGGCCCTGACGCAGCTCGCGGACGACAAGGCGTACGTCTTCGCGTACATCTACTCGCCGTCCCCGATCCGCGGCGGCACCGGCTCGCACGGCTCGCCGATCGCGATCCGCTGAGAACGCCGGACATCGAGCGGTGCCGGAACCCGTCGACGAGTGTCGGCGGGCTCCGGCGCCACGGAGCACGGTGGCCGGAGCGCGATGGCCATGCCGCGCGGTTCGCATGATCGCCTGGGGACCACTTCGGCGAGCGGGGCCGCATCGAAGCACCCGTTTCCTGCTCGGGCGACCGGGCAGCTCCGCGGGGCCCTGTCCGCGCGGCTGCGCCCGTTCATTCACGGTAGACCAGTCATGATGCATGCACGAATACGGAAAACGATGTTCCCGTCGCTCGCGGCCTCCGGCTTCGCCCTCCTCGTCGGCCTCGCGCACGGCCCCGCCGCGGCCCTGAATCCGTTCGGAAGCCGCGGCAGCGAGCCGGTACCCGGGCACGACGTGCACAACCAGGTGCCGGAAGCCCCGGCCACGGCCCTGACGTGGGACGACCTGATGAACCTCGAGGTCACCGTCGAGAATCCCGCTCCGCTCCAGACGGTGTTCCACGTCTCCTACCCGGACTCGCTCAAGGCCAAGGACGGAACGGTGGTCCGGATCAAGGGCTTCATGTATCCGCTCGAGGCCGGCGAGACCCACACCTACTTCCTGCTGAGCGCCCTCCCCCCGAGCTGCCCCTTCTGCCTGCCGGCATCCGCGCGCGGCCTGGTGGAGGTCAAGTGCGACGAGGGGGTGCGCTACACCCTCGAGCCGGTGCTTCTGGAAGGACGGTTCGAGCTGCTCGAGGAGGACGAGCTCGGGACCGGGCTCCACTACCGTCTGAACGCCGCCCGCTCGGCGAGCTGAAGCGCGGGGAGGTGGCCCCGTTCCCGGGGCGCACGCGGCCGCCGATCGAGCGGCTCAGCGGCGCTCGGCGAGCACCGCCGCGACGTCGAGGCGATACGCGCGCATGGCGGGCACCGCGGCCGCGACGAGCGCGATCAGCACCGCTCCCGCGATGACGACCCCTTCCTCGGGCGCCCACCCGAGACTTCCCATCGAGAGGTTGCGCTCGCGTTCGAGCCATTGCGCGAGGACCCATCCGGACGCGTGTCCAAGCGCCGTGCCAAGCGCCGCGCCGGCCGCGCCGAGCACGGCGCCCTGGACCAGCACGAAACGCAGGATGCGCCCCCGCGATGCCCCGAGGGTCCGCATGACCGCGAGGTCGTAGCGCTGCTCGTGCAACGCATGCCACAGCGCGATGAAGAGGCTCAGGGCGGAAGCGACGACGAGGACTCCGGCAAACGCCCGGAATGCGTCGAGCCCCGTGCCGACGAGGTAGAACAGGCGTGCGGTCTCCTGCGCCGGGGAGGCGGCCTGCAGCCCCGTCCCCGAATTGATGGCGCGCGGCAGCGAGATTGCAGCGAGCGGGGTGCGGTAGCGGACCAGCATCGCGGTCACCTCCCGGTCCCCGGGCGGAAGTCCGAAGTTGCCGCCGGCGGCACCCTTCTCCGCTCCCGACGCCTCGGTCGAGGACGGGTCCGCCTCGTCCGCGCCGCCGGCGGCGTCCGCCGGGGTCGGGTCGTCGTGGACGGAGTGCACCTCCCACACCGACGCGCTGTTCACGAGGATGAGCCGGTCGAGGACGGTGCCGGTCTCCCGCAGCACCCCCACCACCCGGTACGGCTGTTCGTCGTGGTGGAACCCCGAGTCGCCCTCGAGGCCGTGCGCTCCGACGAACGAGCTGCCTTCGCGCAGGCCCGTCTCGCGGGCGGCGCGCGCCCCGGCCACCGCCTCCATCGATCGCTCCCACAGGCGCCCTCCGGCGAGCCGCGCGCCGTAGTGGTCCGGATAGGCGTGGGTCGTGCCCACGATCCGGAATCCGCGGTAGGCGTCTCCGAGCGAAAGCGGGATCACGCCCGCGACCATGGGGTGGCGCGCGATCTCGCGAAGCTCGGGGAGACGGACGTTCCCGGTCGGGACGTCGATGTGGAACACCGCGGACAGGACGAGCTGGAGCCCGCTCCCCTTGGCCCCGACCACCAGGTCGACTCCGCGCGCGTCCCGGCCGAGGCGGTCCTCGAGCTCGCGCTCGAAAAGGAGCACCACGACCACCGTCGCGATTCCCAGCATGAGCAGGACCAAGGTCAGGACCGCGGGCAGCGGGCGGCGCCCGATGGTGCGCATTCCGAGGACGAACGAATTCACGCGCCGGTGCTCCGTGCGCGGAGCGCAAGGTGACGTTCGAAGCGGGCGCGCAGGCGCGAGTCGTGCGTCGCCACCACGAGGGCGGCGCCGTGCCGTTCGGCCTCGGTCTCGACGAGCGCCGCAACCCGCTCGCAGCTCTCGTCGTCGAGGCTCGACGTCGGTTCGTCGGCCAGGATGAGCTTCGGCCGGTTGACGACCGCCCGGGCGAGGGCGACCCGCTGCGCCTGTCCATGCGACAGGGTGGAGGGGCGCGCGTGAGCGAGGCCGGCCACGTCGAGCGCCTCGAGCCCCTGCCGGCAGCGCGCGCGGTCCTCGGGCAGGCCCGCGAGCCGGCGGGCGAGACGGACGTTGTCGAGCACGCTCAGCGTGTCGAGCAGGTGGAAGGACTGGAGCAGCAACCCGATGGTGCGTCCGCGAAACCGGTCCCGGGCGGACGCGGAGAGGGAGGAAAGGTCCTGCCCGTCGATCCGGACGACCCCCGCGCGGGGCGCGACCAGCCCCGCGACCAGGTGCAGCAACGTGCTCTTGCCCGAGCCCGACGGCCCGACGACGAGGCAGCGCTCGCCCGCCGCGACCCGCCAGCTCGGGAGGTCGAGCACCCTGCGCTCGGCGAACCCGTGCTCGAGCGCCTCGACCTCGATCACGTTGCCGCGGCCCCCCGCCGTTCGAGGCGGCGCAGCCATACCCGCATGACCTTGGCGGCCTGCGCGTCGCCCCGGCGCTCGGCCGCCTCGACGCCGCGCCGCCACGCGGTCGCGGCCTCTTGCGCGCGCTCGACGGCGTCGAGGGCGCGCCCGAGATGCTGCCACGCGGCGGAGTAGTCCGGATCGAGCTCCACCGCCCGCGCGAGATGCGCGATGGCGGTGTCGGGATCGTCGCGCTTCAGGTATTCCGTTCCAAGGGAGAGCCTGAGCATCGGGCTCTCCTTTCCGGCCGCGAGCAGACTCTCGAATCTCTCCACCATGTCCATCGCCGGACCCGTCCTCAGGTCGCCGGCCGCCCGCGACGGCGGGGTCGGGGGTCGGCGGGCTCCGGTCCGGAGCGCGGAAAGCGGCGCGCGGCGGCCATCCTCATCGCGCGCCGCCGCCGTCCGCCGCCGCGGCGCGCATCGACCCCGCGGTCTGCGCAACCCCGCCGACGCCGCGGCGAGCGAGCCATTGCGCGAGCCCTTCGTTCACCCGGCGGCCGATCAGCGGATCGTGGAACAGCGCGGTCCCGATCCCGACCGCGCTCGCGCCCGCGAGCAGGAACTCGATCGCATCGTCGACCCCGGCGATGCCTCCCTGCCCGATGATGGGGACCCCGTGCGGAGCGGCGACCCGGTGCACCTCGTACACGAGGTGGAGCGCGAGCGGCTTGATCGCGGGGCCCGACAGGCCCGCCCGGATCGCACCGATGACCGGGCGCCCGGTCTCGACGTCGATCGCCATGCCGACGAACGTGTTGACCACGGCGAGGCCGTCCGTCCCCGCCTCGATGCAAAGACGGGCGTTCTCGGCGACGTCGGTCTGGTTCGGCGAGAGCTTGGTGAAGAGCGGCTTCGCCGTGGCTCGCCGGCAAGCCTCCACCACCCGCGCCGACAGGACCGGATCGTTGCCGAAGATGAGCCCGCCCTCCTCCACGTTGGGACAGGAGATGTTGATCTCGATGGCGTCGACCGGCGAGTCGTCGAAGCGCCGCGCGAGCTCCTCGTATTCGCCGACGGAGGCCCCCGCGATGTTGGCGAAGAACCGCGTCTCCCCGAAGTCGAGCGCGGGCAGGATGCGGTCGATCACCTCGCGGCTGCCCGGGTTCTGAAGCCCGATGGAGTTGAGCATTCCGCACGGGGTCTCGCAGACCCGGTGCGCGGGGTTTCCGAGCCGCGGATCGAGGGTGGTGCCCTTGAGACAGATCGCGCCCGCGTCCCGGTTGTCGAATCCGTCGACCCGCGTGTACTCCTCGCCGAAGCCGACGCACCCGGAAAGCAGGACGACGGGCGAGGCAAGGGGGATGCCGCAAAGCTCGACGGCAAGCGGGGGAGCGGCCTCTTCGGCCGGTTGGGAAACGACGGCGGCGGCGCTCGACATGGCGTCCTCCCGAGTCTGGCCGGGAGTACGGACGGCCCGGCCGGCGGCGCGATTATAGTCGGGCGGTCGATGGCCGGCGCGCGCCGGCGCCCTTCCGGCGCGAGCCGGGCCGTCCGCGGATCGGCGCGGCGCTCCGAAGCGCGTCCCCCCGCTCCACCGCCACCGGGAGGGAGAAGATGACTCCGGTACGCCGCCGGGACAACCCACCGGTTTGACCCGCCATCCGAAGCGCGGTACAAAGCCCGCGCCGCATGAGGTTTCACGCCCGGCGGCAATGTCCCGCCGACCGGTCCGGAGCGGATGAGCAACCGTCTCGAAGTCGTCGATGCCGCGAAATCGTTCGGCGGGGTGCTCGCCCTGAGCGAGGCCACCCTCACCGCGGAATCGAAGAAGATCCTCGCGATCATAGGCCCCAACGGGGCGGGCAAGACCACCCTCATCAACGTGGTGAGCGGGGTCTATCCCCCGGACGCCGGGCAGGTCGTGCTCAACGGCGCCGACATCACGGGACGGCGCGCCTTCGAGGTCGCGCGGCACGGGATCGCCCGCACCTTCCAGAACGTCGCCCTCTTCGCCGGCATGAGCGTGCTCGACAACATCCTCCTCGGCCGCAACATGCTGATGAAGAGCGGGGTGGTCAAGTGCGGAGTGTTCTGGGGCCCGGCGCGCCGCGAGGAGATCGCGCACCGGCGGCGGGCGGAAGAGGTCATCGACTTCCTCAACATCACCCAGATCCGAAATGCGCCGGCGGGGAGCCTCCCGCTCGGCCTCCAGAAGCGGGTGGAGCTCGGGCGCGCCCTCGCCGCGGACCCCAAGGTCCTCCTCCTCGACGAACCGATGGGGGGAATGAACCTCGAGGAGAAGGAATCGATCTGCCGCTACGTGCTCGACGTCGTCGAGATGTCGGACACCGCCGTCGTCCTCATCGAGCACGACATGGGGGTGGTCATGGACATCTCGGACCACATCATCGTCCTCGACCAGGGCAGGAAGATCTCGGAGGGGACCCCGGACGAGGTCCGCAACGACGAGATCGTCATCGAAGCGTATCTCGGCAAGGCGCACGCGGCCTGATCCGACCGGAGTCCACCATGACCGACGACACCCTTGCGAAGATCCTGCAGGCGAACGCGCGCGGCCCGCTCGCCGGGCGCGATGCGATGCGCGAGAAGGAGTACGGCATCTGGCAGACCGTGACCTGGGCCGAGTACGCGGACGAGGTGCGGCGCTTCGCCCTCGGCCTTGCGAAGATCGGGTTCCGGCGCGGCGACAAGCTCGCGGTGATCGGCGACAACCGCCGGCGCCTCTACTTCGCCCAGATCGCCGCCCAGTCGCTCGGGGGCATCTCGCTCGCGGTCTACCAGGACTCCATCGCCCAGGAGCTCGGTTACGTGCTCGAGCACGCGGAAACGCGGTTCATCGTGGCCGAGAACGAGGAGCAGGTCGACAAGCTGTTCGAAATCCGGGAGCGGCTCGGCAACGTCGAGAAGGTGATCTACGACGATCCCCGCGGTCTCGAGCTCGTGGACGACCCGTGGCTCGCCTGCTTTCCGGACGTGCAGGCGATGGGGGACGAGCTCGGGCGCGAGGATCCGGAGTACTTCGAACGGGAGCTCGCGGCGGGCAAGGGCGCGGACACCGCGATGTTCTGCTACACCTCCGGCACCACCGGCGCCCCCAAGGGGGCGATGCTCACGAACGACAACCTGCTCTCTTCCGTCGAGGAGTCCCGAATAGCCGAGGACTGGCGCACCGGGGACGAGCTCATCGCCTACCTGCCGATGGCCTGGGTCGGGGACTCGTGGCTGTCGGTGGCGGCCGCGATCTGCTTCGGCCTCACCATCAACTGCCCGGAGGACCGCGAGACCATGCGGCGCGACTTCCGGGAGATCGGCGTGAACGTGATGGTCGCGCCGCCCGCCTACTGGGAGGGGATGCTCACCCGGGTCCAGGTGCTGATGGACGAGGCCGACTGGCTGAAGCGGGGGCTGTTCCGCACGTTCATGAACATCGCGGTGCGGGTGGAGCGGATGCGCCAGTCGGGCGCCGCGGTGCCGTCCGGTCTCGCGGCGCTGAACACGATGGGCGAGTGGCTGGTGCGCCGCCCGCTTCGCGACCTCCTCGGCATGACCCGGGTGCGGCGCGCGTACACCGGCGGCGCGCCCCTCGGCCCCGACACGTTCGACTTCATCCGCGCGATGGGCCTCAACCTGAAGCAGCTCTACGGCATGACGGAGACCTCGTCGGCGTGCGTGTACCAGCCCGACGGGGAAGCGAGCTCGGAGACGGTCGGACGCCCGCTCCCGTCCACCGAGATCCGCATCTCGGACTCGGGCGAGATCCAGCTTCGCGGGCCGCAGATGTTCCACGCCTACTTCAAGAACGAGCAGGCGACCGCCGACACCATCGACGACGAGGGCTGGCTCGCGACCGGCGACGCCGGCTTCGTCGACGACCGGGGGCACCTGCGGGTCATCGACCGGGCCAAGGACGTGAGCCATCTCAACGACGGCACCATGTTCGCCCCCCAGTTCCTCGAGAACAAGCTCAAGTTCTCGCCCTACATCAAGGAGGCGGTCACCCTCGGAAAGGACCGCGACTACGTGACCGCGATCGTCAACATCGACCTCGAGGCGATGGAGAACTGGGCGGAGCGCCGGGGGGTCGCATACACCGGCTACCAGGATCTTTCGCAAAGGGACGAGGTGTACGACCTCATCCACGGCGAGGTGGACCGGATCAACCGGGAACTCGCGGTCGACAGCACCCTCGCGGGCGCCCGCATCCGGCGCTTCCTCATCCTCAACAAGGAGCTCGATGCGGACGACGGCGAGATCACCCGCACCCGGAAGATCCGGCGCGGGGTGATCGCGGAGCGGTACGGCACGCTCATCGAGGCGCTGTACGGCGGCGGCGACCGGGTGGAGACGGACATCACGGTCACGTACGAGGACGGATCCACCGGGTCCATCCACGCGGACCTGCGGGTGATGGACGCGGATGGCGCGACGCAGGCGGACCTGCGCGCGGCCGCCGACTGAAGTCGTGTTCGAACGCGGCCGGGAGCGCGCTGCCGCGCGCCCGGGGGATACGGAAGGGAGAACAGGGTGTACTACGTCGAACTCATGCTGAACGGGCTCCTCGTCGGATCCCTCTATTCGATCGTGGCCCTCGGATTCGTGCTCATCTACAAGGCGTCCGAGGTCATCAACTTCGCCCAGGGCGAGTTCGTGATGTTCGCGGGCTACGTCATCGCGTTCTGGATCCTCTCGCTCGACTTCAACATCGTGGTCGCGGCCTTCCTCGCCCTCGTGGTCATGGTGCTGGTCGGCCTGCTCGTCGAGTGGGCGGTTCTCCGCCATCTCATCGGCCGGCCGGTGGTCGCGGTCATCATGGCCACCATCGGGCTCGCCTCGTTCCTGCAGGGCACCGCACAGCTCCTGTTCGGGGTGGAGACCCGGACGGTTCCCCTCCCCATCGACGACTACCCCATCTTCATCGGCGACCTGCTGCTGAACCGCATCGAGCTCGTCGCGGCGGTGTTCGCGGGTCTCGGATTCGCCGCCGTCGGCTGGTTCTTCGTCAAGAGCCGGTACGGCATCGCGCTGCGCGCCATCGCCGACGACCAGCAGGTCTCCCTCGCGATGGGGATCAACGTCAAGACCTTCTTCGGCATCGCGTGGGCCATCGCGGGGGTGGTCGCCCTGGTCGGGGGCGTGTTCTGGGGGAACGCGAGCGGGGTCGACACCCAGCTCGCCCTCATCGGGCTCAAGGTGTTCCCGGTGGTGATCCTCGGCGGGCTCGACAGCATCATCGGCGCGCTCGTCGCGGGCCTCATCATCGGGCTTGTGGAGAGCCTCGCGGCCGGCTTCCTCGACCCGCTCGTCGGCGGGGGCACGAAGGACCTCACCCCCTACGTCCTGATGATCCTCGTCCTCATGTTCAAGCCCTACGGGCTGTTCGGCGAGAAGATCATCGAGCGCGTGTAGAGGGAACGAGACGTGATCAACCGCGAGACGGGCACCTTCAAGCGGACCTACGCCGAAGACCTGGCGATCTTCCGCACCCCGCTTCCGAAGATCGCGATCGGGGTCATCGCGCTCGTGGTGTTCGTGATCGTTCCGTGGCTGGGCGGGTCGTACTGGCTCGGGGGCCTCAACCTCATCGGCATCGCGTCCCTCGGCGCGCTCGGACTCAACATCCTGGTCGGCTACACGGGCCAGATCTCGGTCGGGCACGCCGCGTTCATGTCGGTCGGGGCGTACACCGCGGCGGTGATCCTGCGCGAGTTCCCGGGCACCCACTGGCTCTTCGCGATGCTCGGCGGAGGGTGCGCAGCCGCGCTCGTCGGCATGTTCTTCGGGATCCCTTCCCTTCGCATCAAGGGACTCTACCTCGCGGTCTCGACCCTTGCCGCCCAGCTCATCATCGAATGGGTCATCAACCACTGGTCATGGCTGAGCGGCGGGGCGCAGGGGTCGATCTACATCCAGCCCCCCACCTTCCCGTGGATCGAGAACGGAGAGCTCGTGGTCCGCAAGATGGACGCGAACCTTCATTACTACTATCTCATCTATACCGTCCTCGCGGTCGGCATCGTGTTCGCGCTCAACCTGTTCCGCTCGCACCTGGGGCGCGCGTTCATCGCGGTCCGGGACCGGGACATCGCGGCCGAGATCATCGGGATCAACATCTTCCGCACCAAGCTGGTCGCTTTCGGCATCGCCTCGTTCTACGCCGGGATCACCGGGGTGCTCTACACCTACTTCTATTCGATCGCGAACTTCGAGAGCTTCACCCTGCTCGTCTCCATCCAGTTCCTCGCGATGTGCATCATCGGCGGGCTCGGCAGCATTCTCGGTTCCATCCTGGGAGCGATCTTCATCACCATGCTGCCGATCGTCCTCGACTTCATCCTCCGCGGGGTCGGAGGCGCCGTGTTCGGATGGGACGACGCGGCCGCGTCGGCCATCATGCCCCAGTGGAACCTCATCATGTTCGGCGGCCTCATCATGTTCTTCCTGGTCGTCGAGCCGGACGGGCTCGCGAAGATGTGGCGGAACTTCACCGACTACTTCCGGGTGTGGCCCTTCCCCTATGTGTAGCGAGGCTGCGCCGCGGACCGACGAGACGGGTTCGAAGCCACCCCGCCTTGTTCGAGACCCGGCCGCTGCGCAGCGGCCGCCGCCTCGCACGTTGCGTTCCTGAAACCGATTTGCAAACTTGACTCATCTGTAGAGATCGGAGCCCCTCAAGGATTCCAGTGCGGTATAGTCGGGCCGCTCCGTCACGAACGGACTCCGAGTCCATCGACACTCATCACGAGGATGGCGACATGAAACATCCAAGAATCGCAACGCTCGCCCTGGCAAGTGCGGCACTGGCCGCCGCCATGGCGGCCGGCACGGCATCTGCGCGGGAGCTCGTCCTCGGCTTCCAGTGCGACCGATCCGGGCCCACGCAGCTCGTAGGAAACTTCCTGTGCGACGGCGCGCACGACTACATCCGCCTCGCCAACCGGAACGGCATGTTCGGAGAGGGCAATTCGGTCCGGGCCTTCGAGATCGACCACGGCTACAACGTGCCGCGCGGGGTCGAAGCGTACGAACGCTCCAAGGAGGCGGGGCACGTGAGCTACGGGCTCTACGGGACCCCGCACACCTATGCGCTCACCCCGAAGCTCACCACCGACCAGGTGCCGGGCACGTCCCCCGGCTTCGGAAGCGCGGGCGCGGCGAACGGACAGAGCTATCCCTATGTCTTCCCGGTCGCGGCCACCTACTGGTCGCAGGCGGGGGCCGCCGTCCAGTTCCTGATGGACGAGTGGGAGGCTTCCGGCCAGTCCGGCTTGCCCAAGGTCGCATACCTCTACTACGACAACCCGGCCGGCCGCGAGCCCCTCGAGATCCTGCGCGACATCCAGGGCCGGATCGGCTTCGAGATGCGCGAGTTCGCGGTTCCGCCTCCCGGGGTGGACATGCGGCCCCAGGTGCTCGACATCGTGCGCAACTACAAGGCCGACTGGGTCATCAACCACACCTTCGGCAAGGCGCCGGCGGTCTCCATCAAGGAGCTGAGCCGGCTCCGGTTCCCGATGAACCGGGTCATCGGCTTCGTCTGGGCGGCCTCCGAGGCCGACATGCAGGCGGCCGGATGGGAGGCGGCGGAAGGCTACCAGGCCCTCCAGTTCGCCGGGGTCGGCCAGAACCACAAGGTCATCGACCAGATCAAGGCCATGTACGCCGAGGAAGGGAAGGAGGCACCGGACGACAAGATGGCCGTCAGCGTGTACTACAACCGCGGCGTCTTCATCGGCGCCCTGCACGCCCGTGCCATCGCCAACGCCATCGAGGCGGTCGGAGCCGACAACGTCACCGGCGACGACGTCCGCAAGGGCTTCGAGTCGATCAGCGACTTCACCCTGGGCGGCTTCATGCCTCCGCTCAACATCACGCCGGAAGACCACGAAGGCGGCGGTTGGGTGCAGGTGTGGCAGGTGCGCGACGGCGCCTGGGTGCCGATCACGGACTGGATACAGGGCTATCGCGACGTGATCATGGAGCATGTCGAGAAGGCCGAGCCGCCGGCGGGCTAGGCAACACCTGACGAGGAGCGCCAGCGAGCAACCGGGGAGGCGGGTCGGCGCGACCCGCCTCCCCGCGTTCTTCGCGGTGTCCACGCATCCGGGCTCCGTCGGCGCGGGACTCCGGGAGAGGGGACGGGACCCGGCATGTTGACCCTCAACAACATCGAGGTCATCTACGACAACATCATCCTCGTTCTGAAGGGGGTGTACCTGCACGTCCCGGAGGGCCGGATCGTCACCCTGCTCGGGTCCAACGGGGCCGGGAAGTCGACCACCCTCAAGGCCATCTCGGGCCTCCTCAAGTCCGAGCGGGGCGAGGTGACCCGCGGGTCGATCGAGTTCCAGGGAAGCCGGATCGACCGCCGCGACCCGTCCGACATCGTCAAGCTCGGGCTCGCGCAGGTGTTCGAGGGCCGGCGGGGCTTCGAGCACCTGAACGCCCGCGAGAACCTCATCGCGGGCGCCCATACCAACCGCGACTGGCGCCAGGTGCGCGACGACGTCGACCGGGTCCTAACCTACTTCCCGCGTCTCGGAGAACGGATCTCCGTGCAGTCGGGGTACCTGTCGGGAGGCGAGCAGCAGATGCTCGCGATCGGGCGCGGCCTCATGAGCCGGCCGAAGCTGCTCATGCTCGACGAGCCGTCCCTCGGGCTCGCCCCGATGCTGGTCGAGGAGATTTTCGGGATCCTGAAGCGCCTTCGCGACGAGGAGAGCGTGACCATCCTGCTCGTCGAGCAGAACGCGTCGCTCGCGCTCTCCATCGCGGACGAAGGCTATGTCCTCGAGAACGGAAAGATCGTGCTCCAGGGACGGGCGGACGAGCTCGGGGAGAACGCGGACATCAAGGAGTTCTACCTCGGGCTCTCGGAAGCCGGCGCCCGCAAGAGCTTCCGGGACGTGAAGCACTACCGCCGGCGCAAGCGCTGGCTCTCGTGACGGGCGGGCCCGGCCGAACGGAGCGCGCCACCCGCATCCAACCCCACCCTGCCCTGCTGCGGACGGTCATTCACCGACGGGAGGAACGAACGAAATGCTGACACGAAGCGATCACGAGCTGGCCCTGGTCGAGAAGGCCCGACAGGTCATGCCGGCCGGCGGACTCGGGAACACGAGTTCCGATCTCATCATCCGCTCCGGAAAGGGCGGCCGGGTGTGGGACGAGAGCGGAAACGAATACATCGACTACCTCATCGGCTCGGGGCCGATGCTGGCCGGCCACGCCCATCCCAGGGTCAACGAAGCGGTGCGGAACCAGGTCGAGCTCGGCTCGACGTTCTTCGCCAACAACCGCTTCGCCATCGAGCTCGCGGAAGCGATCGTGGATGCGGTGCCGTGCGCCGAGCAGGTCCGGTTCGTGAGCTCGGGAACCGAGGCGGATGCCTACGCGATGCGTCTTGCCCGGGGACATCGGGGGCGCGACAAGATCCTCAAGTTCGAGGGCGCCTATCACGGGATGAGCGACTCGGGCCTCCAGAGCCTCGCCCCGAAGCGCCTCACCAACTTTCCGCGCCCGGTGGCGGACTCGGCCGGGATTCCGGCCGGGGTCGGAGACGAGATCCTCGTCGCGCCGTACAACGACCTCGACGCGGTGGCGAACCTCATCGCCGAGCACGGCGACGAGATCGCCGGCGTCATCGTGGAGCCGGTGCAGCGCATCATTCCGCCCGTGAAGGGCTTCCTCGAAGGGCTCCGCGAGCTCACCGCGAAGCACGACATCGTGCTCATCTTCGACGAGGTGGTGACCGGATTCCGCATGGCCTACGGCGGCGCGCAGGAGTTCTACGGCATCACCCCGGATCTGTGCACCCTCGGCAAGGCGTGCGGCGGCGGCTACCCGCTCGCGGCCATCGCGGGCCGCGAGGAGGTCATGGCGCACTTCGACGCGAGCCGGGTCGTCCAGGAGCAGTTCCTGTTCCAGGTGGGCACTCTCTCCGGGAACCCGATTGCCGCGGTCGCGGGCCTCGCGACCCTCGAGGTGCTTCGCGAGCCGGGCACGTACGAGCGGCTGAACGCGACCGGGCAGCGGCTGATGGAAGGGTTCGGCGAGCGGCTTCGCGAACACGGATTCACCGCCACCGTACTCGGCGTCCCGGCCTGCTTCGAAGCGGTATTCGCGCCGGGTCCCATCGTCGACTATCGGGGCACCCTGCGCGGAGACGCGAGCCTCGGCCGGCGCCTCAACGAGCTCCTGCTCGAACGGGGGATCCTCAAGGGGGAGAGCAAGTACTACCTCTCCATCGCCCACGACGACGAGGACGTCCGGCAGACCTTCGACGCCTGGTCCGACGCCCTCGGGGTGTTGGCCGCGGAGCGCGCCCGACAGAGCTGACCGAGGACTCGCGCCGACTCGTTTCCGCTCCCGTCGCGACGGGAGCGGTTGAGACTTCCGGACCGGCAGGAACGGACCGGGCGGCGAGAGGACCCGATTGAACGAGCGGCCGGGGAGGGCCAGGGCGACGTGAGCTGGATCGTCGGGGTGGACGTCGGGGGGACGTTCACGGACTTCTACGCGACGAGCGCCGGGAGCGGCGAGGTCCGGGTCGCGAAGCGTCCCTCCACGCGCGACAACCCGGGACGCGCGGTGCTCGAGGGGCTGGAGGAGCTCGCCGCGGCCGGCGTCCCGCTCGGCGAGGTCGGCCGGCTCGCGCACGGGACGACGGTCGCCACCAACGCGATTATCCAGCGCCGGGGCGGGAAGGTGGTCCTGCTCACGACGGCCGGCTTCCGCGATCTCCTCGAGATCGGGCGCCAGATCCGGCCCCACATGTACGACCTCTACCGCGACCAGCCGCCGCCTCTCGTGCCGCGCGAGCGGCGCCTCGAGGTGGAGGAGCGGATCACGTCGGGCGGGAGGGTGGTCCGCCCGCTCGGAGAGGCGGCGGTCCGCGAGGCGGTGGAGCGGATCGGCGCGATCGACGCGGACGCTTGCGCGGTGTGCCTCCTCTTCGCATTCCAGAACCCGGACCACGAGGCGCGCATCGGGGCGGCGATCCGCGCCGCCCGTCCCGACTTGCGCGTTTCGCTCTCGTCGGAGGTCCAGCCGGAGTTCCGGGAGTTCGAGCGCTGCTCCACCACGGTGCTGAACGCCTGGCTGCAGCCGGTCATGGACGAGTACATGGCGAGCCTCGAGGCGGGGCTCGCGGCGCGCGTTCCGCACGCTCGCATCGGCATCAACCAGTCGAACGGCGGCCTCATGTCGCCGGCCCGCGCACGCGCCCTCCCCGTTCGCACCGCCCTCTCGGGGCCCGCGGCCGGAGTGGTCGGGGCCATCGACTCCGGCGCCCGCTCCGGCCCCCGCAACCTCATCACCCTCGACATGGGCGGCACCAGCGCGGACGTCTCCCTGGTTCGCGACCTCAAGGCGGACGTCGCCCTCGAGCGCGCGGTAGCGGGCCTTCCCATCCGGCTCCCGAGCATCGACGTCCAGACCGTGGGGGCGGGCGGCGGCTCGATCGCCTGGTTCGACCGGGACGGCCTGCTCAAGGTCGGGCCGGAGAGTGCCGGAGCCGACCCCGGCCCGGCCTGCTACGGGCGCGGAGGAACCGCGCCGACCGTCACGGACGCCAACCTGCTGCTCGGCCGGCTGTCCGCCCGCGGGCTTCTCGGCGGACGGATGACCCTGGACCGGGCGCGCGCCGCGCAGGCGTTCGACGGCGTCGCGGGCGAGCTCGGGTACGGCGCGGAGCGCGCCGCGCACGGGGTGATCGGGGTGGTGGTCGCGAACATGGTGCGGGCGATCCGCACCATCTCGGTGGAGCGGGGCCATGACCCGCGCGACTTCACCCTCGTCGCGTTCGGCGGTGCCGGACCACTCCACGCCCGGGACGTGGCCGACGCCCTCGGAATCCGCGAGGTCCTCGTTCCGGAAGTGCCGGGGATCGTCTGCGCTCAGGGGCTCGTCATCGCGGATCTGAAGGAAGACTTCGTGCTCGGACGGCGGGTGGAGCTCGCGCCGGAGACGGCCGGGGAGCTCGGCGCGGCGGTGGCGGAGCTCGCCCGGCGGGCGGGCGCGTGGTTCGGGGAGGAAGCCGTCCCGGAACCGGACCGGGAGGTCGAGCTCCACTTCGATGCCCGCTATGTCGGACAGAACTTCGAGCTCCGGGTTCCGGTCGCGGCCGGCTCCCCCGCGGTCCTCGACGGCCACCCGGCGCCGGAGGCGATCGCCGCGGTGCGGGACCGTTTCTTCGCGGTGCACGACGTCGCCTACGGATACCACAATCCGGACGACCCCGTGGAAGTGGTCAACGTGCGCCTCACCGCCTTCGGCCGCTCGCGCCGAGACCTTGCGACCGGGAACGGGGAGGCTGCGGCGGCGCTCCCCGCCCCGGACGAGGTTCGCCCGGTCTGGTTCGGACCGCATGCGCCCGAGGACACCCCGGTCTTTGACCGGAGCCGGCTCCGGCCGGGCACCGAGCTCGTCGGCCCGGCCGTCGTGGAGCAGCTCGACGCCACCACCGTCGTCCATCCGGGCGACCGCGCCCGCATGGACGCGCACGCCAACCTCACCATCACCCTCGGCGGAGCATGATGGAAATGACCACGACCCCGACCACCAACGACCCCTCGGTCTCGACTGCGGAACCGGTCCGACACGCGCCCGCACCCGCGGACTTCGAGCTCGACGCGGTCGGCCTCGAGATCCTCTCCAATGCGCTTCGCTCCATCACGGACGAGTGCTTCTTCGCCCTGATGAAGAGCGCCTACTCCACGAACATCAAGGAGCGGCGCGACCACTCCGCGTCCATCATGGACGTGCGCGGGCGGCTCGTCGCCCAGTCCGAGCAGTCCCTTCCCCTCCACATCGCGTCGATGAGCGGGCTCATGGAGAGCGTGCTCGAGAAGTTCGGTGACGATCTTCACGAGGGCGACCTCTTCGTCGCGAACGATCCCTACGTGGCGGGGGGGACCCACCTGCCGGACGTGAACCTCGCCCTCCCGGTCTTCAGCGACGGGACCCTCGTCGGATTCGTGTGCAACATCGCCCACCACGCCGACATCGGCGGCATGGCCCCCGGCAGCATGGCGGGCGGCATGACCGAGATCTTCCAGGAGGGGCTCCGGATCCCGGTGGTCCGACTGTTCCGCCGCGGCGAGCTGCAGCAGGATCTGTTCGACCTGCTGCTCCTCAACGTGCGGGTGCCGCACGAGCGCCGGGGCGATTACTTCGCCCAGATCGCGGCCTGCCGGCTCGGCGCCCGCCGGCTGCTCGAGCTCGTGGAGGTACGCGGCGCCGGCACCGTGACGCGCGGCTTCGAGCTCATGATGGAACGTGCCGAGCAGCGCCTCCGGAGCGCGATCGCGACCGTCCCGGACGGGACCTACGAATTCGAGGATCGGCTCGACAGCGACGGGACGGACCACTTCGACCTGCCCATCCGGGTCCGGATCGAGGTGGCGGGCGAGCGCATCCGCTTCGACTTCACGGGCACCTCCGAGCAGGTCCCCGGAAACATGAACACCACCCTCAACGCGACCCACGCGAGCGCCTGCTATGCCCTCAAGTCCCTTCTCGACCCCGAGATCCCGAACAGCCAGGGGGTGCTCGACACGGCCGAGGTGAGCGCGCCGCCCGGGACCATCCTGAACGCGGTGTTCCCCGCCTCGGTGGCGGCCCGCGCCAATACCTGCCAGCGCATCGTGGACGTCATCTTCGGCGCGCTCGCCAAGTCCCTTCCGGACCGCGTGCCGGCCGCGGCGAACGGAGCCAACACGACGGCGGTGTTCGCGGGGACGAATCCCGAGAACGGCGTCCCCTACGTCTACCTCGAGACCCTCGGTGGCGGCATGGGGGCGCGCCCGGACCGCGACGGAAAGGATGCGGTGCAGGTCCACATGACGAACACGTCGAACCTGCCGGTGGAGGCCATCGAGATGGAGTACCCGCTCCTCGTCGAGGAGTACGGCCTCGTTCCCGACTCCGGCGGGGCGGGGCGCCGCCGCGGGGGGCTCGGGCTGCGCCGGGTCGTCCGCCCGGTCGGGCACGACTGCACCTTCAACGGCCTCGGGGAACGGTTCCGCCACGAGCCGTGGGGACTCGAGGGCGGCGGGTCCGGCGGACGCGGACGGTTCGCCATCGTGGGCGACAACGGCGCCGAGCGGACCCTCGGCGACAAGTCCGGCGACATCCCCATCCGCGCCGACGAGCGGGTGGTGATCGAGACCCCGGGCGCGGGAGGTCTCGGTTCCCCGGCCGAGCGCACCCCGGACGAGCTCGACGAGGACCGGCGAAGCGGCAAGTTCAGCGACGAGTACCTCGCCCGCCACTACCCCTGAGCACCGCCCGGCCCCGGCACGGTCTTCTTCTGTCCGTCCGGGCCGGTTCCGGCCCGATGGTCCCGACCCTCTGACGCATTTCGGGGCAGGTCCGCCGGAGCCGGCCGGCAGCCGAACGGAATCGCCGATCACTTGGCGATCGCCTCATTCGGCCCCACGAATCGACCACGGGACCGCGAACCGGTCGAGCTCGAACGGCCAAGCCCTGCGATGAAGATTCCGGTCGGTCCGCCCCGCTGCGAACGGCACCCGTCAGGCGGGCTTGCGGGCGCGGAGGTGGCCGGGGCGGAGCTCGCCGCCCTCGACGACCGCCTTCTTCTTCGTGGAGCTCTCGAGGCGCTGGGACGCGGCCTCGGCCCCGAGGCGCTCGACGAGGCGCGGGTAGTTGGCGCCGGCGAGGGCCTCGATCTCTTCGTTGATGGCCTCCGCGTACCAGGCGTTGCGGTCGCGCCACCCGACGTCGACGAACCCGCAGGCTCCGACCAGCTTCGCCGACGCTTCGATGCTCTCGAGGGTGAAGGTGAGGCCGACCGCGGCGAGCCACTCGCGCATCGCCCCGGTCGGCTCGCGCCCGTTGCCGAACCAGTCGCCCGCCACCATCCAGCCCCCCGGGGCGAGCACCCGGTGGATGTCCGCGTAGAGCGCCGGCTTGTCGGGGATGTGGATCATCGAGTCCTTGCTGAACACCACATCGAAGGAGCCGTCGTCGAAGGGGAAAGGACCGGGCGAGACCCGGCGAATCGAGATCCGGTCGGAGAGTCCCGCCGCCTTGACCCGCGCCGCCGCGCGCGCGACGAGCGGGGCCTCGACGTCGATACCGGTGACGTGGGCCGCCCCGAAGCGCTCGACCAGCAGGACGTCGATCGCGCCGAGCCCGCATCCGACATCGAGCACCCGGGCCCCCGCGATCGGGGCATCGGCGACGATTCGAGCCACCTCGTCCGCCCCGCCCGGGGAGAGGTACCCCTCCCCCCACATCCATTCGAGCCCCGCGACGAAGGTGTCGTCGTACTCTTCGTGATGGTTCGGTTCGGTCATTCGTTCACCCCTCCCTTTCCGCCTGCCGCCAGGGGCAACCGGAACGAAACCGCGCGGGTTCGGAACAAGGCACGGCAACTTGACCGGGAGGATATCCCGCCCGCCGCGACTGCGAATTCCACCCCCCCACCATCCTTCCATGCCGCGGTCCGCATCCACCCGAAGGGCTCGCAGGCGGAACGTGAATCCGGTCGTTCGGGTCCGCACCGCGCCGGGCGCCGGACGGCACTCGATACGCGCCGCTCATCGCGGCCGCACGCGCAGGCTCCCGACCGCCCGGCTCGCGACGGAGGCAAGCACGAGCGCGCCGCCGACCAGGGTCGCGAGGCTCGGGCGCTCGTCGATGAAGAGCCACACCCACAACGGAGACAGGATGAACTCGATGAGGATGAGCAGGGTCAGCTCCGCCCCCGGCACGTGACGCGACCCCCACGTGAAGATGACGTGCACGGTGCCGGAGAGCAGCGCGCCCCAGACGAAGAGCAACGCGACGTCCCGCAACGGAATGGCGAACTCCCCGCCGCACATCAGCGCTCCGTTCACCCCGCCGAGCACCGCGCCGAGCACGACGACCGGCAGCATGTTGATCCCGCGGCCCTTGCGCAGGATCACCGCGAAAGCCCCGAAGCACAACGCGGCGAGCAGGGCGAGCGAGTTACCGAGAAGAGTCCCTGCCCCCAGGCCGTCCCACAGCATCACCGCCATGCCGAGGAGCGCGACTCCCATCGCGACCCATACCCCGCGGGCGACGGCCTCGCCGAGCACGATCCGGCCGAGCAGGGCGGCGAAGAACGGCGCCCCGCTCAGCAGGAACATGGTGTTCGCCACCGTCGTGTAGGTGATGGCGAGGATGAAGCAGGTGTTGACGGCCGCGATGACGAGGCTTCCGACCAGCATCCACGGGCGGAGATCGAGCAGGGCCGCCCGCACCCGCCCCCCGACCTGCACGACGAAGACGGCGGCGAGCGCACCGGCGAGGAACCAGGACCGATAGAAGACGATCTGCCAGGCGTCCGCGGCTTCCATCGAACGCACGATGAGCCCGTTCGCGGAGTTGAAGACCGCGCTCGCGATCACGAGGAGCAGGGCCGTCCGGTAGTAGCTCGTCCGCACCTCTCAATCGCCGGTGGGCCGGGGAACCGGGCCACTGCGCGCCCCGCCGGAGCGTGGCGCGGGGCACAAGGTTCCGGCGCTCGATGGACTCTCGGAAGAAGACCGGTGCACGCCCGCGCAGTCGCTGGCGAGGCGCATGAGGTTCAGGCGAGGCTTGGACGCAGACCGGCGAGCCTTGCGCCGGTCAGGGGGGTGGGCGCGATTCCTGGACGCGCGGCAGGCTTCAAGTCCGCAGCGAACCGCAGGCGGGCCATTGCCCATGCGGACAGGAAACGCCCGCGTTCCCGGGCCGCCGTCGGGTGCGACCCGGCCGAAGCGGCAGATTCACGGCCCCTCGAGAAGTCCAAACCGGATCTCACCGACTTCCTGCGACCACCGGACCATCCGCCGCGACGGTCCCGCTCCCGTTCACGACCGGGGTGCGGCGAACGAGCCGGCAGGGCCAGCTCAGCCGCCGCCCGCGGCCAGGGTCTCCGGGTGGGGAAGGTCGTCCAGCCGCATGCCCGAACCGAGCAGGTCCTCGACGACGCCCTCCTCGATCTCGATTCCGAGCGCCTCGTTGAAGCGGTTGAAGAACCCGCAAAGGGTGGCGCGCAGGGTGAGCTCGACGATCTGCTCCTCGGTGAAGTGCGCGCTCAGCCGTTCCACCATCGACCCCGGCATCCGCCGCGGGTCGTCGGTGACCGCGACCGCGTAGTCGCGCACCAGCGTGTCCACGTCGTCGAATCCCGGCACCTCGGGCTCGAGGATCGCGGCGACGCTCGCCGGGTCGAGCCCCTGCTCGACGAGCCGGGGCCCGTGGTGGGCGACGCAGTAGGTGCACTCGTTCACCTTCGAGACCGCCACCAGGGCGATCTCGAGGTAGCGCTTCGGCAGGATCGCCTCGTCGGCGAGCTCGAGCAGCATTCCCATCAGGTGCCGGAGCGCGGGCGCCCGATGGGCGAACACCTTCACCTGGTTGAGAAACGGACCATAGGATTCCGCGAAGCGCCGGTAGACGGGCCGAAGGTCCGCAGGGACCTCGTGAATCTCGACGTCGCGCACTCGTGCCATGTCCACTCCCGGTTCCCGGTCTCGGACCAAGTCTATCCCCCGGCGGCGCTGCGAAGAACACCGGGAGAGCGGTATTCGCGCGGCTGCGCCACGAACGGGGGAGACGTCCTCGAAGCCACCCGACGTTTACCCGATCCCGCAGCGCCGCGCCGTCCGCGGCTTCGTCCACCACATCCGTGCAACGCCTCCGCAGACTCGGCTCGGCTCGGCTCAACTCGGCTCGACTCGACTCGACTCGACTCGACTGCGAGGGTCGCGGTGCCTCGGGGAAAGCAAGGCCGTTTCGAAGCGCGAGATTCCACTACGGGAGCACGATGCGATATCGTTCGCGCTTCGACGCAAACCGCAGGAGAGTCTCATGACCGCGACCATCGACCACTTCGTCGGCGGAGAGCGGGTTGCCGCGAGCGGGAACCGGTTCGGCGACGTGTTCGACCCCGCCTCGGGCGCGGTGCGGGCACGGGTACCCCTCGCCTCGGAGAGCGAGGTCGATACCGCCGTCGCCGCCGCCCGGGCGGCTTTCCCGGACTGGGCGGCCACTGCGCCACCGGCCCGCGCGCGCATCCTGTTCCGGTACCAGATGCAGCTCCGCGACCATATCGACGAGCTTGCCCGGATCGTGTCGTCCGAGCACGGCAAGACCCTCGACGACGCCCGCGGCTCGGTCACCCGAGGGATCGAGGTCGTCGAGTTCGCGTGCGGCATCCCCCAATTGCTCAAGGGAGAGCACAACGAAGGGGTCGCGTCCGGGATCGACAGCTACTCCTTCCGCCAGCCGCTCGGGGTCTGCGTCGGGATCACCCCCTTCAACTTCCCCGCGATGGTGCCGATGTGGATGTTCCCGGTCGCGATCGCGTGCGGCAACACCTTCGTCCTCAAGCCTTCCGAGCGCGATCCCTCGGCGGCGGTGCGGATCGCCGAGCTCGCGGTGGAGGCCGGCCTGCCCGCGGGAGTGCTCAACGTCCTGCACGGCGACCGGGAGGCGGTGGATGGGCTCATCGCCCATCCGGAAGTCGACGCGGTGAGCTTCGTCGGCTCGACACCCATCGCGGAGCGGGTGTACCGGGCCGCGTCGCAAGCCGGCAAGCGGGTCCAGGCCCTCGGCGGCGCGAAGAACCACCTGGTGGTGATGCCCGACGCCGACCTCGACCAGACCGTCGAGGCCCTGATGGGATCCGCGTACGGCTCGGCCGGAGAGCGCTGCATGGCCGTCTCGGTGGCGGTGGCGGTCGGCGACGACGTGGCGGACGCCCTCGTCGAGCGGCTCTCCCCGCGGGTCCGCGACCTGCACATCGGAGGATTCGAGGACCCGCAGGCCGAGATGGGGCCGCTCGTGACCGGCGCGCATCGCAACCGGGTCCGCGGCTATGTCGACGCCGGGGTGGAGGAAGGAGCGGAGCTCGTGGTGGACGGCCGCGGGGTCGGCCCGACGACCGCCGGAAACGGGGGGAACGGAGGTACCGACTCCGACGGCGGCTTCTTCCTCGGGGGCTGCCTCTTCGACCGGGTGCAGCCGCAGATGTCGATCTACACCGACGAGATCTTCGGCCCGGTGCTGTCACTCGTGCGCGCGAAGAGCTACGAGGAGGCGCTCACCCTCGTCAACGACCACGAGTACGGGAACGGGGCCGCGATCTTCACCCGCGACGGCGACACCGCGCGCGACTTCACGACCCGGGCGAAGATCGGGATGATCGGAGTGAACGTGCCGATCCCGGTTCCGTCCGCGTTCCACAGCTTCGGCGGATGGAAGCGGTCGCTGTTCGGCGATCACTACATGCACGGCCCCGAAGGCGTCCGTTTCTACACGCGGCTGAAGACGATCACCCAGCGCTGGCCCTCGGGAGTGCGCGAGCAGGCCGACTTCAGCATCCCGACCCATCGCTGACGGGTCCGGCGGCCCGCGCCCCGCGCTCGGTGACCAGCCAGTCCATCAGCGCATCGCGCGGGCCGGCCGGAACCTCGGGGAACACCTGGGCGTCGAAGCACAGTCCGGCCCGCACCGCGCGGGTGCGCGGCAGGAGGCGGTCGTAGTAGCCCTTGCCGTGACCGAGGCGCCGGCCCCGGGCATCGAAGGCGAGGCCGGGGACGACGACGAAGTCGAGAGCCTCGGGGACGATCCGGCGTTCGGGATCGTCGCGCCGGGCCGGAGGAGGCTCCGGAATGCCCCACGTGCCGGGCACGAGCTCACCCATCGACTCGAGCCGCCAGAGTCCGAGATCCTCGCCGTCGCACCACGGCACGACCACCCGCCGGCCTTGCGCGAGCGCGGCCTCGATCGCTCGGGTGGTCGCGAGCTCCGAAGGCATGTTCACGTACCACAGCACCGTCGTCGCCGACCGGTAGGAGGCCAGTGCGCTAAGATTCCCGCACGCGGCGCCGGCGGCCTCCGCCCGATTGCGCACCGCGTTGCGCGCGGCCGCGGCGGCACGCCGCAGCTCGCGCTTGCCGGCCGCCAGCCGTTCGTCGTCCGTCACCGTATCGGTCCGCATGGTCCCCCCAAGAGATTCGCGCATGGAAGTGTACTTCGGCCTCGGATCGAACCTCGGAGACCGGCTCGCCCACCTCGAGGCGGCGCTTCGTGCCCTCGAGCACGCCGGGGCGCGGGACATCGTCGCCTCGCCGACCGTCGAGTCTCCCGCGCTCCTGCCGGCCGGGGCCCCGGCGAGCTGGAACCGGCCCTACCTCAACCTCGTCGCCCGCGCCCGGATCGCCCGCTCCGAGCCGGACGACTGGCACCGCGTGATCAAGTCGATCGAGACGCGCCTGGGGCGCGACCTCGCCGCCTCGCGGTGGTCGCCGCGCCCGGTCGACATCGACATCCTGCTCTGGGGCCGCCGGACGGTCCGCACCGAACGGCTGACGATTCCGCACCCCGAGATCCGGGAGCGGAGCTTCGTCCTCACTCCCCTCGCCCATCTCGCGCCCCTGATGGCCATACCGGGACACGGCGACTCCACCGTGCTCGAGTGGGCGGGCCGGGTGCGGCCCATCCCCCTGTGGATGGGGATCGTCAACTGCACGCCGGACTCGTTCTCGGGTGGCGGCGCGTTCGACCCGGCGCGGCTCGCCGCGGCGGTGGACGAGCAGGTCGCGGCCGGCGTGCACTGGATCGACCTCGGGGCCGAGTCGACCCGGCCAGGCGCCTGGCCGGTCTCGCCGGAGGAGGAGTGGAGACGCCTCGAGGCGCCGCTTCGCGAGGTCATCGCCCATCTTCGCGGGGCTCGTCTCCCCCCCGGGGTGAGCGTCGACACGCGCCATCCCGAGGTCGCGGAACGCGCGCTCGTGCTCGGAGCGCAGATGGTGAACGACGTCTCCGGTCTCGGCACGACGGGGATGCGCCGGCTTGCCCGCGAGAGCGGCGCCGAGTGGGTGGCGGTGCACGCCGTGAGCGTCCCCGCGGACCCCGGACGGCGGCTTCCCCCCCGGCCTCCGGCTCCGGACACCCTGGTGGACTGGCTCGCCCGCCGGCGCCGGGAATGGGAGGACGACGGTCTCGACCCGGCCCGGATCCTCTTCGACCCCGGAATCGGCTTCGGCAAGGACAGCCTGCAGGCCCTCGATCTGTTTGCCGCGCTCGACCGGTTCCGCGCCGAGGGCTTCCGGGTGCTGGTCGGACATTCGCGCAAGGTGTGGTTTGCCGGAGGCGGACCGCCGGCCCCCGAACGCGACCCGGAAACCCTCGGCGCGTCGCTCGCCCTCGCCGCACGCGGAGTGGAAGTGCTGCGGGTGCACGACGTCGCCCTGCACGCGCGCGCATACCGGTCCTGGGCACACGTCGCGGAGCCGCCGCCGGCCCCCTCGCGAACGGGCGGCGCCTGAGCATGCCCGGGACCGCAGGCGTATAATCGAACGGGAGGCAGGCACCCCCGGCTCTCCCGACATGACCACCGCGATTTCCGCCCCCGTGCGCCCGCTCCTCGAGCTCGGCGACGAACAGCTCCTGCGGTACAACCGCCAGATCATGCTGCCCGAGATCGGGGTCGAGGGACAGGAATGCCTGTGGGGGTCCCGGGTGCTCCTCGTGGGACTGGGCGGCCTCGGCTCCCCGATCGCGATGTACCTCGCCGCGAGCGGCGTGGGACACCTCGTCCTCGTCGACCACGACGCGGTGGATCTCTCGAACCTGCAGCGCCAGATCGTGCACACCACCGCATCGCTCGGGGAGCCCAAGGTCCGGTCCGCGGCGCGCACCCTGGCCGCCCTCAACCCGGAGGTCCGGGTGGACCCGATCGCGCATGCCCTTCGCGGGGAGTCGCTCCGCGACGAAGTCGCGGCGGCCGACGTGGTGGTGGAGGCGACCGACAACTTCGAGGCGCGGCGCGCGCTCAACCGCGCGTGCGTCGATGCGGGGCGGCCGCTCGTCTCCGGCGCGGTCATCCGCATGGAGGGCCAGGTCGCGGTGTTCCGCCTGGACCGCCCGGACGGGCCGTGCTACGAGTGCCTGCACGGCGCCGTCACGGCGCCGCCCGGCACCTGCGCGGACAGCGGGGTGCTCGGCTCCGTCGCCGGGATCATCGGCACCGTCCAGGCGACCGAGGTGGTGAAGACGCTCCTTGGCGTCGGGGAGGACCTCGAGGGCCGGGTGCTCGTGCTGGACGCGCTGCGGATGGAGTGGCAGACCGTCCGGCTCCGGCGCAACCCCCGCTGCCCCGCGTGCGGCGATCGGCGATGAGCCCGGAGCTCCCGGTGCTCGCCGACACTCGCGGACGGGCGCTCCGCGACCTTCGCATCTCGGTCACCGACCGGTGCAACTTCCGGTGCGTCTACTGCATGCCGCGCGAGGTGTTCGGCGCCGACCACGCCTTCCTCGACCGCAAGGAGGTGCTGAGCCTCGAGGAGATCGCGCGCCTCGCCGGCCTGTTCGTGGACCGGGGGGTGCGCAAGATCCGGCTCACCGGAGGCGAGCCCCTCGTGCGCCGGGGGCTCGAGACCCTGGTGGAGAAGCTCGCGGCGATTCCGGGGCTCGAGGACCTCAGCCTCACCACGAACGGATCGCTGCTGACCCCGGCGCGCGCCCGGGCGCTGCGCGCCGCGGGGCTCAGACGCATCACGGTCAGCCTCGATGCCCTGGACGACGTGGTCTTCAAGCGGATCAACGACGTCAACTTCCCGGTATCCGGGGTGCTGCGGGCCATCGACGCGGCGGCCGAGGCGGATCTCGCCCCGGTCAAGGTGAACATGGTGGTCAAGGGGGGCGGGAACGAAGACCAGATCGTCCCCATGGCCCGGCAGTTCCGGGGCACCGGCCACATCGTGCGCTACATCGAGTACATGGACGTCGGCAATTCAAACGGCTGGGAGCTCGCGGACGTGGTGCCCGCGGGGGAGATCGTCCGGCGGATCGACGAGACGTTCCCGCTCGAGCCGGTCGGCGCGAACTATCCGGGGGAGGTCGCCAAGCGCTGGCGCTACCGCGACGGCGCGGGAGAGATCGGGGTCATCTCGTCGGTCAGCCAGCCGTTCTGCGGCGGCTGCACGCGGGCCCGGCTCTCGGCCGAAGGGCGGCTCTATACCTGCCTCTTCGCCACTTCGGGTCACGACCTTCGCGCGGTGCTGCGCTCCGGCGCCGACGACGACGAGATCCGGGCCCGGCTCGCGCGCATCTGGGGCCGGCGCGACGATCGCTACTCGGAGCTTCGCACCGCCGAAACCCGGGTCACGGGGCCGCGCGCGCTCGAAGGGGCGCGCGGTGCGCAGACCGCGGCCCGCATCGAGATGTCCTATATCGGAGGCTGAGATGTCCGGCCCGTCCGGCTCCCTCCCCCCCACCGCACCGCGCGCCCGCTTCGGCGAGGTCCCGACCGTCCGGGGGCCGGCTCCTCGGGCCGCGCGGTGAGCGCTCCCCTCCCCTATCCCCGCGACGCGGTCACCGGGGTGGTCCTGGCCGGCGGACGTGGCTCCCGGATGGGGGGCGTCGACAAGGGACTCGTCGAGGTGGCGGGCCGGGCGATGGTCGAGCACGTCCTCGCCGCCCTCGGGCCGCAGGCCGGGGCGATGGCGATCAACGCCAACCGCAGCGTCGATCGCTACGCCCGCTACGGGCATCCCGTCATTCGGGACCGGCTGGACGGCTACCAGGGACCGCTCGCGGGAATGGCGAGCGCCCTCGCCGCCGCCGAGACCGAGCTCGTGCTCGTCGTGCCCTGCGACTCGCCTCTCGTGGCTCCGGCCCTCGGGCCGCGCCTGCACGCCGCCCTTGGGGCGCGGAACGCGAACGTCGCGGTGGCGCACGACGGCGAACGCATGCACCCGGTGTTCGTCCTGCTGCGCCGCTCCGCGCTCGCCGGACTCGAGGACTTCCTCGCCCGCGGCGAACGCAAGATCGACCGCTGGTTCGCGGAAGAGAATACCGAAGTCGTCGACTTCTCCGACCTCCCGGACATGTTCCTCAACGTGAACCGCGACGCGGACCGGGCCAAGCTCGAGACACGCCTGACGAGCGGCCGCGGCGCGCCCGGCGCACCCGCGGACGCGCCCCCTTCGGAGCGTCCGCGGGGGAGAGCGGCGACCGGCGCGGGCGGAGACGAGGCCAGCGGTGCGGAACCCGGTGCGCAAGCGCAGAGGACTCCGGCGACAACGCGACGACGTCGCCCGACCGGGGGCGACACGGCGAGCCTCCGCCCCCCCGTGTTGGGATTCGCGGGCTACAGCGGGAGCGGCAAGACGACGCTCGCCGCCGGCGTCGTGCGGGCGCTCGCCGAGGCCGGGGTCCGGGTCGCCGCGGTCAAGCATGCCCACCACTCGTTCGACGTGGACCGGCCGGGCAAGGACAGCTACGAGCTGCGCCGGGCCGGGGCGGTGCAGACCCTCGTCGCCTCCCGCCACCGCTGGGCGCTCGTGACCGAGGCGAGGCCGGGGCGCGAGCCGAGGGTGGACGAGCTCGTCGATCGGCTAGACTGGGCTGCGGTCGACATCGTGCTCGTGGAGGGCTTCAAGCACGCGGAGTTCCCGAAGATCGCGGTCGGCCGCGGAGACGCTCCGGTGCTCGTGGACGATCCCTTCGTCGTGGCGGTGGCCACGCCCGGCGCCGGCGGCGCCGGCGGCGCGCGAGCGAACCCGCGGGCCCTCCCGCGCCTCGATCTCGACCGGCCCGACCGCGTGGCCCGTTTCATCGTCGAACGATTCCTGACCACCTGAGGTGGCCTTCGATGCAGAACCCTCTCGCCGCCCCGATCGCGCCCCTGGACCCGTCCTGCATGGACGACTTCGACCCGTCCTCGCTCCTCGTGGAGCAGGCCCTGGAGCGGATCCGGGCGCTTGCCGCCCCGGTCGCGGGGGTCGAACGGGTGGCGATCCGCGAGGCCCTGGGCCGGGTGCTGGCCGAGTCGGTGCGCTCCCCGCTCGACGTGCCCTCCCACGACAATTCGGCCATGGACGGTTACGCGGTTCGCGCCGCCGACACCGGGGGCGACCTCCCGGTGGCGCTCCGGGTGCTCGGAACCGCATGGGCCGGGCGTCCCTTCCCCGATCCGGTCGGTCCCGGGGAATGCGTGCGCATCATGACCGGAGCGGTCATGCCGGCCGGCACGGACTCCGTCGTCATCCAGGAGAAGACGCAGCCCGGCCCCCCGAACACGGTGCGCTTCAGCGAGCGGCCCCGCGCGCGCGACAACGTGCGCGACGCGGGCGAGGACATCCGCCGGGGCGCGACGGTGCTCCCCGCGGGGCAGCGGATCGGTCCGGCCGAGCTCGGCGTGCTCGCTTCCCTCGGCACGGTCGAGGTGAGCGTGCGGCGCCGGCTGCGGGTCGCGTTCTTCTCCACCGGCGACGAGCTGCGTTCGCTCGGGGAGCCGCTCGAGGCGGGCTGCGTCTACGACAGCAACCGCTACACCCTGCTCGCCATGCTGCGCGCAATCGGGGCCGAAGTGCTGGACCTCGGGGTGGTGCGCGACGTACGCGAGGACGTCGAGCGGGCATTCCGGGAAGCCGCGGCGGCCGCCGACGCGATCGTCACCTCGGGCGGGGTCTCGGTCGGCGAGGCGGACTTCGTCAAGGAGACGCTGGAGAAGACCGGGGAAGTGGGGTTCTGGAAGATCGCCATGAAGCCCGGCCGCCCGCTCGCGTTCGGCCGGGTGGGCGACGCGCTCTTCTTCGGCCTGCCCGGCAACCCGGTCTCCGTGATGGTCACGTTCTACCAGTTCGTCCAGCCGGCCCTTCGCCGGATGATGGGAGAGCCCGCGGCTTCGCCGGTCCGGTTCCGGGTGCCGAGCGCCTCCCGGCTTCGCAAGCGCCCGGGACGGGTCGAGTTCCAGCGCGGGGTGCTCGCATACGACGAGACCGGCCGACTCACCGTGCGCAGCACCGGCGGGCAGGGCTCCGGCATCCTGAGCTCGATGCACGAAGCGAACTGCTTCATCGTGCTGCCGCTCGAGAGCGAAGGGGTGGAGCCGGGCCGCGAGGTGGACGTCGAGCCCTTCGGCGGCGTCACCGGATGCGCGCCGTGAGCACGCTCGCGGAGATGGATCCGCCCCGGGCGGCGGCCGGCCCGGAGCCCGGGGGCGGCGCGCCCTGGCGACCGCGGATGACCGAGGCCGGACTCGCCCCCACGCACGAGATCACGGTCGTCGACGAGTACGGAACCCCGCGCCCGGCCCACGTCGCGGGCGAGTCGCCGCTCACCCTCAAGGTGGACGACCGGGAGATCGTCACCCTGATGACCCTCGGGACCCACCCCGAGGCGCTCGCCCTCGGGTACCTGCGCAACCAGCGGCTCGTCGAGCGGCTCCGCGACGTGGAATCGGTGGAGGTCGACTGGGACTTCGAGACGGTCCACGTGCGCACCTTCGCCGGGAACGGAATCGCGGACCTCGAGGAGAAGCTCGCGCGGCGGACGGTGACCACCGGCTGCGGCCAGGGGACGGTGTTCAGTTGCACGATCGACATGATTTACGACTCGAAGGTGCCGCAGGTCGAGGTCCGGCAATCGCTCGTGTACGACCTGCTCCGCGAGATCGGCGCCTACAACGAGATCTATCGCCAGGCGGGCGCGGTGCACGGCTGCGCGCTCTGCCAGGGGACCCGGATCCTCAGCTTCGTCGAGGACGTCGGCCGCCACAATGCGGCGGACGCGATCGCGGGGCAGATGTGGCTGGACGAAACCGTCGGGGAAGACAAGATCTTCTACACCACCGGGCGGCTCACCTCCGAGATCGTGATGAAGGTCACCCAGATGGGCATCCCGGTGCTGCTGTCGCGCTCCGGGGTCACCCACATGGGCCTCGAGCTCGCCGAGATCACCGGAGTGACGATGATCGCGCGCGCCAAGGCCCGCCACTTCCTCGTCTATACCGGCGCGTCGAACGTGGTGTTCGACGCGCCGCCCCCACCCCGACCGGAGCGCCGGCCGGCGGAGCGCGCCGGCGCCCGCCGCGAGGAAGCCGCCGGCACGCGCTCCTGACCGGACGAGAAAGCGACGAAGGGGATGCGGGCGGACGCCGCGCGGGGCGAGCGCCCACGCCCGCGCGGAATGCTCTTCGGTGTGGCGACCGCGCATCGGCGCACCTCGGGGCGGAAGCCCGCGTGCCCGACCCTCGGAGCCGGGGCGCCGTTCGCTACCAGCGCCCGGCCGCCTCGGAATCCGAGACGCGAGTCTCCACCCAGCGCCCGCCCGCCGGCGTCGACTCCTTCTTCCAGAACGGCGCCTTCGTCTTGAGATAGTCCATGACGAACTCGCAGGCGCTGAACGCTTCGCCCCGGTGCGACGACGCGGCCGCGACGAGCACGATGGGATCGCCGGGCGAGAGCTCCCCGACCCGATGAATCACGGTCACCGCCGCGAGCTCCCAGCGCATCCCCGCATCGCGGACGATGCGTTCGATCGCGCGTTCCGTCATGCCGGGGTAGTGCTCGAGGCGCATGGAGCCCACCGAGCGATCGTCGTTCCGGTCGCGGACCACCCCGAGGAAGGACGCGACCGCCCCCACGCCCCAGGCGCCCTCGTGCAGCCGGGCGATCTCCCGGCCGGTGTCGAAGGGCTCCGGCTGCACCCGGACACGGACCGATTCCACCGCTAGACTCCTTGAAGGGACCCGATCGTTACGGACGGGTCCGAATTGCCAAGCGGTTCCAGGAACGAAACGTACGAGGCGGCCAACGCCACGGAGCGGCCGGGTTTCGAACAAGGTTGCGTGGCTTCGAACATTTCTCGCCGGTCCGAGGCGCAGCCTCGCTAGCGCTCCGTCAGGCGGGGGATGAGCTCGATGAGGTTGCACGGGCGGAACCGGTAGTCGAGCTGCTCGTGGAGCAGGCGGTCCCAGGCGGTCCGGCAGGCGCCCGACGAGCCGGGCAGGCAGAACACCAAGGTGCCGTTGGCTACCCCTGCGAGGGCCCGGGAGTTGACCGTCGACGTCCCGATCTCCTCGTACGACACGGCGCGGAAGAGCTCCCCGAACCCGTCAATCTCCTTGTCGAGCAGAGGTCGCACCGCCTCCGGCGTGCCATCGCGACCGGTGAGGCCGGTACCCCCGGTGGCAATGATCGCGCGCACGCCCGAATCCACAATCCAGCGGGAAACGCAGGCCCGGATCCGGTACACGTCGTCGGGTACGATAGTCTTCTCCGCCAGTCGGTGACCGTCCGTCTCGAGCCGCGAGACGAGCAGGCGGCCGGACGTGTCGGTCTCCTCCGTGCGCGAGTCGGACACGGTGAGAACCGCAATGTCGATGGGGAGGAAGGATCGGGCTTCCGGCATCCGGTTCGTCCGGGAGGCGCTCGATCCAAGGTTAGCACGAGGAAGGACGGATCGAATGATGCTATGGTCACGCCCGGTCCTGCAGACGGCATGGATGTGGCACTGATTCGAACTCGCACGCGCGGGTGGGCCACCCTCGCGTGCATGCTTTCCCTTGCGCCCGCACCCCTAGCCCTTGCGGCCGAATCCTCCCTTTGCGCGCTGCCTCCCGTCCCCCCTCCCCCTTCGGAGGATGCCCGCTCCTTCACCATGGAGGCGGACTCCGCCCGGCTGCGCGAAGACGGCGTGTCGGTGGCGGAAGGCAACGTGGTCGTGCGGACCCCGGATCGGACCATCACCGCGCACCGCATGGACTATGACGCCGCCGAAGCGCTCGCGCAGGCGAGCGGCGACGTCACGGTGCGAGAGCGGCAGGTGTACCTGGAGGGCCGGCACCTGCGCGCGAACCTGGAGACGGGCGAGTCGGTGCTGGAAGACGCGACATTCGTCCACCCCGATTCGAGTGGACGGGGATCGGCGGAGCGGATCGAGCACAACCCTCGGACCACGGTCATCACCAAGGGCACGTTCACGACGTGCGAGCCCGGTTCGAGCACCTGGATGCTCGAAGCGAGCGCGCTCGAGTTCGACCGCGAAGCCGGGGTCGGAACCGCGCGCAACGCCCGCCTCGAGCTGCTGGGCGTTCCCGTCGTGTACCTGCCCTGGCTTACGTTCCCCCTCGGCAGCGAGCGCAAGACCGGCCTCCTCACGCCGTACTTCGGGACATCGGACAGCGCCGGAACGAGCCTGACCCAGCCCTTCTACCTCAACCTCGCGCCCAACTTCGATGCCACCCTGCGGGCCCGGTTCACGAGCCGGCGCGGCGAAGTTCTGGGCGGCCGGTTCCGATACCTCACCGAACGCAGCTCCGGGTTCTTCGATGCGGAGAACCTGCCCGAGGATCGCATTACCGGCGATTCGCGCTCACTCGTCTCGTTCCGGCACCGGCACCGGATCGGACCGGGACTCGACGCAAGGGTCGAGTACGCCCGGGCGTCGGACATCCACTACCTTCAGGATCTTGCCCCGGGGGCCGCGGCGGCGGAAACCGACCACCTGCAGCGGGTGGCCGAGCTCACGTATGAGCTGCCGGGCGTGCGGCTCGAAACGAGTGTCGAGGACTTCCAGATCCTCCGGGATCCGGACATCGGGCGCGAGCCCTACCGGCTGGCGCCGCGGCTCGCCGCGGAGTCGCGCCAGCGGGAGAGGAACCGGCGGCTCAATTTCGACATTGCGGGCGAAGTCACCCGCTTCGAGCACCGTTCGGAGTCGTTCGCGAGCGGCACGCGGGTCCACCTGCATCCGTCCGTGTCCCTTCCGCTGCGTTCCTCGTTCGGCCATCTGATCCCGCGGGCCACCCTCTGGTACACCGGATACGACCTCGACGACACGAGCGCGGGGGTCGCGGATTCACCCGTGCGCACGGTCCCGTCGTTCAGCCTGGACGGCGGCCTCTATTACGAGCACGAGAGCACGTTCGGAAACCGAGGGATCACGCAGACGCTCGAGCCACGGCTCTACTATCTGTGGGTCGACCATCGTGACCAGGATCACCTTCCCCTGTTCGACACGGGCAGCCTCACCTCCGGCTACGACCACATGTTCCGCGAGAACCGCTTCAGCGGTGCCGACCGGATCGGCGATGCGAACCGCCTCACCCTCGCGGTCGACTCGCGCGTGCTCGACGGCGGCCGCGAGATTCTGGCGGCGCGACTGGGCTGGCTGCAGCATTTCGGGAACCGCCGCGTGCGCTTCTGCACCACCGCGGATCCGGATGCGGACGTCTACGCGTGTCCGGAGGGGGCGGCGGCCGAGGACCCCTGGGACTCCTCGTGGATCGCGACGCTGAAGGCGCGACCGCACCGCTCCGTCACGCTCGCCGGCGCGCTCGAGCACGACGGCAGCACGGCCCGCAACCGCAGGATGGCGCTCAGTCTGCGCTACCAGCCGACGCCGGAACGGATCGTGAACCTCGGGTACCGCCGCTTCCCGACCGAGTCGACGTCGGTTGCCCGGGTGCAGGAGTCCATCGAAGACTCGATGGAGTCGGTGAGCCTCTCGGTGCACCGGGACATCGGCCGGCACCTGCGGATCCTCGGCAGCGCGAACTACGCGCTCGAGGAAGACGTCCTGACCGAGGTCTTTACCGGCATCGAGTACGAATCGTGCTGTTGGAGCCTGCGCGTGCTCGGGCAACGCTACCTCACGTCCATGCAGGGCGCGAGGAGACCGGACGGGCCGTCCGACTACGAGAACTCGGTCGTGCTGCAGTTCGAGCTCAAGGGGCTGTCCGGATCGGAACGCCGCTCCGGACAGTGGTGGACGCGGCCGATTCCGGGTTATCGCAACCGCTTCTGAGTCGTGGGTCGGGGCACAGAATGATGAGCCTTCAGGGAACACGTTCCTTCGGCATTGCGGCGGTCGCGGCGGCCGCCGTGCTTTGCTCGGTCCTCCCGGGCAAGGCCGCGGAGCTCGACCGGGTTGCCGCGGTGGTCAATGGCGACGCCATCCTGGCGAGCGAGGTCGAGCGCCGGTCCCGGCACCTCGCGTTCGACCTCCGGCAGACTTCGTCCGCCCTTCCCTCCCGGGCCGCGCTGATTCAAAGGTCGCTGGACGAGCTGGTCCTGGAGCGGCTGCAGCTCGGCATCGCGGAGAGCCGCGGCCTCCAGGTCACGGACGAGACCCTCGATCGCGCCCTCGAGACGATCGCGCGCCGGCACGGCGCCACCGTGGACGACCTGCGGCGCTCCCTGGAAGCGGGCAGCATCCCGTTCTCGGACTTTCGCGACCGGATCCGAAACGATCTCCTCGTCGAAAGCGTGCGCCGGCGGGAAGTGTTCAATCGGATCGAGGTGAGCGAAGCGGAAATCGATCGGTATCTCGCCCAGCCCGACCAGACGCTCGTGGAGGACGACGAGTTCCTCGTGGGACACATCCTCATTGCCCGGTCGCAGGACGAGGCCGCATCCCGGAACACGGCCGAGGAGGTGCTTGCACGTCTCCAGGCAGGCGAGGCGTTCGTGGGTCTCGCGCGGCTCCATTCCTCCGGCGCGCGGGCGGGAGAAGGCGGGATTCTCGACTGGCGCCCGGCGGCCGCGCTGCCCTCGCTCGTGGCCGGCCTGGTGCCGCGGCTCGAGCCCGGCGAAACGAGTGGAATCATCGAAGACTCGAACGGCTTCCACATCTTCAAGCTGATGGACGTGCGCCGCGCCGGCCAGAACTTCGTCCGCCAGACCCACGCGGCACACATCCTCGTGACCCTGCGGGCCCTCGTGTCCGACGAAGATGCCCGGCTGCGGCTCGTGCGGCTGCGCGAACGCATCCTGCAGGGCGAGGAGTTCGAGGAGCTCGCCCGGTTTCACTCCGACGACTCCGCGTCCGCGGTGCGCGGCGGCGACCTCGGCTGGCTGGGCCCGGGCGCGGTCACCCCCCGGTTCCAGGCCGAGCTGGATCGACTGCAACCGGGCGAGCTGAGCGAACCGTTCAAGAGCACCTGGGGCTGGCACATCGTCCGGGTGCTGGAGCGACGCGAGCACGACAATACCGACGAGGTCCGGCGCGCCCGGGCGCGAAATGCCATCTTCCAGCGCAAGGCCAACGAAGAGCTGATCGCCTGGCTCCGTCAGCTCCGCGACAGCGCATTCGTCAAGCTCCGCGTGGGCGAGTGATCGGTGTCCCGCGGAGCGCGGCTCGGACAGCACTTCCTTCACGACCCGGAATTCATCGAACGTTCGGTCGCCGCCATTGCGCCGCGACCGGGGGATGCGCTGGTCGAGATTGGCCCGGGGCGCGGCGCGCTCACCTCTTTGCTCCTCGCCCGTGCCGGCTCTCTCGACGTGGTCGAGATCGACCGCGAGCTTGCGGGGCGCCTCGGGCCGCGCCCCGGCCTGCGAGTCCACGTGGGAGATGCGCTCGCGTGGCCGTTCGAGAGTTTCGCGACGGGCGGCAATCGGGTGCGAATCGCGGGAAACCTTCCGTACTATCTCTCCACACCGCTTCTCTTTCGCCTGTTCGAGCGGGCCGACGCCATCGAGGACATGCACTTCATGCTGCAGCGCGAGGTGGTGGCGCGCATGACCGCGGAGCCCGGGACCTCCGCCTACGGCCGGCTCGGACTGATGGTGCGATGCCATGCCGAGGCGACGGCGCTGTTCGAGGTCCCGCCGGAGGCATTCCGGCCGCCGCCCCGGGTGTGGTCGGCATTCGTCAGGCTCCGGCCCCACCGACCGGGCCCGGTACGGGATGTCGACGGGTTCCGCCGGCTGGTGACCCGGGCGTTCACCCACCGGCGAAAACGACTCGGCAACGCCCTTCGCGGGACGCTCGACGAGGCGACGATTCGCGCCTGCGGGGTGGACCCGGACCGGCGTCCCGGAACCCTGACCCTCGAGGAGTTCTCCCGCCTCGCGAGCGCCGCATCGATCGCGGAGGGGGCGGGCGACGGACCGTCGGCCTAGCGCGGGCTCCCGGCTCGGGGCCCGGCCCCGGAGGCGCCGGGAAGACGGACCGGACCGGGAATAGCCACCGGCGGCGGGCGGACGGGCGATCGGTCGGTCGGGCTCACCACGCGAGCGACCGCCGCCGGGGCTTCAACCGCCTCGCACGAGCTCCGCACGAAGCGCCGCGATTACCCGCCTCGTGGGCGGCCGAACGCCGCGCCAGAGCCGAAACGACTCGGCTCCCTGCTCCACCAGCATCCCCGCTCCGTCGACGGCGAGCGACGCCCCCGCCGCCCGGCTCCAAAGCAGGAACGAGGTCGGCTCGGTCGCGTACACCATGTCGTAGGCGGCCCCGCCGGGGCGAAACGCGCTGATGGGGACCGGAGGAGCGGATTCGCCGGAAAGCCCCGCGGAAGTCGCGTTGATCACGATGTCGAACACTTCCCCGTCCCCCCTCCGCAGGTCGCCGAATCCACATCCCACGACCCCGGCCGCCGGGAACCGGGCGGCGAGAGACACGGCCCGCTCCGGTGACCGGTTGACCACCGTGAGGCGACGAGGGCGCTCGTCGACGAGAGCGGGAAGGACCCCGCGGGCGGCCCCGCCCGCGCCGATCATGAGGATTCGGCGACCCGCGAGCGCAACCCCGTGGTTGATGCGAAGGTCGCGAATCAGCCCGACGCCGTCGGTGTTGTCGCCGTGCACGGTGCCGTCGGGAAGGAACGACAGCGTGTTGGCCGCCCCCGCGAGCTCCGCCCGGGGGGTCCGCACATCCGCGAGCGCGCAGGCCTCCTCCTTGAAGGGAAGGGTCACGTTGAGTCCGAGTCCCCCGTCGGCGCGAAAGCGGCGGACGACTTCCTCGAATCCGTCCCGCGCCGAGGGAATCGCATCGTACCGAATCCCCTGCCCGGTCTCGGCCGCGAACCATCGATGGATGTACGGCGACTTCGAATGTCCGATGGGGTGACCCGTCACCGCATACCGATCGAGGGGTTGCTTCACTTGTCGCGGCCCTGTCCTTCCCCGCCAGCATCGGGACTCGTGCGCTCGACCCGTCCGACGCACCGAGGGCACGTCGCCCGCGGCCACGCCGGCGCGGGGCCGGGGTGCGCCCGCGGCCGGTACGGCCGGCCTCCCGGTCCTCCCAGCCCGGTGCCTGCGAGTCGGCGTGGCGCGGCCCGGCACCGGGGTATGGACGCGACGGTGGCCGAGTCATCGATTCCGGCCCGCAATGTTACGTGAGAACGAAGGCCCCCGGACCCGCGCGCCGGCGCTCCGACCACGCGGATCCGAGGCAGATCCCCACCGGGCGCGGGGCATTCGCCCCTTGTCGCAGGCTTGCGCGGGACGTATGTTCACCGCGAATCGTTGGGGAGAGCGTGCGGTGAATTCCACGCGTGTCATCGAGGATGCGATCCGCCGGGTGCACGAGGCGCTGCCGGTGGACGAGATCGGCGAGGACCTTCGCCGCAATATCGGGGAAGCGGTCGGCGCGGCGCTCGGGCGGATGAACATCGTGACCCGGGAGGAGCTCGACCGCCACCTGGAGACGCTCGCCGAGGCGCAAGCCCGCATGGAAGCGCTGGAAGAGCGGATCAGGGCGATCGAATCGGAAACATCCGCCCCCGCGGCCGACGCCTGACCGCCGCCCGGGATGGCGTTCGCTCTCGCCCGCACCCGGGCACTGCTCGGGCTCGAAGCTCCGCTCGTCGCAGTTGAGGTGCACTTGAGCGGTGGTCTCCCGCGCACCTCCCTGGTGGGCCTGCCGGCCGCCGCGGTTCGCGAGAGCACGGATCGGGTCCGGGCCGCGCTCGTCGCATCCGACTTCCAGTACCCGAACGGGCGGGTGGTCATCAACCTCGGCCCGGCCGATCTGCCCAAGGAGGGAGGCCGGTTCGATCTGCCGATCGCGCTCGGCATCCTGGCCGCATCCGGACAGATTCCCGCCGAACGGCTCGCCGAGGTGGAGGTCGTCGGCGAGCTGTCCCTGAACGGCACCGTGCAGCCGGTCCGGGGGGCGGTGTCGTGCGCGGTGGCGGCCCGCGCGTCGTCGCGGGGCCTGATCCTGCCGGCCGGCAATGCCCGGGAGGCGGCCTTCGCGCGCGCGACGAGGCTCTTTCCGGTATCGCACCTCGCCGAGGCGCGATGCCACCTCCTCGGCGCTCCGGCGATCGAGCCGTTCTCCGCGCCGGTGCCGGATTCCCACCCGATCGAGGCGCCCGACCTCGCCGAAGTGCGGGGCCAGGAGACGGCCAAGCGGGTCCTCGAGATCGCGGCCGCCGGCGGACATCACGTGCTCATGGTCGGCCCGCCCGGCACCGGCAAGACCATGCTCGCCAACCGCCTTCCGGGACTGCTCCCGCCGATGAGCGAGGCGGAGGCGCTCGAGACCATGGCCATCTACTCCGCCCGACGCCTGGAACGCGACCCGACGGCGTGGCGCCAGCGCCCCGTGCGCGCGCCCCACCACACGATCTCGGCGGTCGGTCTCGTGGGGGGAGGCGTGCCGCCGCGGCCGGGCGAGATCTCGCTCGCCAACCATGGCCTGCTCTTTCTGGACGAGCTCGCGGAGTTCGGGCGTTCAATCCTGGACGTGCTGCGCGAGCCGCTCGAATCGGGCAGAGTCGCCATCGTGCGCGCCGCCTGCGAGGCGGAGTTTCCAGCCCGCTTCCAGCTCGTGGCGGCGATGAATCCCTGCCCTTGCGGCTACCTCGGCGACGGCACGCAGCGTTGCCGGTGCCTGCCCGAAGCGGTGCGGCGCTACCAGGCCCGCGTATCGGGTCCGCTCGTCGACCGCTTCGACGTGCACCTGGCGATGGTGCGGGAGGCGGCCGACTCCCGCCCGGGGCACGGTGGGTCGGATCGGCGAAGCAGGGACCCGGGCACCGCGCGGCGCACGACCTCCGTCGTGCGAGAACGGGTGGCCGCCGCCTACGCGATCCAGATCGATCGCGGTGGGCGGCTCAACCGCGACCTCGCTCCGGCCGCGACCGCCCACTGCTGTCCGCTCGATCCGGACGCGCGTTCCCTGCTGCGCGCCGCGACCCGTCGCTTCGCCCTGTCCGAGCGGGCGGTGCAACGGGTCCTGCGGGTCACGCGCACGATTGCGGATATCGATGGAGGCGAGCGCCCGCGCGCGGACCAGGTCGCGGAGGCGCTCGCCTATCGCGGTCTCGAACGCTTCAGCCTGAGCTGATCGGTGAGTCGCGAAGGGCCGGACCGGGTCGCCTTCTTCCAGTCCGGTGTTGGCAACGAATGGAACTGTCCGGTTTTGTAGCACAAGGGTTGTCCGGTAATCCGGTTGCAGATCGAAGGTCGAGTCCGTAGAGTCCCTGATCCCGTGGCGGAATCCAACTACAGCATCGACGTCAGCGCGAAGGCCACGTTCGTCGCGCCCCGCTCGAACCCGGAAGCGAACCAGTATTTCTTCGCTTACCGGATCACTATCCGCAACACCGGGCAGGTCCCCGCCAAGCTTCTCTCGCGGCACTGGGTCATCACCCACGCCGACGGCCACGTGGAGGAGGTCCAGGGCGACGGAGTGGTCGGCGAACAGCCTCGCCTGCGACCGGGTGAAGCGTTCGAGTACACGAGCGCGGCGGTGCTCCGCACTCCAATCGGGACGATGCACGGCGAGTACCGGATGCTTGCGGACGACGGCAATACGTTCCTCGCTCCGATTCCGGTATTTCGGCTACTTGGCCCGGGCGCGACCTTGCACTGAGGCGTTCCACGAGTCTCGCCCCCATTCGACACCCGCCCGAGGAATTCAGGGAGTCTTTCGGACCCGGGGGCGCAGATGCCGCGGTGAAAGGACGCATGAACCGAGAGAGCGCATCGCGCCGGCTGAACGGCGCAGCCGGCCCCGCGTCGAAGCGGTTCGAGGGAGCAAGCCCGGACATCGCAAGCAGCCCGGCGTGCGGGGCGGGAGATCGATGAGGATTCCGGGCTGGACTCCTTGAGAGGGCTCGATCCTTACAAATGAGTCAAGTTTGCGAATCGGTTTCTGGAACGAAACGCACGAGGCTGCTGCCGCTACGGAGCGGCCGGGTCTCGAACAAGGATGAGGGGGCTTCGAACCGGTCTCGTCGGTCCGAGGCGCGGCCTCGATAGGATGGCCACCTGGGTCATCGGCGACGTACAGGGTTGCCTCGAGGCGTTCGAGGCGCTCCTCGACCGGCTCGATCCGGACCCCGCGAGGGATGCCATCTGGCTCGCCGGCGATCTCGTGAACCGCGGCCCCGATTCGCTCGGAGTGCTCCGCCGGGCGATGGAGCTCGGCGCGGTGTGCGTACTCGGCAACCACGACCTGCACCTGCTCGCGGTCGCGCACGGTGCGCGGCCCGTCCAGGCTGCCGATACCTTCGGGCCGGTGCTGGAAGCACCGGATCGCGCACGACTTCTCGACTGGCTGCGGACGCGCCCCCTCGTGCACCAGGACCACGCGCTCGGCTGGACCATGGTCCATGCCGGGCTTCCGCCCGAGTGGGACGTCGCCACCGCGCGACGGCAAGCGGCGGAGGTCGAGCGCGTCCTGGCCGGGCCGCGCGCTCCTGCGTTCCTCTCCCTCATGTACGGCAACGAGGCATCCGCGGAAGAGGCGGCCGGCTCCGACCCGGGCTGGCTCCGCTACACCCTGAACGCCCTTACCCGGATCCGCTGCGTGACCGGGGCCGGCCGGCTCGATCTCGCATTTTCCGGGCCGCCGGAGCAACGGCCCGCCGGACTCGTTCCCTGGTTCTCGGCGCCGGGTCGCCGATCCCGCGGTGAGCGGATCGTGTTCGGCCACTGGGCCAACCTGCAGCTCGATCCCGGGCTCGCGGCACGCGAGCGCATCCGCCACGTGGACACCGGGTGCGTATGGGGAGGTCGCCTGACCGCGCTCGACCTTCAAAGCGGCGAGGTGCGGTCGGTGGACTGCCGTTCGAGAACGAGGAATTCGTAGCCGAAGGGGGACGCCTCGCCAGCCTCCACGCGCTCGTGCTCGCACTGCCGCCACTCGCCCGCGTCCCACTCGGGAAACCACGCATCGCCCGCGAAGTCCGCATCGATCCGGGTGAGATACAGGCGACGGCTGAGCGGCAGCGCCTCGCGGTAGCACCGCGCCCCGCCGATCACCACGGTCTCGGGCGCACCCGCGGTCAGGGCGAGCGCGTCTCGGAGGGAGGCCGCGCGCTCGCACCCGTCCATCACGGGTCCGTGGCGGGTGATGACGATGTTGCGCCGGCCGGGGAGCGGCCGGCCGATGGATTCGTGGGTCAAGCGTCCCATGACGACAGGCTTGCCCCAGGTGATCGCGCGAAAGCGCTTCAGATCGGCCGGGAGGTGCCAGGGCAGACGATTCTCGATCCCGATGACCCGGTTGCGGGCGACCGCGGCGACTACTGACACGAGCACGGGCTATACCGATTCCGGCGCCCGGAGCACGGGATGAAACCGAAAGTCATGCAGCTCGATGTCCCCGTAGCGAGAGTCGAGGAGCGATGCCGGAACGCGCCGGAGCCTCACGCGCCGGAGCGGCTGCGGCTGCGGCTCCGGCACGGGCTGGAGGTCCGCCGGTTCGAAGTGGTCCAGGCAGAGGCGGACGTCCCCGTACGTGTGCACGAACTCCTCCGGCTCGTATCCGGCGACCTTCGCCACCATCATCGCCAGCAGCGAGCGGGAGGCGACGTTGATCGGTTTACCGTGATCCTGGCCCGCCCCCCCCGGCAACCGGTCCGGTCTGAATGTTAGTGCATGGACAGTCTCCCGGCGGAGCCGGGCGCTGACGACGAAGCGCCGGTCGATCACGAAGACCGTCGCGACGTCGAGTCCGAGCGCAGCCCACCGTCCCGGCCCCGGTCCGAATCTCCGGTTGCCCTGCTTGGCCTCCGTTCCTGCCCGGCCGCCCGCTCGAGCAACTACCCGCACCGTCAGCTTCAGATCCGACGGCCGTCCTGATTCACCTGACGTGGTCGAAGGTTTCGAGATTGCCATCGTTGATCAGGGCGACAACCAAATCATTGAAACAAGATGGAACTTCTTTGGGACCGATCCCTCGTCGTCCGGTACCGACATCTCGGAGGGCTCCCGTTCCGGTACGGAGACTCTCCGGGCTCCGCCTACCTGCCTTCCTCTTTCTCGAGGCTCTCCTTCAGCCGTGCCCGAAGCTCGGGCAGCCTTTTTTCCGCGTGTTTCCTCCATGGCTCGGGGAGGTGCGCGAGCCTCTCATCCGGACCCGGCTTCGCCTTCGTCGTGAATCCCGACCAGCCTTCGTGTTCATGCAGCACGTCGATCTCGATTCGCCCCAGGAACGCTTCCTCGCCGATCCTGATGCGGTCTTCGGTAGTAAGCGACGGTTCGCCCGGACGGTCCGGCATCCGCACCGCAAGGGTGTGCGCATGGTCTGCCTCCTGGTCGGCCAGCAACGCAATGCGGGCCCGCTTCCTCTGCTCCTCGCGCAAGTGAGGTGAAATGGGCCCCGCCGATACCTCGTCGCCGCTCGATCCATTGGCCCCCTCCACCCAGGTGAAGGCCCGGCCAAGCTCCTCCTCGCCGAGCTCATTCGCAATCGCCATTGCGAGGAGCTCGTCCTCCTCGAGCTGGAGGTCGAAACGCTTCCTGCCGCTCCCGTCGCCGGGTCCCGAGTAGACCTCGTGCATCATCGTCTGGACGATCGCGGTCAGTGCCGCGATCTTGCGCCGCGTTTCGTTCTCGTCCACAACATTCCTCCCTCTCTCCAGCTCCAAGCGATGCCGACGGCGGACACGGCGTCGCGAGCGCTCCCGAGTCGTGGCGCAGTGGGCCGAGGTCCTTTCTTGGACCATTCGGATTCGGTGTGCGCAAGCATTGCCGCAACTCCGCCTTCCCCATCCAATCTCCGAGAAGGGGCGTTGCACGGCTCCCGTCAGAGAGACCGCCCAGGCCGGGACCCGGCCAGGAGGACTGCCCGGTCGGCTCCCTCCCTCAATCGGAAGGGAACGAAGAGGCGGAATTCACAGCGGAACCGAGTCCGCGGATCGCAATGTGCGCAGTGCGCCGAGTTGCCCAATCATTGACGGCCGCTCGCCACTACGGGTACCCAGGCTCCGGGCCGTCGCTAGCGCAAGAGTCATACAGGGTTGACGTTGCCGGGGCAATACGATTTCGAAAGAAAATTGCGTAGTCTTGTCAGTTGTCGGTACTACAGTTTCCTGCCACCTTTATGTGTAGCCGCTTGCAATCATGGAGCGTTCTGCTCGCAACGATCGGGAATTCCCGCTTTCGGTTCCGGAAGTTGCCACCGAAGCCATGGAGGCGGAGATCACGTTCGGTCTCAATGGTCGAAGCCGCTTCCGGCACCCTCCCGGCACCTGGCTTGCCCGGTGGCGGAGACCCGTTTCCGAGAGCGGGAGCGTCCCTCGCTCGGATTGCCGAATCCGCCGCGCGCCTCCAGCGCCGTCAGGCGTCGGAAGGCGGGGGACATGCAGCACGGTAGAATTCGTGACCTCTCACTACCGCACGTCGCTTGTCCGCTTGCCCGTGCACTCCTTCGCTGAAGACATCAGTGCAAGAAAATGGAGCGCGGACTCCGTCAGCGTTCCGTCCTGCCGAGTGTAGATCCCGAAGCTCCGCACGGGAGAGTGCATCCCGAACGAAATCACCGACAATTGGTCACGCTCATCGACGCACAGGCTCGGCACCGCCGAGACCCCGAGTCCCTGCTCCACGCAGGCCTTGATCGCTCCCCATCCCTCAACGATGACCGCCACGTCTGCCTTGGAGCCGAACTCGCGCAGTTCCGGCTCGTCGAACCGCCAGCCGCACGATCCCTGCGGAGGCACGATCGCCGGCCAACCCGCCGCCTCTTGCAGCGATACCGTCTCGCGACCGGCAAGCGGGTGATCAGGCGAAGCGATGAGCACGAAGTTGTAGGAAAGCACCTCGCTGTACTCGAGCGAGTGGTCCTCGGGAGCCTCGCGCTCTCCGAGCAGGAACTCCACTTCACCGGCTTTAAGACGCGCGATCCCGTCACCGAGCGTACCGTTGCTCACCCGCAGATGCACGCTCGGGTACCGATCGCGGAATCGCTTGACGTAGGGTGGCAGCACGAAGGCCCCGCCGACCATGCTCGTCGCAATGGCCAAGCGCCCCGTCAATTCTTCCATGACGTATTCGGGAGAAGGCGTGGTCAGCACCGCCACCTCCTCCACGAGTGGATTTGCAAGCGCGTAGAACTGCTTGCCCGCTGCGGTCAAGGTGACACTCTTCTTCGCGCGCTCGAACAGCACCGCGTTGAGCTCCTCCTCGAGCAAGCGCACGAGAGCCGACACCGTCCCGGGGGTCGTCCCCAAGGGCGTCGCCGCCTTCGAGACGCTTCCGAGCCGCGCCACGTGACAGAACGCGAGAAGCTGCCGGTACCGATTTCGCCGGTGGGTCCGGTACCGGCTCCTCAACGTCATTCGTCTGCGCTTCCCGTGGTTCCAGGCACCGTCGTGCGCAAGAGGTCAGCCAACCCCGGGAGCACGGATTCATGCGATCCGGCCCGGATGACGGCCCCGGGACATCCATCCCCGATGTCCCCGGAGACGCCACGAAGCGACATGCACGCCATCGCGCAATACCCTGCCGTCTCGCCGTGTACGCGCGTGTTCGAGCTTGTGGCGATGGGTCAGTACGAACGGCGCACGGTGCGAAGCTGGTTCGCGATGTCCGCGAATGCCGCCTCAAGCTCCGCCTTGGTCGAATTATTGACAAACACGTACCTGGTGTCAGAGTCGGGCGACGCGCTCGAACACTCCCTGAGTGACGTCTCGAAATCGCTCCCCATCCTGTCCGGATTCATCGCCGCCACCACGAAGATCTCGGTGCCTCGTCCCTTTGCCTCGTCGCAGGCGTCCGTGCGGGCAGTGCCGATTGGGCTCGCGTCGCAGCTTTCGTTTCCTTCGCCGCAGTGCGTGTCCTCACCGTCGGTGAGGAGTACGATGGCCTTGCGCAGCCCCTTGTTCGCGGACTGTGTCACATCCACCGGGTGCACGGCGCCGCCCCAGACGTTCCGCCATGTGTGGTGGAGCAGACGCTGGGCCCAGAGCACGCCGAGTGCCGAGTACGTGTAGCCGCCCTTCGGGGTCAGCGCATCGATCGCGTCGTCAATCGTCTTCTCGGAGGTCGAAAGCGGCAAGATCTGCGGAAAACCCGCCCTACAGGTCAACTGCGACGGAATCTTGGAAGGTCCTGGTCTTGGCGGACTCCCTTCGTGGCAGAGCTGCCCGAGAAAGCTCGCCGGCAACGGGTCTTCCAAGCATGTGTACGCCGATCCGTAGGTCGAGACAAAGAACCCTTGCGCGAACGGGTTGGCAGACGGAAGCGTGAAGAAATCGTCCGAATCGGGCACGGACGCCCGGGTGCCCACTCCCGTTCCCATCCTGGTACCGTCAAGGCAACCTTTCCACGGATCGGCCGCTGACGCCGGCGGCAGATCTTCTTCGATGCCGGCTGGTTCGGCGCAGTTCCCGTGGGGTTCACACTTGTAGGGCACGCCGTACATGCGTCGACGCGGATACCGCGCCCAGTTGAAGTTGGCCCACTTCTGCGCTGCATCCGGTGCGAGCGCCACGACCTGGTTCCAGGGCAAGATTCCGATGGCCACGCGACCTGCCTCATTCGGCTTGAGGATGTCAACGAGGGACTTGGCTGCGCCCTTGACGATCTCCATCCGGGTCGCGTTCGTTGACTTGTAAACCCCGGCGAGGTCCAGACTCATCGAACCGCTGATATCGATGGCGAGGACCACTTCGACCGGGGAGGTCAGCGTGTCCGTGCCCGATACGGCCCCGACCTTCGCCGGCCCTCTCGCGTCCGCGAGGAACGGGAGCCGTCCGCCAAGGATGAAGCCGCCGAGATCAGCCTCCGCGGTGACCTTTACCGAACGTCCGTCACGGTTCAGCGTCACCTTCACGACCAGGGTGGCCTGCGCCTGGTCGAGCCGGTCCTTCGGCAGATGCTCCAGGTTCATCCTGAGGTATCGCTCCGCCACCTCCTGAAGCACCGCCAAGAGAGCCGCGTCGGACACGTCGGGGTCCTCGCGCAGTTGGTTGTTGAGCTCGGACGTGGCTGCCACACTCGCCGCATTCGCAGCGCGCTTGAGCGTGTCGCGCTGGTCGACGAGCCAGAGATGATCGATGGTCAGCGCCGAGCCGCCGACCGTCATGACGGTCAACGCGGCGGCGGCGAGGGCCGTTGCTCCCCCTCGTTCGCCGCGGACGAAGCTCTCCAGGCGTTTCCACCGCGCTCCCTTCCGGTGCAGGAACGCCCGTACCCGGGCCGCGGCGCGGCCCCGGCTCCCATTCCAGGCGCCCGGATCCCGACCCTGCCCCGACCGGTAGCAGGCATCCTTCGAAGAACAATCCGGGAGCTTTCGCTGGTCCTCCAGTCCGGATGCGGCGCCAGGCATGTTCTTCGCGGTCGTCGTGCCTTCCACCTTGCGCTCCCGGGGATGCGAACCTGAGGACCGGCACGGTGCGTTCGGCGCGACCCGCGCCGTCCGTTTCGCCGGGTGCGCATGGCGTCGCGCGGACGCGTGCACATGTCGCAGTGACGCAAGCCCCGGAAAATCGAACCGCGCGAATCTCGCTCTCGTCGATGCTGTCTCTCTCGAACGCATCTCGTCGTCCGCTGCTCCAGGGCTTGTCGCCCGGGAGTATAGGCAAAAATTACCGCATTACAAGGCATCAAATGCGTGTCAGGCGCTCGTGGATGTTGCAAATTTATGAAGATGGAAGACTTGATCGACGAGGTGAACCGAGCCCTTCGCGCCCGAGGCTGGTCGGCCCGGCACGCCTCCCGGCAGATTGGCGGAAGCCCCGAATTCGTGCGCAACCTTCGACGGGGCCACGTCGGCTCCGTCGAGAAGTTCCGGACCCTGTGCGAAGCGCTCGGGCTCGAGTTCTACGTCGGCCCTCCCCGCGTGGTCGGGGAGGTGGACGAGAGGCGCCTGGAAGAGGCCATCGCCATGATCGAACGGGTGCTCCTGGAATCCGACTTCGTTCTCGATCCGGTGGACAAGGCGAGCGTGGTCGCCGCGACCTACGCCTTTCTGGGCGAGGAACGCTCGCTCGTCACGACCGCGCGGGTGAAGCGCCTGATTGCGGCAATGACCGCGGGACGGAGAAGACCAGGGGAGGAGTCCGGAGGGTGACCGGCGCACGCGCTCGACACTCGTCGGAAACGAGCCCCATCACCCGCGCACGGCGGACCGCCTCCGGCGCTCTTGTGCTCCGAGCCTGGCTGGGGTTAACCCGATCGTGTGGACGGTTGAGGGCTGTCGTCACCGGCACTGAGGTGAACGATAGCCGATGGAAGGGAATCTTTTTCGGAGACCGGTGTTGGGGGTCCCCTCCGAGGGTGGTTGTGGATCTCCGGCTGAT
>JAPOPW010000027.1 GCA_026712715.1 Immundisolibacterales bacterium | reverse complement strand
GGCCGCCCGCCTCGAGCAGCCCGAGCACGACCTTCTCCATCGTCTCGTCGTCCACCCCGAAGACGAGGTCTCCGAGGATGCTCCGCAGTTGCGTCTCCTCCTCGTCGAGGACGCGGGCGACCGCCGCTTCGTCTTCCGCCTTGGCCGTCACTCGCACCTTGAGCCCTTCGATGCCGCTCGCAAGGAACGCGATGGTGGCCCGCCCGGTGTTCTCGAGGGCGTCGAGGCGGTCCGCGACCAGCTCCCCCAGGCGCGCCTCGGACGTGCCCCAAGTGCGAAGGGTGCGGCTCCGGATGACGGACGACACGCCGGCCCGGCGCTTCAGATCCGGGATGACCGTGCCCTCGAGCATGATGCGCATCTCGTAGGGCACCCCCGGCACCGCGTACACCACCCGGTCGCCGATCGGGCACACGAGCCCCGGCGCGGTGCCCGGCATCTGGGCGATGCGGCTCGCCCCCGCCGGAACGTCCGCCTGGCGCAGGTTGCTGAGGGGCATGTCGCGGCCGCGCCGCTTGAAGTAGGCGCGAAGGTGCTCGGCCACGGAGTCGTCGCGGACCAGCTCCACTCCCATGACCTCGGCGATGGCGTCGCGGGTGATGTCGTCCTGGGTGGGACCCAGGCCGCCGCACAGGATGACCGCGTCGGCCCGCCCGAGGGCCAGGCGAAGCGCGCTCACCATGCGCTCGCGGTTGTCCCCCACCTTGGTCTGGAAGTGGCTGTCGATCCCGGCGAGCGCGAGCTGCTCGCCCATCCAGGCCGAGTTCGTGTCCACGATCTGGCCGAGCAGCAGCTCGGTTCCGATCGCGATGACCTCGCAACGCACGCTTATTTCCCCCGGCCCGACTGAACCTCCGCTATCTTACCCGCCCCGGAAGGCGCGAATTTGTCGAAGTCGTAATAGACTCTCGCGAGAGTCGCGCGCCTGTGCGCCCGGACCGACTCCATCGGAGCCACCCGCCTTGAACGCTTCCCCTCCGGCAATCGATTCCGACACCCCCGAACGCTTCATCAACCGCGAGCTCTCGTGGCTCGCATTCAACGAACGGGTACTCGAGGAAGCGTGGAATCCGCGCGTGCCGCTGCTCGAGCGGGTGCGCTTCCTCGCCATCTCCGCGGCCAACCTCAACGAGTTCTACATGGTGCGGGTCGCCGGCCTGAACGGCCAGGTGGAGGCCGGCATCGCCAGCCCCAGTCAGGACGGAATGACCCCGGCCGAGCAGCTCGCGGCCATCGCGGACCGGGCCCACTCCCTGATGGACGGCCAGCAGCGCTGCTGGGAGGCGCTGGTGGACGAGATGCGGGGCCAGGGCATCTTCGTGCTCGACGAATCCGAGCTCGATCGCACGGACCTGACGTGGCTCGACGGGCACTTCATGACGGAGATCTTCCCGGTCCTCTCCCCCATCGCGAGCGACCCCTCGCATCCCTTCCCGTTCATCCCGAACCTCGGCTTCAGCCTGGTGGTCCGATGCGCCCGCGACGGGGAGGAAGCGATGTTCGGGCTCGTTCCGATCCCCCAGGGTATCCCTCGCTTCGTGCCGCTTCCGGGCGACGAGGCTCGCTTCATCCCCGTGGAGCAGGTCATTCGGGCGTTCGTGGACCGGCTGTTCCCCGGGTTCCGGGTCGAGGATTCGAGCGTGTGCCGGGTCCTGCGCGACAGCGACGTCGAGATCGAGGAGGAGGCCGAAGACCTCGTGCGCGAGTTCGAGCGCCTGCTCCGGGAACGGCGCCGCGGCGACGTCATCCGCCTCACCGTGGACCGGAACATCTCCGAAGACCTCGAGTCCTTCCTGATGGACAAGATCGGGGTCGCTTCGCGGGACCTCGTCGCGAGCCAGCGCCTGCTCGGGCTCGCCGACACGAGCGAGCTCGTTCTCGAGTCCCGGCCCGAGCTCCTCTTCTCCCCGTTCACCCCCCGCGCCACCGAGCGGGTCCGCGATTCCGACGGCGACTGCTTCGCGGCCATCCGCAAGAGCGAGTTCATCGTCCACCACCCCTACGAGGAGTTCGACGTGGTGGTCGAGTTCCTGCGCCAGGCGGCGGCGGACCCGAGCGTGGTGTCCATCAAGCAGACCCTGTACCGCACGAGCGACGACTCTCCCATCGTGGCCGCCCTCGCCGCCGCCGCCTACGCCGGCAAGTCGGTCACCGCGCTCGTGGAGCTGAAGGCCCGGTTCGACGAGGAGCGCAACCTGCGTTGGGCCCGAAACCTCGAGAGTGCGGGGGTCAACGTGGTCTACGGGTTCGTGCGGCTCAAGACCCACGCGAAGGTGTCGCTGGTGGTGCGCCGGGAGTGGAACGGCCTTCGCTCCTACGCCCATTTCGGGACCGGCAACTACCATCCGGTCACCGCCCGGATCTACACCGACATCTCGTTCTTCACCTGCGACCGCGCCCTTTGCCGCGATGCGGCGAAGCTCTTCAACTACATGACGAGCACCGCACCGCCCGACCGGTTCGAGAAGCTCGCGGTGTCGCCCCTGAACCTGCGCGAGCGGCTGGCCGAGCTCATCGACGCGGAGATCGAACACGCGCGGGCCGGGCGGGAAGCCGCCATCGTCGCGAAGCTCAACTCGCTGGTTGACGGCAGGATCATCGAGCACCTCTACCGGGCGTCGCAGGCCGGGGTGTCCATCGACCTCGTCGTGCGCGGAATCTGCTCCCTGCGGCCCGGGGTCCCGGGGCTCTCCGAGAACATCCGGGTGAAGAGCATCGTCGGGCGGTTCCTCGAGCACAGCCGGATCGTCTGCTTCGCGGCCGGTCACGGCCTCGACACCGGCGGGGCCAAGGTGTTCATCTCGTCCGCGGACTGGATGCCGCGCAACCTCGACCGCAGGGTCGAGACCCTGGTCCCCATCGAGAACCCCAACCTGCACCGCCAGGTGCTCAAGCGCATCGTGCGCGCGAACCTCGCGGACGAGGCGCAGGCCTGGCGTCTCGAGCCGGACGGCACCTACACCCGGATCAAGTCGCGCAAGAACGCGTTCTGCGCCCACGACTACTTCATGAGCCACCCGAGCCTGTCGGGGCGGGGGGCCGCCCTCGGCAAACGTCGGACGAGGAAGCGACCCGCGCGCGCCTGATGGAGTCCCCCGCCCGCCTCGTGCCGCGGCCGTCGCACGCACGCGCGGTGGCCGTGATCGACATCGGCTCGAATTCCGTCCGGCTCGCGATCTTCGATCGGCTGGAGAACGCCCTCGTGCCCCTCTACAACGAGCGCGTGTTCTGCGCGCTCGGCCGCGGCCTCGCCCACGGCGACGAGCTGGACGGGGAGGCCATGCACGAAGCGACTCGGACGGTGGTGCGTTTCGTGCGGCTCGCCACCGCGCTCGGAGTCGGCGACACCGAGCTCATCGCCACCGCGGCGGTGCGCGACGCACGCAACGGAGTCCGGCTGGTCGGAGACATCGAGGAAGCCTCAGGCGCCCGAATCCGGGTTCTCGACGGCACCGAGGAGGCGCGCCTGTCCGCGCTCGGGGTGGTGGCCGGGATGCCGGGAGCGACGGGGATCATGGGCGACCTCGGAGGCGGGAGCCTCGAGCTCGTCGAGATCCGGCGCGGGTGCATCGGGCGCCAGGCGACCCTCCCGCTCGGAACGATGCGCATGGCGGACGCCCATACCGAGGATCCGAGTGCGGCTGGTCAGCGGCTGCGCACCGCCCTCGCCGGCGTCGCCTGGCTTGGCGAGCGCCGACGCGCGAACTTCTACCCGGTGGGAGGATCGTGGCGCGCCCTCGCGCGGCTCCACATCGAGCGCGCCGACCATCCCCTGCACATCATTCACGACTACGCCCTCGGGGCGCGCGAGATCGCCGGCTTCGCCGACTCCATCAGCCGGCTGCGGCCAACCGCCCTCGGCGCCACCAGGGGGATCAACCGGCGGCGCGCCCGCCAGCTCCCGTACGCGGCCCGGCTGCTCGCGGAGCTGCTCGAAGCGACCCGCCCGCGAACGATCCGGTTCTGCTCCACGGGGGTGCGCGAGGGGCTCGTCCACTCCCGGCTGTCCGTGAAGGAGCGGTCGGCCGACGCGCTGCTCCGCGCGGCCGAGGCGCTCGGGCGCCGCGAAGCGCGGTTTCCCGAGTTCGCGGAGGCGCTCCATGGCTGGCTCGCCCCGCTCACGGGCAACGGACCATGGCGGCGGCTCGCGCTCGCGGCCTGCCACCTCGCCGACATCTCGTGGCGCGAGCACCCCGACTATCGGGCCGAGCAGGGCCTCCTTCGGGTGGTGCGTCACAACTACCTCGCCGCCGCGCACGGCGAGCGCGCCTTCCTCGGCCTCGTCGTCTTCGGCCGCTACGGCGGAAATCCCGCCGACGCGCCGGCGGCGAAGCGGCTCGGGCCGCTCCTCGGCGAGGACGCCCGGCGCCGTGCGGAGATCCTGGGGCGTGGCATGCGCCTCGCCTGGCGGCTGTCGGCCGGCTCCACCGAGATCCTCGGCCGCACGCGGCTGAAGTACCGTCCCGGACGCGAGCGGATCGTGCTCAAGGTCGAGGGGGCGGACGTTCCCCCCGTCGGAGGCGCGGTCGAGCAGGACTTCGCGGCGCTTGCGAAGGCGCTCGGCGCCGCGGAGCACGCAATCCGCGCCCACTCCTGATCATGCCGCGCGCCGGCCGGTACCGGCACGGCAGACCCCGCCCCGGGCCGGTGGGAAGTTGCCCGGGCCGGGTTTCAGGCGCGCCCTTGCGCGGGGGTCCGCCGGAGCAGACGGCCGGGGCCCGGGCCGGGTGAGGCGACGGCGGCGCCGAGCGCCCAGACCTCGCGGCCGTTGACGAAGACCGATCGAATCCCGGCCGCGGGACGGGCGGGGTCCTCGAAGGTCGCGGCGTCGATGATCCCGTCGGGATCGAAGAGCACGAGGTCCGCCCACGCCCCCGGGCGGACCTCGCCCCGCCCGGCGAGGCCGAACACCGCGGCCGGCTTGCCGGTCATCCGGTGCACCGCGTCCTCGAGGCCGATGAGGCCCCGGTCCCGGGAGTAATGCCCGAGCACCCGCGGGAAGGTGCCCCACAGGCGCGGATGCGGGAAGACGTCGTGCGGAAGCCCGTCGGAGCCGATCATGGCGCCCGGGAACTCGAGGATCCGAGCGAGGTCGTCCTCGTCCATCATGAAGTAGATTCCGCCGGCGGGCTGGAGGCGCGCGACCGCCTCCTCGACCCCGCATCCCCATTCGCGCGCAACCTCTTCGAGCGGACGCCCCGCGACCTCGGGATGCGGCTCGGACCAGGACACCAGCACCTTCTCCGAGCGCGCCACGATCTCCATGAGGAGCACCGTCGACCCGGCGACGTAGGGGTACACGTCGAGATCGAGGGACTGGGTCTCCTGGGCCTCGGCGATGAGGGCGAGGGTTTCGCGGGTCCTGCCCCAGTTCTCGCGCCCGGCGCACTTGTGGTGGGAGATGACGATGCCGATCCCGGCTTCGCGCCCGATGCGCGCGGTCTCTCGAATCGAGTCGAGCACGCCCCCTTCCTCGTCGCGCATGTGCGTCGAGTGCATCCCGCCGCGGGCGGCGACCCGGTGCGCGATCGCCAAGACCTCCTCGGTCGGGGCGGCGCGCGCCGGCGGGTAGGCGAGCCCGGTGCTGAAGCCGATGCACCCGGCGCGCATGCCTTCGTCTGCGAGCTCCACCATGCGCTCGATCTCGCGCCCGGTGGCGGCGCGGTCGAGCCCGTCCATCACCTGCGCCCGCAAGGCGGTGTGGCCGACCTGCATCGCGACGTTGAGGGCGGGCGGGGATCCTTCGAGCTCTTCGCGGTAGGCCGCGAACGTGGGAAACCGGTACCAGTCGGTGCCGCCGAGCAGGTTGAGGGGGGGCGGCGGCTCGCGCCCGTGGAGCGGAGCGAGGCTCACTCCGCAGTTTCCGGCGACCACCGTCGTCACCCCCTGGCTCACCTTGCAGGCCATCCCGGGGTCGGAGAGGACGGCTCGATCGTCGTGCGTGTGGACGTCGACGAACCCCGGCGAGACGACGAGCCCGCTCGCGTCGATCTCGCGCTCCGCCCGGACCCCGTCGAGCCGGCCGACGGCGGCGATCCGGTCGCCGTCCACGGCCACGTCGGCGGCGCGGCGCGCGGCGCCGGTTCCATCGATAACGGTGCCGCCGCGAATGAGCAGCTCGCAGGCTTGCGGTTTCATTCGTCTCGATCTCCGGGTGTGGAACAGGCGCGCGGATCGGCGTAATCGCAGTCCGGATTATGCACCTGGACGAAACCGGCGCCGGTACACCGGTACAATCGTCGGTCGACCGGGGTGGACACCCGGACGGCGGGCCCGGGCTCGCCGCCCGCCGCGACGCTCCGCCCTTTCTTCATGCCCCGAGACGAGGACACGCGATGGCGTTCACAGGCGACGGCCCGGCCCGGGAACGGCGCTTCCGCACCGCCGGCGGGGTGGAGATCGTCCGGCGCAGCGCCCCGGTGGCGCTCCGGCCCGATCCGGTGGCGGCGCTCGCCGCGCGCCTCGACGGGCGGCGAGGCGTGCTTCTCGCGTCGTCCTACGAGTACCCCGGGCGCTATACCCGTTGGGACATCGGCTTCGCCGATCCGCCGCTCGAGATCGTGGCCCGGGGTCGAAGCGGCGCGGTGCACGCGCTCAACGAACGAGGAGGCGTGCTCCTCGATCCGATCGATGACGCTCTCGCCGGCGAGCCGCACGTCGCGGGCATCGACCGCAGGGCGGACACGATCGCGTTCACGGTGCGCGAGCCGGAGCCCGGGTTCACCGAGGAGGACCGGAGCCGCCAGCCGACCGTGTTCTCGGCTCTTCGCGCCATCATCGCCCGGTTCGGGGCCAAGGACGACCCCTACCTCGGGCTCTACGGTGCGTTCGGCTACGACCTCGCGTTCCAGTTCGACCCCGTCGAACTCCGGCGGATCCGGCCGCCGGACGCCCGGGACCTCGTGCTCTACCTTCCCGACTCCTTCCTGGTGGTGGATCACCAGGCGGCGACGGCGACCGAGCACCGATTCGAGTTCACGACGGATGCCGGCTCGACGGAGGGACTTGCGCGCACCGGCCGGGTGTCGTCCTGGCGGGCGGCGGACAAGGTCGGACGCGAGATGGACCACCGCCCGGGCGAGTACGCCGACTGCGTGCGCAAGGCCGACGCCTACTTCCGGCGGGGGGATCTCTTCGAGGTGGTGCCCGGCCAGTCGTTCTTCGCGCGCTGCCCCGCTCCGCCGTCCGAGGTGTTCCGGCGTCTTCGCTCCCGCAACCCCGCTCCCTACGGGTCGCTCATGAACCTCGGGGAGGGCGAGTACCTCGTCGCCGCCTCGCCGGAGATGTACGTGCGGGTCGACGGCCGGCGGATAGAGACCTGCCCCATCTCGGGCACCGTGGCGCGCGGCGAGGACGCGATAGGCGACGCGAAGCAGATCCTGAAGCTGCTCTCCTCGGAAAAGGAGGCGTCCGAGCTCACGATGTGCACGGACGTCGACCGCAACGACAAGTCCCGGGTGTGCGAGCCGGGGAGCGTGCGGGTCATCGGCCGGCGCCAGATCGAGATGTACTCGCGCCTCATACATACCGTGGACCACGTCGAAGGGCGCCTGCGAGGGAGCTTCGACGCCCTCGACGGCTTCCTCGCCCACACCTGGGCGGTCACCGTGACCGGTGCCCCCAAGCACGCCGCGATGCAGTTCATCGAGGACCACGAGAAGTCCGTGCGGCGCTGGTACGGCGGGGCGATCGGGATGATCGGCTTCGACGGAAACATGAACACCGGGCTCACCCTTCGCACCGTTCAGATCCGGAACGGGGAGGCCGAGGTGCGGGCCGGGGCGACCCTCCTCGTCGACTCCGATCCGCAGACCGAGGAGGGCGAGACCTGGCTCAAGGCGGCGGCCCTGCTCGACGCGATCGAGCGTCCGGACCCGCCGGCCGAATCGGCGGCGGAGACGGGAGCGGGGCGGCCGGGGGCGGGGCGGACGGTCCTCATGGTGGATCATCAGGACTCTTTCGTGCACACCCTCGCCGCCTACCTCCGGGAGACGGGCGCGGAGGTGATGACCCTGCGGGCCGGCTTCGAGCCGGAGCGGATCGACGCGGTCGCGCCCGACCTCGTGGTCCTCTCCCCCGGCCCCGGCACCCCGTCCGACTTCCGGGTCGCGGATACCATCGGCGCCACCCTCGAACGGGGACTCCCCCTGTTCGGGGTGTGCCTTGGCCTGCAGGGAATCGTGGAGTACTTCGGCGGGCGCCTGGGCACCCTCGACTATCCGATGCACGGCAAGCCGTCGACCATCCGGTGGCGCGGCGGGAGGCTGCTCCCGAACCTCCCGGAGCGCTTCGAGGCGGGGCGCTACCACTCCCTCTTCGCGAAGCGCGACGGGTTGCCCGAATGCCTGGAGATCACCGCCGACACCGAGGACGGGGTGGTCATGGCCGTCGAGCACCGGACCCTTCCCATCGCGGCCGTGCAGTTCCACCCCGAATCGATCCTGACCCTCGGGGGGGAGGTGGGTCGTCGCCTCATCCACGAGGTGGTGGGGCGGCTGCATCCGCGGGCCGAGCCGCTCGCGCGCCGCGCCGCAAGCTGACCGCGCCCGGCGGCTACCGGTTCGACGCCGACGGTTCGAAGGCGCCGGCGCGTTCGTCGCGGCCGGTCGCGGCGAGCTCGCTCGCCGGATCACCGGCGACCCGCACGTGGCGCATCGTGCGCGGCTGACTGAAATCGTAGGGCCGCGCGCGATGGAGCACGCAGCGATTGTCCCAGATGACGACATCGCCCACGCGCCAGCGATGGGAGAGCGTACGCGGGGCCCGGCACGCAAACGTGACGAGATCGTCGAGCAGACCCTGCGCCTCGTCATCGTCGAGGCCCGGTATGCGATAGGCATGGCGGCCGATGAACAGGGACTTGCGACCGGTGACCGGGTGGGTCTTCACCAGCGGCCGCAGCGGCGCGCCCTTGGTGTGATAACCGTAGCCGGCCCCGGACTTGATCTCGTAGCCGATCTTCGCCTGCGACTGATAGAGCGAGTGGTACGCCGCGAGATCGCTGATTCGCTCCCTGGTCGCATCGTCGAGCGCATCGTACGCCGCGCGCATGTCGGCCCACTCGGTCTCGCCGCCACTTGGCGGAACGACCTGCGCGCAGAGCACGGAAGCCTTGGCCGCGAGCGGCATGTAGGAAGAGTCGGTATGCCAGCCCTCGTTGCCGCGCTGCGTCTTGAAGCGGAATTCGCGCGGCTTCGCGACCGTCCCGTCGGGATTCTCATTGCTGATCGAGACGGCGAGCGCACGCGGGTCGGGGCGCAGCCGCTCGATGTCGCCGAAACGCCCCGCGAAATCGATCTGGGCCGATTCGCTCAGCGTCTGGCCGGGAAAGATCAGCACCGCGTGCGCGTGAAACGCGCTCTCGACGATGCGCCATGTCGCTTCATCCATGGATGCGAGGTCGATGCCGGTGATGGTGGCGCCCAGGGTGGCATCGGTCGGCGTGACGGTCGGGTGGAGGTGGGGCATGTCGGTCACTCGGGCTGCGGTCGATGGTGGCGCGCGGATGAGTCGATTCGGGCTGCGGGTCCGGGCGGAAGTCCAGCGAGGCTGCGCTTCGGACCGACGAGACATTTTCGACACCGCCCGTCCCGGTTCGAAACCCCGCCGCTTCGCAGCGTTGGCAGCCTCGTGCGTTCCGTTCCAGAGAACGCGTTGCAAACTTGGCTCGCCTGCAAGGATCTGAGCCCCTCGAGGAGTCTGGTCGAGAACGTCACCGCTCCGGCCGGCGCAGCGCCGGCCCCCGGCAACGATACTGCGGTCTCGCCGGCAGCGCCAGTGCGGTCCCCCGCCTGGGCCCAACGCCGGCGGAACGGCGATCGCCGCCGCGGAAACGGCCTGTCCGTGGGCACGCCCTCACAGCTTCGATCGCACCGCGTTCAGAGCCACTAGCGACGCCGCTCCCAGCCGGCGCGCGCGTTCGGGCGAATATCCCTTCTTTGCATCGCGCGCGTGCTCGCAGTCCTTGAACGGCTGTTCCACCAGGATGCTGAGGCACTTGAACGTCTCCCCGACGTAGTTCCAGGCCATCTGCAGGTTGGCCGTGGGCGGCGGGCCACCGGGGTAGGGATAGCCGGTCCGGTAGTCCGGATTGGCTTGCTGAAGCGCCAATTCGAAGGCGCGGAAGTTCTCGCGCATGGCCGGGGTGAGCGACGGTACCTCGAGCGGACCGGCCAGGAACACGCAGGGCAGCTCCTCGTCGCCGTGCACGTCCATGTAGAAGTCGACCCCGGTGCGATGCATCAGGTCGCGAACGTGGAAGACTTCGGGGCTGACCTCGGCGGAGGGTTCGACCCACTCGCGGTTGAGGTCGACCTTGCCGCCGTTGCGGCGCGTGTTTCCCCGGCGCGCGCCGTCCGGGTTCATGCAGGGGACGACGTAGAAGACGCATTCGTCGAGCAACTTGCGGGCGAGGAAGTCGTCCGGGTCCACGAGGCGGTCGATGAGTCCTTCGGCGAACCATTCGGCCATCGTCTCCGAGGGGTGCTGGCGCGCCGTTATCCAGCACACCGTCCGGTCCGCGCGCGCTTCGCCGAATTGCAGGAGATCGATCGCGTTGCCATCCGGTGTCCGGCCGAGCACCGTGGCCGTCGCATGGGAGGCGGCCGCGGCCCGGGCGATGAGGCGGTTGTGCCGTTCGTGGCCGTAGGGCGGAAAGCTCGCGAGGAAGAAGCAGTCCCGGTCCGGGGACACGGTGATGACGAGCCGGCCGTTCTCGAAGTCCGTCGGCACGCGGAACCAGGTGTCGAGGTCCGCGGAGCCGCAGGCCCGGTAGTCCTGGTACGGACCCGGCACGTCCGTCCCTTCGCGCTCGGCGAGCCGGAAGGCGCCGCCCGCGTTCTCGATCACCAGCCGGCAGGTCCGGCCCCGCGCGCCCGACAGACGGAAGAAGAACCAGTAGCTTTCCTCGGCGTTCGGGTCGGTCTTCAGGTTCAGGCGCACGTTGCCGGGGTCGCTCGCGTCGAGAACCTCGATGCTTCCGCCTTCGAAGCTGCTGTCGATCGTGAACATCGTTCTTCGAGTCAGGCCGTCCGGCGCATGAGGTCGCGAAGCGCACGGCACCAGGCGCCGTCACGGTCGCCGTTGCTCAGGTTGGCGGAATAGTGATCGAGTCCGGCCAGGGGTTCGGCGCGAAGGTCGACGTTCGTCTCGCGAAGCGCATTGGTGAATTCGCGGTTCTCCTCGATGATGCGCTCGTAGTCGTTCTCGCCCCAGGAGACGTGGAACGGCATGTCCGCGTTGCCGGTCCAGTGCACGGGGCTCGCCTCGTCGAGATCCGTCGCCCCGGTCGGATCGCCGGCAAGGACCCGGAACAGGCCGCTCACCGGGATGCAGGCGCGGATCGCGCCGTCGGGGAGGTGGAACCGGGCGCGGAGATCGGGCCGGAGCGCAATCATCGAAGCGATGTGCCCGCCGACGGAATGCCCGCCGATGTAGAGACGGTCCGGGTCGCCGCCGAATTCGGCCGCGTGCGTGCGTGCGTGCGCGAGGGCGCGCAGGCAGTCGAGGACCGGTGATGGATGCAGATGGTCCGGCGCGAGCCCGTAGCCCGGCGAGACGAACACCGCGGGAAGGGCGGCCGCTGCCGGGGCCATGAACTCCATCCAGCTCCTGCACCCGTGGGTCCATCCGCCGCCGTGGACATAGAAGAGGATCGGCAGGGGTGCCGCCCTCGTTGCCTTCGGCGCAAAGACGTTCAGACGCTGGTGCGGTCCCGGACCGCAGGCGACGTCCCGCCACACGAGCATGGCCGACCAGTCGATGGCGGCGGCGCGGCGTTCCGTCTCCGCAACGTAGCGCTCCGCCTCCGGCGGCATCGCGGGTTCGCCGCGAGCCGGTACGTCCCCGGCGCCCGTGCTCAAGGATCTCTCGCTTCTCGTCAGATGCCCGGCCGGCGACAACCTTGACACGAACCGGTGGCCCGCTCAATCTTGGCCGGGACGCGACGGGGCCACCGCGCGCAGTCGCGCGCGAGCCGCCGCCCGCCAGGCCAGGGGAAGCAACGTGGACCACAAGAATTCCGATCGGATCGGCGAACGCCATGGGCTGACCCGCCGGCAGCTTTTCGAGCTCGGCGCCGGTCTCGGCCTCGTGCTGACCCTGACGCCGTCCGGCTCCTTCGCCGAAGGCCGGGAGGAACTCGCGATTGCCATCCCGGCCGATCTCGGCGGCTGGGATCACGACTACCTCGCATTCGACCTCGTCGGTCTCGCCGTCATGAAGAACTGCTACCCGTTCATGATCGAGTACGGCGTGAAGGAGCAGGGTGGCGCACGGGTGATGGATACCGGCACCGTCGAGCCCGTCTTCGCCGAGTCGTGGGAGAGCGATGCGGAAGGCAAGGTCTGGACGCTCAAGGTCCGCAAGGGGGTCAAGTTCCCGAGCGGAAACGAAATGACCGCGCACGACGTCAAGTGGTCCAAGGACCGAGCGTTCGCGGCCAAGGCGAACGTGGCCGGGGTCTATCGCCTGATCGGCCTCAGCGAGGCGAGCCAGGTCGAGGTCGTCGACGACTACACGGTGCGCTTCACCCAGTCGCAGCCGAGCGATCTCTCGAATCACATCCAGATCATCTGCCTCTTCGTGTACGACTCCGAAGAGCTGAAGAAGCACGCCACCGCGGACGACCCGTGGGCCAAGGATTGGGCCACGAAGAACCCACAGAGCGGCGGAGCCTACAACGTCGCCGACTACAAGGCGGGGCAGGAGATCGTCCTCGAAGCGAACCCGTCCTTCCCGCTCGATGCGCCGCGCGTGAAGCGGGTCAAGCTCCAGGTCATTCCGGCGCCCGCCAATCGCCGCCTCCTCCTCGAGAAGGGAGAGATCGACATCGCGCTCGGGCTGTCGCGGCGCGACATCGACGATCTCAGGGGCAAGAGCGGCATCGAGGTCATCTCGAGCCCGAGCAACGAGTTCGTGTTCATGCCGATGGCGATGGGAACCCCTCCCTTCGACAATCCCCTGGTTCGCCGGGCGATGGCGCACGTCGTGCCCTACGATGCGATCGTCGCCAACGTCTACAACGGCAACGCGCGGCGCTCGACGAGTCCGGTGCCGCTCGACATGCCGGGCCATTCGCCCGCCGGCTATCCCTTCGGCTTCGACATCGACAAGGCCAAGGCCCTGCTCGCCGAGGCGGGCACGGCGGACGGGTTCGAGTCCGAAATCGCGGTGCTCGCGGGCGACGTCGCCCAGGAGCGGGCCGCCGTCCTCGTCTCGAGCGCCGCCGCTCAGGCCGGAATCGAGCTCAAGGTGACGCCGCTCGATCCGGGCACGCTGTTCCAGCGTCGAAGCGAGAAGACCCTGCCCCTTCAGATCGCGAACGGGCAGATGTGGGTCAACGACATCGAGTACCTGCTCGCGGTCTGCCTGACGCCGACCGGATTCCTGAACTACGCCGGCTACGACAACCCGCGGATCGTCGAGATCTTCCAGACCCTGAACCGGACCTCGGACAAGGCGGCCCGCAACACGCTCTTCGCCGAGGTCCAGGGGATCCTCGCGGCCGACGTGCCGTGGCTCGTCCTCGCCCAGCCACATTTCGACCTGCCGGTCTCCGCCGGCGTGTCCGGCTGGGTCCAGCCCGTGGACGGCCTCTTCCGGCTGCGATACCTCGACGCCTGAATCGGCGGCACCGGCCGGGCACGGCTAGGTCGCCACGGCCCCGGCCAGTTGCGGCTTGGTCTCTACATAGCGCGCAGGCTCCTGATGCTGGCGCCCGTCCTGGTGGGCGTCAGCATCTTCTGTTTCCTGCTCATCCGGGTGCTGCCGGGCGATCCGGTCCTCGCCATCGTTCCCGAGACGGCGACTCCCGAGGACATCGAGCGCACCCGCGCGCGCTACGGCCTCGACCGGCCGCTCCCCGAGCAGTACGGCGCCTACATGGCCGGCGTGATCCGGGGCGACTTCGGCGATTCGATCCGAACCGGCCGCCCCGTCGTCGAGCAAATCGGCGAACGGCTGCCGCGCACCCTCGAGCTCGTCGCGCTCGGATTCCTGCTCTCCCTCGGCGCGTCGATCGTGCTCGGTCTCTTTGCCGCGCTGCATGCGGGCCGCCTCGGGGACCACGTATCGCGGGTCACCGCCCTCGTCGCCAACTCGCTCCCCGAGTTCTGGCTCGGTCTCGTCCTCATCCTCGTGTTCTTCGCAATCCTCGACATCGCGCCCGGACCGACGGGACGCATCGCGACCGGGATCGACTACGAGATCATCACCGGTTCGCTCATCGTCGATTCCATCTTCACCGGCAACCCGAGGGCGCTTGTCTCGGCGCTGCATCACCTGGTCCTGCCGGTCCTCACTCTCGCGGTCATCGTCGTCGCGCCGATGATGCGAAGCGTCCGCGCCTCGGCTCTCGAGGTCATGCGCTCCGACAGCTACCGCTGCGCCCTTGCGCACGGGCTGGGCGCGAAGACGCTCCTTTTCGGGTACGTCCTTCGCGAGACGATGGTGCGGGTTCCCGTGCTCGCCGCGCTGGTGCTCGGCAACCTCATCGGCGGCAGCGTTCTCGTGGAGACCGTCTTCTCCTGGCAGGGGTTCGGCCAGTGGGCCCTGCGCGGCCTGCTGCTGCGCGACTACCCGGTCATCCAGGCGTACGTGCTCGTCACCGCCTCGTTCTACGTCGTCGCCTTCCTCGTCGCCGACATCGTCCAGGCCGCGCTCGATCCGCGGATCAGGGTGTAGGGGTGGCGCTCGCCGGACGCCTGCGCATGCCCCCCGGGCGGACGCTCTGGCATCGCCGCCGACCGCGGGCGGCGATCGGCGGTCACCTGATCATGAGCGGTTCCCTCCTCCTTGCGATCGTGATCCTCGGCGCGGTGCTCGCGCCGCTCCTCTCGCCGTGGGGACCCGAAGAGATCGACTTTTCCGCGTTCCTCGCACCCCCGTCCGCGGCCCATCCGCTGGGCACCGACGGCAACGGCATGGATCTGTGGAGCAGGGTGCTGTACGCGGCGCGCATCGACGTCGGGATCGCGATCGCCGCGGTCGCGCTCGCGGTCGTTTCCGGCAGCCTCGTCGGCGGCCTCGTGGGCTATGTCGGAGGCTGGATCGACGAGGTCGCGATGCGGCTCACCGACATCGTCCAGGCGTTCCCGGCCTTCATCCTCGCCCTCACCGTCTCCGCGATGTTCGGAAGCGGGCTGTTCAACCTCACGGTCGCGATCGGGCTCATCTTCGCGCCCGCCTACGTGCGGATCATGCGAAGCGAGATCCGCGCGTTGCGCGGGCGCGGCTTCGTCGAGGCGGCCGAGTGCGCGGGCAACTCGCGCGTCTCCATCCTGTTCCGCCACCTCTTTCCCAATGCCCTGACCCCCGTGCTCGTCATCGCGCCGCTCAACTGCGGCTGGGCAATGCTGACCCTGGCAGGTCTTTCCTTCCTCGGGTTGGGGGTGCCGATTCCGCAGGCGGAGTGGGGCGCGATGATCAGCGCGGGCGCCGCCGACGTCGTGGGCGGGCGCTGGTGGACGTCCATCTTTCCCGGCGCCGCTCTCTTCGTCAGCGTGTTCGGGTTCAACCTGATCGGCGAAGGCTTTCTGGATCGGTCGAAGTCGGGATGAACGACCCGCTGCTGAAGATGCGCGGAGTTCACGTGTCGTTGCCGCTTCGGGACGGCGCCGTCGCCGCGCTCAACGACGTCTCGCTCACCGTCGGGCCCGGCGAGGTGCTCGGCCTCGTCGGCGAGAGCGGCGGCGGCAAGAGCATGCTGGCGCGCGCGGTCGCCGGGCTCCTCCCGGACGGCGCTTCCTTGAGCGGGGCGCTCGACGTCGATGGCCGCAACATCATGGAGAGCGCCGAGGAAGACCTGACGCTGCACCGGGGGGGCGGCGCCGCCATGTGCTTCCAGAACCCGCGAAGCGCCCTCAGCCCGACGCGCCGGGTCGGGCGGCAGCTCGTCGACCGGCTCGTCCGCTGGCGGGGCATGGCGCCCGACGCGGCATGGCCGGCCGCGCGCGAGCGTTTGGCCGAGGTCGGCATCCGCGAGCCCGAGCGGCGCCTTCGCGCGTTTCCGCACGAGCTGTCCGGCGGCATGTGCCAGCGCGTGATGATCGCCCTCGCGCTCGCCTGCAAGCCGCGCATCCTGCTTGCCGACGAGCCGACGACGGGCCTCGACCCGACCCTGACGAAGGACATCCTTGGGTTGTTCCGCGACGCTGCCGAGCGAGAGGGCTGCGCCGTCATCATCATCTCGCACGACGTCGCGTCCATTGCCGCTGCCTGCGACCGCATCGCCGTTCTCTACGCGGGGACGCTGGTCGAGGACGGACCCGCCCGCGCCGTCGTGGACGCGCCCCTGCATCCCTACACCCGCTCGCTCGTCGCCGCGGTGCCCCACATCGACGGGCGCCTGTCGATACCGCTCGCGGGGTCCATGCCGCGCCTCGGCGCGCCGCCGGCGGCCTGCCCGTTTGCGGACCGGTGCGTTCTGGTGGAGGAACGCTGCCGCAACGAGCTGCCGGATTTCGCGGCGATGGCGGACGGTCGCGCCGTGCGCTGTTTCCACGCCGGAGAAGTTGGGTCGTCGGTCGCCACGGAAACGGCGGCGCATCATGGCGTCGCCGGGGGTGACGGCGCTCCGATCGTCGAGCTCGTGGATGTCGAGGTGCGGTACGCGAGTCAGTTCGGCCGGCGTGGACCCCGTACGCTCCGCGGCGTTTCGATGACGCTCGCCCCCCGGGAGACCCTCGGCGTGGTCGGTGAGAGCGGCTGCGGCAAGAGCACCCTTGCCCGCGTCATCATGGGCCTCGTGCGTCCGACCGCCGGCAAGGCAGTGGTCGGCGGCGTCGACTACCGCAAGGCCGGGCGCGGCGACATTCGCCGCCTGCGCCGCGACATCCAGATGGTCTTTCAGGATCCGGTCGACTCGCTCAACCCCCGCATGACGGTGGAACGCAATGTCCGCGACCCGCTGCGAAATGCACGTGAGCCCCTCGCGGACATCGACGAGCGCATCGATCGCGTACTCGGCCAGATGGGGCTCGGGTCCGAATTCCGGCGCCTTCGTCCGCACCGTCTTTCGGGCGGCCAGGCACAACGGGTGGCTCTCGCGCGCGCCCTCGTCGTCGAGCCGCGGGTGATCGTGTTCGACGAGCCGACCTCGGCCCTCGACGTCACCGTGCAGGCGCAGATCCTCGATCTCTTGCGGGATCTGATGGCGCACGGGACGCGCTCGTACGTCTTCGTCTCGCACGACCTGGCGACGGTTCGGGGCCTTTGCGACCGCGTTGCGGTGCTCTATCTCGGCCGAATCGTGGAACAGGGGCCGGCTGACGAGGTGCTCATGCGTCCGCGCCATCCCTATACCCGGGCGCTGGTCGACGCCGTGCCGACACTGTCCGGCCGCCGGACCGCGGCGGCGACGCGATTGAAACGCGACCTCGACGAGGCCTGGGAGGCGGCGGGCTGCGCCCTCGAGCCGCGCTGCCCGCACGCGGAAGCCGCTTGTGGCGAGCCGCAGACCCTGCGCGACCTGACCCCCGGCCACCAGGTCGCCTGCTGGAAGGCGGAGCACATTTCCGCAGAAGCGTTGAATGATTGAATCATTCGATGAAACGACCGCTCCCATCTCGTCTGCACCGCTCGCACCGGTCAGGGTTTCAATGCAGGGGAACGAGTCGGATGCACGCCTTCCCACCAGGACCGAGTCTCACGATACGAGACCGGCCGTTGCCCAGACCCGTGGAGCGCCGCACAATTGCGTCATGACGAGCTCGACCGACGACCGCACGCCGCGCGGCCCGGACATCGCCGGGTTGCAGGCGTTCGCCCTTGAGGACGACCGGCTGCCGCCGGCGGCCTTCGTCGGACGACAGGACATCATCGCGGACATCGAGCGCGCCGCGGCCCGGGCCGCGGCGGGCGGCGACGCGGTTCGGGGCCGTACCCGGCTGGTCTTCGGCGCCCCGGGGGCAGGCAAGACCGCGCTGCTCCACGAGCTGGCCCGGCGCTGGCGCGCACGGGCAGCGGACGGCGATGCGAGCGTGCCGATACCGGTCGACTGCGAACCCGGTGAGCTGACCTCGCCGGTCGCATTTACCGAAGCGGTCCTGTCCGCCTTGTTCCCCGACTCTTCCCACGACGTTGCGACGTCGACGACCACCGAGGGCGGGGGCGGGGTTCCGGGTATTGCCGGGTTGCGCGTCTCCCGCACGACGTCCGTTCCGTCGCTCGTCGACTCGGTGCAAGCCGGGCGCACCCCATGGGCGGCGATCCGCGAGGCGATCCAGCCCGCACGCCTCACCCGTCCCGTCGTGCTGCTCGTGGACGAGACGCAGAACATGCCCGGCGATCCGAACGGAGATGGCCGGACGCGCCTGCTGGCTGAAACCCACGACGGCCGGCACGGACTGCCGATCATGGCCGTGCTCGGCGGCCTCGGCGACTCGAAGCAGGTTATGGCCCGGCGCGGCATCTCCCGCTTCGCGCGTGACGCCGTGCACTCCCTGCCGCTGCTGGAGGACGCCGAGAGCGGCGAGGCGGTCGAGCGCTTCCTCGCCCGCCACCGAATCGTTGGCGAGGAGGAAGCAAAGGGGCGGTGGCGGCGGCGCATTGCCGAGGCGTGCAACGGCTGGCCACAGCACCTTCACAACTACCTGTGCGGCGCGGCGCGGGCGCTCGCCGACGCCCGCGGCGATCTCGAGCACGCCGACCTCGACACTGCGCTGACGGCCGGTGAAAACTGGCGACGGCAGTACTACGACGCACGCCTCGAGGGGGTGAGCGCCGACCTCCCGGCGGTCGCCGACATCGTCGGGCGGATTTCCGAGCCGGGCGCGCCAATGCATCGCATCGTCGAATGGTGCCGTGAGGCGACGGAAACGGCGGCGGCGGGCAGCGACCTGCACGCCCGGATGATCCATGACGGCGTCCTGCAGGAGATGCCCGGCGGCCTGGTCACCTGCCCCATCCCATCCTTCCGCCGCTACATCCTGGCCCGCGCCTGATTCGTTTCCCGCGCGGCGCCACGCCGCGACGGCCAAGCTCGTCGATTAGGGTGACGAGTTCGCCGGCTCGGGCACCAACGATCGAGGTCGAAGACCACGAGCACAGCGCCCATGCGGAGACAGTCGAGTCGGGCGGTGAGGCTCGGACGCTCGAAGGTGCTTCCCGAGACGTGATCCTCCAAGAGCCGCTCGCAGTCGACCTCGGTGAGCACGACGGGCTGACGGGCGCGCACCCTTTGCACTTCTGCGGTGGAAATCCGAGCGAGGGTGGAAGTCTCTCTTCGCTCACGACCCCTTGCCATCCGCACTCGGGCACCACAACCACGACCCACCACCCTGAGCGCCAAGCGACACGTACGGCTCAGACTGCCCGCTTACCGGCGGACGTATTCCTCGAAGGACCGCTCGCGTTCGGGAACATGCGCATCTGACCGCGCGCAGCGCAACCCTGACCGGAAGCGCTTGGCCCGCGCCATTCTCCGCAAACTTGGCGATTTTCCCAGCAGCACGCTCTACCATAACTCGGCGCGGACAGAACGCTTGAGGAATCGGGCCGGCGACCGCCCGATGCGTGAGTGGTTCCGCGGACGCAGCGGTGTGAACTCAGGGCGGAGGGGTGGCGTTGAGCGAGAAGCCGCTGCGGCTTGCGGTGGACATCGGCGGGACGTTCGTCGACGCCATCGAGCTCGACACCGCGACCGGCGAGGTTCGGTTCCGCAAGGCGGCGACCACGCCGCGGAACCCGGCCGCCGGGGTGCTCGACGCGGTCGCCGCGCTCGACACCCCGCTCGAGCGAACGGGGCTGTTCACCCACGGCACGACCCTCGGCCTCAACGCCGTGCTCGAACGGCGCGGCGCCCGGGTCGGCATCATCACCAACGAGGGTTTTCGCGACATCTTCCTCGTCGGGCGCGCCAACGTGCCCGACGCCCACATGTACGACTTCACGTACGCTCGTCCCGCGCCGATCGTTCGGCGCCACCGGATCGCCGGGGTCGAGGGGCGGCTCGACTACCGGGGCGCGGTGATGGAGGAGCTGGACGAGAGCGGGGTGGTCGACGCGGCCCGGCGACTCGTCGACGAGCACGAGGTCGAGGCGATCGCCGTCTGCTTCCTCTTCTCCTTCATCGACCCGAGCCATGAGCGCCGCGCGCAGGCGCTCATCCGGGAAGCCTGTCCGGAGACGAAAGTCTCGATCTCGAGCGACATCGCGCGCGAGCACCGCGAGTACGAGCGGACCTCCACCACGGTGCTCGACGCCTACATCCGCCCGATCTTCGAGCGCTACGTCGACGATCTCGAGGCGAGCCTTCGTGAACGCGGGTTCGACGGACGGTTCCTCGTCATGCGCTCCGGTGGCGGGGCGATGACCGCCGGAGCGGCCCGGCTCTCGCCAACCAACACCGTCCTCTCGGGACCGGCCGGCGGCATCACCGGCGGGGCGTTCCTCGCCCGGGCCCTGGATCGCCGCGAGCTCATCACCTTCGACGTCGGCGGCACCTCGCTCGACGTCTGCACGATCGAGGACGGCCGCGCGACGACGGCGTTCGAGGCGACGCTCGAGAATCATCCTCTGCTGGTCCCCGTCTACGACATCCGGACCATCGGCGCGGGGGGCGGCTCGATCGCCTGGCTCGATGCCGGTCTCCTCAATGTGGGACCCGAGAGCGCCGGCGCCGAGCCGGGGCCGATCTGCTACCGGCGCGGCGGCACCCTCCCGACCGTTACCGACGCCTGCCTCGCGCTCGGCTACATCGATCCCGGCGGTTTCCTCGGCGGGTCGATGCCGCTCGACCGCGAAGCGGCTTGCGAGGGCATCCGGAACACGCTGGCGGAGCCGATGTCGGTGACGCTCGAGGCGGCGGCGGCCGGCGTGCTCGACGTCCTGATGGCGAGGACGGTCGGAGCGGTGCGCCGGATCACCGTCGAGCGCGGTCGCGATCCGCGCGAGTCCGCGCTGCTCGCCTTCGGCGGCGCCGGTCCGATGTTCGCCGCGATGTGCGGACACGAGATGGACCTCGAGGAAATGATCGTTCCCAACGCCCCGTCCGGGTTCTCGGCGTGGGGGATGCTGAGCGCGGAGGTGGTCGACGACTGTTCGCGAACGCACATCTCGCTCCTCGACGAGCTGCCGCCGGCCGAGCTCGCTTCCATCTTCGAAGAGCTCGAGCGGGACGCGGCCGCGTCGCTTCGCCGCCAGGGGGTGTCCGATGGCCGGGCAGTGCTCCTCCGCCAGCTCGAGCTCCGCTACCTCGGGCAGGAGCATGCGATCCCGGTCGATGTCGGTCGAACCCTCGACATTGCGGCTATCGTCCGGGCCTTCGGCGACGGGCACGAAGCACGGTACGGGCACCGCATGGACGCGAGGGTCCAGGTGCTCAACATTCGCATTCGCGCCGTCGGCGAAGCCGAAGAGCCGATGCTGAGGGAGCTTCCGCCACGCGGAGCGGGCCCTTGTGCGCCGGCGCCGGGAAGCCGGCGCGCCTGGTGTTTCACGACCCGCCGGATGAGCCGATTCTCGACCTGGCGGCGCCAGGACCTCGCGCCGGGAGATACGATCGCGGGACCCGCCCTCATCGACGAGGGAACGTCGGTCACGGTGATGCACACCGGCCAGCGCCTGCGGGTGGACCGCTACGGCCACCTCGTGATCGCGATGGCGGAACAGGGGGAACGATGAGGGCTCGAATCGACGGCGCAACCGCCGAGGTCGTCCGCAGCTACCTCCTGTCCGCCGCGCGGGAGATGAAGGCGACCCTGGTCCGGACCGCGTTCAACCCGGTCATCTACGAGGTGCTCGATTTCGGGATCTCGATGTACGACCGCAATCTCGACCTCATCGCCGAGGCGCCGGGACTCACCATGTTCCTCGGCGCGAACGACTACAGCGTCGCGAAGGTGGTCGAGTACCTGGGAGTCGAGGCGTTCGAGGACGGCGACGTGGTCATCTCCAACTACCCCTACTGGAATGCCGCGCACACCTACGATGCGAGCCTCATCGCGCCGGTGTTCGTGCCCGGCCTCGACGGTCCGTTCGGATATCTCTGCGTGCGCGCCCACTGGGCCGATCTGGGGGCGAAGGACCCGGGGTACGTGCTCGATTCGACGGACATGCACCAGGAAGGAATCGTGTTCCCGGGGACCAAGGTCTTCAAGCGGGGGGAGGCCGACCGGGAGATCATCGAGCTCATCCGTTTCAACTCGCGCATGCCCGACATCGTGATCGGCGATTTCAACGCCATGGTCGCATCGCTTCGCACCGGCGAGCGCCGGCTCAAGGAGACCGTCGCCAAGTTCGGCCGCGAGACGGTGGACTCCGCGATCGCCGCGTTCCTCGATCACGGCGAGGAGACGACTGCGCGGGCGCTCGCCGGTCTGCCGCGCGGTTCGTGGACGGCGGAAGACTTCATCGACGATGACGGCATTTCGGACGATCCGATCCCGATGAAGGCGACCGTGACGATCACCGATGATGCGTTCACGGTCGACTTCACCGGCTCGGCGGGGACGCAGAAGGGCCCGGTCAACATGCCGTTCGGGACGACGCTCGCGATGTGCAAGGTCGTCTTCAAGGCGCTCACCACCCCGGACACGCCGTCCAACGCCGGTCACTCGCGGGCGCTCGAGGTCGTCGCGGAGCCCGGCAACCTGTTCCACGCCGTCTACCCGGCGCCGACCTTCACCCTGTGGACCGGCATCGTCGGTCTCGAGCTGCTCTTCAAGGCGCTCGCCAAGGCCATGCCGGAACGGTTCGCCGCTTCCTCCGGCGGCGACGTGCCGGGGTTCATGATGCTCGGGGTGCACCCCGATACCGGGAAGTTCTTCGCGCTCAGCAACAACGACCCGGTCGGGTGGGGCGCATCGCCGCACCACGACGGCGCGAACGCGCTCATCCATCTTTCGGAGAGCATCGTGCGCAACACCCCGCTCGAGGTGCTCGAGACCAACACGACGATGTTCTTCGAACGCTTCGAGCTGCGGCGCGACTCCGGGGGGCCCGGCAAGCATCGCGGCGGGCTCGGGCTGCGGCGCGACATACGCTTTCTCTCCGACGGCGAGTTCATGACCGTGATGAAGAAGACCAAGAGCCGCCCCTGGGCGCTCGCCGGCGGCAGGGAGCCGGACGCCAACACCGTCATCGCGTTCCCGGGCACCGGAAAGGAGCTTCGCATGAGCACCCGGCGGATCCCGGTCAAGGCGGGTGACCGCGTCACCGTCCTCACGGCCGGCGGCGGCGGTCACGGGGCGCCGCGGGAGCGTGACCCGGCGCTCATTGCCGAGGACCTTCGTGACGGCTTCGTCTCGCCGGAAGCCGCGCGGCGCGTTTATGGAAGGAATCGGGAAAGGTATCGGGACGGGAACTGACCGGATTGCCCGGCCCGGCGGGGGAGCCGCGCGAGAGCGGACCCGGAACCAGCGGAGGAGCCATGAACCCCATCGCGGACGACCTGGACCACGGCCGGCTTCCGGCGCTCGCCGACGTGCGCAGGAACTTGCGCGTTCCGTGGTATCGCTGCCGCATCGAGCGCCGGACGCTGCAGGAGCTGAACGAGGCGAGCGATGCGCGCGGCCTCGTCCAGGCGGTGGGGCACCTCGGCCTCTGGGCGGCGACCGGACTTCTCGCCTTCCACCTCTTCACCCATCAGATCTGGTGGGGCTTCCTCGTCGCCCTCTTCGCGCACGGGACCGTGGCCGCCTTCTTCACCGCCCCGCATCACGAGCTGTGCCACACCACGGTCTTCCGGACGAAGCGGCTGAACGAGCTGTTCCTTCGCGTCTTCTCCCTCCTCGGGTGGCTCAACTTCCACGTGTACCGGTTCAGCCACAGCTACCACCACCGCTACACCCTGTTCATCGAGGGCGACCGCGAGGAGGTGATGCCGGAGACGCCGTCGCTCCGCCCGCTCTACCTGCTGCAGCTCTTCACCGTCAACGTCACCGGCGGCTACCAGTCCCGAGGGATCGTGCCGACCCTCCGGAACTTCGTTCGACTCGCCTGCAACCGCCTCGACAACCCGTTCAACTCGTGGGGGCCGGAGCTCTACGAGGGGCATCGCGCCGACGGCCGCAAGGCAGTGAGCTGGGCGCGCCTGGTCCTCGCCTTTCACGCCGCCGTCATCGGCGTGGCGGTCGCGGCGGGCGAGCCGATCGTCGCCGTCCTCGTGTCGGGCTCGGTATTCCTCGCCAACTGGCTGCGCTACTTCGTCGGCGTGCCCATGCACTGCGGGTTGCGGAGCGGGGTCGCGGACTTCCGCAAGTGCGTGCGCACCATCACCCTCGACCCGCTGTCGGAGTTCCTGTACTGGCACATGAACTGGCACCTCGAGCACCACATGTACGCGGCCGTGCCCTGCTACAACCTGAAGCGGCTGCATCGCGCGGTCGCCCGGGACATGCCGGCGCCGCGGACCCTGGTCGGCGCCTGGCGGGAGATGCGCGCGACGTGGCGGCGCCAGCAGACCGAGCCCGACTACGCGTTCGACACCCCCGTGCCCGCACCGCGCGGCGGCCGCGCCGGCGACGGTGGCGGCGGCGCGGCGGATGCGCTCGCCGCCTCGATGGGCGGCCTCACCCCGCGCGCGCTCGCCGACGACGAACGCCCCTCGTGAGCCGAGCGGCTCGACGGAGACGGAAGCGGGACCGGGGCGTTCATCCGCCGGCCGGCACGGGCGGTGCTCACGGGCTCGGGATGACGTAGTCCGGGCAGATCCCGGTCCGGTCCGCCCACGCGCGCCAGTCGAGGTCCCGAACGAGTCCGTGATCGGTGACGAGCACGGCGCCGAGCCCCGCCGCGAGCCCGCCGAGGATGTCCGTGCAGAGCCCGTCGCCGACCATCGCGATGCGTTCGGGCCGGCGCCCCGCCGCGCCGAGCCGTTCGAGGGCGAGGTCGAAGGCGTTCGCGAACGGCTTTCCGAACCGCTCGCAGCGCACCTGCGTCTCCGCCTCCAGCCGAATCGCCCAGTAGCCGGGCTCGGCGGAGAACGAGCCGTCGGGGTAGGGGGCGCTCACGTCGGGATTGGCGACGAGCACCGGACGCGGCGCATTTCGCAAGGCGGCGGCGAGCCTGCGGTGACGCTCGACGGTCCACTCCCCCGATCGCAGCAGAACGAATCCCGCCGCTTCCCGGTAGGGCGCGTCGTCGTCGCCGAGCCGCACCGTCTCGACCGGCAGGGTCTCGAGCTCGGAATCGGGCTTCGCCATCACCCCCCAGAGCCCCGGTCGCGGACGCGCGGCAAGCTCCCGCTCGAGCGCGTCCCGGCTCGAGACGACGAGATGCTCCGGGATCTCTACCCCCCACCCCGCGTAGCGCCGGGCGGTCCAGCGCGCCGGACGGCCCGCTCCGTTGGTGAAGACCATCACCGCCTTGCCGGCCGCGCGGAGCGCCCGCACCGCGGCCACGATCCCGGGTACCGGCTCCGCCCCGACGTTGACGACCCCGTAGCCGTCGAGGATGAACGCATCGTAGCGATCCGCAAGGGCCGCGAGCCCGCCGGCCGGCTCTCCCCTCCCCTTGCGGGCCGGGGCGGGGAGCTCCGCGCGCGCGAAGCAGCGAAGGATCGCCTCCGGATCGAGGTCCCCCGGCTCCGGCAACGACGCGGGTGCAGTCATCGACCCGAGCACGCGCAACCGGAGCGGGCAACTCTCACGGGTTGCAGCTCGCGCGGGGAAAACGCGTGCACCGTCGCAATCAGGTGAAGAAAGTCTTGACGACCAGGCTGAGCACGCCGGCGAGCACGAGGCCCATCATCCATTTCAGAAGCCGCACATCCGCCTCGATGTTGGCGAGCCGATTGTCGTAGGCAGCGATCTCCTCTGCGGCATCGCGTGCCTTGTCGTCCGGCGCGCCGGCGGCCCTGAACGCCTCGTATGTCCTGGAAAGAATGATCGCCATGGATTCACCTCAGGCGCAGCGACCGCTCCTTTCAACCCCGGCGCGGGGGTATCGAGGGCAATGCCCCATCAGCCGATCAGCCTTCGCTCAGGCGGGTGCGCGGGGTGTCGCGTAACGCCGCCACGAACCGGTCCCGCCAGTCCGCGACGGTGTTGCGACGCAGCGCCGCGTCCATGGAGGCGAAGCGCTCGCGGCGCTCCTCGAGCGACATGTTGAGGGCGCGCTGCATCGCGTCCATGAGCACCGCGGGATCGTAGGGGTTCACGACGACGGCGCCGTCGAGCTCGCGCGCCGCCCCGGCGAATCGCGAGAGGACCAGCACTCCCGGATCCTCCTCGGTCTGGGCAGCCGCGAATTCCTTGGCCACCAGGTTCATGCCGTCCTTGAGCGGGGTCACCAGCCCCACGTGCGCCGCCCGGAAGAGCCCCCCGAGCGAGCGCCGCGGATAGCCGCGGTTGACGTAACGGATGGGGACCCAGTCGACGTCCGCGAAGCGGCCGTTGATCCGCCCGCAGACATGCTCGATGTCCGCGCGCATCGTTTCGTACTCCGGCACCTCGCCCCGCGACGGCGGCGCGATCTGGAGCAGCAGCAAGTTGCCGTGATGCTCGGGATAGTGGGCGAGAAGCTGCTCGAACGCGAGGAACCGGTTCTCGAGGCCCTTGGTGTAGTCGAGACGATCGACCCCGATCGCCATCTTCCGGCCGGCGAGGCTGCGGCGCATCCGGCTCTCCTGGCGCCCCGCCTCCCGCGAGGACGCGAGCGCCCGGAACTCGTCGAGATCGAGGCCGATGGGGAACGCCCCGGCCCGGATGGTGCGCCCGAACGCCTCCAGGCGACCGTCCTCGTGCAGGACGCCGCCCGCCTCGTTCACCACGTAGTCCCGGAACGACCTGAGGTCCGCCTCGGTCTGGAAGCCCAGGAGGTCGTAGGCGAAGAGCCCGCGCACCAGCGTCTCGTGGCTGGACAGGGTCAGCAGCAGGTCCGCGGGAGGGAACGGAATGTGCAGGAAGAAGCCGATCCGGTGCGAGGAGCCCATGCGGCGGAGCTCCTCCGCGCAGGCGATCAGGTGATAGTCGTGGACCCAGATGAGGTCGTCGCGGCGGATGTGCGGCGCCATCGCGTGCGCGAAGCGCGCGTTCACCCGGAAGTAGCCCCGGTCGTAGAGCCGGTCGTACGCCGTGTGCCCCATCCGATTGTGGAAGAGCGGCCAGAGCGAGCGGTTGGCGTAGCCGTTGTAGTACTCGTCGTAGTCGTCCGGGGTGAGATCGATGGTGGCGATCGTGAACCCTTCCACGTCCCGGAAGGCGGCGGCTCCCGGATGCTCGCTCACCTCCCCGCTCCACCCGAACCACACCCCGGAGTTGCGCTTCAGGGCCGCGTGCATGGCGACCGCGAGCCCGCCCTGCGCGCCGCGGTCCTTTCGGTCCGGCACGCTCACCCGGTTCGACACGACGACGAGCCGACTCATCGGGCGAAGGTCCAGGGGCGACTGAGGCGCACCGCGCTGTTGATGATTCCGACGAGGGAATAGGTCTGCGGGAAGTTGCCCCAGAGCTCCCCGGTCGCCGGATCGATGTCCTCGGAGAGCAGGCCGACGTGGTTGCGCCGCGCGAGCATCTCCTCGAAAAGCTCGCGGGCGAGGGCGCGCCTTCCCATCGCGGCAAGCGCGTCGATGTACCAGAAGGTACAGATGTTGAACGCGTTCGCGGGGCGGCCGAAGTCGTCCTCCACCGCGTACCGGAACATGTGCCGTCCGCGCAGGAGGCTCGCCTCGATGGCCCGCACGGTGCCTTCGAAGCGCGGATGCCCGGCCTCGTGGAAGCCGAGGTCCGCGAGCATCAGCAGCGAGGCGTCCACGTCCTCCTCGCCGAGCGCCCCCGTGTAGCTCGCCATCCGCGGATTCCACGCCTCCTCTTCGATGAAGGAACGAATCGCTCCCGCGCGTTCGCGCCAGAACGCGGCGCGCTCCGGCCGGCCGAGGTGCTCCGCGATGTTCGCCAGCCGGTCGCAGGCGGCCCAGCACATCAGGCTCGAGTAGGTGTGGACCTTCGCCTTGGTGCGCAGCTCCCACAACCCCGCATCCGGCTCCCGATGGACCCGGAAGGCGCGTTCGCCGACCTGCTCGAGCCGGGCGAAGTCGCGTTCGTCCATCGGCCGCAACAGGCGTCGGTCGAAGAACGCCTGGGCGTTGGACAGCACCACCTGGCCGTACACGTCGTGCTGGACGTGGCGATACGCGTCGTTGCCGAGGCGGACCGGCCCCATGCCCCGGTACCCCGGCAGCGCGTCCGCGATCCGTTCGGGCAGCGACCGGCGGAGATCGATTCCGGAGACCGGCTGGATGTGGCCGCCGTCCGCCGCGCCGACCAGGTTGCGCACGTAGCGAAGGTAGCTCTCCAGGATGTCGACGGCGCCGAGCTCGTTCAGCGCGCGAATGACGTAGTAGGCGTCGCGCACCCAGCAGAAGCGATAGTCCCAGTTGCGGCCCGAGTGGGGCGCCTCGGGAACCGACGTGGTCATCGCCGCGATGATCGCGCCGGTCTCCTCGAACCAGCAGAGCTTGAGGGTGATCGCGGCCCGGATCACCGGCTCCTGCCACTCCAGCGGAACGTGCAGGTGCCGGACCCATTCGCGCCAGTAGGAGGTGGTCGAGCTCAAGAAGTCCTGCCCCGTCTCCGACACCGGGCGGGTCAGGCTCTCGTCCGGTCCCAGGAACAGGGTGATCGGCTCCTCGAGATAGAACCAGGACTCGTCGAGGACGTAGGCGAGCGGCGCGTCGGTGGTGAGCCGCACCGTGAGGTCCGGGCCGACGTAGCGGATGTGGTTGGAGCCGTGGGTGACCTCCGCGGGCCGGCGCGAGCCGCCGAAGCGGGGGCGGATGCGGATACGGATGCGCGGCTGCCCTTCGACGGGCCTCAGGATCCGGACGAGGGCCATCGGGCGGTAGCGGCGGCCGAACTGGCTGAAGCGCGGAGCGAAGTCGGTGATCTCGAGCGCCCGCCCCTCGCGGTCGCGGAGCGTGGTGACGAGCACCGGGGTGTTCTCCAGGTATTCCTGCCGGCTGCGATCGAATCCCTCCATCTCCACGTCGAAGCGGCTGCGCTCGCCGTCGGGACACCCGCCCTCCAGCAGTCCGGCGAACAACGGGTCGCCGTCGAAGCGCGGCATGCACGCCCAGGCGCCCCCGCCGCGCCGGTCGATGAGGGCGGCGAACGAGCAGTTTCCAATCGCCCCGAGGTCGAGATCGGCTTCGGGCTCGCGAATCATGCCGCGACGGCTCCCGGAACGGTGCCGAGCCACTCGACGACGCTGCCGACGTCGGCCAGGCGGTAGCGGGCGCGGGTCGGGCGCTCGCGGCCGGCGAGCACGCTCACCCCGCCCATCGCGTTCACGGTCCGAAACCCGTCCTCGTCGGTCACGTCGTCGCCCACGAAGACCGGGGTGCGGCCGGCGAAGGGGGGCTCCGCCATGAACGCGGCGATTGCGCCGCCCTTGTGGATGCCCCGGGGGCGGAGCTCGGCCACCGAGGATCCGAGCAGGACCTCGAACGCGGGGCTCTCGAGCTCGTTCACGGCGTCCTCGCATGCACTCCGGCCGGCGGGAAACCCCCGGTAGTGGAGCGCGAAGGCGGAGCGCTTGTCCTCGAAGAACACGCCATCGTTCGCGCCCGCGACCGCCGCGAGGCGCGCCCGCGCGCGCGCCGCCTCCCCGGCGGGGGGCGCTGCCCTCGGGGACGGGACGATCCGCCCGGCGGCGCTCCGGCGCTCCGCGCCGTGGAGTCCGGCGACGGCGGTGACGCTCGAATCGAGCCAATGGTCGATCTCGGCGATGGGCCGTCCGGTGACCACGGCGAGGGCCCGGCCGAGCGCCTGCGCCGCACTTGCGAGCACGCAGACCAGCCCCGGCGCGGGTCGGACCTCGTCGGGCCGGGGCGCGAAGTCGACGATCGTCCCGTCGAAATCGAGAAAGATCGCCCAGTCCGGGCGCGGGCGGGGGGCGATCATGGGCGCGGCGGAACGGCGGGGATTCGAACGGAGGATCGCGAGGCGGGGCGGGGCGGACTACGAACGCTCGCTTCCCCGCGGAGGGTTCGCGCCGGAGCGCCCGCGAAGCAGCGCCTCCAGCTCCGCGATCCGCGCCTCGGCGGAGGCGACTTGCTCCTCCGCGGCCATGCGAGCGGCGTGCTCCTCGGCATGGCTGAGAAGGCGATGACCCGTCTCCGGGTCGACGAAGTACATCTCCTCTCCGCGTGCCCGCAGCTCGAGACCCAGCGTCTCGCTTCGAAGGAACCGGGTCCCGTCCAGCGACGCGACCGCGGACTGCGGCTCGTACGCGCCATCCACCAGCCGGCTTCCCTTCAGGCGCGTTCCGAGATGCTCCCCCGTCGGATCGTACTGCCAGTACTCGCGCACCCCGAGCCGCTCGTAGAGCGCCGCCTTCGGACCTTCGTCCTCGCGCCAGGTGTTCGGCGAGGCCACCTCCAGCGCGAAGGCGGGCACCCGTCCCTCCTCCCAGAGCTTGTACGACGGACGCCGGCGGTCTTCCACCCCGAACACCACGAACGCGTCGGGCGCCACCGATGCCCGCGGATTGCCCTCTTCGTAGTAGATCAGCAGGTCTCCCGACACGTACACGTCCGGACGGTGCGCGAACCGGTTCCGCAGCGCCCCGATCGCGTACATGATCGCCTCGAGCTGCGCGTCGTTCTCGGCCATCGGCTTCCCGTCCGAGCTCGGATACTCAACCGCGGGAGGAGACGGAAAATTCCGGCTCATCGGAAGGTTCCTCGACATGGCTTGACGAAACGGGGGCCGACCCCGGCACCCGGCGACGATACCACGCCCCTGTTCGCGCCCCAAGTCGCCAAGCGGGGCGAAAGCATGGCCCATGGAGGGGGCTCTCCCGTACTGCGAGCCGCCCGATCGTCGTGGGACTTCGCCCCGGCGAGAACGCGGCATTTTCCGGCGCTCGCCGCCGCCGGGCGCATCCGCCCGCCCGCTGCCGCAAGCCGGCCCGGGAACGGGCGCCGGGGCGCCGCGATCGGGCGCCCGCGCCGGCGCTTCGCCGGAGCCCGGGGACGGAGTCCGGCGCGGGCGCGTGGTAGCATGAATCGACGCGGCGGAGCGGACTCCGCGGCCGCCTTCTTCGATCCGAGCAACGGGGATTCGAGCCATGGATCTCGTCCTGACTCCCGAGGAGAGCGCGTTTCAGGAAGAAGTGCGGACCTTCATCCGCGACCGCCTGCCCGACGACGTGCGCGAGCGCACCTGGACCGGCGCACGCATGGGCAAGGAAGACCAGGTCCGATGGGAGAAGATCCTGAGCGAACGGGGCTGGCTGGCCCCGAACTGGCCGGTCGAGTACGGCGGGACCGGCTGGAGTCCGCTCCAGCGCTACCTCTTCGAGGAGGAGATGGAGGCCGCGTTCGCGCCACCGCCGATGCCGTTCGGGGTCAACATGGTGGGGCCCGTCATCATCGCGTTCGGCACGCAGGCCCAGAAGCGCCGCTTCCTGCCGGGGATCCTCTCCGGCGACGACTGGTGGTGCCAGGGCTACTCGGAGCCCGGCGCCGGCTCGGACCTCGCGGCCCTCAAGACCCGCGCGGTGCGCGACGGCGATCACTACGTCGTCAACGGGCAGAAGACCTGGACCACCGCCGCGCAGCACGCCGACTGGATTTTCTGTCTGGTCCGAACGAGCCGGGAAGCGAAGCGCCAGGAAGGGATCTCCTTCCTCCTCATCGACATGCACTCCCCCGGGATCACCGTGCGGCCGATCCGGACGATGGACGGCGGGCAGGAGGTCAACGACACGTTCTTCGAGGACGTCCGCGTCCCGGTGGAAAACCTGATCGGGGAGGAAGGCAAGGGCTGGACCTACGCCAAGTTCCTGCTCGGGCACGAACGCACGGGGATCGCGGGGGTATCCCGCTCGAAGGCCCAGATCCGGCGCATTCGCGAGATAGCGGGGAACGAGATCAGCCACGGCCGGCCGCTCGCGGAGGACCCCCGATTCCGGGAGCGCCTCGCGGAGATCGAGGTCGAGCTGATGGCGCTCGAGTACACGATCCTGCGAATCGTCTCGGCGATGAACGCGGGGGAAGCCCCCGGACCGGAAGCCTCGATCCTCAAGATCAAGGGCACCGAGATCCAGCAGGCGCTGACCGACGTGCTCATGCAGACCGTCGGGTACTACGCGCACCCCGAGCACCCCGCGCTCGAGCCGGGCGCCAACGAGGCGCCGATCGGACCCGAGCACGCGGCCGGGCTCGCCGCCCGCTACTTCAACTGGCGCAAGTCCTCGATCTACGGGGGCAGCAACGAGATCCAGCGCAACATCATCGCGAAGATGGTGCTGGGACTCTGACCCGATGAACTTCTCGTTCACCGACGAGCAGCAGCTCCTGCGCGAGAGCGTCGAGAAGCTGGTCGAAGCGGAGTATCCGTTCGAGGTCCGGCGCGAACGTGCGGCGAGCGAGGCCGGGTTCGGGCACGAGCTCTGGCGCAAGTTCGCGGAGCTCGGATGGCTCGGGCTCGGTATCCCGGAAGACGCGGGCGGAGTCGGCGGCGGCCCGGTCGAGACGGCGGTGGTGATGGAGGGGCTCGGGCCGGGCCCCCCCCCCCGGGCGCCCCCCCCCGCGCGGGGGGGTGGGGGGGCCCCGCCGCGGCCCCCGCGGCGGAGCCGTCCCTCGCGACGGTGGTGATGGGCGGGGAACTCCTGAAACGCGGCGGCGCGGCGCGGCACGGCCGGCTCGCGCGGCTCGCGGCGGGCGAGCTGCAGCTCGCGTTCGCCTTCGCGGAGCGCCAGTCGCGCTTCGATCTCGCCGACGTCGAGACCCGCGCCGAACCGGACGGCGGCGAGGGCTACCGGCTGACCGGGACCAAGAGCGTCGTGTTCAACGCCCCCGCGGCGGACGTCATCGCGGTGAGCGCCCGGACCGCGGGTGAATCACGGGACCGCGCCGGGCTCACCGTGTTCGCGGTCGACGCGAACGCCCCGGGCATCGACGTGCGCGGATACCCCACCATGGACGGCGGCCGCGCGGGCGAGGTCGCCCTCGACGGGGTGCGGGCCGGTCCCGGCGACGTGCTCGGCCGGCCGGGCGAGGGCATCGCGGTCGTGGAGGGCGCGGTGAACGCCGGCATCGTCGGGGCTTGCGCGGAAGCGGCCGGGATCATGACCCGCATGCACCGCGACACCATCGAGTACCTGAAGCACCGCGAGCAGTTCGGCACCGCGCTCTCGCGCTTCCAGGCGCTCCAGCACCGTCTCGTCGACATGTACATGGCCTGCGAGCTCTCCCGCTCGATGGCCTACATGGCCGCCGTGCGTCTTGCGGACCCGCGGACCGAAGAGGAGGAGCTGCGACGGGCGATCGCCGCCGCCAAGGTGCAGATCGGTCGGGCGGGACGCTTCGTCGGGGAGAACGCGATCCAGCTCCACGGCGGCATGGGCATGACCGACGAAATGCCCGTCAGCCACTACTTCAAACGCCTCATCCTCATCGACAGCCAGTTCGGCAGCGCCGATCACCACCTCCGGGAGATGGCCGGAACGAATCCCTGAGCAGCCCGTCCGGCCCCTGTCCCGGCGCCGGAGGCCCGGCCTCCCCCCGGATACGCCTCCGCCTTCGCGTTGCTCCCGAGCGGGTGCCGCGCCCCGGGCGCGATCAACGGCAAAGCGGCCATACCTGGTACCAGGCGTCGCAGCGGAAACGCGACTCGCAGCGGCCAAGCTGCGACTCGTAGCGCGAGGCGGTCTGCGTCACCTTCTCGGCGGTGTTGCGGACACCCTGCTTGTTCTTCCAGGTGCCGCGCCGGTATCCGCCCCGCCCCTCGTGATAGGCAAGGTAGAGATTGCGCGCGTCGCTCCGCGAGATGCCGAGCTCCTTCCAGGTCTTGTGGTTGTACCAGCCGATGAAGTCGAGGGCGTCCTCCATGTCCGAGCGGCTCCGGAAGAACCGTCCGCGCTCGTCCTCGTACTCGTCCCATACCGGGTTCTTCGCCTGCGCATATCCCTTGGCCGAAGACGCCCGCCACAGAGGAATGAACAGGAACTTCTTGCGCGGCGGCTTCGCGCGGGCCCGATAGCTCGACTCGTGCCGCACGAAGGCCATGAGGACGTGCACCGGCGTGCCCCATCGCTTGGCGGACTTGCGCGCATCGTCGTACCAGTCCGGCTCCTGCTCGAACACCTCGCAGATGTCGTGCTGGCTCGCCGGCGGGGAGCTGGCGCAGCCGGCCGCGATCACGACGAGCGCCCCCGCGAGCAGGACGGCGGACCGGCGCCGCGCCGCCGGCCGCCACCCACCAGGCGCTCCACGCGCTACCGTTCGGGCCGAACCCGGACCTGTCGTTCCTTCCATCTCCCTCTCCCCTGCTTCTTGAAATCCGCTACCGCGGCGGCTTCTCGTCCGCTTCCCGACCGCGCGCCGTCGCGCTCTTCTTCCCGCAGCCGCGAGGCGACTCGCGGTCAGGGCCGGTCGATGGCCTCGCGCCCGAACAGCCCCCACGGACGGACCAGCAGCATCGCGATGAGGAGGAGGTACGAGGTCACGTGACTGACCCCCCCGCCGATGATCGGGTCCAGGTATCCCGCCGCGACGGCTTCGATCCAACCGATGAGCATCGCGCCGACGATGACGCCCGCGATGCTGTCCAGCCCGCCGATGATCACGATGGGGAAGACCTTGAGACCGACCAGGACCATGTTGAAGCCGCCGCCCGTAATGTACGTCCAGAGCACCCCGGCGGCGACCGCGACCAGGCCGGCGAGCCCCCACACGAGGGTGAATGCGGCGCGCACGTCGATGCCCATGGCAAGCGCCGCCTGGTTGTCGTCCGCCACGCATCGAAGCGCGACGCCGGAGCGGGTACGCGCGAAGAACCAGCTCACCGCGCCGATGAGCGCGAGGGCGATCGCGGCCGCGGCGAGCTCGTGGGGAGAGACGAGCACGCCGCCCACGTCCAGCGTGCCGCGCGGGAGGGGAAGGTCGATGTCGCGCGGCACGCCGCTGAACAGGAACGCCGCGACCGCCCGCAGGAACGCTCCGAACCCGATCGTGATCATGATCATCGCGATGACCGGCCGTCCGATGAGGTGGCGGAGCACGAAGCGGTTGAACCCCGCCGCCACCGCGAACATCCCCGCCCCGGCGAACGCGAGAGCGGGGACGAGCGCGAGGCCCATCGCGTTGACCCCGGCGGCGACCGTGGCGGTGGCGAACATGATGAACTCCCCGAGCGCGAAGTTCATGATGCGGGTCGCCTTGTAGACCACCACGAAGGAAAGCGCGGCGAGCGCGTAGAGCGCGCCCGCGACCGCGCCGTTCACGCTGAGCTCGAGGAAATACCTCATCCGGGGCTGCCATCGGGGACCGAGCGCGACGATACCGGGGGCGGCCCGTCCCGGACAAGGTGCGGCCCGGCCGCCTTGTCCCCGCGCTCCGGACCGATCGAAACGGGTTCGAGTGACGGTCCGTCCACATCCCCGTGCCCGTGCCCGTGCCCGTCGTGGAGTATGCTCCCGCCGGGACCGGCGGATGGATGGAGACGGCACGGCCATGGCGAACAAGCGGACCCTGTGGGGCGTCGGCAGCTCGCGCGCGCTCCGGGGACACTGGGCGCTCATCGAGCTCGGGCTCGAGTACCGGAGCGAACGCATCCAGTCGCGAAGCGGGGAGACCGAGACCCCGGCCTACCGCCGGCTCAATCCGCGCGGGAAGATCCCGGTCCTGGAAGACGGCCCCCTCGTGCTGTCCGAGAGCGCCGCCATCGTGACCTATCTCGCCGAGACCTACGGCAACGGGCACCTGATCCCGGCCGGCGGAGCGGCCAGGGCCAGGTACTTCGAATGGATCTCGTTCATTTCGATGGAAATCGACGCGACGGCGCTCTACGTCCTTCGCCGCCACGAAGCCCTGGCCCACATCTACGGCGATGCGCCCGCCGCGAACGCCGCCGCGCGCGGCTACTTCGACCGCATGATCACCGCCGCCGCCCGCGACATCGAGGACGGCCGGGAGTATCTGCTCGGACCGGAGTTCTCGGGCGCGGACATCCTGATGACGACCTGCCTCGACTGGGCCGTGTCGTACGGTATCCGCGTGCCGGAACCGTGGCTCGCCTACCTCGCGCGGGCCACCGCCCGCCCCGCCCACGCAAGGGCGGTGGCGGCGAACGAAGTCCCCTGATCCTCGGCTTGCCGCCGGTTCTCGCGGTCGCCGCGCTTGCGCCGCCGCTTGCGGGATATCGAAAAAACCGGCCGCGCGGGCGCGCAAGTTGCCCCCCGTTTCGTTATCCTCGCGCCTCGCGGGAGCAAACGCCCGAGAGGGACGGACGGATGCCCGGGGAGGAACATTGAGCGACCGGACGATCACCGGCGTGGAGCGGGGCGAGCCCCGCGCCGGCGCGGCGTGGCCGGAGGAGATCTACCGGGTGCTCCGGGAATTCGAGGTGACCCAGTTCGCCTACGTGCCGGACGCGGGCCACAAGGTCCTCATCGACCTCTCCCTCGCCGACCCGGCGGTGCACAGCGTTCCTCTCACCACCGAGGAGGAAGGCGTCGGACTGCTTGCGGGCGCCCATCTCGGCGGCGGGCGCGGGGTGCTGCTCATGCAGTCGAGCGGCGTCGGCAACTGCATCAACTTCCTCTCCCTTGCAAAGGGGGGGCAGTTCCCGTTCCTGATGCTGGTCAGCATGCGCGGCGATTTCGGCGAGGGGAACCCCTGGCAGATCCCCATGGGACAGGCGGTCTCGCCCGTCCTCGAAGCCATGGGAGTCATCTGCATCCGCGCCGAGGAGTCGCACGCCGCGGCCGCGACCGTCCGTGCCGCCGCCACGATGGTGTTCCAGTCGGGGCAGGCCGTCGCAGTCCTGCTCACCCAGAGGCTGATCGGCGCCAAGCCGTTCTGACGAACGATCGCAAGAGGAATCGACCCGACCTTGGACGCCCCCCCCGATTTCGCCCTCGACCGCAATGACGCGGTGCCCCGGCTCGTCGGACGTCACGAAGACTTCCTCGTCGTGGCGGGGCTCGCGGGGGCCGCTCGCGATCTCACCTGGCTGAGCGACGATGCGCCACACGTCTTCGCCCTCGCGGGCGCGATGGGCGCCGCAACCGCGATGGGCCTCGGTCTCGCGCTCGCCCGCCCGGACCGGCGGGTGCTGGTGGTGACCGGGGACGGCGAGCTCCTGATGAACGTGGGGACGCTCGCCACCGCGGCCGTCGTCAACCCCCCGAACCTCGCCATCGTGTGCGTCGACAACGGGCACTACGGGGAAACCGGCTTCCAGAAGAGCCACACGAGCCTCGGGGTGGACCTCGAGCAGATGGCGATCGGCGCCGGCATCCGCACCACCCGCTCAATCAACCGGACCGACCAGATTCCGGAGGCCTCGCGGCTCATTCGCGAGGGAAACGGAACCTCGTTCGTGCTGATGCGGGTGCAGCCGAACGAGTCGGCACCGCACAAGCGCGACCTCGACCCCACGACGGAGAAGCTCCGGTTCCGGAGCGCCCTCATCGACGGCCAGGAAGGCTGACCCCACCACCCCTGGCCCTGACGGCATCAACGAGACCTGCCCCACATGAAGATCACCAACACCGCCAAGAACCGCCTGGATCTGGGAGAGCTCGCTCTCGGAGTCGGGATCCGCCAGGCGCGGACCGCCGACATCGGCAAGATCATGAAGACGTGCGGCTACGACTGGCTCTTCATCGACATGGAGCACAACTCCATGTCCATCGACACCGCCGCGCAGATCAGCGTCGCCGCCCAGGACGCGGGAATCGCCCCGATTGTCCGGGTGCCGGGGTTCCAGCATTTCCACGCGAGCCGGGCTCTCGACGGGGGCGCACAGGGAGTGGTCGTGCCGCACGTCGACACGCCCGAGATCGCGGCCGAGATGGTCAGCAACTGCCGGTATCCGCCGGCCGGACACCGCTCGGTGACCGGGCGGCTTCCCCAGGTGGGCTTCGAGGCCCACCCCCAGGACGAGGTGACCCGCTCGGTCAACCACGCCACCCTGGTCGTGGTCATGGTGGAGACCCCGACGGCGGTCGAGAACGTGGAGGCGATTGCGGCGGTGCCGGGAGTCGACTCCATTCTGGTCGGCACCAACGACCTTTGCACCGAGATGGGCATCCCGGGAGCGGTGGGAGACCCCCGCATCCAGGAGATCATGGAGCGGGTCGTCGCCGCGTGCCGGACGCACGGCAAGCATCCGGGGCTCGGAGGGGTCTACGAGCCCCCGCTCATGGAACGCTACATCCGGATGGGGATGCGGCTCATCCTGTGCGGGAACGACCTCACCCTGATGATGGCGGCCGCGCAGGAGCGAAGCGCCCGCATGCGGGCCATCAGCATGTAGCCCGGCCGGCCGGGTGGGGCGAGTGCGCTGCTCGACCTTCGTGCCGGGCGGAGGCCGGCCACCGCACCCGGTGGGGGTCCGCGCGAAGTCCCGCGCCGTTTCGCGGCGTCAATCGGCGAAGCGCGCCCTCACCACGCCGAGAGAGCCGTAGTCCGCCGACACTTCGTCCCCCGGCGCGATCGGCCGGATCCCGGTGCACGTGCCGGTGGTCACCGCGTCCCCCGCGCGCAGGCCCCGCGGCGCGACCTCTGCGCGGTTGGCGAGCCAGGCGACCCCCGCGATCGGATCCCCGAACACGAGCATGCCGCTGTGTCCGGAGCCCGATTCGACCCCGTTGATGTCCAGCACGACCGGATGCGACCCGAGGTCCGCGGATTGCCAGTCCCCGTCCGTCGGTCCGAGGACGAAGTCGATGTTGGCGCCGCCGTCCGCGATGGCGAGCATCCCGGCTCCGGTGAGCCCTCCCTCGAGCCGGGAGCCCACGATCTCGAGACCCGGGGCCACCCAGGACACCGCCTCGCGTACCTCCTCGACGGTCCAGGGAGGATCGCGGGGAGGGAGGTTGGAGGCGAGCCCGACCACGAACTCCGCCTCGATACCTGGAGAGTGGGCCACCGGCAGGCGAACCGTCGAGCCGGTGGGACGGAAGCTCTCGCGGTATAGCGGACCGAAGAACGGACCGTCGACTCCCAGGACATCCATCGCGAACTGCGCGGTGGCGCCGATCTTGAAGCCCGCGACCGCGCACCCGGACGCCTCCGTGATGCCGCGCTGCACGGCGTAGGCCTCGGCTTCGTCCGCAGGACGTTCGCCTTCCCCGACCCGGATCAGGTTCCCGTCGCGCCGCGCCTCCCACAGCCGGCGGGCGAACCGCGCGCCCGTGGATGCATCCTTCATGCCTGCCTTCCTCCGTTCGAGTTCATTTCGACTGCGGTCGGAGCCGTCCACCGCCCGCGCGCCCCGGGGCGTCCATGCGAACTCCCTGCCACCGCCGGGGGCGGCAACCGCGGGCTAACGGCGGTCGGGCGCCGGCGCCCGGCCCGCCGAGCAACCGGTGTCACCGGTTCGATCCTGCCGTCGAAGCCCCTGCCCCCCGCCGGCTCCGACAAGGATCGTGCGGGCGCGGAGCCTCGAACGAAACATCGTCCGGTCGCCATGGCGGCAAGCGCGCGGGCGAAGGCTACCAGAGAGGCTGCTCGTCCACGGTCGACACGTGGGCGCTCACCACCTTCCAGCCGAGGTCCGGGAAACGAATCCAGGTCTGACTCTGGCGGCCGACGAGCTCGCGGCCGCGCACCTTGAACTCCAGATTGACGGTGGCGAAGTCGCGGCCAAGGGTCAGGATCTCGAGCCGGATGCGCCGTTCCTTGATACCGGGGCCGGGGGGGCGGCGCACGCGGTGGGCATGGATCTCGTCGAAGCCGTAGCCGTTCTCGTGCATGGCGTAGCGGATGGTGTGCGGGCTCCGCCAGAAGGTCTCGTCGAGCACCTCGACATCCTTCTCCTCGAGCGCGCGCTCATAGCGTTCGAACCGGGCGCGCACCTCCTCGACGATCTCCGGCCGGTTAGGGGTGAAGTCATTCATCCGGAGTCCTCGAGTTCCCTGGCGAGCGCGGCGAGGCGAAGATCCGATCCGGGTGGGCCGATCAGCGAGAGCCCCACCGGCCGCCCGTCCGCGCGGGGGCCCGGCACGGAGAGCTGGGGCAGCCCGGATAGCCCCGCGATCGCGGTGAGGGAGGCGATCCGGAGGCCGATCTCGTTCTGGCGCGAGAGCGCAAGCCCGAGCGGCGGCGCCGGGAAGGGAGTGGTGGGAAGACAGAGCACCGAGCCGGTTCCCAGCAGGTCTCGGAGACGGCCACGGACCTCGTGGCGCATGAGCTCCGCCCACTGGCGTTCCGCCGGCGTCACCGCCCCGGCGGCGACGAGCATCTGCGCCACCCGCATGCTGAGCCGCGGATTGGTGCGCTCGATCCACTCCCGGAAGGTCGCGAGGGCCTCCGGGATCTGGAGCGTGCGCTGCGCGCGTGCCCACACCGAGAGGCCCTGGGGCGCAACGGTCGTTTCGACGGTCGCGCCCGCGAGCGCGGCGACCCGTTCGCGAATGGCCTCGAGGGCCCCGGCGACCCCGGGCTCCGCGAAGGCGAAGGCGTCACGGGCGACGAGCAGCCGGTCCGGAAAGGCCGGCGCGCCCGCCGCGCCGGCTTCGTCGAGGACCACTTCGGACACCCGCCCGAAGGTGGCCGCGCCACGCGCGAACCAGCCCGCGGTGTCGAAGCTCGGAGCCTGGGGCATCAGGCCCTCAAGGTCGATCCGCCCGTGGGTCGGCCGCAGGCCGTAGAGACCGCAGAAGCTTGCCGGGACCCGTACCGAGCCCCCGGTGTCGGAGCCGAGCGCGAAGTCGACCAGCCCGGCCGCCACCGCGGCCGCGGACCCGGACGACGATCCACCGGGCACGAACCCCGGCGCCTCCGCGTTGCGGGGGGTGCCGTGGAACGCGTTCTCCCCGAGGATCCCGAGCGAGACTTCGTCGGTGATCGTCTTGCCGGCGACGCTTGCCCCGGCCGCGAGCAACCGGGAGACGATTGCGGCGTGCCGCTCCGGAACCGGGTTGGCCCGGCACCAGTCGGGGTTCCCGCCCCCGGTCGGCTCGCCAGCGATATCGAAGAGGTCCTTTACCGCAAAGGCCAGGTCGGAGAGCGGGCAGCCGGGGACTCCGGGCACCCGGACGTCGGTCCCCGGCACGAAGGCGCCGGCGGAATCCGGGGCGCCCGTCGCTTGTCCATCGCGGCGCATCATCTGCTCGACGGTACGACCTGACCCGCCTACGCGGCGGCGCTCGCGAGGCGATCGCCGAAATGGGCCTCCATCTCGCGCCGCACGCGCACCACCTCGGCCGATTCGTCCACGCGCACGTCCGACCAGCCGATGCACTCCCCGGCGCGAACGGGATTCACCAGCTCCACCCCGTGGGCAAGCCCGATCGGAAGCGCCCCGCGTTCGAGCGAGGTCCGCGCCGGGAGCAGCCGGCCGTACACCGTGTACCCGCCCTCTCCGTCGAGGCGCTCTCCGGGTGCGAGATCGCGCTTTGCGGTCGCGGCGACGTCGCCTTCGAACCCCCGGGTGGCGCCGGTCGGGCGACCGAGCAGGGCGGCGGACAGGATCGAGACGTTCAGCTCCAGCCCGATGAGATGGAAGGGCTTGTACATCGCCGAGTAGCGACCGCTCGCATCGGTGTTCATTCCGTACTGCCGGAAACAGGCCGCCGTGTACTCGTTGGGGGCCTCGATCACGACGTACACCCCCCAGCGAAGGTCGCGGGCGACCGGCCGGCCGTCACGCTCGAGCGACGACACCACCTCCACCTGCCCCTTGTGGTGCAGGAGCCCGCCATCCTCGCGGGGGCGCAGCACGTGCGCGAGATCGTCCATCCCGCAGGGCGGGAAGCCGAGCCCGTCGGGGGGCGGGACAAGACCGGCCGCGTTCGCGATTGCGGCCATCTCCAGCGCGGACTTGGTGCCGTCGAGGAAGGAGTTGAACATCCGGAAGTTCATCCCCGCCGCCCGCGCCTGCTCCGGCGTGAGTCCGTAGTGCTCCCAGACGGTGTCGGGGGTGGAGGCGTGGTAGCTCGGCAGGTACTTGGTGCCCTTGCCGGCCGCGACGACGTCGAAGCCGGAGCAGCGCGCCCATTCGACGAGCTCGCAGGTGAGGGCCGGCTGGTCCCCGTACGCCATCGTGTAGACCACCCCGGCCCGTTCCGCTTCGCGCGCGAGCAGGGGACCGGCCAGCACGTCCGCCTCGACGTTCACCATGACGATGTGCTTCCCCGCCGCGAACGCGGCGCGGGCATGACGGACGCCGGCTTCCGGGCGGCCGGTGGCCTCCACGACCACGTCGACGTCGGTCCGCGCCGCGAGCGACGCCCCATCGTCGGTGAAGGCGGTGTCCGCCACGAGGGCTTCGCTCCAGCCGACGGTGCGGCACGCGGCCCGGGCGCGATCCGGTTCGAGGTCGGCGATCGCGGCAACCCGCAGTCCGGGGGTGGCGGGAGCCTGGGCGAGGAACATCGAGCCGAACTTGCCGGCGCCGACGAGCCCGACTCGCACCGGCTGCGATGCGTCCGCCCGCCGGAGAAGATCCGCATGGAGATACACGCCGCCGCCACTCCCTTCCGATCGGTTCCGGGCCGCAAGACTCGCCGAACCGAAGGCGCAGCGCAACCGGGATGCGCCGGCGCCGGCACCGCTCGCGGGCTTCGCCCACAACATCGAGCCGGCCGAGGAACATCGCGCTGCGCGCCTCCGGGACTCCCTGGTCGAGCCGGAGGACGGACCCCGGGAGGCTTCGAGTTTCGATCTTTTTCTATCGTCACGAAGGGTGGAGCAGGTCAGGGAGTACGGGAGTCCCGGTGCATGCCGCGAGGGCCGGAGGTGCGGCCCGAAACAAAGTCGGAGGCACGCCCGAACCCCTGATTCGAAATTGAATCGAAACCTAAAAAATAGATCGAATTCCATTGTCTGAACGTGGTTTTCAGGTTTCCGTTCAACCCTTGTTCGCAAGTTTCCCCAGCCCCGTCCGCACGACCGGGCCTCGGCTAGAATGTAGCCGGCTTCGCTCGGCTCGGGGAGGCGCGGGGCGGTCCGGACAACCCCGCGAATGTCTCCGCCGCGCGGATTTCGGGAGGTCAATGCGGTCGCGACGGACCCCGCGTGCCCGGTGGGGAGAAAGCAGCCGGCGGCGAAGCGACCGCAGGACGTTCGCCCCGGATCGGGGCGGAGCGGGGCGACGGCACCGGCATCGGCGGCGGTGGAGGAAGATACATGCAAGGGCGTGCAGCACGACGGCGGAGGATGCGGCGCTGAGACTTGCTCGCGCCCGGACAGGGGGTTCGACGCGTCTCGCCGGGATCGCGATCGGGGCGGCGCTGTGGGTGCTGGGCACCGCGACGGCGGCGGGCATGGACATCCGCGAGGCGGAGCTGTTCGCGGCGCTCGACCGATTCGACGCCGGGGACCGGCCGGGCGGGCTCGAGTCGCTCTACCAGGTCACCGCGAGCTACCCTGACTTCCTCGCCGCGCGCATCATCGAGGCGTCACTGCTCCAGACCGAGGACATCGCCGAGACCCTGGTCGAGCTCTCTCCCGGCGACGATTCGAGCCCGGTCCGGGAGCCGCGCGACGAAGCCTTCGCCCGGCTCTCATACTGGTTCGACCGCCCGGTTTCCGGACACCTTCCGAACGTTCTGATCGAAGCCGCCCCCGATCGCAACAAGGTGGTTGTCGCGGATGCCGCACGCTCGCGTCTTTACCTCTTCGACCGGTCGGAGGGAGAGTGGACGATGTGGGGAGACTGGTACGCCTCGATCGGGCGCGGAGGGACGGCCAAACGGCGCGAGGGTGACGGCAAGACCCCGCTCGGGGTCTACTTCATCACCATGTGGATCGGGGATCGATACCTGCCCGAGCTCTACGGAGCCGGAGCCCTGGGGCTCAACTACCCCAACGAATGGGACGAGAGACGCCGCCGAAACGGTCACGGGATCTGGATCCACGGAGAGCCCCGCGGCCTCAAGAGCCGCGCCCCCCGGTGGAGCCGGGGCTGCCTCACGATCTCGAACCCGGCCCTGGAGGCCCTCGCGGAGTCCATCGAGGCGCAGAGCATCCCCGTCATCATCGGCGAACGGCTGCGCTGGCTCGCGTCGGACGAGCACGACCGGGTTCGCGAGGACTGGCTGGCCCGGGTCGCGCACCTCGGCGACGTCAATGGCGCGGACCGTGGAGTCGGGATCTACGGCTACCCGGTCGCGGCCGGAGACGATTCGACCATGGCCCTCGTGGAATTCGCCGCCGAGCGGGCGGGGGGCCGGCGCTGGTGGCAGTACTGGCGCGAGAACGGCGACGGAGTGTGGCGCATCGCGCACGAAGGGCCCGCCTCGTTCCGCGAGATCCATCGCAAGGGACTGCCGCCCCGCATGCCGCCGGGCGGACTGGACCGCTACGTCCCCTGATCCCGCGCGCCGACCACGTCCGCACCCCGACCATGGCGATTCTCTGGCCGTTCACCCGAGCCTACGAAGTGGCGAAGCTCGAGCGGGACGCAATCCACATCTGCGACGATGCGGAGCGGCGCTTCCCCGTGGACCAGGTGCGCGCGCTGGCCGGCGCGCTCCGCGGACGGATCGAGGAGACCGCGCAGCGGCTGGAACAGCCTCGAATGACCCACGCGAACGTGCTCGCCGAGCTCCGCGGCCATCACCGCGAGGCCCGGCGCCGGCGCCGCGACCGGGACCTGAGCGAGCTCACCCTCGCGATCATCCGCCTCAAGGCCGAGGAGCTGGGCGCGGCCGGCGCGGTCGACGCAATCGATCGCTTCCTGGAGCGCTGGCCGCCCACCGGAGCGAAGGACGAGCCGGAGGGGAAGAACGGTCCGAATCGGCCGCCCGGCGCGGGGCGAGACGAACCGTGAGAGCAACCGGCTCGCGGGCGGGGCACGTCACGTGCGCACACGGGACCGGCTTGCGCGCGCGGCGCAGGCGCCGCCAACGGCTGCACGGTGCGCGCACGGGCGATCGGCCATAGGGAGGATTGCGACATCTCACCGGGCCGGTACGCGTAGCGGGTACCATTGCCCCAGCCAGAGACGGATGGGAATCATGGAATTCGGCATCGTCCTCCAGACCGACCCTCCCGCATCGCGAACGGTCGACCTTGCCCAGCGGGCCGAGACCCTCGGCTTCACGCACACCTGGGCATTCGACTCCCACATCCTGTGGCAGGAGCCATTCGTCATCTTCTCCCAGATCCTCTCCTCCACCCGCCGGATGAAGGTGGGACCGATGGTGACGAATCCGGGGACCCGGGACTGGACGGTGACCGGGTCACTCTTCGCGACCCTCAACCAGATGTTCGGAGAACGCACGGTATGCGGAATCGGGCGCGGTGACTCCGCGCTTCGAGTCATCGGGCGCCCGCCCTGCTCGCTCGCCACCCTTTCAGAGGCCATGGGGGTCATCAAGGGACTTGCGGAGGGGCGGGAAGTCACCTACCGCGGCCAGCCGCAGAAGATCCCGTGGCGAAGCGAGGGCAGTCTCGACGTCTGGATGGCCGCCTACGGTCCGAAGGCGCTCGCGCTTTGCGGCAGCCGGAGCGACGGCTTCATCCTGCAGCTCGCCGATCCGGACATCGCGGCGTGGACCATCGGCAGCGTCCGCGAGGCGGCCGAGGCGGCGGGGCGCGACCCCGACTCTCTCAGGTTCTGCGTCGCGGCGCCGGCCTACGTCGGCGACGACCTCCCCCACCAGCGCGACCAGGTGCGCTGGTTCGGCGGCATGGTCGGGAACCACGTCGCCGACCTCGTGGCTCGCTACGGCCAGGACGGCTCCGGGGTTCCGGCCGCGCTCACCGACTACATCCGGGACCGGCAGGACTACGACTACTCGGACCACGGCCGCGCCGGAAACGTGCACACCGAGTTCGTGCCGGACGAGATCGTGGACCGTTTCTGCATCCTCGGTCCGCCGGCCAACCACGTGCGCCGCCTGGACGAGCTGCGCGCGCTCGGGGTGGACCAGTTCGCGATCTACCTGATGCACGACAGGCAAGACGAGACCCTGAACGCGTACGGAATGACCGTCATCCCGGCCATGCAGCGCCGCCGGTGACGAGGGGCATGCCCGAGGGGGACTCGATTCGCGGGCGGACGCTCGGCATTCGCGGCATCGCGTTCGGCATCGCGGCGATGGCGGTGGTGGTCACCGCGTCGAACGTGCTCGTCCAGCATCCCCTCGGCGAATGGCTCACCTGGGGCGCCCTCTCCTATCCGTTCGCGTTCCTGGTGACCGATCTCGTGAACCGGCGCTTCGGGCCGGGGGGGGCGCGGCGGGTGGTGCTCGCCGGCTTCGCGTGCGCGGTGGTGCTCTCGTTCTGGCTCGCGACCCCGCGCATCGCGGCCGCTTCCGGAAGCGCGTTCCTCGTCGCCCAGCTTGCCGACGTGCAGGTCTTCGATCGCCTCCGAAACGCGCGGTGGTGGCAGGCTCCGCTCGTCTCGTCGGCGCTCGGCTCGGTGCTCGACACCGCCCTGTTCTTCTCGCTCGCGTTCGCCGGCACCGAGCTTCCGGCGACCGCCCTGCTGTCCTGGGAGGTCCCGATCTGGGTCACCTGGGCGCTCGGAGACCTCGCGGTCAAGGCGGGATTCGTCCTCGCCCTGCTCATTCCCTTCCGGCTGCTGCTGAACGCGACGCAGCCTCCGCCCCCGGCGAGCGCGGGCGCGGCCGCGTGACCGGCCGGTTGCCGCTCTCGGGGCATGGCGGGCGGATGCGCGCCCCGTCCGGCGAGGACCGTCCGGGCGGCCGCCCCCGCGACCGCCGCGCCGGGTCGTGTCCGCGCGACGAGACGTTGCGGGGGCAGGTGCGCCGGACCCCGGCGAAAGCCCCGTGGAACTTTCGATGACCAGCGCGGTCCACCCCGACGTCGCCCGCTTCCGTGAGCTGATCGAGGAGGCCCGCCGCATCGTCTTCTTCACCGGGGCGGGGATCAGCACCGAGTCCGGAATTCCCGATTTCCGGAGCCCGGGGGGGATCTGGGCCCGGTTCCGGCCGATCGACTTCCGCGAGTTCATGGCCTCGGACGAGGCGCGCCGCGAGACGTGGCGGCGCAAGTTCGAGACCGACAAGACGCTCCGCGTCGCGCGGCCCAACGCGGGGCACACCGCGATCGCGCGGCTCGTGCGCCGAGGGAAGGCCGCGTGCGTCATCACCCAGAACATCGACGGCCTGCACCAGGCGTCGGGGGTGCCGGACGAGCGGGTGGTGGAGCTCCACGGGAACACCACCTACGCCCGCTGCCTCGCGTGCGCGAAACGCTACGAGATCGATGCCATTCGCGAGCGGTTCGAGCGTGACGGGGCGGCGCCGGTCTGCGACTGCGGCGGCTACGTCAAGAGCGCGACCATCTCCTTCGGCCAGGCCATGCCGGAAGCGGAGATGGCCCGCGCGGAGGAGGAGACGAACGCCTGCGATCTCTTCGTGTCGATCGGCTCGTCGCTCGTGGTCTACCCCGCGGCCGGCTTCCCCGCCCTCGCGAAGCGCCGCGGCGCGCGCCTCGTGATCCTCAACCGCGACCCGACGGACTTCGACGAAATCGCCGATCTCGTGCTCCACCGGGAGATCGGTCCCACCCTCGCCCAGGCGACCGGAGCCAACGCATGACCCTGAACCGACGCATCGTCCTCGCCGCCCACCCCGACGGCGCTCCGAAAGAGACCGACTTCCGTCTCGAGGAAGGGCCGCTCCCGAGCCCGGGAGACGGCGAAGTGCTCCTTCGCACGATCTATTTCTCGCTCGACCCGTACATGCGAAGCCGCATGAACGAGGCCGGCGCGGGCTACGCGCCGGGAGTGGAGTTGGGCGCGGTGATGCCGGCGGGCGGGGTGAGCGAGGTCGTCGAGTCGCGCGCGGCAGGGGTCGCGCCGGGCGACTTCGTCAACTCGTTCACCGGGTGGCAGACCCACTCGACGGCGCGGGCGGGCGGCAGCATGCGCCGCATCGACCCCGCGAACGCGCCCGTTTCGACCGCGGTCGGCGTCCTCGGCATGCCGGGGATGACCGCCTACATGGGACTGCTCCGGATCGGCCAGCCGAAGGAAGGCGAGACGGTGGTGGTCTCCGCCGCCTCGGGCGCGGTGGGGGCGGTGGTCGGCCAGATCGCGCGGATCAAGGGATGCCGGGTGGTCGGGATCGCGGGCGCGAAGGAAAAGTGCGACTACGTGGTCGACGAGCTCGGCTTCGACGCCTGCGTGAGCCACCGCGACCCGGACCTTGCCGGGTCGCTCGCGGGCGCCTGTCCGGACGGCATCGACGTCTATTTCGAGAACGTGGGCGGCCCCGTGTTCCAGGCGGTGCTGCCGCTTCTCAACCCCTTCGCCCGGGTCCCGGTGTGCGGGCTCATCGCCCAGTACAACGCGAAGCCCGGGGATCCCCCCTCCGGTCCCGCCGCGGTCACCGACCTCATGCGCGCATCGCTCACCAAGCGCCTCCTCATCCGCGGCTTCATCGTCTACGACTTCGCGGAGCACGCCGAAGCGTTCCATTCCGACATGGGCGAATGGGTGCGAACCGGCCGGGTCCGCTACCGCGAGGACGTGGTCGAGGGCATCGAGAACGCGCCCAGGGCGTTCATGGGCCTCCTCGAGGGCCGGAACTTCGGCAAGCTGCTGGTGAGGGTCGCCCCCGACCCCACCCGCGCCTGACCGCCCCCCTCCACCGCCGGCGGCCGCCCCGCCGCCCTTCCGACCGACCGCCGCGCGCCGCATCGTGGAACGCGCGACGGCGCGTCCCGTTCAGAAGGCGGGGCGTGCACCGGTCTCGCATTGAAATCCTTGCCGAGATCTTCGTCTCCGCCACCCGTGGCCAGGACCCTCATTGCGCACCCGCTTCTTCAGCCGCATCCAGGCTCTTCTCCCGGCGGGCAACGCCTTCGCCGACGGTGACCATGTCGAATCGACCGATTTCACAATGGAAATCTTGGCAACAAATTTGTTGCCAAGAAAATTCCTATTGCGTGGAGAGGCGAAATATCCCCTGAACGCTTCGCGGACCACTGCGCCGCCCCGGCTGCGGACCAGAACCCGACGCGGGCATCTGCGGGCAGGGCAAACGTCAGTGAGGTACGGGAAGCCCACTCGCGCGCTGGGTACCCCGCGAAGGCCCTGGTACGCCGACCGGGCGGGCGTGTTTTCTCTTCGACACCTGTTCGGTAAGGGCAGGTCCGGAGCGTCTACTCGGCGGGGGGTGAGGCCTGGCGGCGGGTGGTGCCGTCGAGGCCGCCCGCGATGGCCCACTCGGCGAAGTTCTCGGGGGTGCGCTGCCAGGCCCTCGCCTCCCATGCGTCGGTGCACCAGTCCTCGTCGGCGTAGTACTCGGCGAGCCCGCCTGCCGGGTTGTGCACGTACCAGAAATAGGCGGACGAGAGGGGGTGGCGGCCGGGACCGATCTCCGTGCGCCAGCCGCAGCGCGCGACGTGCAGCCCGCCCCCGAACACCTCGTGGATGTCCCGCACGGTGAACGCGATGTGGTTGAGGCCGCGACGGCCATCCGGAGTGGTGATGAGGAACAGGTCGTGGTGCCCGCCTTCCGGCGCGGTCCTCAGGAAATAGCCCGCTTCCGGGTACCAGTCCGAGACGACGAAGCCGAGCACGTCCCGGTAGAGCTCGAGGGACGGATCGAGGGCCGCGGTGAACAGCACGACGTGGCCGATCTCGATCGGCTTCGCGCGCTCGTAGAGGGGGGAACGCCGATCGATCCGCCCGATCCGACCGGGGGCGTTCACCGGCGTCGCGGCGACGCCCGGTTCGCGCCGCCGGGTAACCCGGAAACCCAGCCGGAGCCCGTTGGGGTCGGTGCAGCTCGGCCCCTCCTCGTCGGAGTCGACGGGACCGTGGGCGGCGAGCCGTTCGCGCAGGGCCTCGAGCTCCGCCTCGTTCTCGACTCCCCACACGATCCGGCGCAGGGTCGAGCCTGCCTCGAAGGCGGGCGGAAGCGAGGGGTCGGCGGCCGGACGAATCTCGACCTCGCCGCCGTCCAGGGTCTCGAAACGGGCGGCGCCGTCGCTCTCGCCGGCCGGAGCGAGTCCCCAGTCAGCGAAGAAGCGGGCGCACTCCCCCATGTCCTCGACGCCGTACACGACCTTGTCGATTCCGGTGATCATTCCGTCCCCTCCCCCATGAACGCACCCGGCGCCGGCATGGACGGTGGCCGCCGAGCGTCCCGGCCCTTCGCCGGTAGTCTTCCCATTGCCTTCCGGCGAGTCAATCGCGCGGCATCCCGGCGTGCACGGAACCGGCCGGGACTCTTGACGCTCGCCCTGGAGCGATTCTAGACTGGTTGATACTTGAAAATTTGTTTCGTATCTGAAACAAAACTGACGGTCTCGGCCCGCGGAGGACGACGATGTCAGAAGAAGCGTCGATCGCGGCCGACGCCGGCGCCCTCCTCGAAGAGGGGCTGCGCAACCTGTGGTATCCGATCGCCCCGAGCTGGCAGGTCGGCGAGAACCCCCTCGGAGTCACCCGCCTCGGCGAACGCATCGTCGTGTGGCGCGACCGGGACGGGGCCGTCCACGCCCTCGAGGACCGCTGCCCCCACCGGGGGGCGCGCCTGTCCCTCGGCTGGAACCTCGGGGACCGGCTCGCGTGCTGGTATCACGGGGTGGAGATCGACCCGAGCGGCACCGTCCTCGACGTGCCGGCCGTCGAATCGTGCCCGCTGACGGGGAAGGCCGCGGTCCGCCGCTATCCCTGCCGCGAGGTGCGCGGGGCAATCTTCGCGTGGTTCGGCGATGCCCTGCACGCCGAGCCGGCCGCGCTCGACCTCCCCGAGCAACTGACCGACGAGCGTTTCGCAACCATGCTCTGCGTTGCCGTGTGGCGGTGCAACTACCGCTACGCCATCGACAACGTGATGGATCCGATGCACGGCGCCTATCTGCACGCGCGCTCGCACTCGATGGCCAGCGGGAACCGGCGGGCGCGCCTGCGGGTCGTCCCGACCGACACCGGTTTCCTCTGCGAGAAGGAGGACCAGCGCAACGTCAACTTCGACTGGGTGGAGTTCGGCGCCTCCGGCGGCCATTGGATGCGCCTCGAGATCCCCTACGGCAAGGAGGCGGGTCCGGGTGGCCCCTTCGGCATCGTCGGCTTCGTGACCCCGGTAGACCGGGAGACGTGCCAGGTCTTCTTCTGGCGGGTGCGCGCGGTCGCGGGCTGGCAGCGGGACCTTTGGCGGTTCCTGTACCGCATGCGGCTCGAGTCCCTGCACTGGGACGTGCTCGAGCAGGATCGGCTGGTGCTCGAGGCGATGGCCGGCGACGCGCGAGAGAGCGAGTTCCTCTACCAGCACGACACCGGGCTCGCGCGGGTACGGCGCTTCCTCGCGAAGGAGGCGGAGCGTCAGGCGACCGCCCTCGCCGGAGACGCCGCACCCGCGGCGACGGGGACCGCCACGGCCACGGATCGAGGCCGCCGACCGGACAGCGAGGCGCGCACGGCCGATGGCCCGCAGCTCGCCCCGCGCAAGGAACGGTTCCATCCCCGCCCGAACGGCGAGCTCGAGTTCAATCCGTGGCTCGCCGAGCCGCGCGGGAGCAAGGGAGACGCCGGCACCGTCGAGGACTTCGCCGAACCCCTCCTGTATCGCTGGCAGCATCGCGCGCGCGCCCCGAACGACTTCGAGACGAGTCTCGCCGACGCGCTGACGGCGACGTTCGCCGCCGAGGTCCATGACCGGCCGGGCATCGTCGCGCGCCTGAACGAATCCGACGTCGCCAACCCGGGGGGCGGCCCCTGGACGGAGGACGCCTTCGGGTCCGCCCTGCGCGAGCTTGCATCGCCATGACGATGCCGGTCCTGGAGTACTCCGGGGTCACCAGAACCTTCGCCGCCTCCCGGCGGAGCCCCGCGGTCACCGCGGTAGAGGACGTCTCGCTCCGGGTGGCGGACGGCGAGGTGGTCTCCCTCATCGGGCCGAGCGGCTGCGGCAAGTCGACCCTTCTCACCCTCGGCGCCGGTCTCGACCGGCCTACCGGAGGCGAGGTCTTCGCGGGCGGCGAGCCGGTCGTCGAGCCGAACGACCACGTGGCCTTCATGCTCCAGAAGGATCTGCTGCTTCCCTGGCGCACGGTACGGGCCAACGTCGAGCTCGGCCTCGAGATCCGCGGCGCGCCCGTCGACGTGCGGCGCGAACGCTCGGACGCTCTCCTTCGCCAGTGCCGGATCGCCGACTTCGCGGACAGCTACCCGCACCAGCTCTCGGGCGGCATGCGCCAGCGCGCGGCCCTCGCCCGCACCCTTGCCGTCGAACCGCGCGTGCTGCTGCTCGACGAGCCGTTCTCGGCCCTCGACGCCCAGACCAAGATGGTGCTCCAGGAGGACCTCGCCCGGAGCCTCGCCGAGCACGCCAAGACGGCCCTGTTCATCACCCACGATCTCGCCGAGGCGATCGCCCTCTCCGACCGGGTGCTGGTAATGAGCCGCCGTCCGGGGCGCATCGTCGAGGAGCTCACCGTCGATCTCCCCGATCGCGACGCTCCGATTGCCCGGCGCCGGCACCCGCGCGCCGGCGCGTACGTCACTCACCTCATGGAATCGCTCGACATCCGGCATCTCGACGTGGAAGCGGCCTGACGTGAGCTCGTCGCCGCCGGCCCGCCGCGCGGGAGCGTGGCGTCGCCTTGCGCGGCGCGCAATTGGCGCGACCGCTCTTCATCCGACCCACTGGAGGACCTCCCTCATGTTCAGCATCGACGCAATCGCGCGCCTCGCGCGCACCATTGTCGGGGGCGCCCTCGCCGCCCTTCTCGCCATCGCGCCCGCGGCGATCGCCGAGGCCGCGCAGAAGGTCACCTACCTCCTCCCCGCGCCCGCCTTCCTGCCCGCCTTCGGTCCGTGGATGCTCGCCAAGGGCAAGGGCTACTACGCCGAGGAAGGCCTCGAAGTCGAGTTCGTGGCCGCCCGGGGCGGGGTGGACGTCGCGAAGCAGGTGGGGGCCGGCAACGCGGTCATCGGGGGCGGTATCGGCGACACCCCCCTCATCGTTCGCGCCAACGGCATCCCGGTGAAGGCGGTGGCCGTCCTCGGCGGCGGCTCGCTCATGATCCTCGCCACCGACCAGGAGGCGGGAATCGACCGGGTGGAGGACCTGAAGGGCCGCACGGTGACGACGATGTCCTACCAGGACACGACGTTCTACGCGCTGCTCGGCATGCTCGCGAGCGTCGGCCTCACCCGCAACGACATCGACGCCCAGGCGGCCGGCCCCTCGAACACCTGGAAGCTCTTCATCGCCGGGGAAGCCGACGCGATGGCGGCCGTCCCGGACTGGATCGCCATCGCCGCGGCGCAGGGAAAGAAGATGAACCTCTTTCCCGCCGACGCCCACTTTCGATCGATGGCGCAGGCGATCCTCGCCGCCGACGACGTGATCGCCGAGCAGCCCGAGCTCATCGGGAAGCTCGTGCGCGCGACCCTCAAGGGCATGCGGGACATCATGGCCGATCCGGAGCAGGCGGCGCGGGACTACGTCAAGGCCGTTCCGCAGCACGAAGGCCAGGAGAAGGCGATGGAGGCGGTGTTCCGGCTCTACAACCAGCACGTCTATCCGGGCCAGGAAACCCTCGGCGCCATGGATGCGGACCGGCTCGCGGCGCTCCAGGACTTCTACGTGGGCGAGGGCATCGTGCGCGAGGCGGTTCCCGTCGAAGACCTGTACACGAACCGGTTCGTGCAATAAGTGGGGGAACGGCCGGTCCCCCGGCGAGGCGGCGGTGCAGCGCCAGCGAAGGCTCGGAGCGGCGAGCGCGGCGCTCCTCGCCGTGTTTCTCGCCCTCTGGGAGTGGGGACCGGCTGCGGTGGGGATTCCGCCCTACATCCTGCCGCCGGTCTCGTCCGTTCTCGAGGAGTTCCTTCGCATGACGGGCACGGACCGGGTGTTCTTCCACACCGCGGTGACCGCCGGCGAGGTGGCGGCCGGGTTCGTCCTGGGGGCGGTGCTCGGCATGAGCGTCGGCTACGTCCTCGGGATGTCGCCGTCGACGGAGTTCGTGCTGTCCCCGTACATCCTAGCTCTCCAGATCGCGCCGAAGGTCGCGTTCGCGCCGCTCTTCGTCCTCTGGTTCGGGTTCACGGTGACCCCGAAGATCCTGGTCGCGATCCTCATCGTGTTCTTTCCGATCATGGTCAACGTCCTCGGGGCGTTGCGCGCCGTCGACCCGGACCTCGTCAACCTCGCCCGATCGTTCAAGGCGAGCCGCGCGCAGATCTTCTGGAAGATCGAGTTCCGGGCCTCGATGCCGGCGCTCTTCTCGGGGCTTCGCATCGGCGCGACCCTCGCGGTCATCGGTGTCGTGGTCGGCGAGCTCGTCGGCGGCAACATGGGACTCGGCTACCTTCTGGTGTTCGGCGAGGGGGCGGGCAACACGGCAATGGTTTTCGTCTCGATTATCGCGCTCACCCTCATCGGCATCGTCGCCTACGTCGCCGTCGTCTTCGCCGAGCGGCAGGTCCTGCACTACCTGCCACGTCGCACCTATCAACAGTTCTGAGAGAGGAGTAGACCGAAATGAGCACCGGAGCAGTCGAGGCCGTGGCCGCGGCCGGGGTCGTGCCGGATGGCCAGTCGCTCGCCGACTGGCTCGCGACGCGGATCGCACGCTACGAGACCCGCACCCTGGACTGGGACGCGCTGAAGTTCCAGGCGGACTTCGATCCGAAGTACCGGCGCGCGCAGATGCGCTACGTCGGGACCGGCGGCACGGGCGTCGCGAAGGACGCCAATGCCGTGCCGGCGGAGCACTTCACGTTCTCGACGATGGTGCTTCCGGCCGGTTGCGAAGGGCCGATGCACGTCCACCGGGACGTCGAGGAGGTCTTCTTCATCGTGCGCGGTCACCGCATCCGGATGATGTTCGAGGCCGAGGGCGAGCGCTGGGAGTCGGTGCTCGGCGAGCGCGATCTCGTCTCCGTGCCCCCCGGGGTCTACCGCGGGCTCATCAACGAGGGGCTCGAGGAGGCGCTAATGTGCGTGATGCTCGGGACGGCCCGCCCGGAGCGCCCCACCTACCCGCCCGACCATCCGCTCGCTGGCGTCCGGCGCCCGCAGACCTGACCTCGGTCCGGATCGGCCGGCACCCATGGGAGTGCTCGACGGTCGCATCGTCGTCGTGACCGGCGCAGGCCGGGGGCTCGGGCTGGCGTTCGCCACCGCGTGCTGCGAGGCCGGGGCGGCGGTCGTCCTTGCCGACGTCGATGCGGAAGCGGGCGGCGCGGCCGCGGCCGCGCTCGCCCGCGCCGGACACCACGCATCGTTCGCGCCGGTGGACATCGCCTCCCCCGCATCGGTCACCGCGCTCTCCGACCGGATCGCCGGCGACTTCGGCCGGGTGGACGGGCTCGTCAACAACGCGGCGGTGGCGACCGGCATCGGAGGAAAGACCTTCGAGGAGATCGACGTAGCGACCTGGGATCGAGTGATGACCGTCAACGTCCGCGGCACGTGGCTCGTGGTGCGCGCGCTTGCCGGGCTGCTTCGCCGATCGGAGGCGGGGGGGCGCATCGTCAACCTCGCCTCCGATACCGCGCTCTGGGGCGCCCCGCGCCTGCTCCACTACGTCGCGAGCAAGGGCGCGGTCATCGCGATGACCCGCTCGCTCGCGCGCGAGCTTGGCACGGACGGGGTCACCGTCAACGCGCTCGCGCCCGGCCTGGTGCGGGTGGAAGCGACCGAGTACGTGCCGCGCGAGCGTCACGAGCTCTACGAGACCGGCCGGGCGATCCCTCGCGCCCAGTATCCGGCGGACGTGGTCGGCGCGGTGGTCTTCCTGCTGAGCGACGGCGCGGGCTTCATCACCGGCCAGGTGCTGCCCGTCAACGGCGGCTTCGTCCTCACTTGAGCGCGAGGGTGGAGGTCGACACGGCCCCGGTGCGCCGGCACCTCGAGGTGGACGGGGTGCGCTTCAGCTATTGCGCCGCCGGGTCCGGCGCCATCCCACCGCTCGTGCTCCTGCACGGCATCGGCTCGAACGCCCGCTCCTGGCGCGACCAGCTCGCCGAGCTCGGCGACGTTCGCGAGGTGGTGGCCTGGGATGCGCCGGGCTACGGAGATTCGACGCCGGTCGCGGCGCCGCGTCCTGCGGCGGCGGACTACGCCGGGCGGCTCGCCCGGTTCCTCGACGGCCTTGGCCTCGACCGCATCGCCCTCCTCGGACACTCGCTCGGGGCGCTCATTGCCGGCGCCTTCACCGCCGCGTGGCCGCACCGGGTGGAGCGCCTCATCCTCGCCGCCCCCGCGCTCGGACACCGCACGGATCCGGGCGCACCGCTTCCCCCGGCCGCGCAGTCCCGGCTTGACGATCTCGCCGCCCTCGGCCCGGACGGGTTCGCCGCCCGGCGCGCTCCGCGCCTGATGTCCCCGGCGGCTACACCGGGGCAGCTCGAACGCGCGCGCGCGGCAATGGCCGAGATCGACCCGGACGGGTACCGGCAAGCGGTCGCGGTGCTCGCCCAGGGAGACCTCCGCACCGATGCGGGCAACATCGCGGCACCCGCCCTCGTGCTTGCGGGCGCCGAGGATACCGTCACCCCGCCCGCCGGGAGCCGCGCGCTCGCGGCCGCCACGGCCGGGGGGCGCTATCGGGAGATCCCGGGCGCCGGTCACCTGAGCTACATCGAGAAACCGGCCGCGTTCAACGCCGCCGTGCGCGGTTTCCTGAACGAACAATGACCGGGACGGACGCCGGTCGGTACATCGTGCCGGGGCTCGCCCGGGGCCTGCGGCTGCTCGAGCTGTTCGACCGCGTCCGGCCGGAATGGAGCCTCGCCGAGCTGGCGGCCGAGGCCGGCCTCCCGCGTTCCACCACGTACCGGCTCGTCGTCACTCTCGAGCAGCTCGGCTACCTCGACCGCGCCCATCCCCACAAGACCTTTCGGTTGGGCGCCCGAGTCCTCCACCTCGGGTTCGAGTTCCTCGACTCGCAGGAGCTCGTCGACATCGCCCACGCGCCGCTCCAGCGGTTGAGCGCGCGCACCGGCGGCTCCACCCACCTCGCGATCCTCGACGGCACCGACGCGGTCTACCTGCTGCGGGTTGCGGGATCGAACCGCCTCGTGAGCAACGTTCGGGCGGGCACGCGCCTCCCCGCCCACGCGACCGTGATGGGCCGGGTGCTCCTTGGCGATGAGGACGCCGCTTCGCTGCGCGACCGCTTCGGCGAATCACCGCTCACGCGCGCCACCGCGGCGACCGCGACCACGGTCGAGGCGCTCGAACGCCAGGTCAGCGAGGTCCGGCGGCGCGGCTACGCGCTCAGCGTGGCCGGTTTCGAAGCCGGGATCGCGAGCGTCGGCGCCCCGGTGCGAAACGCCGCGGGCGACGTCGCCGCCGCCATCAACTTCACCGGCCCCGACGCCCAGTTCGACCGCGAGCGCCTCGAGACCGAAGTCGTCGGCGCGGTATGCGAAACGGCGGGCGAGATTTCGAGACGCCTTGGCTGGCGGGAACCGGCCGAACACCTCCCGGAGCGATCGCGGCGCCTTGGCTGAGCCGCGCCCCACCACCGGAGACGTGGTCGCCGCCTTTCTCGAGGCATGCGGCGTCACCGCCGCGTTCGGCGTCATCAGCGTTCACAACATGGCCATTCTCGATGCGATCGGCCGGCGCGGCCGGCTCCGCTTCGTTCCCTCGCGCGGCGAAGCGGGGGCGGTGAACATGGCGGACGGCCACGCCCGGGTCCGCGACTCCCTCGGGGTTGCGGTGACGAGCACCGGCACCGGCTGCGGCAACGCGGCGGGAGCGCTCGTCGAAGCGCGGTCCGCCGAGACTCCCCTCCTCCACCTGACCGGCCAGGTCGATACCCCCCACCTCGACCGCGGCCACGGATTCATCCACGAGACCGAGGGGCAGCTCGAGTTGCTGGCCGCAATCTCGAAGGCGGCGTACCGCGTGACCGAACCCGGAACGTGCGCGGATGTTCTGCGCAAGGCGGTGACGGTCGCGCTCACCCCGCCGCGCGGCCCGGTGAGCGTCGAGATCCCGGCCGATGTCCAGGCGGGCCCGGCCCGCCTCCCCGACGACTTCTCGGCCCCGCGCGTGCGCACCCCCCGTCCGGACGCGGATGAGCTCGACCGGCTCGCCGAACGCCTCGCCGCGGCCCGCCGGCCGCTTCTGTGGCTGGGTGGCGGGGCTCGGCATGCCGGACCCGGCGCTCGGCGCCTCGCCGACCTCGGCGTCGGCATCGTCACGAGCGTGCGGGGGCGAGGCGTCGTGCCCGAGGACCATCCCCTCTCGCTCGGCGCCTTCAACCAGTCCCCCGACGTGGAGGCGTTCTACTCGACTTCGGACCTCATGCTCGTGGTCGGGTCGCGGCTTCGAAGCAACGACACCCGAACGTATCGGTTGAAGCTGCCGGCTCCGCTCCTTCGGGTCGACGTCGACCCGGCCGCCCGTGGCCGGCTCGCCTACCCGGTCGACGGCTTCGTGCCGGGCGATGCCGCCGCCGTCCTCGACGGCCTGGCCGATCGTCTGGCCGGCGCATTCGAACCGGATCCCGCATTCGCGAACGACTTGCGCCGGGCGCGGGACGCGGCGCAAGCCCGATTGCGAAGCGCAGTCGCCCCCTACGACGGACTCGCCGACGCGCTTGCCGCCGCCATGGGCCGCGACGCGCTCTGGGTGCGCGACATCACCGTTGCGAACAGCACGTGGGGCAACCGCCTCGTGAAGGTCCACACGCCACGCAACGCCCTCCATCCGGCCGGGGGCGGCATCGGCCAGGGACTCGCCCTCGCGATCGGGGCGGCGGTGGGGGCGCCGGAACGCAAGGTCGTGTGCCTCACCGGCGACGGCGGTCTCATGCTCAACCCGGGCGAGCTGATGACCGCGGTGGAGACGGGGGTCGACCTCGCCCTCGTGGTCATGAACGACCGCGGCTACGGGGTCATCCGCAACATCCAGGACGCCGAGTACGGGGGACGCCGTCGCTTCGTCGACCTCGCCACCCCCGACTTCGCCGCCCTTGCGGCCGCCTGCGGACTGGACTACCGGCGCATCGCCGCTTCCGCGGGCTTCGAGTCCGGGGTCGACGAGGCGTTCGCCCGCCCGGGGCCGGTCCTCATCGAGATCGACATGACCGCCATCGGTCCGATGAAGGTGCCGTTCGCGGGCCCCGCGGGAGGCCGACGGTAGCGCCGATGCCCGTCGCCGCGCCCGGAACGAGCCATCCAGTCTCGCCCGCGCCAGGAAGAACCCCGGCGAATCGGTGTCCGCCGGGACCGGCCGCACCGGTCGCGACTATGGGGCGAGGACGACGAAGCCCTTCGTGATCGCGGCCCGGCCCTCGGCGTTCAGGAGGTCCCAGGCGACGACCCGCCCGTCGTCGCCCACCTCGTCCGCAAACACCCGCAGGCGGATCTCGCTCGGCATGAGGACCATCCCCCGGAACATGCCACCGAGGCGACGGACCCGGTTCGGATCGCCGCCCGCCGCGTGGTCGACAACGCGCGAGACGGCGAGCGCGAGGGTCGCGCTCCCATGCAGGATGATGTCCGGCAACCCCATGCGCCGGGCCACGTCCACGTCGGTGTGGATGGGGTTCCAGATGCGGGCGCACTCGCTGTACACGTGCGCGAGGTTGGCGGCCACCGGCACCGGTATTTCGACGAGCGGCGCCGACCCGCCATTCGCGCCGACGGCGGCGGGCAGTGGCGGGGGCTGCGCGTGCACCCGGTCCCCGCCGGCGACCGCGACCCCCCGATAAACGCTCGCCTGCCAGGTCGTGCACACCGGTTCGCCGTTCGCGTCGGTGGTGTCGAGACGGGTCACCACGTAGGCGCCGGGCCGCCGCTCTTCCGCGAGCACCGTGGTGGCCCGCGTGTCGAGACGGTCTCCGGGGCGCACGAGCCGGTGGACGTGACAGTCGTGGGTGGCGTGCACGCTCTTCAGCCGCTCGTCGGGGGTGAGCCCATTGGCGGCGAACCGGTCGCGCCCTTCGAGGTGTACCGCCCACTCCGGCGCGATGGGGAAAAGGGGATGGGCGACGACGTCGCCGGTCGTGTCGAGGTAGTGCGGCCCGGTGTCACCAAGGGCCGCGCTGAAGGCCATGGTCCAGCGCGCGTCCACCTCGTGCCGGTGGGAATTCGTGCTGGCGCCGACGAGGGCCGAGTCGATGGGCATGCAAGGATCCTCCTGCCGCGGTTGCCGGCGCGGCGCCCGGTTCCGGACGAAGGGCGGATTCCCCGGCCGAATGCTATGCCGCCCGTTGCCGGGGCGGCTCGTACGCGACGGGCTTTCCGTCCGCCTGGTACTTCTTGGGAAGGGTCGTGATCTCGCGCCCCGGGTACGCGAGCTCGATGTGGTTGCCGTCCGGATCGTGGAGGTTGATCTGGAGCACGCCGAGCTTCCTGCGCGCGAGGACCCAGAACCCGATGCCGTTGCGCTGGAGCTTGCGGACCATGTCCGCCGCCCCGAGCGAGCGGAAAGCGAAGTGCTCGATGCCGGGGTCTTTCGCGGCCGGGGTCTTCTTCGCGGGGACGAGGTGGACGCACGCCTTGTCGCCGAGGTAGAGCCAGGCCCCGTCGAAACCGAAGTCGGGACGCTGGCCGTCCTCGAGCCCGAGGACATCGGAATAGAACCTTCGCATCTCCTCGAGCCGGGCGGTGCGCAGGTTCACGTGATCGAGCCAGACCAGGGACATCTCCTCCTCCTCCCGCACCCGTACGCGCGGGTGCTGTGTGTCGGGGGCGGCGAGGACCCGCCGCGCGCGCGTAGTTTCGCATCGATCCACGGTGTTTTCCTCACCGAGCGGCCGGCGGCCGTGACGGCTCCGGAAGGGGGAAGCTCGCGGCGTGCGCCGGAACGGCGCGCCGGCCACCCGTTCGTCCGATCGTTCTCCGGAACGAGACCAATCCGGAACGCCGTCATGCCGACTCCCCGCGCATGCCACCGGAGCCGGCCGTGCAGCGTGGCAAGTCGTTCCCGAGCGCACGGCTCGCGCTCGCGGGGGGGGAACCGAACCACCGGAAGCGGAAAAGGCGGAGATTCATCGCCGTGCCTTCGCGCTGCGCCCACGTTCGCGCGAAACATGAAAGAAGTCGAAGTTTCTGGCAGGATCGCCCGCACGACGTGACCTGGGGCGGACGTCCTCGACTCCGGGTCAATCACGGGGCGACGCGGCACGCCCATTGCTCGATGGAGGGAGCGCATGCACGACCTTGAGGGTCGGGGCTCCGCGGGCGGGCTCCGCACGGGTCGACCGTGGCGTCGAAGCGGCCGGCGGCCGGCGGATCGTTCCGTGTTCTTCGGCATTCCGGCGGGCACCGCCGCGCTCGGTTGCCTGCTGTTCGCGCTGTCCGCGCCCGCCATCGAATTCGGCGAGGGCGCGCTCGAGGGAACCCTCGACACCACCTTGTCGCATGGCCTGACGTTTCGCATCGAGGGGCGCGAGGCAAGGGTCAATGACTTCCGGTCCGCCAACTCCAACGACGGGAATCTCAACTACGGCCGGGGTGTGGTGAGCAACACCTCCAAGGTCACCACCGACCTCGACCTCGGCAACCGGCGCTTCGGCGCATTCCTGCGCGCCACCGGATTCGTCGACTTCGAGAACGAGAACGGCGCGCGCGCCCGCACCCCGTTGAGCGGAGAAGCGAAGGACATCGTCGGAAAGGACTTCGAAGTCCTCGACGCCTACGTCACCGGCGCCTTCGAGCCGGGCGGCGCGCCGGTCGATCTGCGCCTCGGGAGACACGTGCTGAACTGGGGCGAGAGCACCTTCATCGGCGGCGGCATCAATGCGTTCAATCGCTACGACGTCGGCAAGCTCCGGCTGCCGGGCTCGGAGCTGCGCGAGGCCCTCGCACCGGTTTCGATGGTCTCGGTGTCGGCGGCCCCGAGCGACACCCTGACGGTGGAGGGCTTCTACCAGCTCGAGTGGGAGGAGACGGTGCTCGACCCGGTCGGCAGCTTCTTCTCGACGAACGACGTGGCCGGCCCGGGGGCGACCGAGGTGGTGGTCAACAGCGAACGGTTCCGGCCGCTCCTGGGTGCGTACGGCAGCGAAGTCGACCGCGAGTTCGGCTTCGGGCGGCTCACCCCGGCCATCAACGCGGACCTCGCCCGTTCCCGGCTGCCGCCCTATCGCGCACACGAGCCCGATTTCATGAGCGTGGCGCGCGGCCCGGACCGTCTTTCGGGCGACTCGGGCCAGTGGGGGGTCGCGCTGCGCCATCTCGCCGAAGACTTGAACCAAACCGAGCTCGGCCTGTACTTCGGCCGCTACCACAGCCGCCTCCCGCTCATCTCCGCGCGCACCGCCGGCACGGCAGCAATCCAGGCCGGGCTCGCGGCCGCGGGGGCGGTCGGCGCGCCGGGCTCTGCGACTTCGACCGCTCTTGCCGGCTCGGTCGCCCCGGAGGTGACGAGGGAGGTCACCGCGAGGGGCATGGCCGCGGTCGCGGCCGGAACGCTCGAACGCGCCGCCGCCCCGGCGCTCATCGAAAGAAGGGTGACAGCGGAAGTGGAAAGGCAGGTCGGACCGCGGGTTTCGGGCATCGCGACCGCGCTCGCAATCGATCGGTACGCCGAGACCGTGGACCGCCGGGGTGCAACCGGGCACTACTTTCTCGAGTACCCCGAGGGCATTCGATTTTTCGGCCTGAGCTTCAACACGGAGCTCGGAGCGTCCGGGTGGACCTTGCAGGGCGAGTACACCCTGCACATCGACACCCCGCTGCAGCGCGCCCAGGACGTTCTGGTCGGCGAGGGCATTCTCCCGATTTCCGAAGCGCTCGAGCTGGCCGGATGCGTGAGAGCCCCCGCAGAAGAGACCTGTGACCGGAATCCGAGGACGGGAGAGGTCCTCCCGTCGGCCTATTTCGCGCGATCCCTGAGCGAGCACATCGAGCAGCACCGGCCCGACGATGTCGTCGGGTACGCCCGGCACGACGTGAGCCAGGTCCAGGTCACCGCGACGAAGGCGTTCGGGCCCCGACTCGGAGCCGACGGCCTGACCGTGGCGTCCGAGGTCGCGATCATGCGGGTGCACGGACTGACGCAGGGGCATCGCATCGAGAGTCCCGCCCGGCCGCGCCGTCTGTCCGACTCCGAAGAGAGCGCCGACGCCGACTCGCTGTCCTGGGGATACCGGATCTCGGCCCGTCTGCGGTACAGCAACGCGATCGGGGCGGTCGGGCTGTTTCCCTTCGTGCAATGGGGACACGACGTGGACGGCAACGGCCCGACCCCCATCGGTCAGTTCGCCGAAGGCCGGACCGCGCTCACCGTCGGCGTCGGCGCCGACTACCTCAAGCGCTGGCAGGCCAATGTCGGCCTCACGATGTATGGCGGCCGGAGCGACACGCGGTACGACCGCGACTTCCTCTCCGCGTCAGTCAAGTTCTCCTTCTGAGGGCGCGTGCAATGCATGCCGGGAGCCGGAGCCTTGTTCGAACCGCCGCCGCCCTCGCGCTCGGGTGGGTCGCCGCTCACCCCGCCGCCGCCGGGGTCTCCACCGAGGAGATCGCGCGGCTCGGCCGCGATCTGACGCCGCTCGGGGCGGAGCGGGCCGGCAACGCGGAGGGCACCATCCCCGAATGGACCGGCGGCATCACGCGGCCGCCGGAGGGCTACACCGTCGGCCAGCACCACCGCGACCCGTACGCCGGCGACGAGCCGCTCTTCGTCATCGACGCCGGGAACCTCGACGAGCACCGCGATCGGCTCTCGGTCGGTCACCAGCGCATGCTCGAGACCTATCCGACGTTCCGCATGCCGGTCTATCCGACCCGACGGAGCGCGTCCGCCCCGCCGCGGATCTACGACGCCACCCGCGCCGCGGCGGCCGCCGCGGAGCTCGTGGACGACGGCAACGGCGTCGGCGGGGCCGTCATCGGCATTCCGTTCCCGATCCCGGAGAGCGGCCTCGAGGTGATCTGGAACCACCTGCTGCGCTACCGGGGCGAATCGGTGTCGTGCATCGTCGGCCAGGCCGCGGTGACCCGCGGCGGGGCCTACACCCTCGTCAAGAGCCGGGTCGAGGTCGAGCTTCGCTACTCGCTGCCGGGCATGACCCGCGCGGCGCTCGGCAACACGATGATCCTGTACAAGCAGAGGGTCTTGGCCCCGCCCCGGCTCGCCGGCGACCTTCTCCTCGTGCACGAGACCATCAACCAGGTCCGCGAGACGCGCCGGGCATGGGTGTACAACCCCGGCCAGCGGCGGGTACGCCGGGCGCCGAACGTCGCCTACGACAACCCCGGCTCCATTTCCGACGGGCTGCGTACCGCCGATCAGGTCGACATGTTCAACGGAGTGGTGGACCGCTACCACTGGACCCTCGCCGGAAAGCGCGAGATGTACGTTCCGTACAACGCGTACCGGCTCCACGGTGACGACCTCGCGTTCACCGACGTTCTGAAGCCGCTGCACGTAGACCCGGAGCACCTTCGCTACGAGCTCCATCGGGTGTGGGTGGTCGAGGCGACCCTCAAGGACGGCACGACGCATCTCTACAAGCGGCGCACGTTCTACGTGGACGAGGACTCCTGGTCGATTCTCGTCGCCGACATCTACGACAATCGCGACCAGCTCTGGCGCGTGTCGGAGGGCCACGTGATCAACTACTACGAGAAGCCGCTCGTGTGGCCGACCCTCACGGTGCACACCGACCTCCAGGCGGGGCGCTACTTCGCCTCCGGGCTAGACAACGAATTTCCGATGTGCGCGTGGGATCTCGACTTCACCTCCCGGGACTTCACGCCGGGCGCCCTGCGCCGCGAAGGCCGGCGGTGAGCGGACCGCGGACCGGCCCGGGCGTCCGGATGGCCATTCTCCGAGGATGAATCGCCACCGCTCCTTCGGGATCCCTCGGCGGCGACGGCGCCCGGGCGGGCCGGGACCCGCTTCGTCGGAGGTGTCCGCAACGGAAGCCGGGCGGACGAGGTCCGATGCCCGCCCCGTGCGGCGCATTGCGCTCGCCGGGCTGCTCGCGGCCCTCCTCGGAACGCCGAGCCTCACGCCGGCCGGAGCGGACGATCCGACCCCGCCCGACGATCCGCTTGCCGTCGAGTCGCTGCTCCTCGATGCGGCGGTCGCCGGACCGAGAGTGGTGGCGGTCGGGGAGCGCGGACGGGTCATCGTCTCCGCCGACGGCGGGGAAAGCTGGAAGCTGGCCCGAACCCCGACCCGCGCCCTCCTCACCGCCGTGCACCTGCACGACGAGCGCTCGGGGTGGGCGGTCGGGCACGACGCGGTGATCCTTCGCACCCGCGACGGCGGCGAGACCTGGCAGCTCGTCCACCAGGCGCCCGAGGAGGAGCGCCCCCTGCTCGACGTGTGGTTCCGCGACGAGCACCGCGGGTTTGCGGTCGGAGCCTACGGCTTCTTCCTCGCGACGGACGATGGCGGCGACACGTGGAGCGCGAGGGCGATCAGCCAGGACGACTACCACCTGAACGCGCTGGCCCCGGCCGGCGCGAAGCGGTTGTATCTCGCGGCCGAAGCGGGAGTCGCATACCGATCCGACGATGACGGCGAGACGTGGGTGGAGCTGTCCCCTCCCTACCTCGGCTCGTGGTTCGGGGCCCTTGCGCTCGATGCGGACGCGGTGCTGCTGACCGGTCTTCGCGGACACCTCTTTCGTTCGCCCGACGCGGGCGAGACCTGGACGCGGGTCGCGTCCGGCTCGAATGCGACCTTGACGGGTGCGATCAGGCTGCCGTCCGGAATCGTGCTGATGACCGGCCTCGATGGAACCCTGCTGACGAGCCGCGATGATGGCCGCAGCGTCGCGCTGACCCGACTGCCCTCGCGCCAGGGGGTTTCCGCGGCGGTACCGCTCGCCGGTGGCGGGTCGCTCATCGTCGGCGAATTCGGCGTCCGTCGCCTGCCTCCGGTCGAGTAGGTGCCGACAGTCGGGCGCATTCCGATCGCCCGGGACGAGTCGGGTCGGTCGCCTCCGAGCGCAGCGGCGCGGCGGCGACGTGACATGAGCCGGTGCACGGCCACCTCGCCCGGAACGCACCGAGCCGCGCCTTGACCGCCCGCCTCGAAGCCCTGCTCTTCGCGCGCCGGCGTCTCGTGCTCGCGGCCTTCCTCCTCGTCACCCTGGCGATGGGGTGGCTCGCGTCGGGCATCCGGGTGGATGCCGGCTTCACCAAGCTCGTACCGCTCGGGCACGAGTACATGCAGACCTTCCTCGAGCACCGCGACGAGTTCGGCGGCGCGGACCGGGTGCTGATCGCGCTCGTCGCACGCGAGGGCGACATGTTCACCCCCGAGTTCTTCGCGAAGCTGCGCGAAGTGACCGACGCGGTGTTCTTCCTGCCCGGGGTGGATCGGACCCAGGTCTACTCCCTCGTGACGCCGAACGTGCGCTTCATCGAGGTGGTCGAGGACGGCATCGCGGCCGGCAACGTCGTGCCGGCGGATTTCGAGCCGACCGAGGCCGGCCTTGCCCGGGTGCGCGAGAACATCATCAAGGCCGGCATCGTCGGGCGCCTGGTGGCGAACGACTTCTCCGGGGCGATCGTCAGCGCGAAGCTTCAGGAGTTCCATCCGAACACCGGCGAGCGGCTCGACTACATCGAGGTCGCGCACGAGCTCGAGCGCATCCGCAGCCGGGCGATGGCCGGCTCCGAACCGGTGGCGAACGTGCATGTCATCGGGTTCGCCAAGGTCGTCGGGGACATCGCGGCGGGCGCGATCCGGGTCATTGCGTTCTTCGGGGTCGCGTTCCTCGTCACGGCCCTGTTCGTGTACCTCTACACGCGTTCGGTCCGCCTCACCGTGCCGCCGCTCGCCTGCTCCCTCGTCGCCGTCGTGTGGCAGCTCGGCGGGCTCACCGCCCTCGGCTTCGGGATCGACCCGATGTCCATCCTGGTGCCGTTCCTGGTGTTCGCGATCGGGGTCAGCCACGGCGTCCAGATGGTGAGCGCGGTCCGGGCGGAGACGATTGACGGCGCGCGCGGCCTCGACGCCGCACGCACGAGCTTTCGCCGGCTGCTGCTGCCCGGGACGGTGGCCCTCGCTTCGGACTCGGTCGGGTTCATCACCGTCTCCTTCATCGAGGTGCAGGTCATTCGCGAGATCGCGGTGGCGGCGAGCCTCGGGGTGGCCGCGATCATCCTCACCAACCTCGCCCTGCTGCCCGTGCTGCTCTCCTACCACGAGGCGGGCGACGCGGAGCGGCGCGCGGCGCGGGCCCGCGACGCGCGGCTGCTTCCACTCTGGTCTCGCGTCGCGCGGGTCGCGCGCCGGGGTCCCGCGGCGGTGGTCGTCGCGGTGGCGGCGGTCCTCGTCGCGGTCGCCGCCGGACCCGCCACCGAGGTCCGGATCGGCGACGAGCAACGGGGGGTTCCGGAGCTGCGCGCGGACTCCGTGTACAACCGCGATACCGCCGTCATCACCGAGCGATTCGAGATCGGGGTGGACGTGCTGACGGTGATCGCGGAGACGGTGGCCGAAGGATGCATCGACTACGAGGTGATGAGCACGCTCGGCGACTTCGAGTGGCACATGCGCAACGTGGACGGGGTCCAGTCCGTGCTCTCGCTCGCGCGAATCGCCCGGAACATCAACTCGAACTGGAACGAAGGCAATCTCAAGTGGCGGACCCTGCCGCGAAACCAATACTCGCTCGTGCAATCCGTCTCGCCGGTGCCGACCTCGAGCGGACTGCTGAACCTCGACTGCAGCGTGATGCCGGTCTCCATCTACACCGCCGACCACCGGGCGGAGACGATCGAGCGGGCGGTGGACGCGGTGAAGGCGTTCAACGCGGCCAACCCGAACGAACGCATCACCTTTCGCCTTGCCGCCGGCAACGTGGGGGTCATGGCGGCGACCAACGAGGAGGTCGAGGCCGCTCAGTTCCCGATCCTCGGCTACGTCTATGCCGCGGTCATCGTGCTGTGCCTCGTCTCGTTCCGCTCGGTCGCGGCGACGGTGTGCATCATCGTGCCCCTCGCCGCCGTCTCCCTGCTCGCCTACGCGCTCATGTCGCGGCTCGAGATCGGACTCAAGGTCTCGACCCTTCCGGTGGTCGCCCTCGGGGTCGGGATCGGGGTGGACTACGGGATCTACATCTACGGGCGGTTGCGCAGCCACCTCGCCGACGGACTCGACTTCGCGGCGGCCTACGAGCGCACCCTCGCCACCACCGGCGCCGGCGTGGTGCTGACGGGGCTGACCCTGGCCGCGGGGGTCGCGACCTGGATCGTCGCCCCCCTCAAGTTCCAGGCCGACATGGGCACCGTGCTGACCTTCATGTTCCTGGTGAACATGGTCGGTGCGGTGCTCCTCCTCCCCGCGCTCGGTGCCTGGCTGACGAGGCGCGGGCGCTGATTCCGCCGGCCGGGCGCGGTGACCATCCCCCCGGGAACACCGCCGAGTTCCTGGCCGGCGAACGCCGATCCGCTCGTGGAGGCACGAGAGTCGGCGATTCTTCCGGGCGGGCGCTTCGAGCGGGACCGTCAAGGGCAGACCGTTTCGCGGGCACCCCACCCCATGCAGAAGTCCTTGCCGCGCCCGCACCCTTCGACCGCTTCCGATCGAAATATGAAAAATAGTGAGTTTTCTGGCAGGATCGCCCGGAATACGTGATTCGGGGCGGGCAACACCGGCACCGGGTCGGAGACGGGGCGACGCGGCACGCCCTTTGCTCGATGGGAGACATTCATGAGAGACCTCGAGAATCGGGGCCGCGCGTGCGAGCTCCAGACGTGCAGGCCGTGGCGCCGAAACGGACGGCGCCGGGAAGATCGATCCACCCTTCTACACGTTTCGACGGGTGCCGCCATGCTCGGCTGCATCCTGTTCGCGGTGCCCGCGCCGGCCGTCGAGCTGTTCGCCGAGGGAGACCTGCGGGGGAGCCTGGATACCACCCTTTCGCACGGGTTGACGTTCCGGGTCGGCAAGCGTGACCTCGAGCTGGCCGCCGGGGTCAACGACAACGACGGAAACCGCAACTACGACCGCGGGCTCGTCAGCAACACCTCCAAGTTCACCACCGAGCTCGATGTCGGGACCGGCGGCTTCGGCGCCTTCGCCCGGGTCACCGGGTTCCTCGACTTCGAGAACGAGAACGGCCGGCGGGACAACACTCCCCTGAGCGCCGCCGCGAAGGAGCGGGTGGGCAAGGACGTGGAAGTGCTCGACCTCTACGTCACCGGCGCATTCGACCTCGGCGATACCGCCCTCGATCTCCGCTTCGGCCGGCACGTGCTCAACTGGGGCGAGAGCACCTTCATCCAGAACGGAATCAGCGTCGTCAACCCCTTCGACGTGAGCAAGATCCGGCTTCCGGGCGCGGAGCTGCGCGAGGCGCTGCTGCCGGTGACGATGGTCTCGGCCTCGGTGGCGCCCACCGACGTTCTCTCGGTGGAGGGCTTCTACCAGCTCGACTGGGAGCAGACCCGGATCGATCCCGTCGGAAGCTTCTTCTCCGTCACCGACTACGTGGGACCGGGGGCGAGTAGCGCGGCGATTCCCCTCCCCGGCACGGAGGACCTCGGCGACACCGGCCTCACCACGGACAGCGAGCTCTTCCCAGGTTTCGCGCTCTTCGGTTACGGGCCGGACCCCGATTTCCTGCACGCGGCGCGTGGGGAGGACCACGAGGCCGGTGACTCGGGCCAGTGGGGCATCGCGCTTCGCTATCTCGCCGAGGAGCTGGGCAATACCGACTTCGGCTTCTACTACGTGAACTACCACAGCCGCCTGCCGCTCGTCGCCGCGCGTACGGGAACGCTCCAGGGGGTACGGACTGGACTGGCCCGCGCCGGAGAGGTGGCCGCCGCCGTCCCGGCGATCGTTCGTGGAATCGTGACCGATGCCCTGCAACAGGCGGGGTGCCCGTCTCCCGACGCCTCCCCGCAATGCGTTGCCCTCGCCATGGGCGCCGAGGCGCAGGCGCGGGCGCAGGTGTCGGCCGCCGCCGGTGGCGTCGCTCCGGCCGCGGGCATCGACGCCTACGCCAGGACCGGGCACTACTTCGTCGAGTACCCGGAGGACATCCAGCTCTTCGGCGTCAGCTTCAACACCGAGATCGGGACGACGGGCTGGGCGCTGCAGGGCGAGTACTCCTACCGCCGCGGCGCGCCATTCCAGCGTGCCGAGGAGGACGTGTTCGCGGACGCCCTCTCCCCCTTCACCGACTGCCTCGCCGCCGGGGCCGCCGCTCCGGTGTGCGTGGGGAGGAACGCCGCGGCGAGGCTCTACGATGCGGACACCGTCGGCTTCATCCGGCGCAACGTCAGCCAGGTCCAGGCCACCGCCACCCGGGTGCTCGGCCCCACCCTCGGTGCCGATGGCCTGGTGTTCCTCACCGAAGTGGCCCTGATGCATGTCCACGGCATGCCGGACAAGAGCGTGAAGCCCCTGGAGAGCCCGGCCGGCGGCAAGCTCGAGACCGAGGAAGCGCTCGCCGACGCCACCTCCTGGGGCTACCGGATGGCCGCGCGGCTCGACTTCAACAACGCGGTCGGGGCAGTGAACCTGTTTCCCTACGTGCAGCTCCAGCACGACGTCGGCGGCAACAGTCCCACGCCCAGCGGCTCGTTCGTGGAGGGACGCACGGCGCTCACCCTCGGACTTCGCGCCGACTATCTCAGCCGCTGGGAGGCCGACGTCGGCTACACCCGATACGCCGGCGAAGGCAGCGATCTGAGCGACCGCGACTTCGTCGCCGTCTCCGTCAAGTACTCGTTCTGAGGTTGCGAGCAATGAACGCCATCCCTGCGAACACGCTTCGATTCGGCGCCGCCCTCATGCTCGGGTGCGCCTTCGCCCTCCCTGCCGTGGCCGCGATCACGGCCGCGGAGACTGCGCGCCTCGGGCGCGACCTCACCCCCCTCGGCGCCGAGCGGGCCGGCAACGCGGCGGGCACCATCCCGGAATGGACCGGCGGGATCACGGAGCCCCCGGAGGGCTATTCGGTCGGCGATCACCATCCGGACCCGTACGCTGCCGACGAGCCGCTCTTCATCATCGATGCGACCAACCTGGACGAGCACCGCGACCGGCTCTCGATCGGGCACCAGCGCATGCTGGAGACCTACCCGTCGTTCCGGATCCCGGTGTATCCGACCCGGCGAAGCGCCTCCGTCCCCCAGCGGATCTACGACGCGACCCGCGCCATCGCGGCCACCGCGGAGCTCGTGGACAGCGGCAACGGGGTCGGCGGCGCGGTCATCGGAATCCCCTTCCCGATCCCGAAGAACGGGCTCGAGGTGGTCTGGAACCACCTGCTGCGCTATCGCGGCGAGACGGTGGGCTGCATCATGGGACAGGCGGCGGTGACCCGGGGCGGCGCCTACACCCTGGTCAAGGCCAGCCTCGAGGCCGAGCTTCGCTACTCCCTGCCCGGCATGACCGTGGAGGAGCTCGGCAACACGATGATCCTCTACAAGCAGAAGGTGCTGGCTCCGGCGCGTCTCGCGGGCGACATCATCCTGGTGCACGAGACCATGAACCAGGTGCGCGAGCCCCGCAACGCGTGGGCCTACAACCCCGGCCAGCGCCGCGTGCGACGGGCGCCGAACATCGCCTACGACAACCCGGGGACTACGTCGGACGGACTTCGCACCGCCGACCAGCTCGACATGTTCAATGGGGCGGTGGACCGCTACGACTGGGAGCTCGTCGGCAAGCGCGAGATGTACGTGCCGTACAACGCCTATCGGGCGCACAGCGGCGAACGCAGCTTCTCCGACATTCTCGCTCCCCTCCACGTCAACCCGGAGCACCTGCGCTACGAGCTGCACCGGGTGTGGGTGGTGGAGGCGACCCTGAAGGCAGGCGCGACCCATCTCTACAAGCGCCGCACCTTCTACGTGGACGAGGACTCCTGGTCAATCCTCGTCGCGGACATCTACGACACTCGCGACCAGCTCTGGCGCGTGTCGGAAGGGCACGTGATCAACTACTACGAGAAGCCGCTCGTGTGGCCGACCCTCGAGGTGCACACCGATCTCCAGGCGGGACGCTACTTCGCCTTCGGACTCGACAACGAGTTCGAGATGTGCACCTGGGACTCGCGCCTGACCTCCCGGGACTTCACGCCGGCGGCCCTGCGCCGGGAAGGCCGGCGATGACCCTGTCGCCGTTCGGCTGAATCCCCGCTTCGGGCTCGACGCGCCGGTCAGCCGCCGTCGAGCGCTTCGAGCAGGGCCTGGAACGGGAGCAGGACGCAGTCGTGCCGGCTCGGGTGCGCGCGCACCGGTACGAACATCTCCGCCCGCTTCCAGTCCCCGGGGGGCGGCGGCGCGCCCTCTTCGAGCATGCGGCGGATGCAGTCCGACGCGTGCCGGAGGTCGCTCGCCGCGGCGCCGGTTCCGACCTCGACGATCAGCGCCGCCGCCGCCTCGCAGAGAACGCAGCCGCGAACGACCTGGCCAATCTCGCGCAGGTTGGCATCGCGGACCGGGGTGTCCCACCGGATGTCGATGGTGACCCGATCGCCGCACAGCGGGTTGTCGACGGTGGCGGTGGAGTCGGGGGCCTCGAGCCGTCCCTTCCCGCTCGCCCGGTGCGCCGCGCCCAAGATCGCGGCGTGATAGGGAAGGTCAGCCACCGGCTTCGCCGCGCCCCCCGGCGGGCCGTGCTCCGGTCGGCTGCCGGCTGCCGTCGCGAAACGCTTCGAGCGCGCTCGGCGAATCGATGTCGAGCAGCACCGCGTCGTCGGGCATCTCCACCTCGCGCACGAGGTCCGCGTACGCGCCGATGAGGTGGCGCGCGCCCACGTCCCCCTCGACGTCGCGCATCTCGGGAAAGAACCGGGCGGCGAACAGGACCGGGTTGCCGCGCTTGCCACGTCGCGTGGCGACGCAGATTGCGGCGCCCGTCTCCGGATCGAACGCTTCTCGGAGGCGCTCGAGGTGCCGGGCGCGGATCCCCGGCATGTCGCCGAGACAGATGATCGCGCCGTCGACGCGGGAAGGAAGGGCGGCGAGCCCCATTGCGAGCGAGGTGCTGAGACCCGCGTCGTAATCGGGATTGTGGGCGAATTCCACGTCGAAGCTGCGCAGCGCCGCCTCCACCCGGTCGCGCTCGTGGCCGGTCACCACCACGACCGGGCGGCCGGCGGCGGCGGCCACCGCCGCGCGCGCCGCATGACATACCATCGGCTCGCCGTCCACCGTCTCGAGAAGCTTGTTGCGCCGGCCCATGCGGCGCGACTGGCCCGCGGCGAGGACGACGATCGCGACCCTGCGTTCGTCGGGAGAGGCGCTGCGGGCCGCGTCCGCCGGGCCGCTGCGCGGCGAGGGGCGGCCGAGCTGCTCCTTGAGGAGCCCTCCCGTCCCCCAGGTGGCGAACACCCGTTGGCCAAGCGGGAGATCCGCGCCGACCCGCTGGAGGAGCAGATCCGCCCCGCTCGCGGCCGGCGAACGGGACGAGCCGGGAAGGCCGATCACCGTCATGGCACCAATGCCGGCGTAGAGGCAAAGGTTGCCCGGGTCGACGGGCAGTCCGAGTCGGTGCACGGTGCCCCCGGCGGCATCGATCGCCGCCGGAACCACGTCGCGCCGGTCCACGATAGCCGAGGCGCCGAGCACGATCGCGAGGTCGCATCCGGCCGCGACGAGCTCCCGGAGCGCGGACCCCACCGCGTCCGCCGCGTGCGCGCACCGCCGCTCGAGCTCGCAGGTCGCGCCGATGCCGGAGAGCTTGTCCCCGAGGACCGCGGCCGTCTTGTCCAGCACCGAAGCTCGGGAACCGGGCAGCTCGGTGAGCACGATGCCGGCGCGGCGCGCCCGAAACGGGGCGACCCGGACGATGCCGGCCCGTTCCGCGACGATGCGAAGGCACGTATCGAGATGCGAACGCCGGACCGCGAACGGAATCACCTTGACGGTGGCGGCGAGACGCCGCGGGTCCACCACCGTCTCCGCCGGCAAGGTCGCGAGGGTGAGCTCCTCCCCGACCGCGTTGACCGCCGCGACTCCTTCCTCGTCCACGCAAAGCACGCCGCGAACCGCGGCGAGCAGGTTGCAGCGCCCCGTGAACGCATTGCCGGTGAGGAGGCCCGCGCTCCGTCCGCCGGACCCGTCCCCGGTCCCCGCCCCGGCCAGCGCCTCGGCGAGCTCCCGTGCCGCGTCGTTCTCGGCAACGTCCTGCGCATCGAGGCGCGCCGTCACCACCGATTCGTACCCGGCCTCACGCAGCGCCGCAAGATCGTCGGCGGACAGGCGCCGGCCCTTCTTGAGCGTGCGATCGGGAAGACGAAATCCGTGCGCGAGAATCGCGGCCCGCGCTTCATCGAGTGGGGTGGGACCGAAACGCAACGCGAACCCCGCCCCTACCGCGACTCGCCGGGAGGGGGCTCCCGGAGCTTCGCGGTCACCTCCGCCGCAATCGCGGCCGCAATTTCGGCCGGAGACCGTGCGCCGATGGCCAGGCCGACGGGCGCGTGGATCCGGGCGAGGGCGGAATCGTCGCCGCCCCGTGCCCGCAGCCGTTCGAGCCGGGCGGCGTGGGTGCGCCGGCTGCCGAGCGACCCGATGTAGAACGCCTCGCTCGCGAGCGCCACTTCGAGCGCCGGGTCGTCGAGCTTCGGATCGTGGGTCAGGGTGACGACCGCAGTGCGCCGGTCGGGAGCGAGACGACGCAGGGCGTCGTCCGGCCAGTCCGTGTCCACACCCGGGCCGGGGAACCGCTCGTCGCTCGCGAACGCCCGCCGCGGGTCCACCACGGTGACTTCGTATCCGAGCAGTCCCGCCATGGGGGCGAGCGACTGGGTGATGTGCACTGCCCCCACGATGATCATGCGAAGCGGGGGATTGAACACCTGGAGGAAGAGCGAGCCGCCCTCCTCGTCGGGAAGCGTGCGGCTGCGATCGGCCCGCAGCGCCGCGACGCAGGCGGCCCGAACCGGCGGCGCGAGTCCCGACTCGTCCGGCGCATCGGGATAGAAGAGGCGCTGCGCACCGGAGTCCAGCACGCTCACGAGCACCGCCGGCCGCTTGGCTCTTCGCGCGGCGAGCACCGCCCTCAGCGTATCGTTCCGCATCGACCGCGCGCCGCCTACTCCACGCGCTCCACGAACACCTCCACCCGGCCGCCGCAGGCGAGTCCGACCTCCCACGCCCGCTCGTCGGTGACTCCGAACTCGAGCATGCGCGGGCAACCGCTCTCGATCACCTCGAGCGCGGCCCGCACCACCGCACCTTCGATGCAGCCGCCTGACACGGACCCGACGAAAGTACCGTCGCCCCCGACCGCGAGCTGGCTGCCGACCGGCCGCGGCGAAGACCCCCAGGTGCGGACCACCGTCGCGAGCGCGGCGGGGCGGCCCGCGTCGCGCCAGCGCGCGGCGGTTTCCAGTACGTCGTCGGCAAGCGTTTCGTGCATGAGCTCCTCGAACCCTCGGGCGCGCCGCCGGCGGCTCGAGACGTCCCGGACCGCGCGCCGCTCCTCTCCCGTGCTCCCGGCGCGGACCCCGAACGAACTGCGAGCGCCGCGACGGCCGGTCCCGGCCGCGATGCGCGGCCGGCCCCGAGAGTGGAATTCTACCGTGCGACGAGGGCCCGGGCGCCGGGAGTGCGACCGCCGGCCGCGCCGGCCGCGAAAGCGCTCGCAACCCCGCGTCAGATGCCGTCGATACGGCGGACGATCCCCTCGACGGCGCCGAACTCGTCCACCACGTAGTCGGGGGCAAGGGCCTCGATCGGATCGGTCCGGTAGCCGTAGCTGACGAGGATTGCGGGGACGCCGGCATTTCGTGCGGTCTCGACGTCGGTGCGACTGTCGCCGACGAGAACCGAACGCTCCAGGTTCCCGCCCGCCCGCGCGACCGCCGCTTCGAGCGTACGCCGATCGGGCTTGCACCAGGGGAACGTGTCCCCCCCGACGACCGCATCGCCGAACCAAGGGAGGCCGAGCTCGTCGAGCATCCGGCGCGCGAGGGATTCCGGCTTGTTGGTGCACACGGCGAGCGGGTGGCCGCGACCGGCGAGACCGCCGAGGGTGCCGGCAACGTCCGGAAAGGGACGGGACTCGCGGGTGAGCCGCGAGCGGTATACGTCCAGGAAGCGCTCGAAGAGCTCCGGAACGTCCGATCTCCCGGAGGCGCCGGACCGCGCGAGCGCCCGCTCGATGAGCGCGAGCGCCCCCGCACCCACCAGGTGGCGGATCTCCTCGAACGGGACGGCGGGAATGCCCTGCTCGGCGAGCACGGTGTCGAGCGCGGCCCAGAGATCGGGAGCGCTGTCGACGAGGGTCCCGTCGAGATCGCACACGACCGTGAACCTCTCCGCCGGCGCCACGTCCGCGGTCATGTTCGCCTCCCCTCACCGGCGCCGGACACGGCGTCGTATCCGGAGTCCTTCCCCCCGCTCATGCTGTTGCCGGGACCATGGAGCGGACCTCGGACCGATCCCCTTCCGGCCGCGCATGCGGGCCTTTCCCGTTGAGTGCCATGCCATAATCGCACGCAATTCCCCAAGATGTTCCTCCATGAAACTCGTTCACTACTTCGACTACAAGAGTCCCTACGCCTATCTCGCCCAGGAAGCGACCTTCGCTCTCGCCGAGCGCGCCGGGGTCGAGCTCGACATCCTTCCCTACTCCCTGCACATCCCCGATTTCCTCGGCGCCGCCGAGGTCGACACGGAGGGACGGGTGCTGTCGCAGAGTCGAAACGAGCATCAGTGGCGCCGGGTCCGGTACAGCTACATGGACTGCCGGCGCGAAGCCAACCGGCGCGGCCTCACCATTCGGGGACCCCGCAAGATCTACGACAGCACCGTCTCCCACATCGGCTTTCTCTGGGCGAAGGAGAGGAGCGGCGAATTCCGGACGTTCCACGACACGGTCTACGAGAAGTTCTGGCGACACGAGCTCGATATCGAGGATCCCGACGCGGTCGAGAAGACCCTCGGCGCGTCCCGGATCGAGGTCCGGGGTTTCCGGGACTTTCTTCATGGCGAAGGGCGCCGACGTCTGGAAGAGGTCAAGCGGGAGGCGGAAGACCGGGGGGTGTTCGGCGTGCCGGGCTATCTGGTCGGCGACGAGCTCTTCTGGGGGGCGGAACGACTCGACCGGGTCGCGGAGCGCCTCGGCCTCCGCCCCCCACCGTCGGCCGGCGAAAGCGTGCCGGGCCGGACTCCCTGAAAGGCCCCGATCCATGCGGATTGGCCAAAATTGCAATGCGGTTTCAGGAACGAACCGTACAAGGCTGCCAACGCTGCGGAGCGGGCGGATTTCGAACGAGGACGGGGGGGCGTCGAACAGGTCTCGTCGGTCCGAGCTTGCCGCAGCGGCGAGCCACCCCGCTGTTGCGCACGGAACTTTCGGAAGCCCCACGTAAGGCGCAGCCTCGCTAGTCCTCGCCCTCCTCTTCCCGGAGCGGGCGGTCGACCAGCTCGACGACCGCCATCGGGGCCGCGTCGCCGGCCCGATAGCCGTTTCGAAGAATCCGCAGGTAACCGCCGGGCCGGTCGCGGTAGCGGGGACCGAGCTCGTTGAAGAGCTTGGTCACCGCCGGGCGGCTCCGGATCCGATCGAAGGCGAGCCGCCGGCGCGAATGATGATCCCGCTTGGCGAGGGTGATCAGCGGCTCCACGACGCGGCGCAGCTCCTTCGCCTTCGGCACCGTGGTCCGAATCATCTCGTGAGACACGAGCGACACCGCCATGTTGCGGAACATCGCCTTTCGATGGGCGGAGGTGCGGTTCAGGTGGCGTCCGCTCTTTCGATGTCGCATGACAGGGGCTCCCCTCGGCCGGCGCGCTCAGACCTCGGCCCGGAACGGACCGTGATGCTCTTTCAGGTACTCCACGGGCGGCCAGCTCTCGACCTTCATTCCGAGCGACAGCCCCTGCTCCGCCAGCACGGTCTTGATCTCGGTAAGCGACTTCTTGCCGAGGTTGGGAGTCCGCAGCAGGTCGGTCTCCGTGCGCTGAATGAGGTCTCCCACCCGCTCGATGCCTTCCGCCTTGAGGCAGTTGGCCGAGCGCACGGTCAGCTCGAGCTCGTCGACCTTTCGAAGCAACCCCGGGTCCATCTCCGACGCGCTCCGGCCGGCCGCCGAATCCACCGCCATGTCCGGGGCCGAGAAGGCGGACAGCAGGTTCTGGAGCTGGCTGGAGGCGTAGCGGACCGCGTACTCGGGATCGATCGTGCCGTTCGTCTCGATCTCCAGCACCAGCTTGTCGAGGTCGGTGCGTTGCTCCACGCGTGCGCTCTCGACCTGGTAGCTGACCCGGCGCACCGGCGAATAGGAAGCATCGAGGGGAAGCTGGCCGATGACGCGCTCCGACTCCTCGGCGTCCACCCGCGCCGAAGCCGGCTCGTAACCCCTGCCGACGGCTACCCGCATGGACATCGAGAGCTCCGCCTCCTTCATGAGGTGCGCGATCACGTGGTCGGGGTTGGCGACCTCCACGTCGTGACCCACCTCGATGTCGCCCGCGCGCACCACCCCGGGCCCCTTCGCCTTCACGGACAGCGTGGTCTCGGTGCGGGAATTCGTGCGAACCGCGATCTCCTTGAGGTTGAGCAGGATTTCGGTCACGTCCTCCTGCACGCCCTCCAGGGTGGAGTATTCGTGCAGCACGCCGTCTATCTGCACTTCCACGATCGCGCAGCCCGGCATCGACGACAGCAGCATGCGTCGCAACGCGTTCCCGAGCGTATGCCCGAACCCGCGGTCGAGCGGCTCGAGGGGGATGCGGGCCGCATTGGGGCCGAGCTGGCGAACGTCGAGCCTCGGCCGGAGCAATTCGGGTGCACTTGCCTGCATTTCTTCTCCCGTCCAAGGGCGGCTTGCGCCCCGGAAGCGTAACTGTGTGTGGCGACTCGCGAGCGCGGGCTACTTGGAGTAGAGCTCCACGACGAGCTGCTCCTGGATGTCCGGAGGCAGCTCGGATCGCTCGGGGACGTGCAGGAACACGCCCTCGAGCTTCTTGGTATCGACATCCACCCAGCCGGACATCCCGTACTGTTCGGCGACCTCGACGCTCTCGGCAATCCGGGCCTGCTTCCGGGCCTTCTCGCGCACCGCGACCACGTCGCCGGGGGACAGGAGGTAGGAAGCGATGTTGACGACGCGTCCGTTCACCGAGATCGCCTTGTGGGACACGAGCTGGCGCGATTCCGCCCGCGTGGAGCCGAAACCCATGCGGTACACCACGTTGTCCAGCCGGCGTTCGAGGAGCTGGAGCAGGTTCTCGCCGGTCGCCCCCTTGCGCCTCGCCGCGATGCGGTAGTAGTTGCGGAACGGCTTTTCCAGCACCCCGTAAAGCCGCCGCAACTTCTGCTTCTCGCGAAGCTGAAGGGCGTAGTCGGTCTGGCGGGCACGGGGCCGGCGCCGGCCGGTGCCGTGCTGCCCGGGGGGGTTCTCGAACCGGCATTTGGCCTCGATCGAGCGTCCCCGCTGCTTGAGAAAGAGGTCGGTGCCCTCGCGGCGGCTCAGCCGGCACTTGGGGCCAAGATATCTCGCCATCGCGTGTTTGCTCCTCGAGCCGTCAGACGCGGCGTTTCTTGGGCGGACGACACCCGTTGTGCGGCATGGGTGTCGCGTCGGTGATGCTCATGATTCGGAATCCCTTGCCGTGCAGGGCGCGAACCGCCGATTCCCGGCCGGGACCCGGTCCCTTGACCCGCACGTCGAGATTCTGCATCCCGAATTCCTTGACCATGTCGCCGACCCGGGTCGCCGCAACCTGCGCCGCGAACGGCGTGCTCTTGCGCGAGCCGCGAAAACCGCTCCCGCCAGCCGTGGCCCAGGCCAGCGCATTGCCCTGCCGATCGGTGATCGTGATGATGGTGTTGTTGAACGACGCATGGATGTGCGCGACTCCGTCCGCGATGTCGCGGCGGATGCGCCTCCTCGTGCGTGCCTTGGGTCGTGTCGCCATTTCGGTTACTTCCGTATGGGACGGCGCGGACCCTTGCGGGTGCGTCCGTTCGTGTGCGTTCGCTGCCCGCGTACGGGAAGGCCGCGACGATGGCGTATCCCGCGATAGCAGCCGAGGTCCATGAGCCGCTTGATGCTCATGCCCACCTCTCTGCGCAAGTCGCCTTCGATGGTGTACCGGCTGACTTCGGAACGAATCCTCTCGAGCTCGGGCTCGGCGAGGTCCTTGACCGGCACGTTGGGGTTGATTCCGGTGGCCTCGCAGATCGCGAGCGACCGGGTCCGGCCGATTCCGAAGATCTCGGTGAGGGACACCCAGACGTGCTTGCGGTCCGAGACATTGATGCCTGCAATTCGCGCCATGATTCGCTCAGCCCTGCCGTTGCTTGTGCCGCGGATCCGTGCAGATCACCCGCACCACCCGCTTGCGGCGCACGATCTTGCAGTTCCGACACATCCTCTTCACGGAAGCCCGTACCTTCACTGTCTTCTCCTGCCCGGGATGCCGGCCCGACTCTTCGCGACCGAAGCCCTGACCTTCATCGTGAGCTCCCGGACCGGATTCCGGCCCGGCACAACCCGATCAGCGCACCACCCCGGTGCGCCCGTAACCCTTGAGATTCGCCTTCTTGAGCAGCCCTTCATGCTGGTGGGACATCATGTGCGCCTGCACCTGGCCCATGAAATCCATCACCACGACGACGATGATGAGCAGCGAGGTGCCGCCGAAGTAGAACGGGACCGACCACTGGACGATCAGGAACTCCGGGAGCAGGCACACCGCCGTGATGTAGGTGGCCCCGGCAACCGTCAGCCTCGTCATCACCCCGTCGATGTGGCGCGCCGTCTGCTCGCCCGGACGCACTCCCGGGATGAACGCCCCCGAACGCTTGAGATTGTCGGCGGTGTCGCGCGGATTGAAAACGAGGGCGGTGTAGAAGAAGCAGAAAAAGATGATCGCCACCGCGTAGCAGAGCACGTAGAGGGGCTGTCCGGGCGACAGGGTGGTGGAGATGTCGCCCAGCCATTCGAGCCCTTCGGTGCTCCCGAACCAGCCGCCCAGGGTCGCGGGGAACAGGATGATGCTCGACGCGAAGATCGGCGGAATCCCCCCCGCCATGTTGAGCTTGAGCGGGAGGTGGCTGGTCTGGCCCGCGTACATCCGCCGCCCCACCTGTCGTTTAGCGTAGTTGACGGTGATTCGCCGCTGGCCGCGCTCCACGAACACGACGAAGCCGGTCACCGCGAGCGCGAGAGCCAGCAGGAGGAGGACAAGGAGCACGTGCAGCTCCCCGATGCGGGCGAGCTCCAGGGTGCCGCCGACCGCCGAGGGAAGTCCGGCCACGATGCCCGCGAAGATGATGATGGAGATGCCGTTGCCGATCCCGCGCTCGCTCACCTGCTCGCCGAGCCACATGAGGAAGATGGTTCCCGTCACCAGGGTCACCACGGTGGTGACGCGGAACCCCAGCCCCGCCGCGATGACCACCGGGGCGCCGCCCGCGCTCTGGCTCTCGAGCGCGATCGCGACCCCGAGGGCCTGGAACGTGGCCAGCATGACGGTTCCGTACCGCGTGTACTGGGTAATTTTCCGGCGTCCCTGCTCGCCCTCCTTCTTGAGCTGCTCGAGCTTCGGGTGCACGACCGACAGGAGCTGCATGATGATGGCGGCGGAGATGTACGGCATGATGCCGATCGCAAAGATCGAGAAGCGGCTGAGCGCCCCACCCGAGAACATGTTGAACATGTCGAGGATCGTTCCACGCTGCTGCTCGAACAGCGCTTCGAGCGCAACCGGGTCGATGCCGGGCACCGGAATGAAGGAGCCGATCCGGAAAATGAGGATCGCGCCGAGAACGAACAGCAGCCGGTGGCGCAGCTCGGACATCTTGCCGCCGCCGAAGGACGGCCGGCCGCGGGCCGGTTCGATCGCGCGGCGCGCCATCAGTCGTTCACCGTCCCACCGGCCGCTTCGATCGCGGTCCGGGCCCCGGCCGTCGCCCGCACTCCCGTCAGGGTGAACGCGCGCCCGGGCTCGCCGCCCGCGATGACCTTGATGCGCTTCGCGCGCCGCTTGACCAGCCCCGCCGCCCTGAGCCGCTCCGGGTTGACCTCGCCGCCGTCGAGCCGGGCCAGCGAACCGACCTTGACCTCGTCGTTGAACGGCGCCTTGCGCGACGTGAACCCGAGCTTCGGGAGACGGCGCTGAAGGGGCATCTGGCCGCCTTCGAACCCGGCCGGCACGCCGCCACCGGAGCGCGACTTCTGCCCCTTCTGCCCGCGTCCGCAGGTCTTGCCGGATCCGGACCCGTGACCGCGCCCGACCCTGCGACCGGCCCGGCGCGCGCCGGGCGAGGGCTTGAGATCATTCAGCCTCATTGCACTTCCTCGACCTCGAGCAGGTACGAGATCTTCCTGATCATCCCGCGGGTGCACGGCGAGTCCTCGACCTCCACCGTCTGGTGCATGCGCTTCAGACCGAGCCCGCGTACGCAGGCCCGATGCCGTTTCAGCCGGCCGTGCATGCTGCGCACGAGCGTAACCCGAACCCTGCCCTGTGCCTTGCCTTGCGCCATCGTCCGATCCTGCCCGTCAGCCGCCGATCTCTTCCACCGACTTGCCCCGCTTGGCGGCGATCGAAGCGGGGTTCGCCATCTCGGCAAGGCCACGGACGGTGGCGCGAACGACGTTGATGGGATTGTTGGAGCCGATGCACTTGGCGAGCACGTCGCGCACGCCCACGACTTCGAACACCGCTCGCATGGCGCCTCCGGCGATGATCCCGGTCCCTTCCGACGCGGGCTTCATGAAGATCTTCGCCGACCCGTGCCGGGCGGTGACCGCGTACTGCAGGGTCCCCCCCTTGAGCGGAACCCGGACCATCGACTTGCGGGCGGACTCCATCGCCTTCTGGATCGCGACCGGCACCTCGCGCGCCTTGCCGCGCCCGAGCCCCACCCGGCCCTTGCCGTCGCCGACCACCGTCAGCGCGGAGAACCCGAACTGCCGGCCGCCCTTGACCACCTTGGCCACCCGGTTCACGTTCACGAGCTTCTCGAGGAGCTCGTCGTCACGCTCGCCGCCGCGGCCTGTCCTTTGATACTGCGCCATCGTCCCTTCCCGTCCGTCGACACCCGCCTTCGGGCGGATCGACCGTAAAGAAATCTAGAATTCGAGCCCGTGCTCGCGTGCCGCGTCCGCCAGGGCCTTCACCCGACCGTGGAACCGGTAGCCCGAACGGTCGAAGGCGACCCGGGAGACCCCGGCGGTGCGCGCGCGCTCCGCGATCGCCTGTCCGACCACCGCCGCGGCCGCGATGTTGCCGCTGCCGCCGTCGAGCCGCTCCCGCACCTCCTTGTCGAGGGTCGATGCCGCGGCGAGCACCCGCGAGCCGTCCGGCTCGAACAACTGAGCGTAGATGTGGCGCGGCGAGCGGTTCACGGTCAACCGATGCACACGCAACCTGCGGATCGCCGCGCGGGTTCGCCGCGCGCGCCGGAGCCTCGCCTCGTTCTTGTCCATTGCGCCTCTACCGCCTACTTCTTCTTCGCTTCCTTGCGGCGTACGACCTCGTCTGCGTAGCGTACGCCCTTGCCCTTGTAGGGCTCCGGGGGCCGGAAGCCGCGAATGACCGCGGCGGCCTGTCCGACCTTCTGCTTGTCCACGCCGCGGACGACGATCTCGGTGTTGCTCGTCGCCTCCACCGTGACTCCTTCCGGCGGATTGAACTCGATCGGGTGCGAGTAGCCGAGGGCCATGTTGAGACGCCCGTCCTTCGACTGCGCGCGATACCCCACCCCGACGAGCTGCAGTCGCCGCTCGAACCCCCGGGTGACCCCGATCACCATGTTGTTGAGGAGCGAGCGGGCGGTACCGGCCTGGGCGACCGCCTCCCGAGTCTCCTTGATCGGGCGGATCATGAGCTCCGTGCCGTTGTCCGCGGAAGCGTGCTCGATTCCGACCGAAGCATGCAGACAATGGCGGATCGTGCCCCGGGTCCCTTCAATCTCGACATTCCGTCCGTCGACCCGAATCTCGACGCCGTCGGGTACCGGAATGGGCGCTTTCGCAATCCGCGACATCTCAAGTCACCGTACAGAGCACTTCGCCGCCGAGACCCTCCGTCCGGGCGGTGCGGTCCACCATGACTCCCCGCGAGGTCGAGACGATGGCGATTCCGAGCCCTCCCATGACGACCGGAAGCTCTCCCTTGCCGCGGTAGATCCGCAGACCCGGCCGGCTCACCCGGTCGAGGGTGGAGATCACCGGCCGGCCTTCGTGGTACTTGAGGCGAACGGAAAGGACCGGGTGTCCGCCTTCGCCCTCGTCTCCCGCAGAGACTTCGAAATCATGGACATAGCCCTCGTCGCGCAGCACCGCGACAATCGACACCTTCAGCTTCGAGGACGGCATCGTGACGCGCAACCGGCCGGCCGACTGGCCGTTTCGTATGCGCGTGAGCATGTCCGCCACGGGGTCCTGAAGACTCATCGCCAAACGCTCCTACCAACTCGCCTTGACCAGGCCCGGGATGTCGCCGCGCATGGCGGCCTCCCGCAGCTTGGTCCGGGACAGCCCGAACTTCCGCACGAAGCCGCGCGGGCGCCCGGTGGCCCGACACCGGTTGCGCAGCCGGGTCGGACTCGCATTGCGCGGCAGCCGGTTGAGCTCTTCCAGGGCGGCGAACCGCTCCTCGTAGCTCGACTCCGGGTCGCGAACGATCTTTCGCAGCGCGCCCCGCCGATCCGCGTACCTGCGAACGAGCCGGACTCTCTTCGCTTCCCGATTGATGACTGATTTCTTTGCCATGTCCTGCCGCTGTCAATTTGCCCGAAAGGGAAACTTGAAGGCATCGAGGAGCGCTCTGCCCTCCTCGTCGGTGCGGGCGGACGTGGTCAACGTGACGTCCAGCCCCCGGATCTTGTCGACTCGATCGAAGTCGATCTCCGGAAAGGTGATCTGCTCCTGGATTCCCAGGCTGTAGTTGCCCCGCCCGTCGAAGGAGCGGGGGCTGTACCCGCGGAAGTCACGCACCCGCGGGATTACGACCGAGATCAGCCGGTCGAGAAACTCGTACATTCGCTCGCCGCGCAGGGTCGCCTTGCACCCGATTGGCCATCCCTCCCGGATCTTGAACCCGGCCACCGACTTGCGCGCGTGGGTGACGATGGGCTTCTGGCCGCCGATGAGGGTGAGGTCCGCCACCGCGCTCTCGATCGCCTTGCGGTCGCTCGCGCCTTCCCCCACCCCCATGTTGAGGGTGATCTTGCGCAGTCTCGGGACCTCCATCACGCTGGCGTAGGCGAACCGCTCCCGCAGCTCCTCGACCACCGTTCCACGGTAGAACTCGCGCAGCCGTGCCATCTCAGACGTCCACCACTTCGCCGTTGCTCTTGAAATAACGCACCTTTCGACCGTCCGCGAGGTTGCGGAACCCAACCCGGTCACCCTGTTGGGTGTGCGGGTTGTAGAGCAGCACGTTGGACAGGTGTATCGGGCGCTCCTCTTCCACGATGCCGCCCGAGACGTTGCGCTGCGGGTTCGGCTTCATGTGCCGCTTGACGATGTTCACCCCGTCCACCAGCACCCGCGAATCGGTATACACGCGCTGGACCGTGCCCCGGGTGCCCTTGTACTTCCCCGCCGTCACCATGACCTCGTCACCTCGCCGGATCTTCCGCATGCCCATGGTCAGAGCACCTCCGGCGCGAGCGAGATGATCCGCATGAAGCGCTCGGACCGAAGCTCGCGAGTCACCGGACCGAACACCCGCGTGCCGATCGGTTGGAGCTGGTTGTTGAGCAGCACGACCGCGTTGCGATCGAAGCGGATGCGCGAGCCGTCCGGCCGGCGCACGCCCGTGCGGGTCCGCACCACGACCGCGTTGTAGATCTCACCCTTGCGCACCTTGCCGCGCGGTATCGCCTCCTTCACCGTGACCTTGATGATGTCGCCGATACCGGCGTAGCGCCGGTGCGACCCACCGAGGAGCTTGATGCACATGACGCGGCGCGCTCCGCTGTTGTCCGCCGCCCGGAGTACCGACTGCATCTGAATCATGAGTCGCCGCCCTCGGCCCGGCTGACGATCCGCTCGAGCCGCCAGCACTTCGTCTTCGAGAGCGGCCGAATCTGGGCGATCGCAACCCGATCGCCGATCCGGCTCTCGTTGTTTTCGTCGTGCGCGTGGAGCTTCGTGGAACGCCGGATGAACTTCTTGTAGAGCGGATGCTTCACCGAGCGCTCCACGAGCACGGTGATCGTCTTGTCCATCCGGTCGCTCAGCACCCGGCCCTCGACGACGTGCGTAATGCTCATGCGCGTGCTCCGCCGTTTGTCCCGGCCGCGGCCCTGCGCCGCTCGCCGAGCACCGTCTTGATGCGGGCGATGGTGTGCCGGATATCCCGTACCCGACTGCTCGCCACGTCCTGCCCCGTCGCACGCTGCATGCGGAGCCGAAAGGCCTCGCGCCGCAGCTTCAGGATCTCGTCACCGAGGGCGTCCGAATCCTGCCCGCGTATCTCGCCGATATTCATTCCTACAGCACCGTCCGCGTCACGAAGGAGGTCCCGACCGGCAGCTTTGCGGCGGCCCGGCGCAACGCCTCGCGTGCGACGTCCTCGCTGACCCCTTCCATCTCGTAGAGCATGCGCCCGGGCTGGATCTGACACACCCAGTACTCGACGTTGCCCTTGCCCTTGCCCTGTCGCACCTCGAGCGGCTTCTTCGTGATCGGCTTGTCCGGAAAAATCCGGATCCAGATCTGCGCGCCGCGTTTCACGTGGCGGGTGATGGCCCGCCGGGCGGCCTCGATCTGGCGCGCGGTGATGCGCCCCCGCTCGGTCGCCTTGAGGCCGTACTCGCCGAAGCTGACCCGGTTGCCGGTCTGCGCGAGACCCCGGTTGCGGCCCTTTTGCTGTTTGCGGTAGCGCGTGCGCTTCGGTTGCAGCATTGCCTGCTTCCTCCAGCCTCGGTCAGTCGGCGGCCGGGGCTTCGGCCCGCGCCGGCTGGGAAGGCGCCTCGGCCGCCGGCGCCTCGTCCTGGACCTCGCCCTTGAAGATCCAGACCTTCACTCCGATGACACCGTAGGTGGTCCGTGCCTCGGCGAGCCCGTAGTCGATGTCCGCGCGCAGGGTGTGCAGCGGGACCCGGCCCTCGCGGTACCACTCGGAGCGCGCGATCTCGGCCCCGTTCAGGCGGCCGGCCACCATGACCTTGATGCCGCCCGCGCCGAGGCGCATCGCGTTGGTGACCGCCCGGCGCATCGCACGGCGAAACATGATCCGCCGCTCGAGCTGATTGGCGACGCTCTCGGCCACGAGACGGGCATCGAGCTCCGGCTTGCGGATCTCCTCGACCCCGATGTTGACCGGACAGTCCATCATCCGCGAGACCTCGCGGCGAAGCCTCTCGATGTCCTCTCCCTTCTTCCCGATGACGATGCCGGGGCGGGCGGTATGGACGACGATGCGGGCGTTGCGCGCCGGGCGGCGAATCTGGATATGGCTGACCGAGGCATGGGCGAGCCGGCGGCGGATGTAATCCCGAACCTCGAGATCCGTGTTGAGGTAGTCCGCGTAGTCCCGCCGTCCCGCGTACCAGGTCGATGACCAGTCCTTGACGATTCCGAGGCGCATGCCAACCGGATGTACCTTTTGTCCCATCTCGGGCCTCTCCCGTCTCTCAGCCCGTCACGCCGGAGGGCAGGACTCGCGCCTTGCCGCTCATCGCCGGTCGGACACCGTGATCGTGACGTGGCTCGTGGGCTTCGCGATCCGGTTCACCCGGCCCCGCGCCCGCGGCTTCCATCGCTTGTGGACCGGCCCCTGATCGACCAGCACGGTCCTCACGTTCAGCTCGTCGATGTCCGCTCCCTCGTTGTGCTCGGCATTCGCGATGGCCGATTCGAGCACCTTGTGGAGGACGCGGGCCGCCTTCCGGGGGCTGAAGCGCAGGAGGTCGACCGCGCGCTCGACCGGAAGGCCGCGTATCTGGTCCGCTACCAGCCGCCCCTTCTGGGGGGACAGCCTCGCATATCGCAACCGTGCCGTGACGTCCATAGCGGTCAGCCCCCGTCACCCCTTGGTGCGCCGGTTCGCCACGTGTCCGCGGAACGTCCGCGTCGGGGCGAACTCGCCGAGCTTGTGCCCGACCATGTTCTCGGTGATGAGCACCGGCACGTGCTGGCGCCCGTTGTGCACCGCGATGGTGAGACCCACCATGTCCGGGACGATCATCGATCGCCGCGACCAGGTCCGGATCGGGCGCCGGGAGCTCTGAGCCCGCGCGGACTCCACCTTCCGGACCAGGTGGTGGTCGACGAACGGCCCCTTGCGAATCGATCGTGGCACGTCGAACTCTCCTCCGTCCTCGGTCAGCGCCGCCCGCGACGGCGAACGATCATCTTGTCCGATCGCTTGTTGCGCCGCGTCTTGTGGCCCTTGGTCGGCCGCCCGGAGGGGGTGACCGGATGGCGTCCCCCGGAGGTGCGGCCCTCGCCTCCCCCGTGCGGGTGATCGACGGGATTCATCGCCACCCCCCGCACGGTCGGGCGAATTCCGCGCCAGCGCTTCGCCCCCGCCTTCCCGAGCGAACGAAGGCCGTGTTCGGAATTGCCGACCTCGCCGATGACCGCGCGGCACCCGATCGGGACGCGTCGGATTTCGCCGGACCGAAGCCGCAGGCTCACGAACCCTCCCTCCCGGGCCACCACCTGGGCGGAGGCCCCGGCGCTACGGGCAATCCGGGCCCCGGAGCCGGGCTTGAGCTCCACGCAGTGAACGGTGGAACCGACGGGAATGTTGCGAAGCGGCAGGCAGTTTCCGGGACGTATGGGGGCGTCCGGACCCGACTGGAGGCGCGCGCCGGCCTCCACGCCACGCGGCGCGATCACGTAGCGACGCTCGCCGTCCGCGTAAAGCAGCAACAGCAGGTGGGCGGAACGGTTGGGATCGTACTCGAGACGCTCGACCCGGGCCGGTACGCCGTCCTTGTCCCGGCGGAAGTCGACGTTGCGCAGGGTCCGCTTGTGCCCTCCCCCGCGGTGGCGCACCGTGATGCGCCCCTTGTTGTTGCGCCCGCCGGAGCGTTTCTTCTTCTCGGTGAGCGGTCCCCAGGGCTTGCCCTTGTGCAGCCCCGGGGTCACGACCCGAACCGCGAACCTCCGTCCGGGAGAAGTCGGCTTGGCCTTGACGAGCGGCATTACTCGGCTCCTCCGTGGAGAAAGTCGATGTCCTGTCCGGGCTTGAGGGTCACGTAGGCCTTCTTCCAGTCCGAACGGCGGCCGGGCCGACGCTGGAACATCTTGCGCTTGCCGTTCACCGTGGCCGTGGTCACCCGCTCCACCTCGACTTCGAACATGAGCTCCACGGCCCGCCGGATTTCCGCCTTGCTCGCGTCCTTCACCACCTTGAAGACGGCCTGACGGTTTGCGTCGGCAACCCGGGTGCTCTTCTCCGAGACCACCGGAGCGAGCAGGATCTGCATGAGACGTTCTTCGCTCATTGCAGGCGCGCCTCTATCTGCCGCAGGGCGGGCTCCGTTACGAGCACCCCGGCAAAGGCAAGGAGGCTCACCGGGTCGATTCGACTCGCCCGGACGGTGCCCACCCGGCCGAGGTTGCGCGAAGCGAGGGCGAGGTTCTCGTCCTCCTCCTCGGTCACGATCAGCACGTCGTCGAGCGCGAGCTCCTTGAGCTTCGCGACCAGATCGCGGGTCTTCGGCGCATCCATCGGGAAGGACGCGACCACCGTCAGGCGTTCCTGACGCACGAGCTCGGAGAGGATGGAGCGAAGCGCCGCACGGTACATCTTGCGATTGAGCTTCTGGTCGAAGCTGCGCGGCCGTGCCGCGAACGTCACGCCGCCGCCGCGCCACAGGGGGCTTCGAATCGTGCCGGCCCGGGCCCGGCCGGTGCCCTTCTGGCGCCAGGGCTTGCGCCCGCCGCCGCGCACGTCGGACCGCGACTTCTGCGCCCTGGTCCCCGCCCGCGCGCCGGCGAAGAACGCGGTCACGGCCTGGTGGACCAGGGACATGTTGTAGGGCGCCGCGAACGCGGAATCCGCGACTTCAACCGCCGTACCGCCGGCCACGTTCAGCTTCATGATCCGTTCCTCGACTCGACGGAGGAGGACTTGACGGAGGGGCGGACGACGACGTTCCCTCCCTTCGGGCCCGGTACCGCGCCCTTGACGAGGAGCAGGCCCCTCTCCTCGTCGACCCTCACGACCTCGAGGTTCTGGACGGTGCGCCTCGCGTTGCCGAGGTGACCGGCCATCTTCTTGCCCTTGAACACGCGCCCGGGCGTCTGGTTCTGACCGATGGACCCCGGCGCCCGGTGGGCAAGGGAATTGCCGTGCGTCGCATCCTGGCTGCTGAAGTGGTGGCGCTTGATCACCCCGGCGTATCCCTTGCCGATGGAGGTCCCGGTGGCGTCCACCCGCTCGCCGGACGCGAAGCCGGCAACCGTGAATTCGTGACCGGTCCCGGCGCCTTCGGGGAGGGCGGAGGGGTCGACGCGAAACTCCCACAGGCCCCGGCCCGCCTCGACGCCGGCGCGAGCGAAGTGCCCCGCCTCGGGCCGGTTGACATGCTTCATGGAGCGGGTGCCGGTAGTTACCTGGACCGCGTCGTATCCGTCGGTCTCCGTCCGCTTGATCCGGGTGACCCGATTGGGCAGAACCTCGATCACGGTGACCGGAATCGACGCCCCGTCCTCGGTGAATACCCGGGTCATCCCCACCTTGCGGCCCACCAGCCCCGGGTTCGTGGTTGATTGCGCCATGATCGTGCCGCCCTGCCTGGTTCCGCCGCGATTCAGTTGAGCTTGATCTGCACGTCGACCCCGGCCGCGAGGTCGAGCTTCATCAGGGCGTCCACCGTCTTCTCCGTGGGATCGAGAATGTCGACCAGGCGCTTGTGGGTGCGCAGCTCGTACTGGTCCCGGGCATCCTTGTTGACATGCGGCGAAATGAGCACGGTGAAACGCTCCTTTCGGGTGGGCAGGGGAATCGGTCCCCGAATCTGGGCGCCGGTGCGCCGGGCGGTCTCCACGATCTCCTGCGCCGACTGATCGATCAGTCGATAGTCGAACGCCTTGAGACGAATGCGGATGCGTTGATTCATGAAAACGACCCCCGGGCGGCGAAATGCCGGATACGGCTACTCGATGACCTTCGAGACGACGCCGGCGCCGACGGTGCGTCCGCCCTCGCGTACCGCGAACCGCAGACCCTCTTCCATCGCGATCGGCGATATCAGCTTCGCCGTCATCTGCACGTTGTCCCCGGGCATCACCATGTCCACCCCCGTCGGAAGGCTCACCGAACCCGTCACGTCCGTGGTGCGAAAGTAGAACTGCGGGCGGTATCCGTCGAAAAACGGCGTGTGACGACCACCCTCGTCCTTCGACAACACGTACACCTCCGCCTCGAAATGCGTGTGAGGCGTGATCGACTTCGGCTTCGCCAGCACCTGCCCGCGCTCGATGCCGTCTCGCTTGATGCCGCGTAGCAGCACCCCCACGTTGTCCCCCGCAACCCCCTCGTCCAGCAGCTTGCGGAACATCTCCACACCCGTGCACGTCGTCTTCTCCGTCCCGCGGATCCCGACGATCTCAACCTCCTCGCCAACGCGAACCTTCCCGCGCTCCACCCGGCCCGTCGCCACCGTGCCACGACCCGAAATCGAGAACACGTCCTCCACCGGCATCAGAAACGCCCCGTCAATCGCGCGCTCCGGCTCCGGTATGTACGTGTCCAGCGCCTCCACCAGCGCGCTCACCGAGTCCTCCGCCAGCTCGCCGCCCCCGCCCTCGAGCGCCTGCAGCGCCGAGCCGCGGATCACCGGCGTGTCGTCGCCCGGAAACTCGTACTTGTCCAGAAGCTCGCGCACCTCCAGCTCCACCAGCTCCAGCAACTCCTCGTCGTCAACCATGTCGCACTTGTTCAGGTAAACCACGATGTACGGTACTCCCACCTGCCGGGCCAGCAATATGTGCTCGCGCGTCTGGGGCATCGGACCGTCCGCCGCCGAAACCACCAGCACCGCCCCGTCCATCTGCGCCGCGCCCGTGATCATGTTCTTCACGTAGTCCGCATGTCCCGGACAGTCAACGTGCGCGTAGTGACGACCCGGACTCTCGTACTCCACGTGCGCCGTCGCGATCGTGATCCCGCGCGCCTTCTCCTCCGGCGCGTTGTCAATCTCGTCGAAATCCTTCACGTCACCTCCGTGACGCGATGCCATCACTCGCGTGATCGC
>JAPOPW010000002.1 GCA_026712715.1 Immundisolibacterales bacterium | reverse complement strand
TCGATTCCGGCTGGTGGCCAACCTTGACCGGTCAGGGCTCTCACCTGCTGGGTCGCATAGAAGGTTTCCGCCATGTCTATCCGTCTACATCGCTTCCCCCTTCACCAAGCTTTGCCTGGCGCAATACGTACCAAGCTCATCCGCGCTACGGACCCGAAACGCAATCGTCCTCGAGAGCTCGTCGAAGACCGAAAACGACGGCCAAGCGGCCGAAAAAACCAGTTGCGGAGCCGCCTGAAACCCAGTTTCCGACGGACTGCAAGCGCAAGGTGAGCCTGGTACGTAATCAGGTTCTTTCTTGCGGCGTGCAGACAGCTCTTCGAGAATGGCGCCCGGTCCTTCCATATTCGAGAGCACTCTGGCCCCTGCCATGGCCCTCGGTCCCGACGAGGAAAAGAGTATCGTGTCGAAGACGAGACGCGCCCTGACGTTTCTCCGGGCGCTCGTGCTGCTGACGCTTGCCGTTACCGTGTCTTCGGCCCGTCCGGCGTTTGCCGACCGGTACGGACTGGCGGTGATCGTCGGCAACGGTAGCTACGCGAACGAGCGGGTGCCGAAAGTGGCCTACGCGCACCGCGACGCGGAGGCGTTCAAGCGCTATGTGCTCGATGTGCTCGGCTTCGATCCGGACCGGGTCTTCGATCTGCGTGACGCCACCCAAGCTGAGTTGTCCACGTGGTTCGGGAACCGGGCCACCCACGAGGGACGGCTATGGCGTTACCTGCATCCTCGCCACGGATCGGATGTGGTGGTGTTCTACTCCGGTCACGGGGTGCCCGGGCTGAAGGACCGGCGGGGCTACCTGCTGCCCTCGGATGCGGATCCGGATACGCCGGAGATCAACGGCTATCCGATTGATCTCCTGTATACGAACCTGGGCAAGCCGACGGAGGCGAAGTCGGTGCGGGTGTTCCTGGACGCGTGCTTCTCCGGGGAGAGCGATCGGGGGATGCTGGTGCGTTCGGCGTCGCCGGTGTACGTGCAGGCATCGCTGCCGGAAGTGGCGGGGGAGAAGCTGACGGTGCTCTCGGCGGCGTCGGGCAAAGAGGTCGCTTCGTGGGACGAGAAAGCAGGCCACGGCATGTTCACCCACCACTTGCTGGACGCCCTGTACGGGAAGGCGGACGCGGACGGAGACGGGCAGGTGACCGCGGTGGAGGCGAAGACGTACCTCGACGACACGATGACCGTGGCCGCGCGGGTGGAGTTCGGGCGCTACCAAACCGCAAGCCTGATCGGGTCGGCCGGCACCGTGCTGGCGCGTGCGGGTACCGGGGGGGCGTTTCCTACGCGCCCGTCACTCGATTCACCCAGCTCGGCCACCGGCGCGCCCGCGGTGGACCCGCCGCCGGTCGAGCCGGCGGAATCGGTGGAGGTGTCGCTGGGCTTGACGCACGATGAGCGGGCTCTGGTGCAGCGCGGTCTAGCGTCGCTAGGTGGGGATGTTGGCGTGGCGGACGGAGTATTCGGGCACCGGACCCGGGCCGGAATACGGAGGTATCAGGAGAAGAAGGGTCTACCGGAGACGGGCTATTTGACGGGCGAACTGCGCGATGCGCTGCTTGGGTTGGGAGAAGCAGCCCGGGCGGAGGAGTCACGGAAGCGAATGCGGGTGGCAGAAGCCAGAGACATCCTGACCGAAGCGGTGCGGGCCGCGCGGGGGGTGGAATCCGAATTCTGGCGCGCCAGGGTGTTTGCTTCCATCGCCTCAGCGCAGGCCAAGGTCGGGGACGCGCGCGGGGCAGCGCAGTCGCTCGCAGATGCCCGTGCCGCCGCGCGGGGGGTGGAATACAAATCCTGGCGCGCCGGGGCGTTTGCCTCCATCGCCTCAGCGCAAACCGAGGCCGGGGACGCGCGCGGGGCAGCGCAGTCGCTCACAGATGCCCGTGCCGCCGCGCGGGGGGTTGAAACCGAATTCCGGCGCGCCAGGGCGTTTGCCAACATCGCTGAGGCGCAGGCCAAGGCCGGGGACGCGCGCGGGGCAGCGCAGTCGTTCACAGATGCCCGTGCCGCCGCGCGGGTGAGGGGATGGGGATTCCTCCGCGCCGAGGCGTTTGCCGCCGTCGCGGAGGCGCAGGCCAAGGTCGGGGACGCGCGCGGCGCGGCGCAGTCGCTCGCAGATGCCCGTGCCGCCGCGCGGGACGCGGGTTCCAGGTCCGGGAGCCTCGAGGCGTTTATCGCCATCGCCCAGGCGGAGGTCAAGGCCGGGGACTTTCAGGGCGCCCTGTCGACCGCGCGACGGGTGGAATCCGAATCCGAGCGCGCCAGGGTGTTTGCCGCCGTCGCGGAGGCGCAGGCCAAGGTCGGGGACGCGCGCGGGGCAGCGCAGTCGCTTGCCGATGCCCGTGCCGCCGCGCGGGGGGAGGAAGACGAGTACATGCGTGTCCATGCGCTTGCCGTCGTCGCCGGGGCGCGGGCCAAGGTCGGGGACATCCAGGGCGCTCTGTCGACCGCCCGGGGGTTGGACGTGGAATCCGCGCGCGCCGAGGCGTTTGCCGCCGTCGCGGAGGCACAGGTCAATGCCGGGGACGCGCGCGGGGCGGCGCAGTCGCTCGCAGATGCCCGTGCCGCCGCGCGGGACGCGGGTTCCAAGTCCGGACGCGCCAGGGCGTTTGCCATCGTCGCGGAGGCACAGGCCAATGCCGGGAACATCCAGGGCGCCCTGTCGACCGCGCGGTCGCTAGAGGATGAGTACTTGCGCGACCCTGCGTTTGTCAGCATCGCCAAAGCACAGGCCAATGCCGGGGACATCCAGGGCGCCCTGTCGACCGCGCGACAGGTGGAATCCGAATTCTTGCGCGTCCGTGCGTTTGCCCACATTGCCGTGGTGCTGGCGACGCTCGCGAACGATGCTCCTGCGGCTAGCAAGCCATAGGGAGACGCTACAGCCCAGTCCTACCTCAGTCCTCGTCGAACGGGCTACCTCGCGCCGCTTCCAATAGGTAACATAACGTCCTTTATGAACCAATTGGATCGGCGTACGCTCCGCTCCCTTGTTTTCCGATCCGGTCCCCGCTGAAGGCTCCACGCACGCTCCTCCGCCCGCGCGCGACGCGGCGACACCGGCGCTCTTCTCGCCCTCGGAGCGCACCAAGCGGCGCTTCCGGGAGCTCTTCACCGCCCGCATCCGGAACCCGAACACACGCCTCCGGTACCTCGCGGCGGTGCGCCGATTCTCCGGGTGGTGCGAAGACCGAGGTCTCGCTCTCGACCAGGTCGAGCCGATGATCGTCGCGGCCTGCATCGAGCAGCTCACGGCCGCGCTCTCCCCGGCGAGCATCAAGCAGCATCTAGCGGCGCTCCGGATGATCTTTGACTCGCTTGTCGTCGGCCAGGTCCTGTCCTTCAACCCTGCGAGTTCGGTGCGAGGACCTTGGCACGTCGCCGAGTCCGGCAAGACCCCGGTCCTCTCCGCGAAGGAGACCCGGGCCCTCCTCGACGACATCGACGTCACGACCCTGGTGGGACATCGCGACCGTGCCTTCCTCGTTGTCCTCGACCACAGCTTCGCGCGTGGGGGCGTTCAAGATGATCAAACGCCGCGCCAAAATGGCGGAGCTACCGGCGGAGGTCCGCGCCCACAGCTTCCGCGCTTGGTGGGCGCTGGTTACGGCAGAGCAGGCGTGTCGCCGCCGCGCTGGCCGCGAAGCACACGACGAGAAAGGGTCCGGCCGGGAGGTCCGCCGCGACCGAGACGAACGTCGCTCCGACCACGGCGACCGCTCCGCTCACGAGGGCTCTCCGAAGGATGAACTGCGCACCGCAGCGCGAGCCGAGGGCGGGAAGAATAAGGCTCGCGAACACCACGTAGATCCCGACGAGCTGGACCGACGCAGTGATCGCGAAAGCGAAGAGAACGAAGAATCCGGTGCCCGAGCGCACGCCCGGACGCGCGAGCCAGAGCACGGCGACCAGTCCGTAGATCGGCAGGAACGAGGCGATATCGGCCCACGAGACGAACAGGATCTGTCCCGCGAGCACGTGTCGCAGTTCCTCGCCGCCGTGCGGATCGTCGGCGAGAGCCAGGATCGCCGCCGATGCGGCCACGATGAAGCAGCTCCCGATCACCGCCTCCTGTTCGGCCGGCGACCTGCGTTCGATCCAGCGGAAGAAGAGCGCGATTGCAACCCCGGCGCCAAGGGACGCCGTTTGGCGGGTGAGCCAGGGGGGATCTTCGATCCACATGCCGAGGACGATGATCGCGAGCCCCACGACCTGCGCCGTCGCGAGGTCGATGAACACGATGTTTCGCCTGAGGACCTCGATTCCGAGCGGGGCATGGATCGCAGTGACGAGGAGTCCGGCGACGAACGCGGGGGCCACGATCCGGAGGAGCTCAGGGTCGATCGTTCGCCTCCTCCAGCAGCGCGAAGGTCACCTCGAACAGCGCGAAGAGATCGTGGGCCTCGCGCTGCCCGCCGACGGTATACGGAAGCTCGACCACCGGAATGCCGGTCCTTTCCGCGAGCCAGCTCGATGCATCGGTCGGCTCGTGGGGCGCCCGGATGATGGCCTTGACGTGCGCTCCGCTCGCCCGCTCGAGGACGTTCTTCAGATCGGCAACCGTGGGTGGAATTCCCGATATCCGCTCCAGCGCCGCGACGCGCTCGAGCCCTGCCCAGCGGATGAGATAGGCCCATGCCTTGTGGTGGACGACAACCTGCATGCCCCGCAGACGCGAGGCGCGTTCGCGCCAGCGCGCCATCGCGTCGTTCCAGCGGTCCAGGAACGACGCCAGGCGCTCGCGGTATGCGACGGCGTTGGCCGAATCGATCCGTTCGAGTCGGCGCGCAAGCTCCGATGCGAGCAACGCTACGTTCTCGGGGTCCAGATGGACGTGGGGATTCCCGCTCGGGTGAATGTCTCCGAGGCTCCGGTCGACGACTTCGGGGCGACCGAGCAGCTCGACATGGTCCGCGGCCATGAGGTTCCCGGCTTGCCCCGGCTGAACCTCCATTCGCGCCCCGCGCTGCATCAGCACCGGAAGCCAGCCGACCTCGAGATCGGCACCGGAACAGAACAGGAGGTCAGCGCGGCGCACCTGCGCGATGAGGCTCGGACGCGCCCGGATGTGGTGCGGGTCCTGTCTGCCATGGGTGGCGGAATGGACCGTGACGTTGCCGGCGCCAATCTCCTCCGCGAGAGCCGCCCATTCGGGTTCGCAGGCAAGGACGCGGACTTCGGCCGCTCCCGTCGCCGGCAGAGCGATTCCGGTGAGGCCACCCGCGGCGAGCGCCGCGGCCAGCGCCAGGCGTTTCATCGCCGGGTCTCAGAACGTATGGGCGGCATGCGCGCCGAGGCTCATGATGTACTGGAGCATGATCTGGTCGTCGTGCTCCCCGTCACCCAGCGACTCGCGGTTGTACTGCAGCCGCACGCGGCTGAATTCGCTGTTGCTCCAGTCGAACATGAGCGCGAGCGCGGACGGATCGTGGTCGAGCCCGGCATCCCGGGGAGACGCGAGCCGGGAGTAGCGCGCGCCGACCCGAAGCCGCGGCGCGAACTTGTAGACGCCCTGCAGGTACCAACCGCTGCTTGTGCCGTCGAGCGTCTCGGCCCGCTCATCCGTGTGGACCTCGCATTCGGTGTGGAATCCGTCGTCCTCGGGGACCGTCGTGCATTCCTGGTGCTCTTCCTCAATGGCATACGTTCCCCGCTCCTTGCGAAGGAAGTACTCTCCCTGGAGGATCAGCTCGCGCTCGCGGGCGTTTCCGGTCGGGGCCAGGGTGTAGCGGAAGTCCACGCCGAACAACCGCGAGTCGCCGGAGAACATGCCGTCCGAGAAGAACTCGGCGTGGTCGTCATGGTGGCCATGCTCCTCATGCTCCTCGTGGTCGTCGTCCATGTGCGCGAACGCCTCGTCATCCTCGTGGTGCTCGTCTTCCTCGTGCGCGGCGTCGTCGTCGTGCGCTTCGTCTTCCTCGTGCCCGTGCGCATGGCCGTCTCCCCCACCACGGCCATGCGCCCGGCCCCCGAGGAGATCCCCGCCCACCCGCCATGCGGAGTTCGAGCCGATGTCGCCGCCGAGGCGGGCGAATGCGGACCAGGCGCCCGGGCTGCGCTCGGAACCTCCGAACGGGATGTCGTCGCCGCGAAAGAGACCGCCGCCGATCTCGCTGTACAGCTCGGAGGGAAGCACCGCGGAGAACTCGATGCCGTCGTCGTTGAAGGCGTTGTCCAGAAACACCCGGTACGGCAGCGGCCGGTCGGAGAAATCGTCGCCGTGGGCATGGAGCTCGTTCAGGTAGCCGAATGTCCAGAGGGCGCGCCCCGCCTGGAGCCGCATGCCGTCGGGAAGGCCCAGCCCGGGCAGGGTGCGGATGTACGCCTCCTCGATCTCCAGTTCCGCCGGCTCGCCGGGGTGGACTCCGAGGCCGAGGGTGAGTCCGCCCTGGAACTTGTCGTCGATGTTGCTCGAGAGGGTGATCTCGCTGTGGCCGAGGGACAGCCCTTCGGCAGCGCGTTCCGATTCATGACCGGTCTGGAAGCCGGGGATTGCGGAGTCTTCGCGGGAATAGTTCGTGAACATGCCGTTGAGGACCGCGCTGATGGCCGGGTTGAACACATTGTCGGGTGCCGGCTTCGCTCGCTGAGCGGGTGTCGCCGCTTGTTCTTCGGCCGCCCTCGATTCGACCTTGAGGGCCGAGAGCTGGGACTCGAGCGCCTTCAACCGGGCTTCGTACTCGTTCCTGAGAGCCTCGATCTCGGTGGCCAGATCGGATGCCGCCGACGAACCTGTCGACTGGCCGTGCGCCGGGATGACGATCGCGAGGAGCGCCGCCGCAACGAGCGTGAATGTGGCAGATTGGTTGATGATGCGCATGACACTCTCCTGGGCGATCGTCGCCACGCGACGAACGCGTCGAGGCGGAAGCGGTCGTCGACGAGACACGGGGCACGGGCTTGCCGGCAAGCCACCGCTCGAGCATGTCTGCCTGGCAGGCGGTGCGCGGTGCCCGGAATGGGCGGGGGAGAGGCTGAACGCGTCTTTCCTGTCCACTTGCCGATCTCGAATCGCAGGCACTCCCCGGTGAAGTACGGTTCGGTTGAGAGTAATTATATAACATCAAATTCGGAAGCGGTGACGGACCCCGGCCGGTTCGAGGCGTGACGGGTCTTCCGGCATTGCGGGACCACCGGAATCGCCCGTCGGACAGCCGATAATCGATGTCGGGGCGGCGTAGGCGGGAACGAGGAGCCTGGCTGCCTTCTACCTGATCTCACTGCCGGTGGGCGCGCTGATCGTGTCCACCCGAGGCAGCAATGTCGACCTGATGCACGTGCTCTTCGGGACCGTGCTCGCGCTCGACGACGCTGCTCTGACTGCGCTCTGTTCCATCGCGAACGTTTCGGTCTTCGCGCTCGCGGCCCTGTTCCGGCCGCTCGTGCTCGAATGCGCGGATCCGCAGTTCCTGCGCTCGGTGAGCGGGCTCGGCGCCATGACGCATTCCACGTTTCTTGCCCTCGTCGTGCTGAACCTCGTGGCCGGCTTTCACGCGCTCGGCACGCTGATGGCCGCCGGCCTGGTTCTGGTCGAGGCCGAGACGTCCGCACACGCAGTCGTCACTCATCCCCCCGCACGCTGGTGGTCAAGCGCGGCCGCATCGTCGCTCGCAACGGTCGTGTGCTGGTCGGGGCGCCAGGATGCCAGGCCGCGTCCGACGCCTGCGTCCGGCCCCTCGCATCAATTCTTCGGGCCCGCCGCCGGTAATCGAACCGCACGGATTGCGCCCTCTCGAACCGGCGTAGGATCCACATCGACACCCCAACGGGCCTTGCCGTGCACAAGATCGACATCCCGCAGGAGATCATCGATTCCTGCATTCGCTTTCGGGGAAGGCGCCACGCCTTCGAGGACCTCGACCCGGCGCGAACCGCGCTCGTCGTCATCGACATGCAGACGAGCTGGGTGGAGCCGGGGTTCTCGCCGCTGCACATCCCCGCGACCCTGGGCATCGTCCCCAACATCAACGCGCTCGCCGCAGCCGCGCGCGCGGCGGGCACAGTGGTGGCGTGGACCAGGTCGACCTTCCCCGCGGATTGGACCACTCGCAGCTACGCGCGCTTCGGCGCCCCCGAGTGGCGCGACCGGATCATCGCGGACACCGTCCCCGGCTCGCGCGGCCACCGCATCGCGGACGCGATGGACGTCCGGCCGGAAGACGTCGTCGTCGACAAGACGCGGCCGAGCGCCCTCGTCCAGGGCTCGTCGCGTCTCGAGTCCGAGCTCCGCGCCCGCGATCGCGACACGCTCATCATCACCGGAACCCTCACCAACGCCTGCTGCGAGTCGACCGCCCGCGACGCGGCCGCCCTCGGATTCCTCAACATCATGGTGAGCGACGCGATGGCGACCCGCACCGATGTCGAGCACAATGCGACTCTGGTCAACGTCATGCAGCTCGTCGCGGACGTCCGCACGACGGAGGACGTGATCGAGCTGCTCCGTTGACACGAATCGCCGGCCGGCGGCACGGTGCGCGAACCGTGAGGGTGGTTCCGGCGTTGACGAACGGGACGGCCGCCGGCCCGGAGTGGACTTAGTGAGCTTGGTCGCGGCGGCCGCGGAGGCGGCGGGCGGGCGGCGGTGCGGCAAGCAACCGCGGCGGATGCGGTGCCGAACGGGGTCGCGCGCCGCGAAGGCCCCGGCGCGCCGGCGACCGGGACGGACAGGCTGACGAGGTGGGAGCGGCAATGTCGGAAAACTGGGATGCAGTCATCATCGGCGGCGGGATCATCGGCTGCGCGATCGCCTACGAGCTCGCGAAGGGAGGGCGCAAGGTCGCCTGCGTCGAGAAGAACCCGGTGGCGGGGTCCGGCTCCACCTGCAATTCGTGCGCGATCATCCGCACCCACTACTCGACCCTGAGCGGGGCGGCGCTCGCGAAGTCGAACTACCCCTTCTGGGAGGACTGGCCGGGCTACCTCGGTGCCGGGGAGGGCGAGGCCCTCGCGACCTACCGCGAGGTCGGCTGCTGCTACACCTGCTTCGAGAGCAACGGCTACGGCGCCAAGCTCGAGGACATCGCGAACGAGCTCGACATCCCCTACGAGGTCTGGACCCCGGCCAAGATGCGGGCCCACCTGCCGATCATGAGCCCGGGTCACTTCCATCCCGTGAAGACGGCCGACGACCCCGCGTTCGGGGAGCAGACCGGCGAGATGCGCTACGTGCTGTTCTTTCCGAAGGCGGGCTACATCAACGACCCGATGCTCGCGACCCAGAACATCCAGTCGGCGGCGAGACGCCACGGCGCGACCTTCATCATGGGTGAACGGGTGACGGGGGTGCTGCAGGGCGAGAACCGGGTGACGGGGGTGACCCTCCAGTCGGACCGAGCGCTCCATGCCCCTGTCGTCGTCAATGCGTCCGGACCCCATTCATACAAGGTGAACGACATGGCGGGGGTCACCGAGGGGATGAACATCCGCACGCGCGCCCTGCGGGTCGAGGTCGCCCACGTCCCGTCGCCCGAGGGTTTCGATTTCGAAGCGAACGGCCTCATCTGCTCCGACGCCGACATCGGCGGCTACTGGCGCCCCGAAATCGGCAACAAGATCCTCATCGGGAGCGAGGAGCCCGAGTGCGATCCCCTGGACTGGGTCGACCCCGACGACTACGACACGGAGGCGACCGACCAGTCTCGGCTCCAGGCCCTGCGTGCCGCGCAGCGGTTCCCCACCATGGGGGTTCCGAACCGCGTGCAGGGAATCGCCGACCTCTACGACACCTCGGACGACTGGATCCCCATCTACGATCACTCCGATCTGCCGGGGTTCTTCATGGCCGTCGGGACGAGCGGAAACCAGTTCAAGAACGCGCCCGTCGTCGGCATGATGATGGCGGCGCTCATCGACTACGTCGAGGACGGCAACGACCACGACGCGAATCCGTTCCAGTACGCCTTGCCGAACATGGACTACACGCTCGACATGGCGTTCTGCTCCCGCAAGCGCGAGATCAACCTGGAGAGCAGCTTCTCGGTCGTCGGGTAGACCGGCCGCCGGGCGAGCGCAGGGGCAAACGATGCATTCAACGAAGATTCCCCGGAAGTACGTGGACTGGGTGCTCCGGCGGCGCGGGCGGATGGAGATATTCGAGCGTCTCGATCTCGCGCGAACCGCGCTGCTCGTCATCGACATGCAGAACGGGTTCCTGATTCCGGGGTACTCGACCCTGGAGGTGCCCGGACTCTCCGCGATCGTGCCCAACATCACCCGGCTGGCCCGGCCCTGCCGCGAGCACGACGTGCCCGTGGTGTGGACGCAGCAGACCTACACCGAGGAGTGGCGTTCGTGGTTCCGCAACTTCGCGTCCCCCGAAATGCGTGACCGCATCGTCGCCGACACCGCGGTGGGCGCGCACGGCTTCGAGATCCACGAATCGCTCGACGTGGCCCCGTCGGACCTTCGCGTCGTCAAGCGCCGCTCGAGCGCGTTCACCCCGGGCGCCTCGGACCTCCATGAACGGTTGCAGGACGCCGGCCGCGACACCCTGATCATCACCGGTACGCTCTCGAACGTGTGCTGCGAGGCGACCGCCCGCGACGCGATGCTGATGAACTACGACACCGTGTTCGTCTCCGACGCGAACGGTGCCCGGAGCGACGAGGAGCACGTCGCGACCCTGGTCAACATGCTCCAGTTCTTCGCCGACGTGCGCACCACGGACGAGGTGGCGCGGCTCGTCGAGACGAGCGCGGCCCCGACCCCGACCCCGACCCCGGCGTAGCGCCACAATCGCGGGGCCGGCCTCGAACCCTTCGACTTGCGAAGCCGACTCGATTTGCGCCCCGTCCGCTTCGCTCGAGGCGCCGGTCAGGGCAGATCGCCGATGAGGTCGCGGAGGTGACCGGGCGGTGGCGGCGGCAGCACAATTCCGAAGCGGCGCTTCAGCGCGTCGGCGATGAGCTCGAAGCAGGCACCGTAGCGAACGACCTCGAACGTCTCGAGATCGAGCAGGGTCGATGATGCCCGGTACAGGTGATGGAGACGAAGTCCATGGTCGATGACGATGTCGGCGATCGCAATCAGCTCCGGCTCGATGTCCTCGACTCGAAACTTCGTGCCGGAGAGCGACAGGTTGGCGGAAGAGCCGAAAAGCGGGTGCTTGGACTCCCGGCTCAAGCGGGTGAGCGCGGCGTGGAAAGGGCCCGCATTGAGGAGCATCAGAACCGTGCCTTCGCTGCTGGAAGCAGCCAGCGCCTCCGGCTCCATCTTGCGCAGGATGGGGTGATCCATCCGCGCGGGGGCAATCGCTCCGAGCGGAAGATCGAAGTCTTCGACCAGGGTGCTGGCGACGTCCCATCCCTTCTGATCCAGGACGTGCAGCTCGCGGTGCAAGGCGAGATCGCCCAGCATCGCGTGCAGCTTCGACGGCGCCCGCCGTTTGGTGTCGAATATCCTGTTCAGCGCCGCGGCCGATCCCCCGGTCGCGGTATAGCCGACGCTCATCGGCATGATGGCGATCCCGCCCCGTTCGAGAACGGCGAACGCCCGATCGGCGTCACGTTGCACATCCGGTCTTCCCGTCACGGGCGCAATCTCCTCGCAGCTCGAACCGACCGGCCCCCCGCGAGCGGCTCGGGTCCCCGGGAGCGGGCCACGATGCCCGGGGACCCCGGACGGTGGCGAATCCACCGGGACGCGAAGGCCCGTTCGGAAAGCGGACCGACCGTGGCCGCCCCCGGCGGCGGCGTGGCGGCGCGACGGAATCGTCGTGTCGCATGCGCGACGCGGTGCCGCTCCCTCGCAGGCGCGCCGGTGGTCCATCGATGATTCCCGAATATTGCCCCGATTTCCCGGCGCCGCCAACCGGTGGGTACCATTGACCTCGCTCTCGAGCGCCGCTCCCAACCCATTCGAGGAGGCCGATCCATGGCAGTCCAACCGTTCGTCGACCAGGACGTTCCGGGCCCCCGGCGTGACTACGTCGGCTACGGGCGCCACGTGCCGAAGGTGCGGTGGCCGGACGGCGCCCGGGTCGCGGTCAACATCGTCCTCAACTACGAGGAGGGATCGGAGTACACCCACCCGGCGGGCGACGGGCACAACGACAGCCTCACCGAGATCCCCTGGGGAATAGATTCCACGGTTCGCGACCTCGCGGCCGAATCGGTGTACGAGTACGGTTCGCGGGCCGGTGTGTGGCGGGTGCAGCGTCTCGTCGACGGCCTCGGGCTTCCGATCACGTTCTTCGCCGCAGCCACCGCCCTCGAACGCAACCCCGAGGTCGCGGCCTGGCTGCGCGAGGCCGGCCACGAGCCCTGCAGCCACGGCTGGCGCTGGGAGGAAGTGTGGCGGCTCGGGCGCGAAACGGAGCGCCAGCACATCCGCTGGGCAATCGAATCGTTCCGGGAGACGGTGGGGCAGCGCCCCCTCGGGTGGTACTGCCGTTACGGCCCGTCGGTCCACACGCGCGAGCTTCTCGTCGAGGAGGGCGGCTTCGTCTACGACGCCGACGCCTACAACGACGACCTCCCCTACTTCACCGAGGTCCTGGGCAAGCGGCACCTCGTCGTGCCCTACAGCTTCACCTACAACGACGCCCGCTTCGTGCTGCCCCAGGGCTACGGCTCGCCGGACGACTTCGCGACCACCCTCAAGCGCGCCTTCGACACCTACTGGGAGGAAGGTGCCGAGCGCCCGCGCATGATGTCGATCGGCCTCCACCCCCGGCTCGTCGGCCAGGCCGCCCGCATCGCGGGACTTCGCGACTTCCTCGAGCACGCCCTCGACAAGGGCGGGGTCTGGTTCGCCCGCCGCATCGACATCGCCAACTGGTGGCTCGACCACCACGACGAGTTCAAGCCGTAGCTCCGGATTCCACCGCGACGCCCCGGGCTCGGCCCGGAGCGGGCGACATCGATCGAGAGGAGAAAGAACCATGCCAAGCGGCGCGAACCTGCCGAGCATCGAGCAAGTGCTCGAGATCGCGGAGGACCTGGGCTTCGAGCTGAGCGCGGACGAGGCAAACACCTATTGCGAGCTGGTCCGGGGAGAGATCAAGACCTGCCGCCGGCTCGAGGAGATGGTGGAGTACCGGCCGCCCGTCAAGTACCCGCGCACCGTCGGATGGCGCCCGGAGCCGAGTGACAACCCCTTCAACGGCTGGTACTGGCGCTGCGAGATCGAGGGTGCGCCCGAGGGTCCGCTCAAGGGCAGGACCGTCGGAGTGAAGGACGCAATCTGCGTGGCGGGGGTGCCGATGATGAACGGCAGCCGCGTGCTCGAGGGATTCGTTCCCGACGTCGACGCGACCGTTGTCACCCGCCTTCTCGACGCCGGCGCCACCATCTCGGGCAAGACCAACGCCGAGGACCTCTGCTTCTCGGGCGCGAGCCACACCTGCGCGCTCGGTCCGGTGCCCAATCCGCGAAAACCCACCCATGCGGCCGGGGCGTCCTCGAACGGCAGCGCGGTCGTGCTCGTGACGGAGCAGGTCGACATGGCCCTTGGCGGCGACCAGGGCGGCTCGATCCGGATCCCCGCCGCCTGGAGCGGCGTCGTCGGGCACAAGCCGACCTACGGCCTGGTGCCCTACACCGGCTGCATGATGATCGAGATGACCCTCGACCATTGCGGCCCCATGGCCAACACGGTCGAGGACGTGGCCCTGATGCTGTCGGCGATCGCGGGGCCGGACCCGCTCGACCCGAGGCAACGGGGAGTGTGTCCCCCCGACTTCGTTCGCGACTACTCCCCGGCCATCGGCAAGGGGGTCGCCGGCATGCGGATCGGACTCGTCAAGGAGGGTTTCGGTCAGCCGTCATGGGAAGACCTCGGCCATGGCGGAAGCGAGGAAGTGGTCGACGCCAGGGTCCGGGCCGCGGCCCGGCGGCTCGAGGAGCGTGGCGCGGTGGTCGAGGAGGTCTCGATCCCGATGCACCTCGACGGGGTGCACATCTTCACCGCCATCATCCGCGAAGGCGCCTACGAGTTCATGTTGAAGGGCAACAACACCGGCACGAACTGGCAGGGGTTCTACAACACCGGCGTCCTGGATGCGGTCGCGCGCGGCGTCGCGGCCCGGCCGAACGACCTGCCCCCGACCGTGAAGCTGGTGATGCTGACGGGAGAGTACCTGAAGCGCCACTACCACGGCCGCTACTACGCCAAGGCGCAGAACCTCCGGCCCGCCCTCGTCAGGGCCTACGACGACGCGCTCGCCGCGCACGACGTCCTCGTCATGCCGACGGTCCCCTTCCGCGCCACCCCGATCCCGCCCCCCGACTGCCCGCTCGAGGACTACCTGCGCTACGCGCTCAACATGTCGAGCAACACTTCGCAGTTCGACGTGACCGGACATCCCTCGGTGAGTGTCCCCTGCGGCATGGAGGATGGGCTGCCGATCGGAATGATGATCACCGGCCGTCACTTCGACGACCTCACCGTGCTGCAGGTCGCCGATGCGGTGGAGAAGTCGGGGGACTGGAAGACGTTCTGAAGTACTCGCAGGACGCGTTCACGCCGCGTCGGCCGGTTGCGCGAGGGGAACCGCGGGTCGGAGCCGAGCACGGCGGCGAGATGTGCGCTGGCCGGTCGCGGCCTGACCGGCTCAGTCGTCCTCCGCGAGGACGAATTCGGGGAACGACTCGATTCCGAGCTCGGCGGAGTCCTGGCCGAGCCGCTCGACCCGCGGAGAGATCCGGGCCCCGAGGGTGCTGTCGATGATTCTCCACACGAAGAGCGAAGCGCCGAAGACGGTGGCGCCGACGGCGGCGATCCCGATGAGCTGAACCAGCGGATCGCCTCCGGCCGCGATGCAGACGGCCATCGTCCCCCACACCCCCGCCCCCATGTGGGCGGGGATCGCGCCCACTTCGTCGTCGATCCGCAGGCGCTCCAGCAGCTTCATGCCCAACAGGCAAAGCGCCCCCCCGATCGCACCGATCACGACGGCCCAACCGTGGCCCACGAGATCCGGTCCCGCCGTGATCGCGACCAGCCCCGCAATGGCGCCGTTGAGCGACGCGAGCAGATCGATTCGCCCGAAGACGGGGCGCGACAGGAGCATGGCCGCCACCACCCCCGCCGCCCCCGCAAGGTTGGTATTGGCGAGAACGGTGGCGACCGCCACCGCGTCGATGGCGCCGCCGAGGGCAAGCTGCGAGCCGCCATTGAAGCCGAGGAATCCGAGCCAGATGACGGATACCCCGAGCGTCACCTCCGGAATGCTGTTGGGCGGAGTCGGCTTGACGGTCCCGTCATCCAGGAACTTGCCCCGGCGCGCGCCGACCACGAGCACGCCGGCGAGGGCCGCCCATCCGCCGGTCGAATGGACGACGGTCGACCCCGCGAAGTCCTGAAAGCCCATCGCGGCCAACCACCCGCCGCCCCAGGTCCAGGCGCCGATGACCGGGTAGATGACCGCCGTCAGCACCGCGACGAAGATGAAGTAGGACCAGAGCCTCACTCTCTCGGCGAGGGTGCCGGACACGATGGAGGCGGTGGAAGCCACGAAGACCATCTGGAAGAGCCAGTACGACATCGACGCATGGCCGTTCTCCACGACTCTCGCGGCGGACGACGAGTCGCCGCCGAGGAGGGCCTTTTCCGCGTCGGTGATGCCGTGGAAGAAGTCGAACGAGCCGATCCAGCCGCCTTCCTCGACCCCTTCGAACATGAAGCCGTAGCCGACGAAATGGAAGGCGAGCGCGGCGATGGAAAGGGAACCGATGTTCTTCAGGCAGATGACCGACGCGTTCCTGGTGCGCACGGATCCCGCTTCGAGCATCGTGAACCCGGCGCACATCCACATCACCAGCCCTCCCCAGACGAGAAAGGAGAAGGTGTCGATGATGAAGCGGACCTCGCTGTCCACGAACTGCAATCCGTTCGTCCAAGAAATGCGCGCCGATTGTGCAGGATTTCCGTCCGATTCGTAGCCCCGACCGGGTCCGGACTCCCACGAAAGGGCGCTACACTCGGAACGCGAAATCCCGAGCGACGAAGAGGCCATGGGCAAGGGTACGCTGATTCGCGAAGATGTCGCACGAGGGTGGGGCCGGCCGGTGAGGCTCGCGAAGTGAGCACGGCGGTGCGTTCGGTCCCGGCGACCGGAGAAGCGGAGCGGGGGCGACGCTATCGCGAGCACGGGTGGTGGACCGGCGTGCCGCTCGCCGAGCGCTTCGAGGGCTTCGTGCGCGACCGCCCTTCGGCGCCCGCCGTCCACGATGACCGGGGGCGGCGCCTGAGCCGCGCGGAGCTGTGGCGGGAATCGGGCCGGCTCGGTGCGGAGCTCGCCGGGCAGGGGATCGGGCCGGGCGACGTGGTCCTCGTCTTCATGCCCAACCGGTCCGAGGGACTGGTCGCGATGCTCGCCGCCCTCCGGCGCGGCGCGATTCCCGCCAACGTGCCGATCCGAACGGACGAGGACACCCTTCGCTACGCGGCCGAGCTCTGCGGGGCGCGGGCGCTCGTCACCGTCGAGCGCCACGGCCGGACCGGAACCGGCGAGCTCGCCGCCGCCGCAGCGAGGCAGTGCTCCCGCCCGCCGGCGATCGCGCGCTTCGCCGGCGACGGAACGCGGACCTGGACGCGGCCGACCCCGGGAGCGGAGGCGGACGCGGGCACGCTCGGCCGCGGTGGGGGCACCGATCGCGCCGCCTCCCCTGCCCCTCCGGCCGAAGCGCTCGACCACCTCATGTTCACGTCCAGCACCACCGGGCGTCCCAAGGCGGTCATGCACACGAACGACACCCTGGCCGCCCTCAACGTCACCTTCGCGGAGCGATTCGTACTCGGCCCCGATTCCCCGATCTTCATGCCCTCGCCCCTCGGCCACAGCGTGGGCGCCATCCACGGGGCTCGTCTCGCGCTCCATACCGGCGCCCCGCTCGTCCTCCAGGACCGATGGGACCCCGACCGCGCCCTCGCCACCGTCGCCCGCCATCGATGCCGCTTCACCGCCGCCGCGACCCCGTTCCTCAAGGACCTCGTGGACGCACGCCGACCGGCGGGCGCCAAAGTGCCGAAGCTCGGCTCCCTTTCCTGGTTCCTCTGCGGCGGCGCCCAGGTCCCCCCGTCGCTCATGGAGCGGGCCGAGACGGAGTTCCCGAACACGCGGGTCACCGTGCTGTGGGGCATGACCGAGGGCGGGCTCACGACCTGCACCGCGGACAGCCCCCGCGAGAAGGTGCTCGCGACGGCGGGGATCGGCCTCCCCGGGCTCGAGCTCCGGACCATCGACGAACACGGCGACGAGACGCCTCCCGGCGCCGAGGGCGAGCTCGCGATGCGCGGCCCGGGGGTGTTCGTCGGCTACTACGCCCAGGATTCCCTGTACGAGTCGCTGCTGACCCCGGACGGGTTCTTTCACACCGGCGATCTCGCCCGCATCGACGAAGACGGCTACGTCCGGATCACCGGGCGCGTGAAGGACCTCATCATCCGGGGCGGGGTGAACATCTCGCCGGTGCCCGCCGAGGACGCCATCGCCGCCTTCCCCGGCGTCCGGGCGGTGGCGGTGGTGGGCTATCCGGACGAGCGCCTCGGGGAGCGGATCTGCGCGGTCGTCGAGATGACGGGCGTGGCGCCCCCCGGGCCGGATGCGCTCGCGGGGTTCCTGCGCGAGCGGGGACTCCCGAAGCACCTTTGGCCCGAGCTCGTCCGCGCGGTCGGCGAGTTCCCCCGCACCGCGGCCGGCAAGATCCGCAAGAACGAGGTGCGGGACCGGATCGTGGCCGCCGATCGGGGCGGAACGCCCGAGGCGGCCGGGGGCGGGGAAGCGGCCCGATGAAGTCCCGACTGGGCGACATCGAGGTCGGCTTCACGAAGCGCGGGAGCGGCCGTCCGGTGGTGATGGTGCACGGCCTCGCCGAGGACCGGCGAAGCTGGGCGCTCGCTCAGGAGAGGCTCACCGACCACCGCACCTTCGCGTACGACCTTCGCGGCCACGGCGAGACGACGGCCGGAGACGGCGACGGGACCCTGGACCAGCTCGCCGGCGACCTCGCCCGCTTCCTCGAGGCGATGACCGGACCCGCCGCCTGCATCGGCTACTCGCTCGGCGGCACGATCGTGCTCGCCCTTGCCGCCGCCCGCCCGGACCTCGTCCCGCACGCGGTGGTGAGCGGCACCTCGTCGGTGGTCGGGCGTGCCGCGGCCGGCTTCTTCGAGGAGCGCATCGAGCTCCTGCGTGCGGACCGCGCCGCGTTCGCGGCGGCGCTCCGCGAAGACACCGCGGCCCAGATCGTCACGGCCGGTGCGGACCTCGACGCAATTTCGGCGCGCCGGCTCGAGGCGGTCGGAGACGGGCGCGGATACGTCAACGCGGCGCGCGCGATGCAGGCCCTGCACCGCGAGCCCCTGACTGGGGCGCTCGCCGGGATCCGCTGTCCGGTCGACGTCATCGGCGGCGACGCGGACCGCTTCTGCCCGCGCCGCGCGGCCGACATCATCCTCGCCGAGCTCGCCGACGGGGCGTACCACGAGATTGCCGACTGCGGTCACCTGATGACGGTCGACCAGCCGGAGAGGTACGCTCTCACCCTGCGGGCCGCTCTCGAGCGGCCGGAACGCACTGGAGGATGACGAGATGGTGACCCGATTCGGGATTTCACGGGGGGTGAGCCCGCGCGAACCGCTCGCCACGGTGGGCGAGCTCGCCCGGGAGGTGGAGGCGCTCGGCTTCGACGCGCTCTGGTTCATCGACCACCAGCTCGGCATGAAGGACGTGTACACCGCGATGAACCTTTCGGCGCTCGCGACCGAGCGCATCGAGATCGGGGCGGGGGTGACGAACCTCGCGACCCGCCACCCCACGGTCACCGCGAACGCGACGGCCGCCCTCGACGAGGTCTCGGGCGGGCGGGCGCTCCTCGGACTCGGCGCGGGCTGGGTCGCGCTGCACTCGATCGGCCTCGAGCCCGCCCGCCTCGGCGAAATTCGGCGCGGCATCGAGGAGTTCCGCCAGCTCTTCAGCGGGGAGGAGGCGGAACTCTACGGGACGCGCGTGCGACTCGCGACCGCGACCCGCCAGATTCCCGTGTACCTCGCGGTCTCCCAGCCCGGGATGCTGCGGCTCTCGGGGGAGATCTGCGACGGTGCGGTGGTGATGGGGGCGGCCGACCCCGACTTCTGCCGCTGGCAGCTCGACTTCATCCACGAGGGCCTCGAGCGGGGCGGGCGCAGGCGCGAGGACATCACCATCGACCTCTTCGTCACGATGAGCGTCGACGACGACGAGGACCAGGCGGTGAACGACGTGCGCGCGTGGGCGACGAGCCAGGCGGCGACCTTCCAGGTCTGGAAGCGCATCCCCCCGGGCTGGGAACGATTCCGTCCCGAGTTCCGCCGGGCCGAGAGAAGCTACGAGTACACCGACCACCTGTCCCTTCGCGCCGAGCACAAGCAGATCGTGAGCCGCGAGTTCGTCCAGTCCGTCGCGATCGCGGGCGACCGCCGGTCGTGCATCGAGCGGCTGCGAGAAGTCGCGGCCCTCGACTTCGACCGGATCACCTTCGCGCTCCTGTCCGGCGGGCGCCGCAGGCGGCTCGAGGAGCTCGCGACGCAGGTGCTGCCCGGACTTCGCGCGGACGGATGACGATGGCGCCGGATGCGGGAAGGACGGGGCGCCCCGGGAACGAGCCCGGAACGACCGTCTCGGGCGAGAGCCGGACGCGGGACGGCCGCGGGCGCGGGCGCGGGCGACGCCCCGTCCCGCCGTGGACCGACTTCACGAGCGTCGCTCCGGTCGCGCCCGGCGCGCAGGATCGAGGCTCGAGAGATGCCGTCGGCGTCCCTCGGGCGACGCGTACACACCAGCCAATCGGAGGACCGTCATGAACAGACTCAAACACGCGATCACCGGAATTACCGGATCGGGGATCCTCGCGGGGCTCGCCTTCGTCCTCGCGGGGTCGCTGCACGCGGCCCCCGCCTTCGCCGCGGATCCCATCCGGATCGGCGACATCAACAGCTACAAGCGCCTTCCCGCCCACACGATCCCGTACAAGATGGGGGTCGAGCTCGCCATCGAGGAGATCAACGCCGAGGGCGGGGTGCTCGGCCGGCCGCTCGAGCTCGTCTCGCGCGACGACGCCGGGAAGCCCGGCGAAGCGGTGAAGATCGCCGAGGAGCTCATCTCGAAGGATCGGGTCGCCCTCATCTCGGGGACCCTCTTCTCCCACATCGGCCTCGCGCTCACCTCCTTCGCGGGCGAGAAGAAGGTGCTCTACGTGGCCGCGGAGCCGCTCGCGGACGCGCTCGTGTGGGCGAACGGCAACCGCTACACCTTCCGCCTTCGCCCGTCGACGTACATGCAGGCATCGATGCTCGCGCGCGAGGCGGCGAAGAACCCCGCAAAGCGCTGGGCCACCATCGCGCCCAACTACGCCTACGGGAAGGACGCGGTGGCCGCGTTCAAGAAGGTGCTGACCGCGATCCGGCCCGACGTCGAGTTCGTGGCCGAGCAGTGGCCGGGCCTGTTCAAGATCGATGCCGGCGCGGAGGTCCAGGCCCTCGCCGCGGCCGAGCCCGAGGCGATCTACAACGTGACGTTCGGGGGCGATCTCGCCAAGTTCGTGCGCGAGGGCAAGCTCCGTGGCCTCTTCGAGGACCGCCTGGTGGTCGGCCTCCTCACCGGCGAGCCCGAGTACCTCGATCCGCTGAAGGGCGAGGCGCCGGAAGGGTGGCTCGTCACCGGCTACCCGTGGTACGACATCGACACCCCCGAGCACGCCGCGTTCCTCGCCGCGTACCAGGGAAAGTACGACGACTATCCGCGCATCGGCTCCATCGTCGGCTACAACACGATGCTCACCGTCGCCGCCCTCATCACCAGGGCCGGCAGCACCGACACCGAAGCGATGGTGGATGCGCTGGAGGGCTTGAGCTTCGACGCGCCCACCGGGCCGATCACGTTCCGCGCGCTCGACCACCAGTCCACGATGGGCGCCTACGTTGGCTGGACCACGCTCGAGGACGGCCGCGGCAAGATGGTCGACTGGACCTACATGGACGGCGCGGACCACTTCCCGCCCGACGACGAGGTCCGCGCGATGCGCCCGTCGAGCTGACCGCCCGATCGGGGAGAAACGGGCGGGCCGGACTCGGCCGGACGGGCCGTGACCGCGCCCGCCCCGCGCTCGGCGTCAGCCTGATCGCGGGCAGTCCTCCTCGGACCTGGCGACGGTGTCGAGGGCGCACCGGGGAACGCGACCGTGAATGACCTCGGGTTCTACCTCGTGCAGGCGCTGACGGGCCTCTCGAGCGCGTCGGCCCTGTTCCTGGTCGCCTCGGGGCTCTCCATCATCTTCGGGGTCACCCGGGTCGTCAACTTCGCGCACGGCTCGTTCTACATGCTGGGCGCCTACATCGCGTACACCTTCGTCGAGCGTCTCGGCGGCGCCCTCGGCTTCTGGGCCGCGGTCCTTCTCGCAGGGGTCGCGGTCGGCGCCATCGGGGTGGTCGTCGAGCTCCTGATCCTAAGGCGGGTGTACCAGGCCCCGGAGCTCTTCCAGCTCGTCGCCACCTTCGGGGTCATCCTCGTCATCCAGGACCTCGCCCTGCTCACGTGGGGCGCGGAGGACCTCTTCGGTCCGGCCGCGCCGGGGCTCGAAGGAACGGTGAACATCCTCGGCACCCGCCTGCCGGAGTACGACCTCGCCCTCATCGCGCTCAGCCTCGTGGTGCTCGGGGCGCTGACGCTCCTCTTTCACCGGACCCGATGGGGCACTTTGGTCCGGGCCGCGACCGAGGACCGCGAGATGGTCGGGGCCCTCGGGGTCAACCAGTCGTGGCTCTTCACCGGCACCTTCTTCCTCGGCTCGATGCTGGCCGGCCTCGGCGGCGCGGCCCAGCTTCCGAAGGGGGGCGCCGACCTGCTGATGGACTTCAACATCCTCGCCGCGGTGTTCGTGGTGGTCGTGGTCGGAGGCATGGGCAGCATTCCGGGGGCGTTCCTCGCCGCCGTGCTCATCTCCGAGCTCGGCGCGTTCGGGATCCTCGTCATCCCCCAGAGCACCCTGGTGCTCATGTTCGTGGTGATGGCGGTGGTGCTCATCTTTCGCCCCTGGGGGCTGCTCGGCCGCCCGGAGGCGCCCGGACAGCACGGGCAGGTCGGACCGCCGGAGCCGCCCCTGCGCCCGCCCGGGCCGCGGCTCCGGGCCGCAGGTCTGCTGCTGCTGGCCGTGTTGCTCGCCCTCCCCGCGTTCGCGGACGACTTCACCCTCGTCCTCGCGGTCGAGATCGCGATCATGGCCCTCTTCGCGGCCAGCCTGCACTTCGCGATGGGGCCGGGGGGGATGGTCTCGTTCGGGCACGCCGCCTTCTTCGGCGGGGGAGCGTACGCGGCTGCCCTCCTCGTCAAGTACGCCGGCTCACCGATGGAGGTCGCGCTCCTCTTCGCGCCGGCGATGGCCGGCGTGCTGGCCTTGCTCTTCGGGTGGTTCTGCGTGCGCCTGACCGGGGTCTACCTCGCCATGCTGACCCTCGCCTTCGCCCAGGTCGGGTGGTCGATCGTCTTTCAGTGGGGCGAGGTCACGGGCGGAGACGACGGGATTCTCGGGATCTGGCCGAGCGAATGGGCGAGCAACCGGCTCGCGTTCTACTACCTGTCCATGCTCGCCTCGGCAGGCGGCATCCTCGCCCTGCAGTACGTGCTGCACTCCCCGTTCGGGTACGCGATGCGGGCCTGCCGCGACTCGGTGGTCCGCAGCGCCTCCATCGGCATCGACGTCCGGCGCCAGCAGTGGTTCGCGTTCGCGTTCTCCGGCGCGCTCGCGGGACTCGCGGGCGGCCTGTTCGTGTTCTCCAAGGGGAGCGTGTTTCCGGACGAGATGTCCATTCCGCGCTCCTTCGACGCGCTGATCATGGTGCTGCTCGGCGGCGTCAAGACCGTCCTGGGTCCGCTCGCGGGCGCCGTGACGTTCACCTGGCTCCAGGACGAGATCGGGCGCCTGGAGTACTGGCGGTTCGTCCTCGGAGCGCTCATCATCGCGATCGTCGTCGCGTTTCCGCAGGGCATCGCGGGGTTCCTCCGGGCGCGACTCGGGCCCTGGTTCGGGGTCCGGGAGATGGAGGCGTGACGCCCCTTCTCGAGGTGCGGGGGCTCAGCCGTGCGTTCGGCGGGGTGCAGGCGGTCGACGACGTCGGCTTCACGCTCGATCGGGGCCGGCTCCTCGCCCTGATCGGACCGAACGGCGCCGGCAAGACCACCTGCTTCAACATCATCAACGGCCAGCTCGCTCCCGACCGCGGCTCGATTCGTTTCGCCGGGCGCGAAATCGTGGGGCTCGCCCCGCACCGTATCTGGCGGCTCGGGGTCGGACGCACCTTCCAGATCACGGCGACCTACCCGAGCATGACGGTGTGCGAGAACGTCCAGATGGCGCTGCTCAGCCACCACCGCCGGCTGTACTCGTTCCGGGGCCGCGCGGCCGCGCAGTATCGGGACGAGGCGCTCGACCTGCTCGCGCGGGTGGACATGGCGGAGCAGGAGGACCGCGCGTGCAGCGTGCTTGCCTACGGCGACCTCAAGCGGGTGGAGCTCGCCGTCGCGCTCGCCAACGCGCCGTCGCTCCTGCTGATGGACGAGCCGACGGCCGGCATGTCCCCCCGGGAGCGGCTCGAGCTCATGCGGCTCACCGCCGCGATCGTGTCCGAACGGGACATCGCGGTCCTCTTCACCGAGCACGACATGGACGTCGTCTTCCGCCACGCCGACCACATCCTGGTCCTCGACCGCGGAAAGCTGATCGCCGGCGGCGCCCCCGAGGCGGTGCGTTCGGACCCCCGGGTACGGGCCGTCTATCTCGGATCGGAAGCGGACGCCGGCGCCTGAGGCGGATCGGCCTGTGGTATGGTCCCGGGATGGCGCGCCGACGCTTTCTCGTGCCTCTCGTGCGAAACGATGCATCGTTTCGAGTCCGGCGACCCCGCCGGGCCGGCGGCAGTTCCGGACCTCCGGCGCAGGAATGATGCATGCCAGTCACCTTGCGTCAACTTCGCTATCTCCAGGCCGTGGTCGAGCACGGCTCCTTCAGCCGGGCGGCCGAGAGCGTCTTCGTCTCGCAACCGGCGCTTTCTCTCCAGATCCGCGAGCTCGAGAACGCCATCGGCGCGGCTCTCTTCGACCGCGAGAGCCGTGGCGTGCTGCTCACCATGCTGGGGCGGGAGGTGCACGAACAGGCGCTCCGGGTCCTGGACGAGGCGCTGGTCCTGGAAACCATGGGGAAACGTTTCGACTCCGGCCCGTTTCGGGTCGCCACCGGCATCGTTTCCACCCTGGCCCCCTACTTCCTCGCGGAGCTGCTCGAGCGTTTGCAGGCGCTGACCACACGGGTCGAGCTCGACATCCTGGAGGCGCCGAGCGGCGAGCTCGTTTCGGCCGTCCTCGCCGCCCGTATCGACGCGGCGATCGTCTCCGTTCCGCTCGGCTTGATGGAGCTGACCGAGCGGGAGCTGTTCGAGGATCGGTTTCTGGTCGCGGGCCGCGCCGAGCGGCTGGACGCGTTTCGGGCGCTCGGCGACCGCCCGCGGGCGGAGGACCTGGCGCAGTCCGACATCGGTCCGCTGCTCGCGCTCGCGGAAGGCCACTGCCTCGGCGATCAGGTCCTGGGGGCCTGCTCGATGTGGCGCCTTCAGGAAGTGCACCGCGGCGCCGGTTCGCTCGCGACGCTCTCGCGCCTCATCGCGAACGGCAAGGGCTTGACGCTTCTCCCGGAGACGGCCGCGCTCAGCGAACGCGCCGTTTCTCCGGACCTGAGCTTCCATCGATTGGTCCCGCCCGAGCCCGCGCGGCGAATCGGCCTCGTGCATCGACTCGCGTCTCACGGACAGCCGTGGATCGAGCTCCTCGCCGAGGCCGCGACGAGTGCCGGCGAGGCGCTGGTCGGCGCGGCGCGCAAGGCCATCGGCGGGAGGTCCTGATCGCTTCGTTCCGGACCGGACCGTTCAAGGCACCGGCGCTTCGTTCGCTCCGCGGTCACCGGATTGCGCCGCCGATGCCGTGCGCGGACAAATCCGGAGACCACCGCCCGGGAACATCGGGACCGCCTGCCGGCGCAAACCCTCCATCGGCTCGCGCGGACCCGACGGAGCGACGGCACGCCGTCGAGGGATAGCAAATGCGGCTCGAGGTACGCGGTCTCCACAGCTACTACGGGCGCGCGCACATCCTCGCGGACGTTTCGCTGGAGGCGACGGCCGGCGAGGTGGTGGCCCTCCTCGGGCGCAACGGCGCGGGCAAGTCCACGACCCTGAAGAGCATCATCGGACTCGTGCGCCCCGCCGGCGGCACCGTCGAGGTCGACGGCACGCCCATAAGCGGTGAGCCGCCGCACCGGATCTGCCGGCGCGGTCTCGGATACGTTCCGGAAGAACGGCGCGTCTTCGCTTCGCTCACCGTGGGCGGGAACCTCGAGGTGGGCCGCCAGCCGCCGCGCCCCGGCCTGACCCCCTGGACCCCCGCGCGGCTGTTCGAGCTCTTTCCCAACCTCGCGGGAATGGGGGGCCGCGCGGCGGGCCAGATGAGCGGCGGCGAGCAGCAGATGCTGACCATCGCCCGCACCCTGATGGGCAACCCCGCCCTGGTGCTGCTGGACGAACCCTCCGAGGGGCTCGCTCCGGTCATCGTGGACCAGATGGTGCAGGTCATCCGGTCGCTCAAGCGCGAGGGCCTCGCCATCGTCCTCTCGGAGCAGAACGTCAACTTCGCGATGAAGGTCGCGGACCGGGCGTACATCATCGAGAAGGGACGAATTCGCCACGAATGCACCATCGATGCGCTCATGGCCGACGAGGCGATGCGCCGCACCTACCTGACCGTGTAGCCCGCATGATTGCCCGCTCTCCGGCCGCAGGATCGTGCGGTCGGATCGCGCGTTCCCGGTTCCGGCCCTTCCATGTTCCACCGATGGGGGGGTCGCGGTTTCGGAGCCGCCTCCGCGCGAGCAGGCACGCGCCTGGACCGGGGCCCATCGCGTTTGCCGAATGGCGTGCAATTTTTTGATAAATTATGGAAAAATGCCGCGCGAGCGGTTCGTCCGCCTGGGGCTCCACCCTGCGGATGGCCATATTCGCGGTCCGGCTACGAGATCGGGAGGGAGTCGAGATGTCGTCGACGGTGCGTTACGAGCCACACGAACAACCGCCCCGACTGCTCGCCTTCGGCCTCGGCTGCCAGCAGACCGTGCTTTGCATCGCCGGCGTCGTGCTGACCCCGGTCATCGTCATCCGCATCGCGGGACAGGGCGATCCGTACCTGACCTGGGCGATCTTCGCGGCCCTCCTCGTGTGCGGCGTGACCACGGTGCTGCAGGCGGTTCGCCTGGGGCGGATCGGCGCCGGATACCCCATGCTCATGGGCACGTCCGGGGCCTTCATCGCGGTCTGCGTGACCGCCCTCGCGACCGGGGGCCCGGCCGTTCTCGCGACCCTGGTCGCGGTCTCCGCCCTGTTCCAGTTCACGCTCTCGGCGCGGCTCTCGTGGCTGCGGCGGATCATCACGCCCACCGTGGCCGGCACCGTGGTCATGCTGATCGCGGTGACGGTGATGCCGATCATCTTCGACACGCTCGTGGACGTGCCGGAAGGGACCGCCGCGACCGCTGCGCCGGTCAGCGCCGCCGCGACGGTGCTCGTCATCGCGGTGCTCACCTTGCGCGCTACCGGAGTATTGCGCCTCTGGGTACCGGTCATCGGTCTCGTCGTCGGCTGCGTCGTCTCCTCGTTCTTCGGTCTCTACGATGTTCGAGCGGTCATCGAGGCGGACTGGGTCGGGGTTCCCGTGCAGGGGTGGCCCGGCCTGGACCTCAGCTTCGGTCCAGCCTTCTGGGCCCTCCTGCCGGCCTTCGTGTTCGTGACCCTGGTCGGCGCGATCGAGACGGTCGGCGATTCCATGGCGATTCAGAAGGTGGCGTGGCGCGAGCCGCGCGCGACCGACTTTCGCGTCGTGCAGGGGGCGGTCGCGGCCGACGGAATGGGCAACCTGCTCTCGGGCCTCGCCGGCACCGTGCCGAACACCACCTACTCGACGAGCGTCGCAATCGCGGAGCTCACCGGGGTCGCGGCGCGGAGCGTCGGGGTGTGGATCGGCGTCCTGTTCATGGCGGCGGCGTTTCTTCCCAAGGTTGCGGCGATGCTGCTCGCGATCCCCGGACCGGTGGCCGCGGCGTACGTCACGGTGTTGCTGGCGCTGCTGTTCGTGCTCGGCATGCGGATGGTGGTCCAGGACGGAGTGGACTATCGCAAGGCGCTGATCGTGGGCGTCTCGTTCTGGGTTGGCGCGGGGTTCCAGAGCCAGGCGATCTTCGCCGACCAGCTCGGAGAGTGGTGGGGGACCCTGCTCGGCAACGGAATGACGAGCGGCGGCCTGACCGCAATCTTCCTCACCGTGCTGATGGAAACGACGGGCGGGCGCCGGCGCCGAATCGAGACCGCCCTCGACACCGACGCGCTTCCGAAGATCGATGCCTTCCTTCGCGAGTTCGCCGCCCGGCGCGGCTTGAGCGAGGGCGTCGCCGAGCGGGTCCGCTCGGCCGGCGAGGAAGCGCTCCTCAGCCTCGCCGGCCGGCACGATGCGGCCGGCGAAGCGGCGGGCGGGCGTCGGCTCATGCTCAAGGCGGGGGGCGACGCCCGGCAGGCGGAGCTCGAGTTCGTCGCCGCATCCGGCGACGAGAACCTCGAGGATGTCCTGGTCCTGCTCTCGAAGCACCAGCCGGACCATCCGGTCGAGCACGAGCTCTCGCTTCGCCTGCTGCGGCACTACGCCTCCTCGGTTCGCCATCAGCAGTACCACGGGACGGACATCGTGACGGTCCACGTCGATCTCTCTCCGGGGACCGGCTGACGGCGGCGACTACGACGGATGCCCGCGAACCGGCGGGGCGGGCGCCGGCGCGTTCGTGGTCGCCGCGGCCGGTGCGTGCCGCCCGGACGCCCCAACGCCCACAACAGCTTCGCGGGCTTCGAGACCGGTTCTCGCACGACGGCGCGGGCTGGAGTCGATGACCGTGCGGGCGGCGGTCCCGCCGGACCGGAACCGGCTCAGCCGAAGACGCCCTCGGCCCGGCGGGCCACGACGCGGACATCGCCGATACGCCGGGTAAGCCCCGCCCCGTCGAAGTACTCGAGGACCTGGATCGTCAGGTTCCGTCCGATCCCCGAGGCGTCGCGGAACGCCCGGGCGTCGAAGCGCCCGTCGCCGGATTCCGCGGCAAGCCGTTCCGCGGTCTGCGCGAGACGCCGGAGCGCGGTCGGGTGGTAGAAGCGGTTCGGGGCCACCTTGATCAGCATCCCGCGCCCCGCCGAGCGGCCGAGGAAGACGGCGAGGAGGTTCCGGTCGACACCCAGCGTGCCGGCGAGCTCCGTGAGCACCGGGGGCTTCACCGCGTCCTCGGTCAGGTGGAGCGACACCTTCTTCCACAGCGCCGCGTCCCGGGGCGAGAGCCGCGGCTCATGCTCGGGAACGCGGAGGAACCGGCCTTCGCGCACCAGGCGGCCATCGCGCACGAGGCTCCCGATCGCCGCTGCGGCGACTTCCCGGGACCGGCCGGCCCCGCTTGCGAGCTCGGCCGACTCGGCGCCGGCCCGCTCCGGCGCGTTCTCGTGCGTCCGGCTCACCGCGGCGAGCATTCCGGCCCGAAGGGCCATCCAGTCGCTCCGGGCGAATCCGGCCGTGCGCCCCCGCGGCAGGGCGACCGCCTCGATCCCGGCGCGCTCGAAGAGGGCCTCGGCTTCCGCCGGACGGAGGTTCCAGGCATCCGCGAAGTGATCGAGATCGACCCCGTTCACGCTCGCCTCGAGCAGCGCCTCGAGGGCGGCGTGCGGGTCGCGCTCGGCCATCGCGCGCAGCACGGCAATCCGCTCGGGGCGAGCCCGGCCGCGGACGGCGCCGGCCGGATCGATCACGGCTCCGCCCGCAATCGTGCGCCGGGCGGACTGGTCCCTGAGAATGAACCGGTCTCCCCGCACCCCGACGAAGGGCTGATCGACCACGACCTGGACGAGCCCCCGCACTCCCGGAGCGATGGACCTTCCCTCCAGGATCGCGACCCGGCCGGTGAAGGACGCCGCCCCCGCGTGCACGTGGACCGGCGTCCAGTGGCTCAACGGATGGTCCTCGCTCGCGAGCACGCGAAGCTCCGCATCGAATCGGTGCGAGATGCCGGGCCCGGGCTCGCCGGTCAGCCAGTCTCCGCGCCGGATCTCGGTGCGGCCGAGCTCGGTCCCGGCGAGGTTGAGCGCGCACCGCTCGCCGAGGGTTCCCTGCTCGGCGGGCCGGCTCTGGGCATGGATGCCCCGGACCCGGACGCCGACCCCGCCCGGAGCGAGGACGAGGCGATCCCCGACTCCGACCGCGCCCGCGAACACCGCGCCGGTCACGACCACTCCTGCGCCCCGGACGGAGAAGCACCGATCCACCGCAAGCCGGAAGCGGGACCCCGGACCCGGCCCCTTGGCCGCCCGGTGCGCCGCGGCCAGTCCGTGGAGGTGGTCACGAAGCGCCGTCATCCCGATTCCGGTGGCCGCCGATACGGGGAACACGGGCGCGTCCGCGAGGCCGGTCCCCTCGACGAGCCCGCGGACCCGGCTCACCACCTCCGCCGCCCCGGATTCGTCGACGAGGTCGAGCTTGGTCACCACCACCGCGCCCGCGTCGACGCCGAGCAGATCGAGAATGGCGAGGTGCTCCCGGGTCTGGGGCATGGGGCCGTCGTCGGCCGCGACGACGAGGAGCGCGTGGTCGATCGCCGCGACCCCGGCCAGCATGTTGCGGATGAAGCGCTCGTGGCCGGGGACGTCCACGAAGCCGAGCACGGTGCCGTCCGGCCGGGAGTGGTACGCGAAGCCGAGATCGATGCTCAAGCCCCGCGCCTTCTCCTCCGGAAGACGGTCGGTGTCGACCCCGGTCAGAGCCTTGACCAGCACCGTCTTGCCGTGGTCGACGTGCCCGGCGGTCGCAATCAGCATCTCGGCGGCTCCGGCCCGTCGCTCCGCTCGCTCAGCGGGGAGGGGGACGCGCGCTCGCACCGGCAGCGCGACCGGCGCTACGCGCCCCGTAGCCTCGATTGCCGCCGGCTTCGCCGCCGCGCGAGCCGACCGGCGGCGTGTCGCGCAAGATCGGGGCGAGCGCTTCCAGCAGATCGGCATCGCGTTCGAGGCACCGGAGGTCGAGCACGAGCGCACCCTCGCGAATCCGGCCCACGACCGGAAGCGGGAGCGCGCGCAGCGCGGCGGCGAGCTCCTCCCCCCGGCGCCCCCCGGACGAGCGGCCGCCCGTGGCGGCGGCACCGGGCCGCAGGGCGATGCCGGCGCTCGGCCGGGTGTCGACGGGAAGCGCCCCGCTCCCGATCCGGCTCGCACACTCGACCACCTCGACCCTTCCGTCGAACCGGCCCCCGATCTTCGCGGCGACCCGCTCCGCGCTCGCCCGGATCTCCGCCGCCGGCCGCACCAGGCGCCGCAGCGCGGGAATCTCCCTGACGAGCCGCTCCGGATTCGCGTAGAGCGGCAGCAGGGCGCCGAGCGCCGCGAGGGTGAGCTTGTCCACCCGGAGGGCCCGCTTCATCGGGTTGCGCCGGACTTCGGACACCAGATCCGCGCGGCCGGCGACGATTCCCGACTGCGGACCGCCGAGCAGCTTGTCGCCACTGAAGGTGACGAGGTCCGCCCCGTTCGCGAGCGCCTCCCGGGGGGTCGGCTCGTGCGGGAGTCCGAACCGTTCGAGATCGACGAGCGTGCCGCTCCCGAGGTCGTGAATCCAGGGCACGCCCCGCTCGCGGGCGAGCGCGCCGAGCCGCGCCGGGTCCGGGGCGGCGGTGAATCCCTCCACCACGTAGTTGCTGGTGTGGACGGTCATCACCGCCCCCGTCCGTTCTCCGATGGCCCGGGCGAAATCGTCGAGGTGGGTCCGATTGGTGGTGCCGACCTCGACCAGGCGGCAGCCGGCTCGCCGCATGATCTCGGGAAGGCGGAACGACCCGCCGATCTCGATGAGCTCGCCGCGCGAGACCGGGACCTCGCGGTCGAGCGCGAAGGTGTTGAGCACCAGCAGGACCGCGGCCGCGTTGTTGTTGACCACGGTCGCGGCCTGCGCACCGGTCAGCCGCGCGAGCCACCCCTCGACGTGCGTGTCGCGCTCCCCGCGCCGGCCGGTGGCGAGGTCGAGCTCGAGGTTCATCGCGGAGCGGGCGGCGGCCGCCATCGCCTCGACCGCGACCTCCGGAAGCTCGGCCCTTCCGAGGTTCGTGTGCAGGACCGTGCCGGTCAGGTTCAGGACCGGACGCAGGGACGGTTCGGCGGCGGCCCGGACGCGCTCGAGCGCCGTCCCGGCCACGAGGTCCTCGGCCTTGTCCGGCGAGGACTCGAGGTCTCCACGGCGCAGCGCGGCCCGGAGATCGTCAATCGCGCCGCGCACCGCCTCGAGGACCAGCTCGCGCCCGTGCTCGCGCGCGCACCGTTCGATATCGGGGCGCCTCAGTACCCGGTCGACGGCGGGAAGTCGCGCGAACGCCCCGCCCACTTCGCCTCCGGGCATGGCTTCTCCCACCCGCGCCGCCGCGGTGGCGAACCCGCCCGGAACCGGTCAGACCTCGGCGACGGCGGCCGGGAACGGGACGCCGGTCCCGCCAATCCCGCAGTACCCCCACGGATTCTTCGCGAGGTACTGCTGGTGGTAGTCCTCGGCGTAGTAGAACTGCGGCGCCGCGACGATCTCGGTCGTGATCCTCCCGAACCCCGCCGCGGCGAGCGCCCTGCGGTATGCATCGCAGGACGCGACCGCCGCGTCCCGCTGAGCATCGGAAACGGCGTAGATCCCCGAACGGTACTGGGTGCCGACGTCATTGCCCTGGCGCATGCCCTGGGTCGGGTCGTGACCCTCCCAGAAGCACCGGAGCAGATCGGCATAGTCGACGGTCTCCGGATCGAAGACCACCCGCACCACCTCGTTGTGGCCGGTGAGGCCGCTGCACACCTCTTCGTAACCGGGGTTGGGGGTGTGGCCGCCGGCATAGCCGACGGAGGTGGACCAGACTCCCTCCAGCTTCCAGAACCCGCGTTCCGCTCCCCAGAAGCACCCCATGCCGAACATCGCCACCTCGAGTCCGTCCGGAAACGGAGGCTCGAGACGGTTTCCGTTGACGAAGTGCGTTTCGGGTACCGGCATCTTCCGGTCGCGGCCCGCCAGGGCGGCTTCCGGAGACGGAATCTCGGTCTTCCTGTTCTTGAACCACATGTTCGGTCCCGCTCCCTTGTCTGCATTGCCCCGGCACGTTCGCGCCGCCGGGTTCCGCCGCCGCTGCGCGGTCCGTTCAGTGGCCCATGACGACGGGCACCTCGGCGCACTTCAGGATGTGCCGGGTCGGTCCACCGAAGATCATCTGACGCAGGCGGCTCTGCGCGTAGGCTCCCTTGAGTAGCATGTCGGGCTCGACCTCCATCGCGTCCTCGAGCACCGCCGGGCCCTGGCCGCGCCCGTCGAGGGCGGTGAGGTGGGTGCGCGCTTCGATGCCGTTCGACGCGAGGCACCGCGCGACCTGGTCCGCGGTCGGCCCCGGCACGTGAACCCCTTCGACCGCGCAGACCACCACTTCCCGGGCCGCTTCGAGGAGCGGCATCGCCACCCCGACGGTGCGGGCCGACTCGGTGCTGCCGTTCCAGAGCACCGCCACCCGCTCGCCGAAGGTCGGCGAGAGGGCCGGCGGGGCGAGGAGCAGCAGCCGCCCGCTCTCGAACAGGGCCGCCTCGCAGAGAACGTTCCAGTCCGGGGAGGACTCGTCGGTCTCGCGTCCGATCGCGATGAGGTCGAAGACCCTTCCGTACTCGCCGACGATCTGCTCGCCGAGGCCGTCGATCTGTCGCCACGAAGCGCGCGCGCCGTCGGCCGCTTCGTCGCCGTCTTCGACGAAGGCGACTCCGTTGGCGCGCACCCGCTCGACAAAACGAGCGCGCGCCTCGTCCCCGCGGCGAACTTCCTCGTCGGCCAGCTGCGTCACGTAGCCGCCGATCGCTATCCCTTCGCTCGCGTAGACCAGGGGGGCGGTCTGGATGAACAGCCCCTCGATGCTTGCGCCTCGGGCCGTCGCGGCCCGGCAGGCGAGGTCGAGGGCGGCCTGGGCCGTCGCATCGTCACGAAATGGAACCAGGATGGTCTTCATCGTCGTCTCCCACCTTGGCTTCTCCCTGAGGTTCCGGGGAGTATATCCCCGCCCGTCCGGGCGGCGCGGCGCGTTCAGATGACGTCTCCGCGCGGGTCGAACATTCGGGCGGGGGGCGGCGGGGGCTTCAGCGGGGGCGCGCTCGGGGGAGCGATCTCGATGTTGATGAATCCGAGGTTGTCCCAGGCCCGGCTCGAGAAGAGGTCCTTGATCTCGATTCGGCCGCGGGTGCGGATGGCTTCGTCGGTCACTTCCTGGATCCGCTCCGCCACCGTCCGCCGCCACGGAAGCTCGTAGTAGCGCGGCCGCGTCTCCCCGTCGAGGTGGACCCAGAGGTAGATCGCCCGCCCTTCGTCGACGCTGGTCCCGAGGAGCACCGCGCTCGCCGACCGGTCGCTCCACCACTCGTGGGCCACCGGTTTTGGCTTTCCGAGAATCTCGGTGAGGGCGGCGTAGCTCGCCGGGATCACCGCGACCGCGAGGGCGACCGAGGCGGCCCGCGGCGCCGTGCGACGCGGGGCCCAGATCGCCACCGTGGCGAGCAGTACGGCGGCGCAGATGGCCGCGAGGTAGAAGTAGAAGAGCAGGCTCATGGCTGGTCACTCCATGCCGGTGCTTGCATTGCGCAAGAGCGGCCGCTCGGGCGCCGTCGGCCGATCAGCGCGCCACGGTCACGAGGCGCCGGCGCACCGTGGTCACGCTCTCCTCCACGAGCTCCCCCTCCCCGTCCAGACGAAACCGGAACGCAGTCTCCTCCTGGTTGCGCCGCACCAGGTTCACCGTCGTCTGGAGGATCTGACGAGCGACGTCGAACTGCTTGCGCACGCTCACCACCACCTTCACCGGAATCTCGCCGCCGGCCGGGAGCAGGCCGTACATGTGCACGTTCACGATGTACTCCCCGGCCGGAATCCCCCGGCTGTAGGTGATCTCGTAGTTGAGGCCGGTCGCGTCCGCCTCGTCGCCGAGGTCGTCGCGAAGGAGGTTGAAGTACTCGCTCCCCTGGTTGTAGAAGCCGACCGGCACGTCCTTCGGCGCCCTGACCCAGAGGTCGACGTCATAGGGCATCTCCGGCGGCCAGTGGATCTCCACGATGACGTTGCCCGGTGCCCGGTGGTCCTCGGTCTCCTCCTGGGCCTTGCGGACATGGGGGAGCAGCATGATGACCATCGCCACGAAGCCGATGAGCGCGAGCAGGATGACATCGCGAAAGACGGTCCCGGTGCTGTCGTCCGCAAAGTCGTCAAACGGAGACTGCACGCCGTTCCCCGTGCTCGATGACCGCGTTGTAGAGGTGGAGGGTCCCGGTCGCGAGCATCCGGTGGTTGACGATCAGCCACACGTGGAGCACCGCTCCGACGAGGGTGGTGTACAGGGCGATTCCCATCCCTTCGATGAGTCCCGACACCATCGGGGCCACCTGCCTGAAGTTGCCGGTCACCTCCGGCTCGACGCCGGAAAGCGCCACGATGAAGCCGATGACCGTGCCGATGAGGCCGAGGAACACGAGCGCGTTCGCCATGTGGCCCACGATCGATATGTAGCTCGCCATGCGGAAGCGAAGGAGCTCGGCGGCGACCCGGCGGTCGCCCGCGTCCGCGCCACGGAGGCGGTCGAGATGTCCGGCGGCCCGCGAGCCGGGGACGGGGCGGCCCTCGCGAACGTGGTTGAGGTCGAGGCTCGTGCGCACGATCTTGAGTGCGCAGGTGGCGAACCCGAGGAGGAAGGTCGCGAAGATCCCCAGGCACATGAGCCGCGCGCTGCTCACGAGCATGTCGTCGAGCCACCCCTGGAGCCACGCCGCCCCGAGGACCCCGAAGCACGCCGCGTTGAGCAGCACGAAGCGAAAGATGAGCAGGTACCGATACATCTGTCCTCCGGCCCAAACGGGCGCCCGCGGCACGGTGCCGCCGGCTTGTCGTAGCACCCCGTCGTGCGCGTACCGTGCGGCCCGGAATTATAGGCGGCCGGGCCCGGTCCTTGACGGCGGACCGCGGCCCGTCCCCCCGGCGGATGCGCCCGCGGGCCGCGCGCGGCGCGGCGCGGCGCGGCGCGGCGCGGCGGGGCCAGGCGGAATCGGATCGGGGCTCGGTGCTTGCGGGGGCTCGCGGCCGGCGCGCAAACTCCCCGTCGATGCGAGCGCCGAGCGCCGTCCACGGACGGGCAACCGTCCTCAAGGCGGCTGGCGTGGCGCGTTCTCGGGCGAGCCGACCACGCTCGAAGGGGGAGGCCCGCATCGCGGTTCAAGACGCCGGCCCGGGGCGGCCCTTGCGCCGATTCGGGGCCGGGTCCGACGAAGGGGGACGTGATGGAAGATGCGAAGTCGAAACGCCGGGCGCTGCGGGCGGTGCTTGCGTCCGGGAAGCTGGCCGCGGTACCGGGGGCGTACAACGCGCTCTCCGCGCGGCTCGTCGAGGAGGCGGGATTTCCGGCCGTCTACATGACGGGCTCGGGGGTCGCCAACAGCCTCCTCGGCAAGCCCGACGTGGGCCTCCTCACGATGGGGGAGATGACGATGATGGCTCACTACCTCGCGGAAGCCGTGTCGGTCCCCGTCGTTTCGGACGCGGACACGGGCTACGGGAACGCGATCAACGTCATTCGCACGGTGCACGAGTTCGAGGCGGCCGGGGTGGCCGCAATCCATCTCGAGGACCAGGTGAGCCCCAAGCGGTGCGGCCACATCCAGGGCAAGGAGCTCGTCTCCGCCGCGGAGATGGAGGGCAAGCTCCGGGCGGCGGCCGACGCGCGGCGCGACGAGGAGCTCGTCATCATCGCGCGCACCGACGCGCGCGGGCCGGCCGGGCTCGAAGCCGCGATCGACCGGGCCAACCGCTACCGCGAGGCGGGGGCGGACGTGACGTTTCCCGACGCGCTTCTCTCCGAGGAGGAGTTCGAGACGTTCGCCCGCGCCGTGCCGGGGCCGAAGATGATGAACATGGGGGGCTACGCCGCCCGGCGCACCACCCCGAAGATGCCGCTCGAGCGCCTCGAGCGGATCGGGTTCGGCATCGCCATCTTCCCGCTCGCGATGCTGCGCGCGGGGGCGCGGGCCGAGCGCGACTTCCTCGAAGGGCTGATGGCGGGCGGAACCGCGTTCGAGCTCGAGCACATCGACACGCTCAAGGGGCATCCAATGGAGAACTGGTACGAGTTCACCGGGATCGGAGGGATCCGGGAGCTCGAGACGCGGTACCTCCCGGAGGACCACGTGGACCGCAAGTACGAGGGCGAAGGCTACCGCCCGGGTACCGGAGGGCGAGCCGGCCCCGGGTGACGGCGGCGGTCCGCGGTCAGGAGGCCTGGGCGATGCGCGCCTCGATCGCGCGGTCGAGGTGAGCCGTGCAGTTGAGGGTCGTGACCGCCCACGGCGCGCGGGAATCCGCCACCGTGACCGAGGTGTTGTGGAACCCGCGGTCCACCTCGATTCCCGCCGGCACCGCGAGGTGGTGGAGCGCGAACGAGTAGCACACCAGCCCATGCGTGACCGCCACCACGTTGCCGTCGGCCTCGCCCGCGTTCCGGGCGACGCATTCCCAGGCGCCGACGGCACGCGCATGGAACGCCTCCCAGCTCTCGCCGTTCGGCGGAACCACGTCGTCGTCCATGAACCAGGGGATCTCGTCGTGCGATACGCCCCGCCAGTCCCCGAAGTCGCGCTCCCGGAGACGCAGATCCACCTCGAGCGGCGCGCCGGTCGCGCGCTGCACGGCGTCCGCGGTCATGCGCGCCCGCGCATAGTCGCTCACCAGTATGCGCTCCACCCCCTCCCGGGCGAGCCGTTCGGCGACGGCCGCGGCCTGGGCCATGCCCCGTGCGTTGAGGGGCGTCTCCGGCCCCTGGATCATGCGAGAGGCGTTGCCCTCGGTCTCGCCGTGGCGAACGATGAAAATGGCCAATGGATATCCTCCGGCTGGCGGCTGGCAGTTGACATGGGCGGCGCCTCGGCGCACCTTCGAGAAAGAGATTGTTCCCTCGGGGCGCATTCTCCCCGATTCTTGCCCGCCGGTGACGGTTCGCGGCGCCCATCCCGTCAGGATGAGCCGGAACGGAGCGAAGGAGCGGACGCGGGGGGTCTGCGGAACGGGTTCGGCAGGTCCGATTGCCGGTGCGATGCGTCCGCGCCGGACGGGCCCGGCTTCCGCCGGGAAGCGGCTCAGCCCGAGTCCGTTCCCGCTTCGGACCCGGTGACGGGTGCCGGGGCGGGAAGGGCGTCCGGGGCGGACCCAGTGGCCTCCTCCGCGACGGGCTTCACCATGTCCACGACCTTCTTTTGAAGGTTGTCGAGCGTGTACCCGGAGATCTCGAAGGCCCAGCCCTCCCAGCGCCGGGAGAGCCTCTCCACCTCCGCGCGCGCCGCTTCCTCGTCCAGCAACGAGTCGGTGGTCTCTCCAGACACGAGAGCGGGATCGAACTCGACGTCCATGCGGACGAAGGGCCGGTCCCCGAGCGCACCGGTGCGCGCGGCGAGCCGCACCCCGTCGAAGGTCTCCGCGACCGCCTCGATCCCGTCCCCCTCGAAGTCGACTTCGTCAACCGGCGCGACGTCGTTCAGAGTGAACGTTGCGACCGCGGTCCCGATCGCGTGCACCGAGAACGGCTCCTCGACCTCGTAGCCCTCCGGGACGTCTTCGAGGATGAAATCGGCTTCCCGGGGGGAGGACTTCCCGACCCGCACGACGGTTCCGTCCGGGTGGGTCACCGCCGCCCGTGCGACCCTCGTCTGGTCGAGCTTGGTGACTTCGCGCCGAAGCCAGTCGAGGACGCGGCGATTGCGCGGGATCTTCCCCGAAACGAGCCATACGCGGGGGTCGCCGTTCACCCGGACGAAGTACTCGTCGACGTCGGCGGCCGTCGCCACGAACCGTCGCTTGCCGACCACGAGGCTCGCGACCGTCTCGCCCTGCGCGTTCTCGAGCACGTAGCCGAAGGACTGGCTCTCCGCACCGGCCGGATCCTCGATCTCCAGCCGCTCGTAGTGCTCGGGCCGGGCCGTCTTCGGCTCGACCCGAACGAGCTCGGCGGCCCCGACGAGCAGGCCGCGGACTTCCGCAGCCTCCGCCGGATAGCCGTGGCGGTCGGTGACCGACCAGATTCCGTCCACGAGCTCCAGGACCACTTTGTCGCCCTGGTGGGTGGACTCGATCCGCACGACCTCGCCGAGCCGGTCCAGGAGACGGGGGAGCAGCCTGTCTCCGCTCCCCGCGATGCCGGAGTCGTCGCGCTGGACGAAGAACGCCGCGGCTCCGGCCGCGATGACCAGGACCGCAAGGATGGCAAGGGTGCGATACTGCCGCATGTTCCCGCCCTCAGGCCGCGAGGGGGCGCGCCGCGGCCCGTCGCCGCCGCATCCGATGCAGCCCGGCGAGGAGCCCTCCGACCCCGATCACGATCGGGACGAGGGCGATGTTGACGAACTTGAGCCAGGTCTCGAGCGCCTCGATGTCCTTGCGCAGCGAGTGGCGGACATCCCGGAGCTCCTTGCGGATACGAAGCTGCTCGTTGGTGAACTCGGTGAGCGCGTCGCGCTGCTCCGTGGTCAGGACGGATTCGGCGCCCTCTCCGCTGCGAAGCTCGCTCAGGCGTGCTTCGGTCTCCTCCAGACGCTGGATGAGCTCCCTCTCCTTCTCCCGGAAACGAAGCTCCGCCTCCTGGCGCAGCTCGTTGACGACCGTGAACGGACGCAGGAATCGCCCCCGGCTGCGTATCCCGATGAGGTCTCCGCTCCCCGCGAGGTTGTCGAGGGCGTTGATGACGAAGCTCCCGTTTGCCGAGATGGGAACCGGAAGGCGATGGCCGAACAGGTTCTGCTCCCGGACCCAGAACCGGTCCTGCAGCATGTCGGTATCGCCGACCACGATGATGTTGATCTCCCCCTCTCCGACATGCTCGGGCCGGGAACTCTCCGCCGCGTCCTCGTCCGGGGCGCCCTGCACCACGCTCCCCTCGGACGCGCCGGCGTCCTCCGCCCCGGCCGCCGGGGGTCCCTCCGGGAAGGCGCTCGAAGCGTTGCCGCCGATCCGCACGGCGAGCCGGTGCGCGGCGCCGTCCGGCCGGAACTCCCGGACGAGCTGCTCGATGTTCGCCATCGGTCCCACCAGGTTGGTGTCGACCAGGCCCGCTCCCGCCGCCGTCGTTGCGGCGAGCGAGGTCACCTCCAGCCCCCCGTCGGGGGCCGGGGCCAGGGACCCCGGGGTGGCGAAAGTGAGGTTGCCGAGCTGCGCGGTGACCACGTCCTCGCGGTTGAGGAGGGGAGCCGGCACGTTGATCCAGACCGGATACCGGACGTTGGCGACCCGATCGCCCACCTGAGCCTGAACGTCGGCGCCGAGCTGCATGTCGCCGACGGTAAGGGCGGTGTCGAGCGCGAGTCCCCAGGCGCCGAGCAGGTCCTCGAACTCCGACTTTCCGGGAACCGGCGGCAGTCCCGGGACGGTGGGGTTCATGTCCGCCTCGGCGTTCGGGTCCACGAAGACGAGGGCGTGACCGCCTCCCACGACGAACTGGTCGATGGCGTAGCGGGTCCGGTCGGAGAACCCCGTGGGGTGAACGACCATGAGCACATCCACGTCCTCGTCCACCCTTTCCAGCTCCGCGGGAGAAAGGTGGCGGACTTCGAACAGCTCCTCGATCCGCTCGAGGATCAGCCACGGTTCGGGCGGCCGGCCGGTCATCATCGCCTGCCGGCTCTGCCCGTCCAGGGGCAGGGTGCTGACCAGGCCGACGACCGGCAATTCGGCCTGCCCGAGAGTGTGGATCATCTTGGTGACGTCGTATTCCAGGAACTCCTCGCGCTCGGGCGAGAAACGCGGAATCACCTCCTGGTCGTCGAGGGAGTTGGTGCCGACCAGGCCGAAGTAGAACGTGGACTCGCCGTCAAGAAGCGGAATGCCGTTCAGTCCGAAGCCGACGGCCCGATCCTCCTCGTCGGAGAACGGCTCGGGGGCTATCACGGTGAGGACGATTCGTCCTTCCGCCGCATGCTCGTACTCCGTCAGCAGATCGCGCACCCTGGCGACGTAGCCGGAGACGCTCGGGAGACGGGATGCGAGGTTGCGCGACACGTAGAAGCGCAAGGTGACCGGCTCGTCGAGCGCCCGCAGGATGTTGCGGGTCCCCTCGGACAGGGTGAACAGCCGCTGCTCGGTAAGGTCGATCCGGAACCGGGTCAGCGCCTGGTTGGCAAACATGTTCAGGGCGAGGAACACCGCCACCGCGAGCACGATGCCGCCGATCGTGTAGGTCCTGCCTCCCAACGTTCTCTCCTTCTCTCCCCGCTCCCCGTCCCGTCCGCGCCGCCGGCCCCGAAGCCTCTAGCGCGCCTTGTTGACGTCGAGGGCGAGTACGTTCACGAACAGCCACAGCGCGATGAGGGAGGCGAAGTACACGATGTCGCGCAAGTCGATGACCCCCTTGATGATCGACTCGAAGTGTCGAAGGAATCCGAAGGAGCTCACCGTCTCCACCAGGAACGCGGGAGCCCACGCGCTGAACACGTCGAGCACGAGCGGGTATCCGCTCAGCACGAACAGCAGGCACACCGCCGCGGTCACCACGAACGCGATGACCTGGTTGCGGGTGAGGGCGGAAATGCACGAGCCGATGGCGAGATACGCCCCCGCCATCAGGAGGCTCCCGAGGTAGCCCGCGAGGATGATTCCGTTGTCGGGGTCGCCCAGGTAGTTGACGGTGAGCCACAGCGGAAAGGTCAGGACGAGTCCGATCGCGGTGAACATCCACGCGGCGAAGAATTTTCCGAGAACCGCCTGGGGCATCGTAATCGGCAGGGTGAGGAGCAGCTCGATCGTGCCCGCGCGCCGTTCCTCCGCCCACAGGCGCATTGCGAGGGCCGGAATCAGGAACAGGTACAGCCAGGGATGGAAGCTGAAGAACGTGGCGAGATCCGCCTGGTCGCGGATGAAGAACCCGCCGATGTACATCGTGAAGACCCCGGCGAGGGCGACGAACACGCCCATGAACACATAGGCGATGGGGGTCGCGAAGTACCCCTGGAACTCGCGTCTGAAGATCACCAGGACGTTTGACAAGTCACCACCTCGAACGAAACGGGGCTCAGGAACGGGTCCGATCGGGGGCGGTGATCGACCGGAACACATCCTCGAGACGCCCGCGGTCCACCGTCAGCTCCTCGACCTTCCAGCCCCGCTCGCGCACCACCTGGCTCACTTCCGCCGCTACGGCGCGGCCGTCCTCGGGCAGGATCCGCAGCCGGAGCACCTCGGCTCCGTTTCCGCCCCTGCCTGCGCCGCCGTCCGCGCCCAGCTCCTCTACCGCCCGCACGCCTTGCGCCGCGGCGAGCGCCGCGCGCGCGGCCTCGGACTCGACGCCGCGCAGCACGAGGGTCACCGCGTTGTGCCCCGCGGCGCGGGCGTGGAGCGCCTCCGGAGTGCCGTCGCTCACGATCCGGCCCGCGGAAATGATGACGGCCCGGGTGCACACCGCATCGACCTCTTCCAGGAGGTGGGTGGAGAGCACGATCGCCTTGCGCGGCGCCATTTCCCGAATGAGCGACCGGACCTCGTGCTTCTGGTTCGGATCGAGCCCGTCGGTCGGCTCGTCGAGAACGAGCACCTCCGGGTCGTGCAGGATCGACTGGGCAAGGCCCACCCTTCGCTTGAACCCCTTGGACAACGTCTCGATCGGTTGCTCGAGCACGCTCTCGAGCGCGACCCTGGTGACCGTGTCGGCGACCCGGCGCCGCTTCTCTTCTCCGCCGAAGCCCCGGATCGCGGCCGTGAACTCGAGGAATGCACGAGTCGTCATGTCGGAGTAGAGCGGTGCGCCCTCCGGGAGATACCCGATGCGCCGCTTCGCCGCGATCGGGTTCGCCGCGATGTCCTCGCCGCCCACGCTGACCCGTCCCGAGTCGGCCGAGAGGAAGCCCGTCACGACCTTCATCGTGGTCGACTTGCCGGCTCCGTTCGGCCCCAGAAACCCCAGAACCTCCCCCCGCGCGACGGAAAAGCTCACCCCGTCGACCGCCTTGATCGGCCCGAAGTGCTTGACCAGGTTCTCGATCCGGACCAGTTCGCTCATCTCGTCACCACTATTCCCCACGTCATCGCGGGAGAATCTTCGCGCCGCCGAAACCGTGGCGCACCGCCTGCCGGCGAACGGAGCCCGCACGGAACCGGGCTGCCGGTTCCCAAGTAGGAACGGGCGCGGAGAATTCAACCCCTGCAGATCGAATCCGGGGTGGTCGGACGACCCGCGCGCCTTTCGGGCTATCCGCGGGCCTTGTTGAACTCGCGAAGTCGCGCGAACACGTCCACCCCGATCTGCCGATACACGTGGAGCAGGTCCACCAGCACCCAGTTCTCCCGGATGAGTCCGTTCTCGCAGCGCCAGAAGTCGAGGCTGCGCATGGTGATCCGCTGGCCCGAGGGCGCGATGCCCATCCACCCGTCGCCGGTGATGGTCATGTGCATGCCCGGCCACCCGGTGAAGCCGACGTAGTCGCCGTCCCCGAAGAGGTGGCCGGCGCCGAGGCTTCCGACCCGGTCGGGCATGGCGTTGAGGAACGGGATCTGGTGCCAGTTCCGAAAGCCCGCGATCCCGCGGCCGGTGCCGATCCCGGACGGCCCGTACCAGTCGCAGCGCGGGTGCCAGTAGTCGGCGAGCCGCATGGCTTCGACGCCACCCGCGGCGAACTCGCCGAGCGCCGACAGCATGTCCGCGACCAGCCGGCGGCTCGACGCGGAGCGTTCCCCATCGCGCGGCCCGGGGACGATTCCGTCCTGCGTGGCCGGCCCCGGGACGTGCCATTCGCGCCCCAGGGTGGGGGCCATCGGCCACGCCCCGGCCTGCATCATGACCTCCGGGATGTCCCAGAGGGCCTGCATCTCGGCGACCCGGCCCTCGTTCACCCGGTAGAACTCGTGAAAGCGAAGCGCGATCTGGTGCCCGGTGGGAGGAATCTCGAGCCACGGAGCGACGAACGTTCCCGTGTAGTAGCCGCAGCAACCGACCCATCCGGTGCCGTTCGCCCCGTCGCCGGCGATGACGATCGTGTCCCGGCGCTCGAGGTCGGGGACCGCGGCATGCAGGGGGCCGAACGCGTCGCGGTAGAGCCCCTCGGGGCCGTCCAGGTCCTCGAAGGGAGTCGCGAGGTGGACCTCGGCGTCCCGGTCGAAGGCCGCGAGGAGCGCCGCCCGCACCGCCTCGGCCTCATAATCGTAGAGGGCGCGGCGCAGCGGTACGATCAGCGCCTTGTTCCGGTCGTGGATGTCGCTCGGCATGACTCCTCCCGATTCGAGGGACTTGGACCGGCTCAGCGACTCGGCAGGATAACGGTTCAGCACGGCCACGGTGCGACCCCGGCGGGCGGTGCGCCGGCCCGGAATGATTGCCGGTTGTCCCTTCCGGGTCAGTCAGCCAATCCGAGCACAAAGGCGAGCACCCGGTTCAAACGACCGATCTCGGGCGCGTCGAGTCTGCCGAGCCGGCGTCCGAGCCGCTCACGCCGCACGGTCACCGGCTTGTCGGCCATGATCCGGGATACTGCGCGGAGACCGTTGGCGCCCGACGGCTCGATCGTAACCCGGAGGTCGGGGGCGTCCTCCGGGGCGGTGCTCATCTGGCAGGCGATAACCGAAGCATGCCGCTCCGGAAACACGTCGCTCTGAACGACTACCGCGGGCGGAGGTCTTCCGAAGCCTCCGGCGGCTGCGACGGTGACAACGTCATCTCGTTTCGTTTCCATCGAACTCCGACGCTGCCTCGATCCAGCGCAGCGAGTCTTCCTCGTGCGAACGATCGAGCCGCGCGACCGACTCCGCGATACGGGACCGTACCTCTTCCGCGCGGGCATCGGGCAGGATCATCCGGACTTCGCGCTTGCCCTGAGCGCCCCGCCGGAGTCGGGCCGCCCGCATCCTCTCGGCGGGTGAAGCAGCCATCATCGAGTCTCCTTCGGAGCCCGGAATCCAATGGTGCGCGTTACGTAGCATCGAGCAACGATACCTGAGACCGCCGCAACCTGCCCTAAGGGGAGGAGGAGTCGTGGAACGGACGGTTCCGTATGTGCGTTCCCGCTCGTCGTGTCCTCGAACTGGCGACGGCGCTTCAGCAGGCGATTCCGTCGACTGCGGCAGGAATCCTCTGGTTTCCTCCCTTCACCTGCCACGAGAAAAACCATCTTTCTCATCGCCGGCTGGAGAGTATTGCGGTTGACGTCCCAATGGTCGCGGAAAGACGGCCCTGATTTCGCACGAAGCTCGTCTTGCTCGATCGTCCCGGTGGATTGCGCCGCCGGGAGCGAGCAACGGCCGCCGAATCGGTCCGTATGGGACGCACGACGCCATGTCAATGGCCCGACTCCGGTTCCCGCGCCGGAATGGAACCTGGGACACGAGGTTCGTACGTTATCAGGAGGAGTCCAGGACATTCGGGCTCTCCAGGAGAAAAGTCCTGCCAACGGGCATGGTTCGGACCACCTCCGGTACGCCGCCGAAATCGTCGCCCTTCTCGCCGCCTGCATCGACGCGGGAACACACGGCGACCGAACGGTTGCACCACCTGAACGAACGCTTACCCGCGCGCTCGCACGGGCGGGCGGGTTTTATAGCCTCGAGCTGTTCGGGATTCACAGGAATGCAACTGCCGTCTGGTGACATCCTGGTGACACGGTTCAGAACGCGCTGACCGTTCTCGTTTGTAGATTGTTGTCTTGAATGGTGGGCCCGGAAGGACTCGAACCTTCGACCGATGGACTATGAGTCCGCTGCAGGGGTTGCTTATCTCATTGAATCAACGAATGTTTTGCAGAGTATCCCGGTGCGAAACCACCGCGTGAACCACCCTTCCGCACAAGAAGATTCGGGACTTTACCGGACAACCGGACCAACGGACACGAGTCTGTTTGTCATCGAAAGGCACCTGCCGCGATGCTTCGCAAAACGCTTGAACCTCACCACCGCGGCCGGGGTCTCACGCCCCGGTTTGCGTTTCAGGGGCAGGTAGCACCCTGGGCGCTCATCGCTCCCCCCTTGCGAAGGCCTCTACCACCGCGCCGGCTTCCGGATGTTGGTCCCGGGGATCGGATCCGGCAGTTGCGACGCCCGAAGGGCACCCGGACGGATATGCCTCGCGAAATCCGCGTGCTTCAGAAGCTGTTGCGACGGTTTGCGAGGCCCCGGCGTGAGCAGCCCGATTCTCTTCTCATGCTGCTGCTTTACGAGCCGCATCGCTTCGGCGATATCGCTGTCGTTGCTGACCACCACGGCGCAGTCGCAGGCGTCCAGCCACGCGTCGTTGAGCATATGCACGGCGAGATTGACGTCCGAGCCTTTCTCTTCGGTCCGGACAATCTCGACGCTTCGCTGCGCTCCCGGCATCGGCCGTGCGAGCGGCGCCCTTACCCGGTGGCTCAGGAAGTGCCCAAAATGCATCTCGACCTCGGGCCGGTATTGGCAAAGGGCGCGGAGATAGACGTCCTGACGCTGGGGCTTTGACAGATCGTCGGGCATGCTCGACACCCGCGCCGTGAAGTACTTGACCTTCGCGATGTCGTGATGCGCCTGGAGGATCGCCGCGAACAGGGTCGGGAGGTCGAGCCACTTCCAGGACGTGCCCTTGAGCGCACCGTAGTAGAGGTTGAAACCATCCACATAGACGTGGGTTCGCATTGCTCGCGTCCAAGAAAAGCAAGGGCCTCCGAAGAGGCCCCGCGCCCTGCGGTCGAAACCGCAAGGGGTGTGCCGCAGACTCTAGAGGCACAAGCGATAAAGATCAACTGAAAATCTGATACAGATCCAGCGACGGGGGACGCCACCGCCGAGCAGTACGAGGACAACGTACAAGCCACCGCCATCGCCGAAATCGCGCGGTGGCTAGTGGAATTACGGGACCGTTGGCTGAACCCTCCGGAATGGATCGAGTGGGTGGAATAGCCGGCCCCGGAGTATCCGAGCCGTCCGGTGCCGAGGAACGAGGAGGCCTGGACCAGCTCATCGGCGCAATGCAGAACGTGCAGGCGAGCATCGGCCTGCTGGTCTCCTGGGGTGGATTCAAGTCCAGCGTCGACAGGGAGAAGGCCACGCAATTCTTCCGAGTTAGGCTGTGGGATCAGGGAGACCGGATCAACCAGGTGCTCGAACACTACGACAAGCTGGACGAGGACATCCGAGCCAAGCTTCCCCTGAAGCGGATCTGAATCGTCGCGGAAACGGGCGGGTAGGCTCGGTCGCGGTGCGCAGGTCGCGATGACCGCAACGGAGTTCACCCTGCGCAAGGTCGCACCTCATTTGGGTCCGGTCCCTACGGCCGTACAGGTTTCGCGACGAATGCCCATTCCGTCCGTGGCTCGGTTGGACTTGATGTCCCCAGTCGAATGGGAACAGTTCACCGAGGAACGGGTGACACACCTCACGCGTCAGGGCCCGAAGGGTCGAGCATGGACACTGGCGCGGCGGACGTCCACCAGCATCTTTAGCAACGCACCAAGCCAAGGGATGGGACTATTCGATAAGTTCCGTACCGATTCGGCTCGGAGGATGGGTCGTTTCGGGCCGTGGGCCTTACTGCTTCGAACTCCTCCTGCCTGGGTGGTGCACGATCGAGATTCGGAGCTTGGTGGGCCGTTTACAATGGGGCCCGCCCACTTGGCTCGATCGGCCGCAAGTCTGCGATCGAGTTGGCAAATGGCACAGGGTGGAGATGGTCCCTTTTCCGTGAGCGCGGTCACCGGTGATACTCCCTTTCACGCACAGGGAGCAGTCGGCATGCCAGACCACGAGCGAACCCCGGGCTTCGGAGCGATGCACCTTCCCTCCGAACCCACGGTGACCGCGCCGGACGGATCGCACGTACGCGAGCTGCTCTCCCTCCCTTCTGGAAGCGCAGCGCACTTCGAGCTCGCACCGGGCGCGGTCTCCCGGGCAGGCCGTCATCGCACGGTCGATGAAGTCTGGTTCATCCTCGCCGGCTGCGGCGAGATGTGGCGGCGCGATGGCGGACGTGAAGAGGTGGTCTCGCTCCACCCTGACCTGTGCCTGACGATACCGGCCGGAACGTCGTTCCAGTTCCGGAGCGTCGGAGATTCACCGCTCTCGGCTTTCGCCGTGACGATGCCGCCGTGGCCCGCCGGGTCCGACGACGAGTGGGATGAAGTCGCGGCGCACTGGACGGAAGGGTAGGCGCAGAGATTGCGTGCAGGCGGCGCGCCAACCTTGCGCTACGACACCTTCTCCCAGTACGGCACGGTTCTCCCGCCCGGCTCCAACCGGCCCGCTTCGTGCGCCTAGATCCTGCTCGCCATCAGGCAGAGCGACGACACGTGCCCGTCGATCCCGGATGCCTGCACGGGCAGGTAGAGTTCGTACCGTGCCGTCGTGTCGTCGATCCCCGCCCTGCGGTACCCGAGATCGATTTCGCCCCGGAGCCTCGGGCTGACCCTGTACCCGGCAGCGACGGTGCCCCCGAACCCGCCGTCGAACGTCGTCGTGCCGTGGAAACGGTCACCCTCGGCGTTCGTTCCTGTGCCCTTCGGGTCCCTCATCCATATCGCAGGTTCTCGACGTGACCTCCGCGTGACCTGGCTACGATGCGGGAAAATTCTGGTTCTTGAAAAAAATATGTAATTGATTTTCTGATTTGGTGGGCCCGGAAGGACTCGAACCTTCGACCGACGGATTATGAGTCCGCTGCTCTGACCAACTGAGCTACAGGCCCGGCCCGTCCGGGGCGAGGGAGCGGCGAAGGACTTCGCCGCTCGCCCTCACTCGATGAAGCTGCGCAGGCTCTCCGAGCGGCTCGGGTGGCGAAGCTTGCGCAACGACTTGGCCTCTATCTGGCGGATGCGCTCGCGCGTCACGTCGAACTGCTTGCCGACATCCTCGAGGGTGTGGTCGGTGTTCATCTCGATTCCGAACCGCATCCGGAGCACCTTCGCCTCGCGGTGGGTGAGGGTCGCAAGCACGTTCTGGGTCGCCTCCCGGAGCCCTTCCGAGGTCGCCGCATCGACCGGCGAGAGGATGGTCGTGTCCTCGATGAAATCGCCGAGATGCGAATCCTCGTCGTCGCCGATCGGAGTTTCCATCGAGATCGGCTCCTTCGCGATCTTGAGCACGCGGCGGACCTTGTCTTCCGGCATCTCCATGCGCTCGGCGAGCTCCTCGGGAGTCGGCTCGCGGCCCTGCTCCTGGAGGATCTGGCGCGACACCCGGTTGAGCTTGTTGATGGTCTCGATCATGTGCACCGGGATCCGGATGGTGCGGGCCTGGTCGGCGATCGAGCGGGTGATCGCCTGCCGAATCCACCACGTGGCATAGGTCGAGAACTTGTAGCCCCGCCGGTACTCGAACTTGTCGACCGCCTTCATCAGGCCGATGTTCCCCTCCTGGATGAGGTCGAGGAACTGAAGTCCGCGGTTCGTGTACTTCTTCGCAATCGAGATGACGAGCCGCAGGTTGGCTTCCACCATCTCCTTCTTCGCCCGGCTCGCCTTCGCTTCGCCGAGGGACTTGCGCCGGTTGATGTCCTTGAGCTCGGTGATCGGAATCCGGCCGCGTTCCACGATCGCGGTGAGCTTCTTCTGGTGCCGCTGGATATCCACCCGACGCTCCTCGAGCGCGGCGCTCCAGTCGGCCTCCTCCGCGACGTGCGCATCGAGCCACTCCGCTTCCATGCCGGACGCCTGGAAGCTCTTGATGAAGGTCGGGCGGGGCATCTTCGCCTCCACGACGCACAGCTTCTGGATGGCCCGCTCGTGCTCCCGGATCTGCTCGATGTCCTCGCGGAGCAGACTCGACAGAATGTCGACCACCTTCGGGGTGAGCCGGATCTCGAGAAACTCCTCGACGAGCTTCTCGCGCAGGTTCGACGTGCGCTTGCTCTTCGGGCCGTACCGACCGTACGAGGCGATGAGCCGCTGGAACGTTTTCCGCAGCCCCTGGAGCCGCGTCTTCGCTTCTTCGACGGTAGGGCCGGTATCTATCGGCTCCTCGTTGTCCGAGTTGTTCGCGGAATTCTTCTCGGCCTCTTCCCGCTCCGCCGCCGCGCGCCGCGCGGCCTCCGCCGCGGCATCCCGGTCGCCGAAGCCGACGACGACATCGTTCAGCCGGATCTGGCCCTCCGCCACCGCGGCGAGCACCTCGAGCACGTGTTCGACGACCCGCGGATAGCAGGCGAGCGACGCGACGACCTCCTTCAGTCCTTCCTCGATGCGCCGGGCAATCTTGATCTCCCCCTCGCGCGTGAGGAGGTCGACCGTTCCCATCTCGCGCATGTACATCCGAACCGGATCGGTGGTGCGCCCGAACTCCGCGTCGAGGGTCGCGAGCGCCGCGGCCGCCTCTTCGGCCGCATCCTCGTCGGTGTTGACTTCGGTCTCCATCATCAGCAGATCGTCGGCATCCGGCGCGACTTCGTGCACCGTGATGCCCATGTCGTTGATCATGCTGACGATGTCTTCGATCTGCTCCGTATCGACAATGCCTTCCGGAAGGTGATCGTTGACCTCGGCGTACGTGAGGTATCCCTGCTCCTTGCCCTTGGCGATGAGGAGCTTGAGGCGGGACTGCTGGTCGTCGAGATTCATGATGTCTTGCATTGCGCGAGACCGATGTCGAGGGAACAGGCCATTTTAGTCGAATAGGGCAGTGAGTTCAACGACGAAGGCTCCGCGGACGTGTCCGTCCGGCGGGCGTCCGCCGACCTCCGTCCTCGGCGAGCAGCCGAAGATACTCCCGCTCTTCGGCCGCACCGAGCGGGCTCGACCGCATCCTGGTGCGCAGTCGTTCCAGCCGCTGCCGGCGATCGGTCTCCCGCAGCCCGCTCAGCACCCCGGTGAACTCCGCTTTCCGGGCGTCCTCGTCCTCGATGAGGAGGGACTCGCCGGCGAGCCGTGCGAGGTGCGGCCCTGCCTCGTGGTCCCGGTACCGCTCGACGAGCGCGGCGGTGGTGAGGCGCTGGTCCGCCCCCGCGGTCCGGAGCAGCTCGGCGAGGAGCGGCGCGCCCCTCTGCTCCAGCCGCTCGATGACCCCCATCATGTCCTCCGTTCTCACGGCGACCCGCGCAAGCGAAGGTTGGTGCAGCACGAGGCGGATCGCCTGTCGCACGAGCGAAGGAGCGCGTCCGTCGTCCCGCGCCCGGGTCCCGGCTGGCCGCTCGCCTCCGCCCGGCCGGCCCTCCCCGGAGGAACGGCGGTCGCTTCCCCTCGCGCCGCGCACGAGCGCCTCCACCTCCTCGCGCGTCATGCGGCCGGCCTCCGCGGCGCGGTTCGCGAGCATGGCGCGAAAGGCCCCTGCGGGAGTCGTGGCGATGAGCGCGGCGGCCCGTTCCACCAGCCGGGCCCGCCCCTCGAGAGAGGACGGGTCCGCCTCGCTCTCCAGGGTCGAGAACATCAGCTCGGAGAGCGGCGCGGCCTTCGCCGCGGCCGTCTCGAACGTCTCCGCCCCGTGCTTGCGGACGAAGGAATCCGGATCCTCTCCCTGGGGGAGCAGGAGAAACGACGCCTTGCGTCCGCCGCGCATGAGGGGCAGCGCCTGCTCGAGGGCCCGCCAGGCCGCGTCCCGTCCCGCGGTGTCGCCGTCGAAACAGAAGACGACCTCATCCGTGGAGCGGTAGAGCTGCTGCAGGTGATCGCGGGTCGCCGCCGTGCCGAGGGTCGCCACCGCGTAGTCGATCCCGAACTGGGCGAGCGCGACCACGTCCATGTATCCCTCCACCACCACGAGCCGCGCGGGACGGCTCCCGCGTCCGCGCAGCACCTGGTGCTGGCCGTAGAGCTCGCGACCCTTGTGGAATGCCGGCCCGTCGGGCGAGTTGAGGTACTTCGGCTCCCCGTCGCCGATGACCCGCCCGCCGAAGCCGACGACCCTTCCCCGCCGGTCGCGGATCGGGAACATCACCCGGTCCCGGAATCGGTCGTAGTGCGTGCCGGCGTCGCGGCGGGCAACGAGGCCCGCGCGTTCCAGCACCTCGCCTCCCGCATCGCCGAGCGCGGACACGAGCCCTTCCCAGCCGGGCGGCGCGAATCCGAGCTCGAAGCGCGCTGCGAGCTCGCCGGACACGCCCCGGGATTTCAGGTAATCGACCGCCCGCGCGCGTCCCGAGTGCTCGCGGAGCTGGCGCCGGTAGTGGCGGTTCGCGCGGTCGAGCACCGCGTAGACCGGGTCGAGGCCCGCCGCGGGATCGGGCCGTCCCGCCTCCCCCCGTCCGGGTCCCGTGCGCGGAACCTCGAGGCCGGCCCGGGCGGCCAGCTCCTCGATCGCGTCGACGAACCCGAGCCCGTCGTATTCCATCAGGAAGGTGATCGCGGTTCCGCTCGCCCGGCAGCCGAAGCAGTAGTAGAACTGCTTCTCGCGGCTCACGCTGAAGGAAGGGGTCCGCTCCTCGTGGAAGGGACAGCGGGCAAGGAGGCTGCGACCGCGCTGCCGGAGCTGCACCCGGGGCTCGATGACGTCCACGATGTCCACGCGCGCGAGGAGGTCGTCGATGAACGCCGAGGGTATGCGGCCGGATGCGACTGCCAACCGGGAATCCTCCTCGCCGGACGGGCCGTCCGGGTGCGGGCGCCGGTGCGCTTCCAGCCCGAAGGAAACCACCGAAGTCGGCGATTGTTCCGGGCTCGGGTCGAAGATATGCGCCGGGCGGCGGCCGATCAAGGCGCGCCGGCGAGAGGATGGAAGAGGCGGGACGGAAGCCGGAGCGGTGGTCGGAGGAGGAGCGGGGAGATCAGGCGAGGCGACCCCGAACGAGCCGGCTCACCTCGGCCATGTCCGCGCGCCCCTGGACCTGCGGTCGCAGCCGGGCCATGACCCCGCCCATGTCGCGCATGGTGGATGCGCCCGTCTCGGCGATCGCCGCCTCGACCAGCGCTACGACGTCCTCGTTCCCGAGCGGCGCGGGCAGGTAGGCCTCGATTACCTCGATCTCGAACGTCTCGGCCGCGGCCAGCTCTTCGCGTCCGGCCGACCGGAACTGCTCTGCGGAATCGCGCCGCTGCTTCAGCATCCGGTCGAGAACGGCCAGCACGCCGGCATCTTCGAGCGGCTGGCGGCCGTCGCCCTCACGCTGCTTGATCTCGGCCGCGACCAGCCGGAGGGCGGCGAGACGGGTCCGGTCCCGGGAGCGCATCGCGGCCACGGTGTCCTGTCGTATTCGTTCCTTGAGGGTATCCATGACGGCCCACGGGCTGGCGGCCACGGGAGTTCGCGGCCGCGCGAGGTTCCTGTAGTGCAGGCGGCCGCCTCGTGCCGGGCGGGCCGGAAACGTCAGTGGCGGCGCTGGTGGCCCTGCTGCCGGCGCATCGCCTCGCGAGCGAGCTTCTTCTGGTAGCGCTTCACGGCCGCCGCCGCCTTGCGCTTGCGCATCGCGGTCGGCTTCTCGTAGAACTCCCGGCGCCGCGCCTCGGTGAGGATTCCCGCCTTCTCGCAGGAGCGCTTGAAGCGCCTGAGGGCGATGTCGAAAGGTTCGTTGTCCTTGACCCGGACTACCGGCATGTGGGCTCCCTTGGTCGGCCACCGTGACGGGCCGCGCATGATACCGCTCACCGGGCCGGTGCGCAAAGTGGCGCATAATCGCCATCTCCAATCACTCACTGTCCGGCGGTCCGTACCGTGCTGGTGCTCGGCATCGAATCCTCGTGCGACGAGACCGGGGTGGCCCTCTACGACGGCTGCCTCGGACTCGTGGCGAACCGCCTGCACAGTCAGGTCGACCTGCACGCGGAGTACGGCGGCGTGGTCCCCGAGATTGCGGCCCGGGATCACATCCGCCGGGTCCTGCCCCTGGTTCGCGAGGCCCTCGCGGAAGCCGGGCGGAGGGCGTCCGACATCGACGGAGTGGCGTATACCGGAGGTCCGGGGCTCATCGGGGCGCTTCTCGTGGGGGCTGCGGTGGGGAGGAGCCTCGCCTGGGGCTGGGGAGTCCCCGCGGTGGCGGTGCATCATCTCGAGGCCCACCTGCTCGCGCCGCTTCTCGAAGCACCGGTCCCCGAGTTTCCGTTCCTCGCCCTGCTGGTTTCCGGCGGCCATACCCAGCTCGTGGCCGTGCGCGCCCCCGGGGAGTACCGGATCATCGGCGAATCGCTCGACGATGCGGCCGGCGAGGCGTTCGACAAGACCGCGAAGCTCCTCGGGCTCGGTTATCCGGGGGGGCCGGCGCTTGCCGCCCTCGCCCGGGACGGCGACCCCGACCGTTTCCGGTTCCCACGACCCATGACCGACCGTCCGGGACTCGACTTCAGCTTCAGCGGGCTCAAGACTCATGCACTGCGGACGTTTCGGGACGAGCCGCCCGGTCCGGCCCTTGCCGCCGACGTCGCCCGGGCGTTCGAGGAAGCGGTGGTCGACACCTTGTACATCAAGTGCCGCCGCGCGCTCCGTGAGACCGGTTTCGACCGCCTGGTGGTCTCGGGCGGCGTGGGGGCGAACCGGCGCCTGCGCGAGCGGCTCGTCCGTCGCCTCGATGCGCGCGTCTTCTACCCGCGTCCGGAGCTGTGCACGGACAACGGCGCGATGGTCGCGTTCGCGGGGTACCTGCGCCTGCGGGCCGGCGAACGCCAGCCACCCGCGTTCGGCGCGCGCGCGCGCTGGCCCCTCGACTCACTTCGCGCGCCCGATGCGTCCCTCCTCGCCGGCGAGGAGGCGGCGGATGTTGCCGCGGTGCCGCCAGACGAGTAGCACCGTCATGACCGCGACCGCGCCCACCACGCGTGAGTCTCCGGAGAGCGCGAAGGCGTAGGCGGGCGCGAGCACGGACGCGGCGAGCGCGGCAAGCGAAGAGTAGCGAGTGATGCCGACCGCCACGAGCCAGGTGGCGAGGACCGCCGCCGCGAGGAGCGGCTCCACCCCGAGCAGGGCCCCGAGCGCGGTGGCAACCCCCTTGCCACCCTTGAAGGCGAAGAACACCGGGTAGACATGGCCGAGGAAGGCGGCGAGGCCCACCAGGGCAATTTCTCCGGGCGGAAGCTCGGCGGTCCGGGCCGCGAGCACCGGGACGAGGCCCTTCAGCACGTCGCCCGCGAGGGTGAGCGCTGCGGGCATCCGTCCGGACAGGCGCAGAACGTTGGTGGCTCCCGGATTTCCGGACCCGCCGGCGCGAGGGTCCTCGGTGCCGAGGGCCCGCGAGACGAGGACCGCCGTCGAGATGGAGCCGAGGAGGTAGCCGGCGGCGACGAAGAGCGCAACTACGACCATCGGAGTGCACGGTAGGCGCGAGCGCCGGAAGCAAGGGGAAGCTTGACTAAGACCATCGAAGTGCCCACCAGCCGCGAGCGCCGGGAGCAATGGGAAGCTTGATCACGACCATCGGGGCGCCCGGTGGACGCGAACGCCGGGAGCAATGGAAAGCTTGATCACGACCATCGGGGCGCCCGGTGGACGCGGACGCCGGGAGCAATGGAAAGCTTGATCACGACCATCGGGGCGCCCGGTGGACGCGGACGCCGGAAGCGAGGGAAAGCCCATTCACGAGCACGTGGCGGTCTCGCAGGCGCAGCGGGTGCGGACGGGAGAGGCGGGGCGGAGCGCCTCCCGCGGCGCCCGCGCGCCGGTGTGAAGGTCCGGGCCGGCGTGAAACGAGGTCGCCGGCGCGCGCCGGCCGGGCATTGCGAGCGCCGGCGGCTCCGGGGTATCCGGTCGGGCTGGGGGCGGTGACGGCGATGGGCGGCGTCCTCGGGCGTTGGCAGACGGATGTTAGCAACCGCGCGCCGACCCGGCCCCGCGCGTCCCGCAGCGGCGTCCACGCCGGTGCCCCGACCCGCTCTTCGGGCGGCCGCCGCACGGTCCGGGGCGAGCCCCTCCACTGCCCGGCACCGGCGTATTCGCGCCGGCTGCGACCGCTCGGAGAATGGGCTAGACTCCGTTTCCCCCTGCTGGTCGGTCCCGGTGGATATCATCTTTCTCAACGATCTTCGCATCGAGACGACGATCGGGATCTACGAATGGGAGCGCCGGATCCGGCAGACGGTCACCCTGGACATCGAGATGGCGACCGACGCCGCGCGCGCCGCCGCCTCCGATCGGATCGAGGACGCCCTCGACTACAAGGCGATCACCAAGCGCATCATCGACTTCGTATCGGGCTCGGAGTTCCGGCTCGTGGAGACGCTGGCCGATCGGGTGGCCGCGCTCGTGCGCGAGGAGTTCGCCGTGCCGTGGGTGCGCCTTCGCCTCAACAAGCGATATGCGATCCGGGGGGCGACGGACGTTGGCGTGATCGTCGAACGGGGTGAACGCGCCAAGTGAAGTTCTGCTCGGCCTGCGGCGCGCGCGTCGCTTTCGAGGTGCCGGCGGGCGACAACCGGCGCCGCCACGTGTGCGGCGATTGCGGGAGCATCCACTACCAGAATCCCAAGTCGGTGGTCGGGACGATCCCCGAGTGGGACGGAAGGCTGCTGCTTTGCCTGCGCGCGATCGAGCCCCGCCACGGGTACTGGACCTTGCCGGCCGGCTTTCTCGAGTGCGGCGAGACGATGGAGGAAGGGGCTTCCCGGGAGGCGCGCGAGGAAGCGAATGCGAACCTGTCGCTCGGAAGCCTCTACACCCTCTTCAGCATCCCGCACATCGACCAGGTTCACGTCTACTACCGGGCGCGCCTGCTCGACCCCGACTTTCACCCGGGCGAGGAGAGCCTCGACGTGCAGCTCTTCGCCGAGGACGAGATCCCCTGGGGCGAGCTCGCGTTTCCGGTGGTGCACAAGACCCTCGAGCTGTGGTTCGCGGACCGCAGGGCCGGCCGGTTCCGGACTCACACCGGCGACATCGTCCGCAACCCCGGCAGCCGGGAGTGGCCGCGTTTCACCGTACGGTCGGATTGAGGGCCGCGCCGCCCGGGGCCGGTCGCAGGAGGGCGTCCGCCGGGCGCCGGGCTGCCCGGCCCGGTTCGATCGGGTGGCGGACCCGAGCGGTCGCATCACGGGAGCCGGAAGGGAGGGCGGTGCGGCGTTCAGCCGGAGACCAGGCGTCCTCCGTCCACCGCGAGGTCCTGCCCGGTGACGTACGTCGCGTCGCGCACCAGGAAGAGCACCGCCCGGGCGACGTCCCCCGGATCTCCCGAACGCCCGAGGGCGATCTCGGCGATGATCCTCCGCCGGTCCGGCTCGTCGTTTTCCGGCCACAGGACCGCCCCCGGCGAGATCGAGTTGACCCGGACCTCCGGACCGAGCTCGAGCGCAAGAGAGCGGGTGAGCATGACGAGACCCGCCTTCGCGGCGGAGTAGATCGGATGGCCGGCAAGGGGACGATGGCCGTACACGTCGGCGATGTTCACGATGGACCCGCGAACGGCGCGTAGCAGGGGCGTGGCGGCCTGCGCGAGGAAGAACGGCGCGGCGAGATTGGAGCCGAGGAGGTCGTTCCACTCGGATTCCGTCGCCTCGCCGACCGGGGTCGGATAGAAGGTGGAGGCGTTGTTGACCAGGACGTCGAGCCGTCCCCAACGCTCGCCGGCCGCCGCCACCACGGACGCGGGCCCGCCCGGCTCGACGAGGTCCGCGGCCACCGTCATCGCGGTCCCCGGCCGGGCGTCCTCGAGCTCTTCGCGAAGGGTCTCGGCGTCCCGGCGCGAACGATGGAAGTGAATCGCCACCGACATGCCGGCCGCGTGCAGCTCGCGGACGATCCGCGCCCCCACGCGGCGCGCGGCTCCCGTCACGAGGGCGACCCGCTCAGCCATCGTGGCCCCGGGAGCGGCGCCGGCGAGGCCGGCGGATGACGGACGCTGTGGTGTTCGATCCGTTCCGGCCGGCCGGGCTTCCCCATCCCTCCCCGGAGGCGGTCGCCCACGGCCGGCGGACGGCGCACCACATTCGCGGCCGTATCGAGGCGCAGGGACCCATTCCCTTCTCCGACTACATGGAGCTGTGTCTCAACGCTCCGGGGCTCGGATACTACACGGCGGGTTCCGCGAAGTTCGGACCGGAGGGCGACTTCGTCACCGCCCCCGAAATCTCGCCCCTGTTCGGGCGCAGCGTCGCCCGGCAGGTCGAATCGGTCCTGGAACTCCTTGGTGGAGGCGAGATCCTCGAGCTCGGAGGCGGGACCGGCGCCTTCGCCGAGAGCTGCCTCACGGAGCTCTCGCGCCGTGGCGCGAACCCGCGCCGCTACCGGATCCTGGAGACGAGCCCCGACCTCCGGGATCGGCAGCGGCGGCGCCTCGGAACCCTCGGCGTGGAGTGGCTGGACGCGATTCCGGAAGAACCCGTCGACGGAGTCGTGTTCGCGAATGAAGTCGCCGACGCGTTGCCGGTCGAGCGCTTCCGGCTCACCCCGGAGCGGGTGGAATCGCTGCACGTCGGCCTCGATGCCGGCGGATTCCGATGGGTGCCGCGGCCGGCGCGGTCCGCCCTCCGCGACCATGTCCGCGCCGTGGAGAGACGGCTCGGCCGTCCGCTCGGACCGGCCGGCTACGAGTCGGAGTGGTGTCCGTCTCTCCCGGGATGGCTCGACGCGATCACGTTCCCCCTTCGCCGGGGGCTCCTCCTCGTGTTCGATTACGGCTATGGGGAAGCGGAGTACTATCACCCGGACCGCGGACAGGGCACCCTCGGGTGCCACTACCGGCACCGCTGGCACGACGATCCCCTCGTCCTCCCCGCCCTCCAGGACATCACCGCGAGCGTGGACTTCAGCGCCCTCGCGCGGGCCGGCGATGCGGCCGGAATGGACCGTGTGGGGTTCACCACCCAGGCCTGGTTTCTCATCGGGTGCGGGGTGACCGATTTTCTCGCCGAGAACGGACCGGACGAGGACGAACCGGCCACCGGCAGGAGCGTCGCGGTTCGACGTGCGGCGAACGCGCACGCGGTTCGCCAGCTCACCCTGCCCGGTGAGATGGGCGAGCGGATCCGGGTCCTCGGACTCGGCCGAGGCCTCGGCGAGAGGGCGGCCGACGGATTCGCGGGGTTCAGCGGACGCCGGCTCGACGACCGGCTCTGATTGCGGGGCACGCGCTGCCGGAGGCCATCATGGAACCCGTCCACGCAATCGTCCTCGCCCTCGTCCAGGGGCTCACCGAGTTCCTGCCCATCTCGAGCTCGGCCCACCTGATCCTCGTTCCCGCGCTGCTCGGCTGGCCGGACCAGGGCCTCGCGTTCGACGTCGCGGTCCATGTCGGATCCCTCGCCGCGGTGGTTGCGTACCTTCGCCGCGACCTCGCGACGCTCGTGCGCGGGTGGTGCCCTTCGGTGTGGCGCGGGCGCCCCTTCGCCCCGGAGAGCCGCATGGCCTGGCTGGTGATCGCCGGAACGATACCGGTCGGAGCGGCCGGACTCCTCGCCGGCGAGGCGGTCGAGCTGCACCTTCGCTCACCGATTGTCATCGCGATCGCGAACCTGGTGTTCGCCCTGCTCCTGCTCGCCGCCGACCGATGGGGGGCGCGAACCCGCCGCGAAGGGAGCCTCACCATCCGCGACGCGGTCCTCATCGGGTGCGCCCAGGCCCTCGCCCTCGTGCCGGGCGCCTCGCGTTCCGGGGTCACCATCACCGCCGGCCTCGCCCTCGGTCTCGCGCCGCGGGCCGCCGCCCGCTTCTCCTTCCTCCTCGCGGTTCCGGTCATCGCGCTCGCGGGAGGGGCGAAGGGAGTCGAGCTCGCCGCCGCGCCGGGGACGGTCGACTGGACCTGGTTCGGTTTGGGGGCGATCGTGGCCGCGTTCGGCGCCTACGCGTGCATCGGCGCGTTTCTGGCGTTGGTCGCCCGAATCGGGCTCTGGCCGTTCGCGGTGTACCGGATTGCGCTCGGGGCGGTGCTCTTCGCGCTGCTCGCGCCGTGGGGATGACGCCCGGTCGTTCCGCGACCCGGGACGCCGTCCCTCGATCCGGGCCGTCGAAGGTACCGTGGCGGGAATCGGCGAAGGGCGGGAAAAGGGAGACGGCGGCGAACCGCCGAACCGTGCGCCCGTGCGGGCGCCGGGGCGGGCTCAGTCGCGCCGGGCGGCGCTCTGGAAGCGCTGGTTGCGGCCCCGGCGGCCGCGATCGCCGAGATAGCGGGGGACGATCGAATCCACGCGCGCCGGCGCGATCCCGAAGTCTTCGAACCCGTTCCGGGCCGTCACGCTGTCCACTCCGAGCGACCGCAGGTTGTCCTCGGTCAGGAGCTTGCCCGGCAACCGCTCGAACACGCGGGCCTGCATGGTGCCCAGCCGTTCTCCGAGTGGAAGGATGATTCGCCGCAGCCCGAGCACCTCGGCGGTGTAGCGCACGACCCCCGCCAAGGTCATCACTTCGGGGCCGCCGAGATCGTAGCGCTTCGCGAACGTCGCGCGATCGGCGAGCGAAGCGCACATCGCGGCCGCCACGTCCGCCACGTAAACCGGCTGCAGCCGGGCATCGGCCTTCGCGAGGGGAAGGACGAACGGAACGATCCGGAGGATTCCCGCGAACCGGTTGAAGAGCCCGTCGCCCGGGCCGAAGACGACGGACGGTCGGAAGCTCGTGGTGAAGACTCCGGCTCCCGCATGCGCCGCGTCCTCCCCCCTCCCCTTGGTCCGGAGATACTCGCTCGGCGCATCCCGCGAAGCACCGAGCGAGCTCATGTGAACGAGGCGCGGCACCGCGCGCTCGCGGCACACCCGTGCGACGAGGGCCGGCAGCTCCGCGTGCACTCGCTCGAACGTCGACTCTCCGTCCGGATGCAGAATACCGACCAGGTTGATGACGGCGTCGCAGCCGTTGAACGCACCGGCGAGGTCCGGTGCGAAGTGGCAGCTCCCCTCGACGAGCTCCAGGCGCGGGAACACGAGCAGGTGGCGTGCCCGCTCGCGTCGCCGGGCCATGACCCGGACCGCCACCCCGCGCCGGGCAAGCTCGGCGCAGATGCTGCGGCCGACGAAGCCCGAGCCGCCGAGAACGCAAACCTTGCGTATCTGCATGAGATTCAACTCCGGTCGCAATCCGTCGAGTAGAGCTGCGGAGCCGGGATTCTCCGGCCGGCCGGTAGCCCGGTCAAGCGCCTGTCGCCGGCCGGGTGTATGATCGCCCGCCCCTCGGAGCATGGACCTGGATGTGTCCGCCAACGCACGCGAAGGGAGCCCGCCTCCGGCCGGCGCGTGCCGGCTGGATTCCGTTCGCTGGAATGCGGACGGACTGGTTCCGGCAATCGTCCAGGACGCGGTCCGGGGCGATGTGCTCATGCTCGCATGGATGAGCCGCGAGAGTCTCGCGCTCACCCTGGAGGAGGGACGCACCGTGTTCTGGTCGCGCTCGCGGGGGACGATCTGGCGCAAGGGAGAGACCTCGGGCAACGTGCAGCGGGTGCGCGGAATCCGGCTCGATTGCGACGGGGATGCCCTGCTCGTCGCGGTGGACCAGGTGGGGGGCGGCGCCTGCCACACGGGTCGCCGGAGCTGCTTCTTCCAGCCCGTGGAGGGCGGGGACCCTCGCGCGGCGGCGGAGGGGGACGGGCGCCTGCCGTCCGGCGCTCTCGAGAGCCTCGCGAGGCGACTGGAGGAGCGCAAGTCGGCGGATCCCGGCACTTCCTGGACCGCACGCCTCTACGCGCGCGGGCTCGACGCGATCCTCAAGAAGGTGGGCGAGGAAGCGACCGAAACGGTGCTTGCGGCGAAGGACGGCGAACCGTCGCGGGTCGTCGCGGAGACAGCGGACCTCTGGTACCACACCATGGTCATGCTTGCCAATTTCGGGCTCGGACCCGAAGATGTGCTCCAGGAGCTCGACCGGCGGGCCGGACGTTCCGGGCTCGCCGAGAAGGCGACACGAGCCGGGCCGGACTGACCGGCGCGGCACGACATTCAATCGATACGGCGCACGGGCGCCACGGAGGCCGGAATGGGACTCGGCGGAATCAGTATCTGGCAGTTGCTGATCATATTCGGGATCGTCCTGCTGCTGTTCGGCGGCAAGCGTCTGCGCTCCCTCGGATCGGACCTCGGCACCGCGATCAAGGGGTTCCGCTCGTCGATCAAGGAGGGCAAGGACGAGGCGGAGGACGCGGACCGGATCGAGCAGACCGCGGCGGGAACCGTGATCGACGGGGAGGTCGCGGAGAAGCCGCGCGAGCGGGCCTGAGCCGCCTCGGCGCCGGAAGGCGGCGAGCCGATGTTCGAGGTCGGGTTTCTCGAGCTCGCCCTGCTCGGCGTCGTCGCGCTGCTCGTGGTTGGGCCGAGCCGGCTCCCCGGACTCGTGCGGACGGTGGGCGTGTGGGTCGGCAGGGCGCAGCGGATCGTCGGTCAGGTGCGGGCCGACATCGAACGCGAGGTGCGGGCGGAAGAGCTCCGGAAGGCGGCGAAGGAGTACTCGCCCACCAACGTGCTTTCGGATGTCCGCAAGGAGGTGGAAGACTTCGCCGGCGACGTCGCGAAGCCGGTCGAGTCCGACGCCGGGAAGCCGGGACCGGAGAAGCCCGAGTCGTTGAAGTCCGGGTCGGGCGAATCCGGGTCGGAAGTTCCCGCCGGGACCGCCGACGCCCCGCCCGCTTCGGCCGTGGAGACGGATTCCGGGGCCGGATCGGAGCCCCCGGGGCTCGCGGCCGGGAATGCGCCCGAGCCGGGAACGGGAGAGTCCGAGCCCGTCGAGCCGTCCGCGCCGGGCGGTCCGGATTCGCGGGCCGTGGCGAACGCCCCGAACGGGTCCGAGGCACCGGTGGACATTGCATCTGCAGAGGAAGCGGCCGGCCCCGGCGCGTCGGCGGCGGTGAGCGAACCGCCGGCCGGCACGGTGACGCCGGCCGGGGCGGCACGTCCCAACGGCCGGGCGGACGACGCGGCGGCGGCCGCGATGATCGAGAGCGCGGAGGCGCCGCCAGCGGAGCAAGATGAGCGAACCGCGGCCCCCTGAGAGCGACGAATCCGCGGCCGGCGAAGCCACCGCGGAGGAGGGTACGCAGCCCGAGTCCGGGAACGGACCCGCCGCGCCACCGGATCCCCCCGGCGACGAGAACGGCTCCGCCGCTTCGAGCTCCCCCGACTCGCCCCCGGAGGACGACGGGGAAGACTCGGTGAACAAGACCGAGATGACCCTCGTCGAGCACCTCACCGAGCTGCGCAACCGGCTCCTGCGGGTCGTGCTTGCGATCGGGGTGGTGTTCGTCGCCTGCCTGCCGTTCGCCGACGAGCTCTACACCCTGCTGGCGCTACCCCTCATCGAACGGCTCCCCGAGGGCAGCACGATGATCGCGACCGAGGTCGCGTCACCCTTCCTGACCCCGTTCAAGCTCGCGTTCATCACCGCCGTCGCCCTCACGATCCCGGTCGCCCTGCACCAGGCGTGGAGCTTCATCGCGCCCGGCCTGTACATGAAGGAGCAGCGGCTCGCGCTCCCGCTCCTCGTCAGCAGCACCGTGCTCTTCTTCGTCGGAATGGCCTTCGCCTACTACCTCGTCTTTCCGCTCATGTTCCAGTTCTTCATCGGTGCGGCGCCGGAAGGGATCACCGTCGCGACCGACATCGGGCGCTACCTCGACTTCTGCATCAAGCTCTTCTTCGCTTTCGGAATCGCCTTCGAAGTCCCGGTGGCGACCTTCCTCATCGTCTCCGCAGGGCTCACCACCGTCGCGGACCTGCGCAAGAAGCGGGCCTACGTGATCCTGAGCGCGTTCGTTCTCGGGATGCTGCTGACGCCGCCGGACGTCATTTCGCAAACCCTGCTCGCGCTCCCCATGTGGGTGCTGTTCGAGCTCGGGCTCGTGATGTGCCGCCTCTACATCAAGTCGGAGCAGGAGGCCGGCGAGGAGGAAGGAGAGGCCGGCACCGCGGACTGAGTGGCCGCGGCGGGGGAAGGCGGTAGTTGCCAGGCCGGTCGGGCCGTGCGCGCGGCGCACCGCCCGGGAGAAGCGGCGGTTACTTGATCTTCGCTTCCTTGTAGATCACGTGCTTGCGCACGACCGGGTCGTACTTCTTGAGCTCGAGCTTGCCTTCCATGGTCCGCTTGTTCTTCGTGGTGGTGTAGTAGTGGCCGGTACCGGCGCTCGAGACGAGCTTGATCTTGTCGCGCATCGCGGCTGTCCCTTCCGTTGTTCGTTCGGAACCGTTTTCAGGTCCCGGTTCAGACCTTGACGCCCTGGCGCCGCAAGTCCGCGAGCACCGCGTCGATCCCCAGCTTGTCGATATTGCGAAGGCCCTTGGTCGAAACCCGGAGCTTCACCCAGCGCTGCTCGCTCTCCACCCAGAAGCGGTGGCTGTGCACGTTCGGCAGGAACCGACGCTTGGTCTTGTTGTTCGCGTGCGACACGTGGTTGCCGCTCATCGGCCGCTTACCGGTGACCTGACAGACCCTGGACATGACACTCCCCTCGCAAGAGGCGCGCTTTATATCAGTCCGGCCGGCCGCGGGCAAGGCGAACGGGCGCGGATGTCAGGAGCAAATGGTCTGTCCGGTGTATTGCCACATGAGTTGTCCGGTTTGATGGGCACCGGGGAGGTGCCCCATGCCCAGGACGCAAGGGCTGAAGGAGATCCGGCGGACGAGATTCGGGGAAGCCTGCGGCGGGACGGCGGTCCTGCTCGTGCCGCACCGGGTGAACGTGGCCGGTGGACGCGCCCCGGGCGGGTGCGTGCCTCGGAAACTAGTCGAAGCGGGGGGTGCGGACCCAGGGTTCCGGCTCGCCCGGCCCGGGGTTCCCGGCCATGAAGGGCAGGACCTGGCCGCGCCACGGCTCGGGCCACTCGTGCGGGCGCAGCGACGCTTCGCCGGGCGCGTCGGTATCGACGCCTTCGCGTTCGACGACGCCCCACAGACGGGCCCGGATCCCGAACGGCAGGGAAGCGTAGTCCGGATGCCACCACAAGGTGATGTTGGTTCGCTCCTCGCCGCTCCGGTTGGGGTGGGCCCCGTGCACGAGCCGCGCATCGGCGATCACCACATCCCCCGCCGCGACCGGCACGTCCACCTCGTCGGGGTGCGACGCGTAGGCCGGATCGTCCGGATTCGCGACGGCCGCGAGGGCCGGATCGTGGGCGTCGATGACTTCGTGCAGCGGGTGGGGACGGCGGTGCGACCCCGGGATCACCCGCAGGCACCCGTTCTCGCGCCGCGTGTCGGTGAGATACAGGAAGAGCCCGATCTGGGCGATGCGGTCGGTGCGGGAGATTGGATGACGCCAGCCCCACCAGTCCTGGTGCCAGAAGAGGGCGGGCCCGCCGGGGGGCTTGCTGATGATGTACCCGGAGGTGAAGCGAGTGCCGTCGAACCCCATGCGGGCGAACATCCCCTGCAGTCCGGGATAGGCGATGAGGGCCGCGAAGGGTGGGTGGTCGGCGAGCGCGACGAGGCTCCCCTGCGACCGCCACTGCGCCCGGTGCTCCTCGTCGATGGACCGTAGCGTGTTGGCCGCGAGGTCCTGCACCTGCTCGAGGAACGAAGGCTCCAGCACCTGCGGAACGTGGCAGTAGCCCTCGTCGAGAAGCCGGCGCATCGCCCGCTCCGGGACCCGTTCCCCCGTTACCGGTTCCATCGCCATCCCCGGTCCCCCCGAAAGCTCTCATGAAACCGCGCCCGGCTCGCGCCCCCCGGAATCGGTGCCGAGGGACGGTCGCCGCGCGCCCGGGGCAGGATACCGTGCGGTCCCGGGTTGTCGAGCCCGGCGCGCAGCGCAGGCCGCGCCCGGCAGCGGGCTGGCCCTACATCAGACCGCGCTCGACGAAGGAGACGCACTCGCCGTCGCCTACCACGAGGTGATCGAGCACTCGCACCTCGACCATCGCGAGGGCGCTCACCAGGCTGTCGGTGAGGAATCGGTCCGCCTGGCTCGGTTCCGCCTCTCCGGAAGGGTGGTTGTGGGCGAAGATCACGGCCGCGGCGTTGTGGTTCAGGGTACGGCGAACCACCTCGCGGGCATGCACGGTGGTCCCGTCGATCGTGCCGCGGAACAACTCCTCGAACACGATCACCCGGTGCCGGTTGTCGAGAAAGAGGCAAGAGAACACTTCGAACGGATGGTCCCTGAGCCTCGCCATCACAAAGCGCGAGGTCTCGACCGGCGTCGTGAGCGGTTTGCCGCGGTCGAACCGTTCCGCGAGATGGCGCCGGCCGATCTCCAGACACGCCTGGAGCTCGACATAGCGTGCCGGGCCGAAGCCCGGAAGCCGGCAGAGGTCTTCGCGGGTGAGATCGAGCAGTCCGCGCAGTCCCCCGGCGACGACGACCGCCCCGCGTGCGAGGTCGACCGCAGTTCTACCCCTGGTTCCCGAACGCACGAACAGCGCGACGAGCTCGGCGTCGGAGAGCGCCCCGGGGCCCCTGCGGAGCAGCTTCTCGCGCGGGCGCTCCGACTCCGGCCAGTCCTTGATTCCGAGCCTGTCGCCCGGTGTCGTCTCCGCGAATCCCTTGAACATGTTCCCTATGCTCCCGGTTCGAACGTCCCGTTCGCGAAGCGGCGATGCGCCGCTGCGGAAGGCGCCGCCGCCGATGGCTCGTTCTTCCGGCGCGGGGCGCCGTCGACGCACCGCGCGAAGTCGGTCCACGGCCCGCCCGGCGTCTTGGACATCCGCCCCTGGTTGCTTGACAATCGAGCCACGTCGCGAGCCGGAACGGTAACATCGGCATGTCGCCGGCGAGTTGGCCGGATACCTCGCCGGCGCGGGGAAACAAGCTCGCGGTTCGTGGGAATTCATGAACGTAGTCCTCGGAGTCGCGGGCGGCATCGCCGCCTACAAGAGTCCCGAAATCGTCCGCCGGGTCATGGACGCGGGCCACGCGGTTCGCGTGGTGATGACCGCCGGCGCGCAAGCGTTCGTCACTCCGCTGACCTTCCAGGCCGTCTCCGGTGAGCCGGTCCATCGCGACCTTCTTGACGAGACGGCGGAGGCTGCGATGGGCCATATCGAGCTCGCTCGCTGGGCGGATGTCGTGCTTGCCGCACCGGCGACCGCGAACCTGATGGCCCGGCTCGCGCACGGCTTCGCCGACGACCTGCTGACGACGCTGTGCCTCGCAACCGGCGCGCCGATCCTTCTCGCGCCGGCCATGAACCGGCAGATGTGGCGCGCGGCCGCGACCCGGGCCAACCTGGACACCCTGGTCGAACGCGGAGTCCGGATCATCGGACCGGACGCGGGCTGGCAGGCCTGCGGCGACGTGGGACCGGGGCGGATGAGCGAGCCGGCGGAAATCGTCTCCACCCTGCTCGCCGGGAACCGGACCGCGATTCCCGGCGAGCCCCCGGACCCGCCTGCCGGGGACGATGCCGATGCCGGGAGCGCCGGCCTGCGCGTGCCCGCCTCCCGCATCCGAACGCACCCGCCGCAACCTGGGACGGGGTCCGGCTCGTCCGGGGCGGGTCCGGAACCCGTTCCACTTTCCGGCGTACGGGTTCTCGTTACCGCCGGACCCACCCGGGAGGCGATTGACCCGGTGCGCTTCATCAGCAACCACAGCTCCGGCAAGATGGGCTTCGCGGTCGCCGCGGCGGCCCGCGGCCTCGGCGCGAACGTCGAGCTCGTGGCCGGTCCGGTGTCGCTCGACCCGCCGGCGGGAGTCGCCGTGGTTCCGGTGGGATCGGCGGCTGAGATGCACCGCGAGGTAATGGCGCGTGCCGCCGGCTGCGACATCTTCATCGCCACCGCGGCCGTCGCGGACTACGCCCCGGCCGCGCCCGCCCCGGGCAAGCTCAAGAAGCAGGCGTCGCCCCTGCGCCTCGAGCTCCGGCCCACCCCGGACATCCTCGCCGAGGTGGCCGCCCTCGCCGGCGCCCCGTTCACGGTGGGGTTCGCGGCCGAGACCGACGACCTCGAACGGCATGCCCGCGCGAAGCTCGAGCGCAAGCGCCTCGACCTCATCGCGGGCAATCGGGTGGGCGGCTCCGATCTCGGTTTCGACAGCGACCGGAACGCCCTTCTCGTGCTGTGGCCGGACGGCGGGCGGGCCGAGCTGCCCGCAGGGCTCAAGACCGAGCTTGCCCGCCAGCTTCTCTCCCTGGTCACCGAGCGGTACCTTGCCGCACGTCAGATTCCGCACCCTTGATCCGCGGCTCGGGCGGGAGATCCCGCTCCCGGAGTACGCGACGGATGGGGCGGCCGGGCTCGACCTTCGTGCGTGCATCGACCAGCCGGCCACCCTCGGACCGGGCGCGACCCTGCTCGTCAACACCGGTCTTGCCGTCCACATCGCCGATCCCGGCTACGCGGCCGTTATCCTGCCGCGTTCCGGTCTCGGACATCGTCACGGCATCGTCCTCGGGAACCTGGTCGGGCTCATCGATTCGGACTACCAGGGCGAGATCCTGATCTCGTGCTGGAACCGGGGATGCGAGCCCTACGTCATCGAGCCCGGGGAGCGGATCGCCCAGCTCGTGGTCGTACCGGTGGCGCGGGCGCGTTTCGAGCGGGTCGAGACGTTCTCGGAATCGAAGCGGGGGGCGGGCGGGTTTGGCCACACGGGCCGCCGGTAGGCGGGACCCGCGCCTCGGCATGCGGCGGGCGCTCGGGCCGGCGGCGGAGCGCGGCTGCCGTTTCGCCCGATCGCGCCCCCCCGCCTCCCGGAACGTCACGGGCGGCCGGCCCCGCCGTCCGCGCGCGGCAGGAAGGATCGGACCCGACGGAGGAATGAACTGCGCATGACCAGCCCGACGCCACGCAATGCGAGCGGAACCGCGCCGCATCCCGGTGCGATGCCCGCGGAGGTCTTCCGCGCCTACGACATCCGCGGAATCGCCCCCGATCCGTTGAGCCCGGAGCTGGTGCGCGCCGTGGGATGGTCGATCGCCCGCGAGGCGCGCGAGCTCGGAGAGGAGCGGGTCGCGATCGGGCGCGACGGCCGCCTGACCGGTCCGGTCCTGCGCGATGCGCTCGCGGACGGACTCGCTGCGGGCGGGGTCTCGGTCACGGACATGGGGCAGCTGCCGACGCCGATCCTCTACTTCGCGGCCCGGGAAATCGGGAGCGGGGTCATGATCACGGGAAGCCACAACCCGCGCGACTACAACGGGCTGAAGATAAGCCTCGCTGGCGAGACCCTGTTCGGATCGCGCATTCAGAAGCTCCGCGAGCGGATCGAGGCGCACGGCTGGCCGGCAACTCCGGTGCCGTCCGGCGCACGCGACGGAATCGAGCCGACCTCGCACGACCCGCATGAGGACTACGTGCGCGATGTAGTCGCCCGTATCGCCCCCGGGCGCCGCCTTCGGATCGCCGTGGACGCCGGAAACGGGATCACCGGAACGATCGCGCCCCGGCTCTACCGCGAGCTCGGTCACGACGTCATCGAGCTCCACTGCGAGGTGGACGGTCGGTTTCCCAACCATCCGCCCGACACGAGCGTTGCCGAGAGCTACCGCGATCTCTCGCGCGTGGTCGTCGACGAACGCGCGGACCTCGGTTTCGCGTTCGACGGCGACGGGGACCGCATCGGGTTGGTGGACGGCACGGGGGAGATCGTCTGGCCGGACCGCTTCATGATGCTCTACGCCGAAGAGATCCTGGCCCGGAAACCCGGGGCGGTCATCGTGCACGACGTCAAGTGCACCCGGCATCTCGGGGCGTTCATCGCGGCTCGCGGTGGCCGCGCGGTGATGGGACGGACCGGCCACTCGTACATCAAGAAGATGCTGAAGGACACCGGGGCGGCGCTCGCGGGAGAGATGTCGGGGCACATGTTCTTCTCCGATCGCTGGTACGGATTCGACGATGCCCTGTACGCGGGCGCCCGTTTGCTCGAGATTCTCGCCGCCTCCCCCGGGTCTGCGACCGCGCGGCTCGCCGCCCTGCCGAAGGGGATCTCCACTCCCGAGGTCAGGGTGGAGATGCGAGAGGGCGCGTCCGGGCCGTTCATGCAGCGCCTCATCGACGCCCTGCCCGGCGCCCCGGGCTTCGCCGGCGCCCGGCTCGACACCCTGGACGGGGTGCGCGCCGAGCTGCCGGACGGCTGGGCGCTCGTGCGCGCCTCCAACACCTCGCCGGGTCTGACCCTCCGGCTGGAAGCGGACTCCGAAGCGGCCCTCGACAGCCTCGTGAACGATGTGCGCAGCCTCCTCGTGCGCCTCGACCCCGGACTCGACGTGCCGCTCTGAGCGCGTGCGGGCGGCAAATCGGCGCCCGATCGGTCAAGATCGCGATTCGGGACGCCCGAGGCGAGTGAATCGTCGCGAAGGCCGGCCGACAGCCCCGCGAGCCAACCAGGAATGCCGAGAAGATGAGCCATTCACCAGCCGTCCCGAAGCGCGTGGCGCGCGTGCTCGCGGAGGCCCTGCCGTACATCCAGCGCTTCGCCGGTGCGACCTTCGTCATCAAGTACGGCGGGAACGCGATGGTGGAGCACGACCTCACCCGGAGCTTCGCGCGCGACATCGTGCTCCTCAAGTGCGTCGGCATGAACCCGGTGGTCGTGCACGGCGGGGGGCCGCAGATCGGCGAGTGGCTCGACCGGATCGGGAAGAAGAGCGAGTTCGTGGGCGGAATGCGGATCACGGACGAAGAGACCATGGAGGTGGTGGAGATGGTGCTCGGCGGTCTCGTCAACAAGACCATCGTTTCCCGCATCAACGACGCGGGGGGCCGGGCGGTGGGCCTCACCGGCAAGGACGGAAGGCTCCTGACCGCGCGCAAGCTCCTCATGCCCGCCTCCCCGGACCGCGGCGACGCTGATGGCGGCAAGGGAAGCACGGGAGCGGCCGGCGACGGTAACGGTGGCCCGGAAATGCTCGATCTCGGACTCGTCGGGGAGGTGTCCGAGGTCGACACCACCTTGCTCGACCACCTGGCGGCTGGCGACTGCATACCGGTCATCGCCCCGATCGGGGTCTCCGCCGAAGGTCGCGGCTACAACATCAACTCGGACCTCGTGGCCGGCAAGGTGGCCGAGGCGATGCGCGCGGCGAAGCTGATCCTCCTCACCAATACCCCGGGCCTCCTCGACGAGAACGGCGCCACGGTGAGTGAGATGAACCTCGCCCAGGCGGCCGCGATGCGGGCCGCCGGGACCATCTCGGGCGGCATGCTGCCCAAGGTCCGGTGCGCGCTCGACGCGGTTCGGGGCGGGGTGGCGGCGGCGACCATCGCGGACGGACGGATCGAGCACGCGACCCTCCTCGAAGTCTTCACCGAGGCCGGCTTCGGCACCATGATCCGCCCCGGCTGAAGGGGAGCGGCCGGGTCAGCGATCGCCGTAGCGCTCGAGGTAGCTCCGCATCGCCGGGGCGTGGCGAGCCAGGCGGGGGCGCGCTTCGACGGCGCGAAGGAGCTTCGTTGCGTTCGCCACCGCCGCGACGGGCAGGCCCGCGTCCTCGCGCATCTCGCGGGTGGCGGACTTGCGTCCGAGCCCCAGCTCCTCCCGGTCGAGCGAGATCACGAACCCGGCCGGGATCGCGCCCGCCGCGGCGATGATCGCGAGCGACTCGCGCGAGGCGGTGCCCGCGGACATGACGTCATCGACGATCAGGACCCGCCCGGCGAGCGGTGCCCCCACCGTGGTCCCGCCTTCGCCGTGGTCTTTCGCCTCCTTGCGGTTGAAGGCATAGGGCACGTCTCTCCCTTCGGCCTCGAAGAAGGCGACGGCGACGCTCGCGACGAGCGGGATCCCCTTGTAGGCGGGTCCGTAGAGCATGTCGAACTCGAAGCCGGACGCGCGGATGGTCTCGGCGTAGCAGCGTCCGAGCTCGGCGAGGGTCCGGCCCGAGCAGAACGTTCCCGTGTCGAGGAAGTAGGGGCTGGTGCGGCCCGACTTGAGCACGAACTCCCCGAAACGGAGCGCGTTGCACTCGAGGGCGAGGTCGATGAAGCGGCGTGCCGTCTCGTCCGCCGCCATCGGTTCAGAACAGCAGGCGGCCCGCGTCGCGGATTGGCGCGATGAGCAGCAGGTTGACGAGCTGCAGGCCGACGAGCACGAGGATTGGGGAGAGATCGAATCCGCCCATCGCGGGGAGGGCGCGGCGCGCCTGGGCCAGAACCGGCTCCGTCAGGCTGTGGATGACGTCGCTCACCGGGTGCCGGCTGCCCGGATTCACCCAGCTCAGGACGACCCGAATGAGGATCGCCCAGAAGAAGACGGTGGTGCACAGATCGAGCAGCTCGGCCACCGCGACCACCGCGAGCCCCGCGAGGGACGGCTCGACGCCCCGGACTCCGAGTACCAGCCAGAACTCCAGCATCTGCGCCCCGAGCATCACGATGAGGGCGCCGCCCTCGATCTGCCCGACCCGGGGCACGACGCGGCGAAGCGGCGCCAGCACGGGCTCGGTGAAACGCACGACGAACTGGGTGAGGGGGTTGTAGTAGTCGGCCCGGAAGAGCTGCAGCATCACGCGCAGCATGAGGATGAGGATGTAGAGCCCGAACGCCACCTGCACCAGGAAGGTGAGCGCGTTTCCTGCATAGGGGGCGTCCATGCCGGTACGGTCAGCCGCCGAGTTCGCGCGAACGGTCGCACGCGCCGGTGAGCGCGTGCTCCACGAGCTCGCCGAACCCTCCCTCGCGGAAGAGCTCGAGAGCCCGCTCGGTGGTCCCGCCCGGAGACGTCACCCCGACCCGGAGCTCCTCGGGAGCGCGTCCGGACTCGAGCGCCATGCGCGCCGCGCCGAGCGCGGTCTGAAGAGTCAGCGCGCGCGCCTGCTCGCCGCTCAGCCCGAGGCCGATTCCGGTCCGGATCATGTGCTCCATCAGCAGGAAGAAATACGCCGGCCCGCTCCCCGAGACCGCGGTCACCGCGTCGAGCAGGCCCTCCTCCTCGACCCAGAGCGCGATCCCCGCCGATCGCAGAACGACCTCAGCCGCCTCTCGCTGATCGTCGCTCACCGCGTCGTTCGCGAAGAGCGCGGTGGCCCCGCAGCCGAGGAGCGCGGGCGTGTTCGGCATGGTCCGCACCACCGGGGCGGGGTAATCGAGCCATTCGAGGATCCGGGCGATCGGGGTCCCGGCCGCGATGGAAACCACGAGCGGCCCGTGATCACGCGCGGCCGCCGCGAGCCCCGTGACGACCTCGGCCATGATCTGGGGCTTGACGGCGAGCACCACCACGTCGCTCGCGGCCGCCGCCTCGCGGTTGTCGGCCGTCACCCCGACCGCGAACCGAGCCGCGAGATCCCGGCGCTTGTCCGCCTCCGGTTCCGAGACGAGGATGGAGGCTGGCGGATGGCCGCTCTCCACGAGCCCCCCCACGAGGCTTGTCGCCATGTTGCCTCCGCCGATGAAGGCGATCTTTCGCGTCATGCTCGGCTCCGCGCGTTCCCGAACGAACCGGTTCGGATTATGGAAGATTCGCGGCCCCCGGCAAAGGCGGCGGCCCGGCATGTCGGCCCGACCGTGCGGTCAGGCGGAAGACTCGCCACGCGGACCGAACACCGCGGTCCCGATCCGAACCATGGTGGCACCCTCCGCGATCGCCGCCTCGAGGTCGCCGGTCATGCCCATGGACAGCGTGTCGAGCGGGAGGCCGCCGCCGCGCAGGCTGTCGTACGTCTCGACCAGTGGGCGAAGCGCCGCGCGCTGTTCTTCGAGCTCGGAGCTTGGCTGCGGTATCGCCATGAGGCCGCGCAGCCGCAGCCGTGGCAGCTCCGCCACCGCCGACGCGAGCTCGGGCGTCTCCGGGATCGGCACGCCCGACTTGGACGTCTCCGCGCTCACGTTGACCTGGATGCAGATGTTGAGGGGCGGCAGCCACGCCGGGCGCTGGTCGCTCAGGCGGCGCGCGATGCGGAGGCGGTCGACGGTGTGAACCCAGTCGAAGCGCTCGGCCACCGTTCGTGACTTGTTGCTCTGGATGGCACCGATGAAGTGCCACTCGATACCCCCGGGTCCGGAGAGACGGGAGAGCTCATCGAGCTTCGTTACCGCCTCCTGGACGAAATTCTCGGCGAACTGGCGTTGGCCCGCCTCCCACGCCTCGCGAATGAGGCTCGCGGGCTTGGTCTTGGCCACCGCGAGCAGGGCCACGCTTCCCGGCGGACGGGCGAATCGAGCTTCCGCCGCCGCGATCCGATCCCGGACCGCCGAGAGCGCGTTGGCCACCGCGCTTGCGCTCCGGTTCACAGCACGCCCTTCGCTCGCAACGCTTCGAGCTCCGCCTTCCCGAGCCCCAGCCGCTCCTCCAGGATCTCGCGATTGTGCGATCCGAGCTCCGGACCCGGCCACTCGGTACCGCCCGGGGTGGCATCGAGCCGCGGAGACATCGCCGGCAGGACCAGCGGCTCGCCGTCGATCTCCACCCGGTGAAACATCTCGCGGGCGCGGTAGTGGGGGTCTTCCATGATGTCGGCGACGCTGTAGATCGGGCCGGCCGGAACGTCCGCTTCCGCGAGACGCGCGAGGACGTCGTCGAGGTCGAGGCTCCCGGTCCACTCCGCGAGCGCGCCGTCGATGAGCTTCTCGTGCTCCACCCGGCCCGCGTTGTGGGCGAGACGCGGGTCGTCGGCGAGGTCCGGCCGGTCCGCCGCCCGCATGAGCCGGCGGTAGATGGCGTCCCCGTTGCCGCCGATGATGACGTGCCGGCCGTCGCGGCACGGATAGGTGTTGGTTGGCACGATCCCGGTCAGGGTGGTGCCGGAGGGCTCGCGCACCAGGCCCTCGCCGTCGTATTCGGGGACGACCGATTCGAGCATGTTGAAGACCGATTCGTAGATGGCGACGTCGACGAGCTGCCCACGGCTCGACTTCCCGCGCTCCACCAGGGCGAGCAGGATCCCGAGCGCGGCGTGCAGTCCGGCGAGCGTGTCGCCCAGGCTCAGGTTCGGGCGCACCGGTGCCTCTCCCGGGAAGCCGTTCAGGTAGCGCAACCCGCCGATTCCTTCGCAGACCGAGGCGTAGCCCGGCCGCGCGGAATAGGGTCCGGTCTGCCCGTAGCCGGAGACCCGGGCGTAGACGAGCCCCGGATTGCACTCCCGGAACTTCTCCGGACCGAGGCCCCACGCCTCCATCGCCCCGGAGCGGAAGTTCTCGATCACCACGTCCGCGCCCTCGATGAGGCGCCGCGCCAGCGCGCGTCCCTCTTCGGTGCGAAGGCTCAAGGTCACCGATTTCTTGTTGCGCCCGAGCATCCTCCAGAAATAGGAGGTCCCGTCGCGCAGCACGCGCCAGCCCCGGATTGCGTCGCCGCCCCCCGGCGGCTCCACCTTCACCACCTCGGCTCCGAAGTAGGCAAGGACGCTGCCGGCGAACGGGCCGGCGATGAGCTGGCCCAGCTCGACGACGCGAATGCCCTCGAGGGGCCGGGATGCGCCCATCATCTACGCTCCGTACACGCTGGCACCGTCGAACACCGGACCGTCCACACAAACCCGCTTCATCGCCGGTCCGTCCGGAGTCCGGACGAGGACCGTACACCCGGCGCAGCCGCCGGTGGCGCAAGCCATGCGCTCCTCGAGGGCGAGCTGGCAGGGAACCCCGAAATCCCTTCCGAGGGCTGCCACCGCCCGCAGCATCGGCTCGGGACCGCAAGCGAACAGCTCGACTCTGTCGAGCGAGGGGCGCAGCTCGACCCCGTCGAGCGAGGGGCGCAGCTCGATTCTGTCGAGCGAGGGGCGCAGCTCGTCTCCGACGAGCGAGGATCGCAGTTCGAGCCAACGTTGCGCAAGATCCGTCACGGTGCCGTCGAAGCAGCCCGGAATGCCGGCCCGGCTCGCCGTGCGGCTCGGGACCTGCGCCCGTTCCAGGCAACCGAGCGCCAAGCCGGCGGGGAGACCGGCCTCCGGGATCGCGGAGGGCTCGAGATCGAAGGGGAACGGAACCTCCGATCCCATGAGCACCACCGGCCGGGAGGCCGCAAGCCGTTCGGCAAGGAACAGGATCGGAGGGATCCCGACACCGCCGCCGACGAGCAGCCGCACGGGCCGTTCCGCGCAAGGCGCGAACCCCCGCCCGATCGGCCCCAGCACGCTCAGCCGATCGCCTCGTTCACGGCGGGCGAGGAGCCGGGGTCCCGTTCCGACTTCCTTGAACAGGAGGTCGAACCAGCCTTCGACGGGGTTCGTCCGCATCACCGACATCGGACGGCGCATCTCGAGGGACGAATCGCAGCGAACGTGCACGAACGATCCCGGCGTCGCCCGTTCCGCCACTGCGGGCGCGCGCATCCGGAGCACGTGCTGCCCCGCGGGCCAGCGGTCGGTCCCGAGCACCTGAGCGTCCTCGAGAAAGATCGTCCCCCGGTGCATGCGGCTCATCGCCCGAGCTCGCGGAGCTGCGCCTCGGCCCCGAGGACGCGGATGAGCAGGGCCGCCCGCACCCACATGCCGTTTCGCTCCTGGCGCCAGTACATCGCGCGCGGATCGTCGTCGACCCTCGGGTCGAGCTCCGGTCCCCGGGGCAGCGGGTGCATGATGATCGCGTCCGGATTCATGCGGGCCAGCTCGTCCGGTCCGATGCCGAATCGGGCGTGATCGAAGCGCGCGTTCTCGCCCGGTCGGTCGTATTCCGACTGGAGCCGGGTCAGGTAGAGCGCATCGAGCCCGGGCAGCGCGGTGGCCGGCTCGTCGGTCTCGTCGAATTCGATTGCGTGACGAGAGAGGGTTTCCTTGACGTCCGCGCGCATCCGGAACTCGGGCGGCGAGAGGAACCGCAGCCGCACTCCCGGATAGTGCCGGAGAAGGTGGCAAAGGGAGCGAACCGTCCGCCCCCGTGCGAGATCGCCCATCATGCCGATCGTCTTGCCCTCGATGCCTCCCCGTTCGGCGAAGCTGCGGTCGAGGGTGTAGATGTCGAGAAGGGCCTGGGTCGGGTGCTGATCGGGTCCGCTGCCCGCGTTGACGATCGGCAGCCGGCGCGCGATCGAGTCCATCAAGCGGGCCGCGCGCGCGGCAAGACCCGGCTCGGCGCTGCGCATGATGATGATGTCGACATAGGAGCTGAACGTGCGGATGCTGTCCTCGAGGCTCTCCCCCTTCACCTCCGACGAAGTCGAAGGGTCTCGGATCTCGCTGGTGCGGATACCGAGGATGTGGCAGGCGTTGTCGAACGAGAGGAACGTCCGGGTCGACGGTTGGGTGAAGTAGAGCATCGCCCGGCGGTCGCTGAGAAGCGCCTGCAGACCGAGCCGGCCTTCCCGGCTCTTGGCGACGGCGCGGACATCGGTGGCGAGGGCGCAGATCTCGTCCAGGAAGGTCCGATGGAACGATTCGGGATCGATGATGTGGAACGGCTCCCGTAGGGGAGCGGGGGGCACGGCCGGCTCCGCGGGCACGGGTTCCTCAGCCGCCTTCCGCCGGGCGTTTCGGCCGGCTCCGCGGTCGTAGAGAAGCGCCGCCGTTTGCGTTCGCCGCGGCCCGATCCCGGCCGCGCGCGACGAGCCAGGCCTCGAGGATGATGCGCGCCGCCACCGGGTGGTCCATCACGAGCCGGCGCCGGGCCTCGGACCCTCGGAACGCTCCCCGCGCGGCGAGCTCCGCGCGCGCCTCGATCGTGCTCAGCCGTTCGTCGGCCGCGTGCACCGGAAGCGCGAACCGGCTCCGCAGGGCATGCTGGAACCGGCGCGCGCGCCGGGTCATCGGTTGCGGGCTGCCGTCCAGGTGGAGCGGCTCCCCGACCACCAGGCCGTCCGGCTTCCACTCCTCGACGATGCCGGCGATGCGGCCCCAGTCCGGCTCTCCCTCCCGCACGCCGACGGTGACGAGAGGACTCGCGGTTCCGGTGACCGATTGCCCCACCGCTACCCCGATGCGGCGTTCGCCGTAGTCGAAGGCGAGGAAGGTTTCACCGTCGCTCATGCGTGTCCGGCCCGCCCGGACAGGCTGTGCAGCTCGACCCCGAGGCCGCGGGCGGCCAGCTCCCACCGGTCTTCGAACGGTGCTTCGAACACGATGTGGAGATCGGCCGGGCCGCTCAGCCATGCGTTCTGACCGACCTCCTGCTCGAGCTGTCCGGGGCCCCACCCCGCATAGCCGAGCGCGACCAGGACGTCGCGCGGACCGCGTCCGGCGACGAGCGCATCGAGGATGTCGCGGGACATCGCGACCGCGATGTCCTCACCCTCCACGGCCAGCGCGTGCTCCCAGGTGCCGGCGGGGCGATGCAGCACGAAGCCGCGCTCCTTCATGACCGGCCCCCCCTCCATGACCGGAAGATTCCGGGCCGGATCGCCGTCCCCGTACCCGTCCGCGTCCCCGTCCGTCTCGACCCCGGCCTGTTCCAGCACCGTACCGAGGTCGAATCCGGCCGGCCGGTTGATGACGAGACCCATGGCCCCGTCTTCATCGTGCGCGAAGAGATAGGTGACGGTGCGCGCGAAGTTCGGATCCTGGAGCGCCGGCATCGCGATGAGGAAGTGGTTCGTGAGGTTCATACGCACGTCTCGGACTGCCGGAGATTATAGTAGTCCGACCGCGGCTGCGAACGGAATCAATGCAACTTTTCCGGCCAACCGAGCTGGATGTGGATGATGGACCCTCCCTGCACGACGACGAGTCCCGCGGCACGGTCCGCCCCGTCCGTGCTGTAGTCGAAGCGGTAGCTGCGCACGAGCGCGACCCGGCCGTTCCAGCCGAAGTTCATCCGCGCCAGAGATACCGTCTCGTCGAGGAACTGGACGTCGTTCGCATCACAGATCCTCCGGCCGGCGCGGGTCGCGGCTTCGCGTGCCCGCAGGTTCTCGCGCCACATCCAGACCGCAGCCGCGAGCAGGGCGACGGCGATCAGCGCTTCGTGCATGACGCGTTGAGCACGGCGCCGTCCGACACCCGGTGGAACCACCCGTCTCCGAGCCGCGGCGCCCGACCGTCCACGTTCACCGCCCCCCGTCCGGCCCGCATGTCTCCAGCGTCCACGGTGCGCGAGTCGACGCTCACCCGCACCCGTCCGGTGCGGTTGGGCCGGCTCGCGTGCAGATGTGCGCCCGAGAAGCACAGCAGGTCGCCCGGCGCGATCATGACCGCGACCTCCGGCTCCGCGCCGACGGTACCCCGGAGCTCGGGCAGGAGGGGATGGCGGCCGGGCGCTTCGCGGAGGCGCTCGAGGTCCCAGTCCGCGCTCGTGTTCGCCAGGGGGCGGTCGAAGAGGCCCGGCCAGAGCACCATGGTGGCGCCCGGATCGAGGGGAAAGACGGGACCCCACAGGTTGATCTGGGCCATGAGGTTCGAGCCCCAGGTGTCCCGGTGGGGGGGCAGGTCGCGCACCCGCCGTCCCGAGTGGGCGCTCCCGCTCGGCTGCAGGCGCAGGATCAGCCGGTCGGCGTAGGTCGAGCCGGGATCGAGACCGAGCGACTCGACCACCTCGCGGAAGGCCGCGCGCGGCTCCGGAGCGCGCATGAACGAGCGCCGCAGCGCCGCCGCCCGGGCCAGGAACGCCTCGGGCCCGAAGGCGTCCTGGGCGAGCGGCGGCGGATGGGGGGCGAAGGCCGCCTCGGCCATTTCCCGCGCCCGCGCGACCAGACCGAGCATCGCCGGAAGCTGGCGGAACACGACCAGATCGCCCCGGTGGAGCCGCTCCCGGTCGAGTGGAGGCTCGCCGTCGACGAACGGCCCCGGCACCTTGCTATACCGTCGCGTCCTCGCCACGGGCGAGCGCGACCTCGCGGGCGCTCGGGTTGACCGAGGGACGGAACGGGACGTCGCAGATCTCGGCGCGGTCCGGCCGTCCGGGCTCGCTCGCGTACTCGTCGGGGAGCCATACCGTGAGCTCGGTTCCGACGGCGGACCTGCCGGTGGGCACGTACCCCATCGCGATGTTCGTGCCGAGCTCCGGCGCGTACCATGGCGAGGTGAGGTAGCCGATGGGATCGCCGGCGTCCGCGTCCGACACGAGCCAGAAGTCGGGCGCGTAGTCGTCGATCGGCTTCCCCCCCATCTTCATCCCCACCATCACCATCGCGAACGGCGGGCGCCCCGCCTCGACCTCCTCGCGCATGCGCTCGAGCGCGGCCCGGCCGATGTAGTCGCCCGCCTTCTTGCGCGGCACCTGATACGCGAGGTTGCACTGGAACGGCACCGTCTCGTGGTCGATGTCCTGCCCCCACGACAGGATGCCGGCCTGAATCCGCCGCTGGTGCCCGGGGGCGATGACCATGAGCCGGTGGGCCTTGCCGGCCTCGAGCACCGCGTGCCAGAGCTTCTCGGCGTGCACGGTCGCGTCGCGAAGATAGATCTCGTAACCCTTCTCGCCAGAGAAACCGGACTGCGAGATCACCACCGGGCAGCCTGCGATCTCCGCTTCCAGGAGCCCGTAATAGGGGACGTCCCGAATGCCTCCGCCCACCAGGTCGACCATGAGATCCAGCGACTTCGGCCCCTGGATCTGCACCGGGCACACGTCGATCTCGTCGATCTCCACGTCCATCTTCATCCCGACGTTGACCCCCTGGAGCCAGAACAGGATGTCGGAGTCCGCGAGCGAGAACCAGAACTCGTCCTCGCGGACCCGCAGCAGCACCGGGTCGTTCAGGATCCCGCCCCGCTCGTTGCAAAGGATGACGTACTTCGCGTGCATGGGCTCGATGCGGGTGGCGTCTCGGGTGATGACGTAGTCGGTGAAACGCTCCGCGTCCGGACCCTTTACCCGGATCTGGCGCTCGACCGCTACGTTCCACATCGTGACGTGCTTCGTCAACGCCTCGTACTCCACCGATGCGCCGCCGTCCTCCGGGCGCACGTAGCCGCGCGGGTGGTAGATGCGGTTGTAGACGGTGGCCCGCCAGCAACCGGCCTCATGGGACAGGTGCCAGTAGGGGGACTTCCTCACGCGGGTCGAAATGAGAAGCTCCGTCGGGGTCCGGCCGCTCTGGCGAAGGTTGATCGGTACGATCCGGTCGGACTGGTCGACGCTTTCCGGTTGGCGGGTCATGGCATTCCTCGTCACGTCGAATGTATTGATTTGTTTTGGTTATTCGACGCAACCGGAACTGTGCGGCGACCGCCGCTCCCGCGCCGAGGGCCGCTCCGTGGCGGGCGCGACAATAGCAGAATCGGAACCGGCGTAAATCCCCCGGAGTAGAGATGAACGAGAGCAGCGACAACGGCGATCCCGCCCGGTTCAGTCCGCGCAATGAACGACTGACCGGGCTCTTCGAGCGGGGCGCCGGCGCGGTCCTCCGGGAGGCGCTCGGCGACCTTCACCCCGCGGAGATCGCGGACTGGTTCGAGTCGTTGCCCGCACGCAATCGGGACGCGGCGTGGGGCTTCATCGATCCCGTTCAGCGCCACGCCGTCCTCGCCGAGATAGAGGACGCGGTGCGGGCCGGGCGCCTGCTCACGATGCACGCCGAGGAGCTCGCGGCCCTCGCTGCCCACCTCGACGAGGACGATGTCGTCGACATCCTCCAGGACCTTCCCGAGCACGCGGTGGAGGACGTCCTCGACACGATGGCGGCGCAGGACCGCGAACGGCTCGCGCGCGCCCTCGCCTACCCCGAGGACAGCGCGGGCGGCCTCATGAACCGGGATGCGATCAGCGTGCGCGCGGACGTGTCCGTGGAGGTGGTCCAGCGGTATCTTCGCCGGCTCGGTCACATTCCTCCCGCCACCAACCGGTTGATGGTGGTGGACCGGGAGGGGTGGCTGCTCGGGACCATACGGCTCGCCGATCTCCTGATTCGCGACACCGGCGAGCGGGTCGAGTCGTTCCTGCTGGACGACGTCGAGCCCATCATTGCCGATCTCCCGGCCAACGAGGTGAGCAAGCTCTTCGAGCGGCGCGACTACGTTTCCGCTCCCGTCGTGGACGGCGAGGGGCGGCTGCTCGGGCGGATCACGGTGGACGACGTCGTCGACGTCATCCGCGAGGAGGAGGAGCGTTCGTTCATGCAGATGGCGGGCCTCGACGAGGAGGACGACCTCTTCGGGCCGATCGGCGCGGCCGCGCGGCGACGGCTGGTGTGGCTCGGAACCAACCTCGCGACCGCCTTCGTCGCCGCCTGGGTGATCGCCCGGTTCGACGAGACCATCGAGCAGGTGGTGGCGCTCGCGATCCTCATGCCGGTGGTGGCCAGCATGGGAGGAATTGCGGGAACGCAGACCCTCACCATTGCCATCCGGGGAATCGCCCTGGGTCAGCTCGGGCTCCACAACGCCCGCGCCCTGCTTGGGAAAGAGCTCATGGTGGGGGTGATCAACGGGCTCGTGTGGGCCGCGGTGGTCGCGGTGATTGCGGCCCTGTGGTTCCGCGATCCGTGGCTCGGCGCGGTGGTGGCCGCGGCGCTGCTCCTCAACACGGTGGTCGCGGCGCTCGCGGGGACCGTGCTGCCTCTCCTCCTGCGACGTCTGTCCGTCGACCCCGCCCTCGCGGGAGGGGTAGTGCTGACGACGATTACCGACGTCGTCGGGTTCGCCGCGATCCTCGGCCTCGGCGCCCTCGCCCTGGCCTAGAGGGCCGGAGCGAAGCCTTCCGGGACCGGCGGAGAATGCGGGACGCGCGAATTCGATCTATCATCGCCCCGCTCCCCGGCACACGTGACCAATGACGGACTCACCCACCCTCGTACTCGTGGACGGCTCGTCATACCTCTTCCGGGCCTTCCACGCGATGCCGTCCTTCACGAACTCCGACGGAGCGCCGACCGGCGCGATCCTCGGAGTCGTCAACATGCTCCGCCGGCTCCGATCGGACTTCCCCAGCGAGTACTTCGCGGCGGTCTTCGATGCGCCCGGGAAGACGTTCCGGGACGAGTGGTACCCCGAGTACAAGGCGAACCGGCCGCCCATGCCCGGCGAGCTCCGCGAGCAGATCGAGCCGCTCCACCGGATCGTCGCCGCGCTCGGCCTGCCCCTCCTGTGCGTGCCCGGGGTGGAGGCGGACGACGTCATCGGGACCCTCGCCGAGCATGCCCGCAAGCGTGGCTGCCGGGTGATCATCTCCACCAACGACAAGGACATGGCGCAGCTCGTGGACGGGCAGGTGACCCTCGTCAACACCATGGACGGCTCGGTCCTGGACGAAGCGGGGGTGGAGGCGCGGTTCGGCGTCCCCCCCGGGCGCATCGTCGACTACCTCACCCTCGTCGGCGACGCGGTCGACAACGTGCCGGGGGTGCCCAAGGTCGGACCGAAGACGGCCGTCAAGTGGCTGGCCGCCCATGGTTCGCTCGACGGGGTGAAGGAGAGCGCGGCGGCGATCGGCGGGAAGGCCGGCGAGAACCTGCGCGCGTTCATGGATCCCGACGGCGGGGCGGAAAGCGCGATGGAGCTCTCGCGCCGGCTCGTGACGATTCGCCGGGACGTGGAGGTCCCGCAGCAACCCGACGACCTCCGGCCCGGCCCCGCGGACCGGGCCACCCTCGAGGAGCTGTACCGCCGCCTCCAGTTCCGCTCGTTGCTCCGCGAGTTGCTGGAGGGGGCGGAAGATGGCGGGGACGGCGGGCCCGAGCCGGAAGAGGGAGCGCCCTCCCCCCCCGCGGACGAGGCCACGTACGAGACGGTCCTGACCGAGAAAGCCTTCGACCGGTGGATGGAACGGATCGCGGCGGCCGACGCCTTCGCCTTCGACACCGAGACCACCAGTCTCGACTACATGGAAGCGAGGGTGGTCGGGGTCGCGCTCGCGGTCGCCCCCGGGGAAGGGGCATACGTGCCGTTCGCGCACCGCTATCCCGGCGCTCCGGACCAGCTCGAAGAGGAGCGGGTGCTGGGGGCCCTTCGCCCGTACCTGGAAGATCCGAAGCGACCCAAGATCGGCCACAACCTCAAGTACGACATGAGCGTGCTCGCGAATCACGGCATCGCGATGGCCGGTGTCGCCGAAGACACGATGCTCGAGTCCTATGCGTTCAACAGCACCGCGACCCGGCACGACATGGACACCCTCGCGACCCGTTACCTCGGGATCCGGACCCGCAAGTTCGAGGACGTGGCCGGCAAGGGAGTGAAGCAGATCACCTTCGACCAGGTCCCGCTCGACGAGGCGGGGCCCTACGCGGCCGAGGACGCGGACGTGACCCTTCGCCTGCACTCGTTCTTCACCCCCCGTCTTGCCGAACGGACGGGACCGGAGCGGGTGTACCGGGCGATCGAGATGCCCCTCGTGCCGGTCCTCTCCGCCATGGAGCGGCGCGGGGTGCTGGTCGACACCGAGCGGTTGCGGGTGCTGAGCGCGGAGCTCGCGGTGCGGATGGACGAGCTCGAACGAGCGGCCCACGCGGAGGCCGGCGGGCCGTTCAACCTGCAGTCGCCGAAGCAGATCCAGGCGATCCTCTTCGACGAGGACCGGCTCGGCCTTCCGGTCCGCACGCGCACCCCGACCGGCCAGCCGTCGACGGCCGACGCGGTGCTCCAGGAGCTGGCCCGGGAGTTTCCCCTGCCCCGCACCATCCTCGACCACCGGGCCCTCTCCAAGCTGCGCTCCACCTACACGGTGGCCCTGACCGAGAGCGTGAGTCCCGCGACCGGGCGGGTGCACACCAGCTACCACCAGGCCGTCGCGTCGACCGGCCGGCTCTCGTCATCGTCGCCCAACCTCCAGAACATTCCCGTGCGCACGGGCGAGGGCCGGCGCATACGCCAGGCGTTCGTCCCGCCGCCCGGATTTCGGCTCCTCGCCGCCGACTACTCCCAGATCGAGCTTCGCATCATGGCGCACCTGTCGGGAGACGAGCGCCTGCTGGAGGCGTTCGCGGCCGGTCGCGACATCCACCGGGCGACCGCCGCGGAGGTGGGGGGGGTGGAAGAGGCGCAGGTGGACGGCGAGATGCGCCGGCGCGCCAAGGCGGTCAATTTCGGGCTCATCTACGGGATGTCCGCCTTCGGACTCGCACGCCAGCTCGGGATCGAGCGTGGCGAGGCGCAGACCTACATCGACCGCTACTTCGAGCGTTATCCGGGGGTACGGGCGTACATGGAGGAGTCGCGGGAGCGGGCGCGCGACCGGGGCTACGTCGAGACCGTGTTCGGGCGGCGCCTGTACCTCACCGAGATCAAGTCACGAAACGCGGCCCGCCGGCAGTACGCCGAACGCACCGCGATCAACGCGCCGATGCAGGGCACGGCGGCCGACGTCATCAAGCGGGCCATGGTGTCCCTTCACGAGTGGACGGCCGGGCGCGAGGACGAGGTGCGGATGATCATGCAGGTGCACGACGAGCTCGTGTTCGAGGTGGCGGAGGAGGCCGTCGCGGATGCATCGGCAGTCATCGCGGAGCGCATGGCGCGAGCGGCGGACGAGCTCGCGGACCGGATGGGCACCGGCCCCCTCCGGGTTCCGCTCGAGGTGGAGGCCGGAAGCGGAATGAACTGGGACGAGGCTCACTGATGCTCCTGATTCCCGCGATCGACATCAAGGACGGCAAGTGCGTGCGGCTGCGTCAGGGCCGCATGGAGGACGCGACCGTGTTCGCGGACGACCCTCGGGACGCCGCCCGGCGCTGGGTGGAGGCGGGGGCGCGGCGCCTGCACCTCGTGGATCTCGACGGGGCGATCGAGGGCGCGCCCCGGAATGCGGAGATCATCGGCGGACTCGTCGCCGAATTTCCGGACATCGACATCCAGGTCGGGGGCGGGATCCGGGACGACGAGACCATCGAGGGCTATCTCGCGACCGGAGTGCGCTACGTCATCCTCGGCACGCGGGCGGTGACCACCCCCGGCTTCGTGGCCGACGCCTGCGTCGAGTTTCCCGGGCACATCATGGTCGGGCTCGACGCCCGCGACGGCCGGGTGGCGGTGGATGGCTGGTCGAAGCTCACCCGGTTCCGGGTCGACGAGCTCGCCCGGCGGATCGAGGACTGCGGGGTGGAGGCGATCGTCCACACCGACATCGGACGCGACGGGATGCTCGAAGGGGCGAACGTGGAGGCGACCGAGGCTCTGGCCCGCGATCTCCACGTCCCGGTGTTCGCATCCGGGGGGATCCGGGGCCTCGACGACATCCGGGCGCTCTGCGCCGCGGCCGACGCGGGCATCGCGGGCGCGATCATCGGGCGTGCGCTCTACGAGGGAACCCTCGACTACGCGGCGGCGACGGCCCTCGCGAGCGAGCTCGGCGGCGAGTCCTGGGGTCTCTAGGACCCCGGACCCTGGACCCCGGACCCCGGACCCTGCGACCCATGGGGCTCGCGGCGCGCATCATCCCGTGTCTCGACGTGGACGCGGGACGGGTGGTCAAGGGGGTCCGGTTCGTCGACATCGTGGACGCGGGCGATCCGGTCGAGGTCGCGCGCCGCTACGACGAGCAGGGGGCGGACGAGCTTGCGTTCCTCGACATCACCGCTTCGTCGGACGAGCGCGACACGCTCGTCCACGTCGTCGAGGCGGTGGCGAGCGAGGTCTTCATTCCGCTGACCGTCGGAGGCGGGGTGCGCGAGCTCGCGCACATTCGGGGGCTGCTGAACGCGGGGGCGGACAAGGTCTCGATCAATACCGCGGCCGTCACCAACCCGCGCCTCGTCGCCGACGCGGCCGGCAAGGTGGGGTCGCAGTGCATCGTGGTCGCGGTCGACGCCAGGCGGCGGGACGGCGCCGGGGAATCCGGCTGGGAGGTGTACACCCATGGAGGGCGACGCCCGACCGGCCTCGACGCGGTGGAGTGGTGCGCGCGGATGGAGGGGCTCGGGGCGGGCGAGATCCTGCTCACGAGCATGGACCGGGACGGGACCCGCGACGGCTTCGACCTCGCGCTCACCCGCGCGGTCTCGGACGCGGTCGGCATTCCCGTCATCGCCTCGGGCGGGGTCGGGACGCTGGACCATCTCGCGGACGGGGTCATCGCGGGGCGGGCGGATGCGGTGCTCGCGGCCAGCATCTTCCACTTCGGCGACCACACCGTCGGGGAGGCGAAGGCCCGGATGGCCGCGCGCGGCATCGAGGTCCGCCTCGGCTCGCCGGGTTCGGGGTAGAGAGAGCGCTCGCCCGCGCGCGCAAACCAGGCGCCGTCGCGGAAGCGGGTGCGCCTCCGTCCCCCGGGCGGCGGCCCGGCCCTACCGCGCTACCGACGAACGCAGCACCCTGAGGGTGTCGTCGAGCGCCCGCAGGTCGCGGACGAGAGACTGCTGCTCGGAACGTTCGAGACCGGCCACCGTGACTCGCCCGCTCGGGGACACCCCCGCGGAGAGGTCCTCGAGCTGCTGCCGAAGGACGAGGGTCAGCAGCGAGCGGTGGATTCGGACCAGCGCGGCGGCGTCCGCCGGCGACACGCGCCCCGCCGCACCGGCGTCCTGGATGCGCTCGGGCGTCGAGCGCGCTTGCGAGCCGACCCGCAGGGCCAGGGTGCGTGCGATGCCGACGAGCGGTAGCAGTCCGCCCATCTTCAGATCGACGCGCCCGCCCTGGGAACGAAGCCGCCCCAGCACCCCGATCGGGAGCGACATCGCCGCCACCGATTCGGCGAGCGAAGCGATGAATGCCGGGGAACCGCGCGCGGCTTCGACCGCCGCCGCGTGCAGCTCGCGGCCGAGCCGGAGGGTGCCCGCCACCGGCAGGAGATCGTAGAAGATGTCGACGTGGAGGAGGTCGTCCGGCGCGGAGCGCCGCAGCCAGCCCGCGACCCGCTCGCGCCATGCCGGCACGGTTCCGCGCCATTCCCGATTGGACGCCATGATCCCGCCGCGGCAGCGGCGCACCCCGGCCTCGTCGAGCAGGTCCGCGAGTCGCGAGCCGAGCGCCGCGAACCAGCCATCGTCCTCCTCGGAGCCGTCGTACACCAAGGCATTGTCCTGGTCGGCCGACAGCAGGCTCTCGCCGCGGCCGCCCGAGCCGAGGACGAGCACGCACCACGGCGCCGGCACCGGACCGTATCCTCCGGCCTCGAGCTCTGCCGCCGCGATCGCCGCCGCCCGACCGGTGAGGGCTCGAATCTCGTTGGAGACGACCCTCGCCGCGGCGTCCCCGGTCAACCCCTCGGCCACCAACCCGGCCGCGACGTCGGTGAGCCGGCTGTGCACGGCCGCGAGCGCGGCCGCATCGTTCGCGAACGCGACCGCATCGCCCAGCTCGGCCGCCGCGCGCGCCCGGTGGTGGAGCAAATCGCGCTGCGAGACCATCCCCACCGGCGCCCCCGACCCGTCCGCGACGCAGAGGTGCCGCACGCCGAGCCGATCCATCCGGCCGAGGGCCCGATAGAGCATTTCGTCGGACCGCATCGACGCGACCGGCGCGCTCATCACCGAAGACACCGCGGTCGCGTCCGGGTCGACGCCCGGGTCCGTCGTCGCCCCGAGCAGATCGCGCTCGGTGACGATCCCGGCCGGCTGCGGATCGTCGCCGATGACGAGCAGCGCGCCGATCCGATGCGCGGTCATCAGGCGGGCGGCCTCGCGAATCGTTCCGTCGAGCCGGATCGAACGCGGGGGAGCGGCCATCACCTCGTCGAGCCGGTTGCGATACAGGAAGCTGTCGATACGGGCGAGCGCGGGGACCGCCTGTCCCCGACCGGCGTCTCCGGGCGTCGCGTGCCAGCCTGCCTCCACCTCTCGCTGCACGAGGTCGGTGCGGCGCGCGGCGAGCGCCTCGGCCTCGCCGAGCGTTCGCACGTCCGCCTCGCGCAGGCGCGGGATCAGCGCGGCGAAGATCCCGGCCGCGGCGAGGGCGTCGCCGAGCGCGGTGTGGCGGCGCTCGATTCGGACGCCGAACCGGTCCGCGAGCGATTCGAGGCCGAGGTCGACGAGCCCGCGTTCGAGCGCACCGCAGAGGTGGGCGACGTCGAGAGCGGGCGGGTCGGGCCAGGGGACCCCGGCGCGGGCCGCCTCGTGACGCAGGACGGCAAGGTCGAACCGGATGTGCTGGCCGATGACGACCCGGCCCCCGAGCGCCTCGAGGAGCGGCTCGACCAGGTCCGCGAAGCGCGGGGCCCCGGCGACGTGCGAGTCGGAAACACCGTGGATGCGGGTGGACTCGGCGGGGATTGCGACCCCCGGATCGACGTACGTGTCGATTCGTGGCTCGCCGCGGACTCGCGGTCCGTGCATCGACACCGCACCGATCTGGACCACGCGGTCGCTCGCGACGTCGAGCCCCGTGGTCTCGAGATCGAGCGCGATCGCCGGCAGCGCCGCGAGCGCGGTGTGGCTCGCAAGCCGGTGCGAGTCGGCGAGGGCGGGCCCTTGCACCCCGGCTCCGCCTGCCTTCGTCGCGGGAGGCTCCATACCCACCCGATGATACGAAAACCAATCCTGATTGCGCACGAAGCCCGCGTCGGGGGCCGTGAAGCCGTCTGCTAACCTTCCGCGTTTCCGGCCACGCCCCGCCCTGCCCCCCGGTCCGGCGACGCTGGCGGCGCGGCCAGCCCCTCGCACGATCAGGAAGCAACTCGATGAACGGTCCCCTCGACGGTCTCGTCGTCTTCGACCTCACCCGCATTCTCGCCGGACCGAGCTGCACCCAGATCCTGGGCGACCTCGGCGCGGAGGTCATCAAGGTCGAACGGCCGGGGGCGGGCGACGACACCCGCAACTTCGCCCCGCCCTACCTCCCGCGGGCGGACGGCGCGGACAGCACCGAGAGCGCGTACTTCGCCGGGACGAACCGCAACAAGCGCTCGGTCACCCTCAATCTCGGTCACCCGGAGGGTCAGGCCATCGCCCGGCGGCTCGTCGCGGGAAGCGACATCCTGGCCGAGAACTTCAAGACCGGGACCCTCGCGAAGTACGGACTCGGATACGACGACCTCAAGGACGAATTCCCGGGGCTCATCTACTGCTCGGTGACCGGCTTCGGGCACACCGGACCCTATGCGGCGCGGCCCGCCTACGACGCCCTCATCCAGGCGATGGGCGGGGTGATGAGCATCACCGGGGAGCCGGACGGCGAGCCGATGAAGGTGGGGGTCTCGATCGCCGATCTCATGTCCGGGATGTACGCGGCGGTCGCGATCCTCGCCGCGGTGCGCCACCGGCACCTGACCGGCGAGGGCCAGCACGTCGACATCTCGATGCTGGACGCCCACGTCGCGTGGCTCGCGAACCAGGGCATGAACTACCTCGCGACCGGAGAGAACCCGCCCCGCCTCGGCAACCAGCACCCGAACATCGTGCCCTACCAGGTGATGCCGGCGGCGGACGGGTACTTCGTGCTGTCGGTCGCGAACGACCCGACCTTCGAGCGCTTCTGCGAGGTGGCGGAGTGCGGCCACCTGCGCGAGGACCCACGGTTCGCGACCGCGGTCGAGCGGGTGCGGAACCGGGATGCGGTCACCGAGACCCTGAACGAGGTGACGCGGACCCAGCCCGTCGCCTGGTGGCTCGAACGGCTCGAGGCGGCGGGGGTCGGCAACGGCGCGATCCACACCCTCGAGGAGGTGTTCGCGGACCCCCAGGTGAAGGCGCGGGAGATGGTGGTCGAGATGGACCACCCTGCGACGCCCGGCCGGCCCGCGAAGCTCATCGCGAGCCCGATCAAGCTCTCCGGCACCCCGGTAACCTACCGCCAGGCCCCGCCCACCCTCGGCCAGCACACCGACGAGGTGCTCGGCGAACGCCTCGGCCTCGGCGCGGCGGAGCTCCGCGAGCTCCGCGACCGCGGCATCGTCTGACCCTTGCGCCCCGCCCGCGCCATCCGCCAAAGTTCGCGAGAAATCACCGCCGTGCCCTCACGGCGAAGATGACGAACCATCTGCCGGCTCCCGTAGAACGGATGCTCCAGGTACAGCTCGTCGAGCCGGCGCTTCAGCGCCTTGTCCTCGGCGCTTGCCCCGCGGGGCGTGTAGTACACCGACGAGCGACTCAAGCCAGGCAGCTCGCTCTGACGCCGCACGCTCAACCGACCCCCGCGTTCGACCATCGCCAAGCGCTCCGCGCGACTCAGCTCCCCAACCCGCGCAGGAAAAATTCGCGTTCCACCGTCAGCTCACCGATTTCTTGGGTGCAGCGCGCGGATCGTCTCCTCGTGCTCCGAACGACCCTTCGACCGCGGGCCCGAAAACACCGCGTCCAGGCCCTCCACCGCCTGGCGCTTCCAGGCGCTGACCTGGATCGGATGAACCTGGTGCTTCGCCGCGATCGCCTGAACCGGCTGATCCCCCCGTAGCGTTTCGAGCGCCACTCGCTTCTTGAAGGCCGCCGTGAATCGACGCCGTCTCGTCGCCATACCCTTGCCCTCCTGCAGGCTCCGAG
>JAPOPW010000003.1 GCA_026712715.1 Immundisolibacterales bacterium | reverse complement strand
CCCGCCGGCGCACCCCCCCCTGTCGCCCCCCCTCCGTCCACGAGTGGCTTGCAGCGAGACCCGCCTCCTGAGGCGACGCTCGCCAGCAGGCCAGGCGGCCGCCATCAGGCCCCCCAAGCGTAGCGGTAGGATGGTCCCGTCGCCGACATCCCCGACGGTATCGGACAAATCCATATCAGCGTAGGATTTCGCCCCTTACCGGAACGGACCTCCTCTTGGCGGAACGGAAGCACCAAGATCCGTGGGGTCAAACGGCCAGACCGTCATCCGTCTTACAGGGGAGCGGGCGTTCGAGGTCGACGTCTGGACGTCCAACAACTGTCGGTGTCGGCTACTTTGACCCCACGGAATTTGGTGCTCCCTTCTCTTCGAAATGTCGATGCCGATGATGCTAACGTTGTCCATGGACGCTCCCCTTGTCCCCTGACCGCACACCGCGTGCGGGTCTTATTGGCGCATCGTGACGCCGTGGGTAGGGGGGCGTCCACTCCATCGCTTACGGTAGATCAGCGCATTGCCGTTAAGATCGCCGGGAAGTCCGATCACATTCCAGAGACCAAAGTTGCCGCAGACTCGAGCCCTCGTCGCCCACTGCCGCATGCGAATCCGCAGACAGGTCGAGCGGGTGCTTGAGCGCATGCGGCACTTGGTTTGCCCGAGCACGACGATAGAGCCCAAGGTGTGCCGCTCAAGGCCAGGATCGTCGAGCAGGACCCGTCATAATGCTGGCGGCGGAAACGATGTGCTTTCCCGCTACGACAACAACCGAAACGGCAGGATCACGCGCAAAGAAGCGAGGCGCCACCGGATCGTGCCCGTCCGCGGGTCGCACCACGCGTACCAGCACATGCACGAGTGAGATGGAGATGGGATCGTCTGCGAGCGATGAGATGACGAATTACGCAAGGCATACGCGACGAGACTTCCTTTGTCGCACGGCGGCGCTCGGGATCGTCGGGACCGCAGGGCGATGGATCCCGCCAGCGCGCGCTCAACAGAGCGAGACCGCTACGCTCCACGCGAAGCCGGGGACCGCGCGCCTCGCCCCTGCCGACTACCCTGAGACTCCAGTTTGGGGATACGACGGGAAGGTTCCCGGGCCCACGATCCGCGTACCGCAGGGCGCGACGGTCTCGCGCCGGTTCCTCAACGGACTCCCCCAGGGGTCAACCGTGCATTGGCACGGTGTGCGGCTCGAAAACCCGATGGACGGGGTGCCCGAGCTGACGCAACCCGTGGTCGAGCCGGCGGACGACTTCCTCTACGACTTCACGGTCCCGGACACTGGAACCTACTGGTACCACCCGCACGAGCGCGCGTGGGAGCAGATGGCACGGGGGCTCTATGGCGCGCTCGTCGTCGAGGAGCCTGAGCCTCCTCAGGTCGACCGCGACGAGGTGCTCCTCATCGACGACTGGCGCCTTGCCCAGGACGCGAGCATCGACGAGAGCTTCGGGGCGCTCGGAGACTGGTCGCACGGCGGGAGGACAGGGAACTGGATCACGGTGAACGGTGAGGCCGGGTGGAGCCTTCGGGTCGGACAATACGAGCGCCTCCGCCTTCGGCTCGTCAACGTTGCAAATGCCCGGATCTTCTCGCTCGCAGCCAACGGCCTCGACGGGTGGCTCGTCGCCCTCGACGGGCAGCCGCTTGGCGAGGCCCGGCCCGCAGGACCCATCGTCCTCGCCCCGGGGCAGCGAGCGGACATCTTGATCGACGCGGTCGCGGAGCCGGGGAGCCAGGCAGTGCTCTACTCCCGGGAGCGCGAAAGCAGCTTCGTGCTTGCCACGTTCACGGTCGAAGGTACGGCACGCAACGAACGCCTCCCTGCACCCACTGCGCTCGCCTCCAACCCGGTCCCACCACACGGAAGCCTCGCGGAGGCGAGGCGCGCAACGCTCCACATGGAGGGCGGGGCCATGGGTGGCATGCGCGAGGCGAGGATGGGCGGGCGTATGGTCCCGATGCGCGAGCTCGCCCAAGCAGGCAAGCTCTGGGCGTTCAACGGTGACGTGGAAATGTCCGAGAAGCCGCTCTTCGCCGCGGAGCGCGGCGAAGCCTGGCTCGTGCGGATCGTCAACGACACCGCTTGGCCGCACGCGATGCACCTTCACGGGCACCACTTCCGTCCGGTGGGTTCCGATGGGAATGCGGGCCCGCTCCGCGACACACTGCTCGTTGACAGTGAGCAGACCGTCCAGATCGGATTCGTCGCGGACAACCCCGGCGACTGGCTCCTGCACTGCCACACGCTGGAGCACTCGATCGCCGGGATGAGAACCTGGTTCCGGGTAACCTGAGAACCGGGAAGGACATGCTCGAACTCTTTTGAGCGAGCCCTCGCGGGGCGAGTCATCTTCGCGACTTCATCCAAAACAGGTTCCGCGGGCCGGACCAGAGACGGCAGTCCGCCAATCGATTCTCATGACTGCTCAGAGGTGCCGTCCCAGACCTTCGCTTCAATTGGAGACCGGCACGCCCCGCTCGCCTGCACCGGAGGACAGGGCATCGTTGCGGAGGAACAAAACACGCAGCAGGCTGGCGCTATGACGCGCGTTTGCATCTACCCGAGCCACATGTGACGCGGCGACTTGCCCCGTCTGTCTGAAGGAATCGTCAACTGCTGGACGGTTCCGGGGAGTGGTCCGCATGGGAGACACCGTGGCGGTCACGCTGTTGCGAAACGGCGAGCATCAGGAAGTCGATGTGACGATCGCACCGTCAGCGCCCGAGCAGCCCGCGGGCAGCGATTTGGTGGACAAGCTCATGGGAGCGGAACTTCAGGCGCTCCCGCCAACGCATCCGAAGTACGGTCACGTTCACCGCGTTCTGGTCATCCGAATCAAGCCCGGCAGTCCTGCGGCGCGGCACGGGCTTCGCCCCGGCGACATCGTCCTCGCCGTCAACCGCAGGACGGCTAGCTCGAAGAACGAACTCGCCGATGCGGTCCGCGCGGCAAAGTCGGTCGTCGCGCTCAGTGTTCTTCGCGAGAACGCGCGGCTGCTCATCGTTGTTCCATGAGCTGCAAGAACCGAGCCGAACCGCAACTGCCACGATCGCGGGACGAGGATTGCGCTTTGTCGGGCTTCGACGTTGTTTCTCCGCACCGAAACAGCTTGGTGCCAAATCAGCTTGGGCGAAACGGTTCAGTTGACGTATGAACTGAAGCAAATCAGTCGTCGAACCCTGCCGATCACCCCGAGCTGCCTGCAAGCCGGTCAATGATCGGGCACTCGGGACGGTCATCCCCGTGGCACCGTTCGACGAGTCGCCCCAGTGCGGCCCGCATGCTCTCGAGTTCGTCGAGCTTTCGCTCGAGCCTCGCAAGACTCTCCAGCGCGACGCGCTTCACGTCGCCGCTCGCCCGTTGCCGGTCTTCGTAGAGCCCGAGAAGGATGCGGCAGTCTCCGAGGGTGAAGCCAAGTGAACGCGCCTGGGCGATGAAGGTGAGCTTGTGAAGGTCGTTGTCGGTGAAGAATCGATAGCCGTTTTCGCTCCGGGGGGATCGGATGAGGCCGACATCTTCGTAGTGTCGGATCGTCTTGGCCGGGAGGCCGCTTCGTTTCGAAATCTCTCCAATGCGCATGTTCGAAGTCTCCCATTGAAGGCATGAAGACGAGCGTAAACTCTCCTGTAGCTGGAGTGTCAAGTTCGGATAGAGACTGCTTGTCGAGCCTTGATCTTCCTGCGACCGGAAGCCCTACATTGACGCGCCTCCCCGTTCTGAAGGAACTCATGGACGCTCGTGCCGACACGCCTGTGAAGCCGACGGTTAGAGATCCCGTGTGCGGGATGGAGGTCAGTCATTCGACGGGCAGGCTCACGATGGACCATGCCGGGCACCGGTACCGGTTCTGCGCGGAGCCGTGCCGAGAGAAGTTCGCCACGGCCCCGGGCGACTATCTCGAAGCCGACGATCCGGTCTGCGGAATGCGCGTTCACCGAGCAACCGCGGAGCACCTGGTCGCGCATGGGCGAGAGCGGTTCTATTTCTGCTCCGGGAGGTGCCGGGCACGGTTCGAGGCGTCCCCGGAAGCATTCCTGGATGGACGCCCAACGCCGATTTCGGCCCCTCCCGGCACGCGCTACACCTGTCCGATGGACCCCGAGATCGTGCGCGATGCTCCGGGAGACTGCCCGATCTGCGGCATGGCCCTCGAGCCCGTGGCACCGTCCCCGGACGCGGGGCCGAATCCCGAGCTCGTGGACTTCAGGCGGCGCCTTTGGATCGGTGCACCGCTCGCTCTCGCCACCTTCGTCCTTGAGATGGGAGGACATCTCGGGATCCCCTTCGCCGAGTGGCTCGGCCCGAGCCTCCACGTGTGGCTGCAGCTTCTCCTGGCGACGCCGGTCGTCGCCTGGGTTGCGGCGCCGTTCTTCCGACGCGGCTGGGTGTCCGTGGTCAACCGGCGCCTCAACATGTGGACCCTCATTGCGCTCGGAGCGGGAGCATCGTATGCATTCAGCGTAGCCGCGGTCCTGGCTCCGGAGCTCTTTCCCGAATCCGTTCGCGGACCGCACGGACTTCCTCCCGTCTACTTCGAAGCCGCCGCGGTGATTCTCATCCTCGTCCTGGTCGGGCAGGTGCTCGAGCTCGCCGCGCGCGAACGCACGGGCGATGCGATCCGCGCGCTCCTCGACCTCGCGCCCAAGGTCGCACTGCGCGTGACGGACGACGGCCCCGAGGACGTGCCGCTCGAAAGGGTCGAGGTCGGTGACCGCCTGCTGGTCCGGCCCGGAGAAAGCGTTCCCGTCGACGGCGTGGTGGTCGGTGGGCGCTCTGCAGTCGACGAGAGCATGCTCACCGGCGAGGCGCTGCCGATCGAAAAGACGCCCGGCGACGCCGTGACCGGGGGCACGCTGAACGGTTCAGGGGCGTTCACCATGCGCGCCGAGCGGATCGGGGCGGAGACTGTCCTTGCCCGGATCGTCGACATGGTCGCGACGGCACAGCGAAGCCGCGCGCCGGTCCAGGGTCTTGTCGACCGCGTCTCGAGCTGGTTCGTGCCAGCGGTGATTGCCGTGGCGGCAATCGCATTCGCCGCCTGGTTGCTCGTCGGACCCGAGCCCGCGCTCCCGCACGCGCTCGTGGTCGCGGTCAGCGTCCTCGTCATCGCCTGTCCCTGCGCGCTCGGGCTCTCGACGCCGATGTCGATCATGATCGCGACCGGACGTGGAGCCCGGGCCGGAGTGCTCGTTCGCGATGCTGCGGCGCTCGAGAGCCTCACCCGGGTGGACACCCTCGTGGTCGACAAGACCGGTACCCTGACCGAAGGAAGGCCTCGATTGACCGACGTGGTGGGCGCGGGGAACGGGATGGACGAGACGGAGCTGCTGACGCTCGCCGCCTCGTTGGAACGCGGTTCTGAGCATCCACTCGCAAGCGCGATCGTCCGGGGCGCCGAGACGCGCGGGCTCAGCGTGTGCGAGGTGTCGGAACTCGAGGCGGTCCCGGGGAAAGGAGTCCGTGGTCGTGTCGCTGGCCGGGACGTCACCCTTGGGAATGCCTTGTTGATGCGCGAGCTCGGCATCAACGCCGGGGCGATGTCGGGCGCTTGCGGGCGGCTCGAGCGCGCCGGCAAGACGGTGATGCATGTCGCCGTGGACGGAGAGCTTCGAGGTCTGGTTGCGGCGGCGGACCAGCTTCGGCCCCAGGCACGAGAAGCGCTCGGGAGACTTCGCACCCTCGGCCTCGGCATCGTGACGGCGACCGGCGACAGCAAACTGACCACGCGGGCGATCGTGCGGGAACTCGAGGTCGACGACTGGCGGGCGCAGTTGCGCCCCGAGGACAAGAGCAACCTCGTCGCCGAGCTCAGGGCCCGAGGGCATCGTGTCGCCATGGCCGGCGACGGCATCAACGATGCTCCGGCTCTTGCATCCGCCGACGTTGGAATCGCAATGGGAACCGGTGCGGACGTCGCGGTCGAGAGCGCGGGCATCACCCTCGTTCGGGGCGACATTGCGGGCATCGTTCGAGCGGTGCGTCTCGCGCGCGCGACTTCAAGCAATATCCGACAGAACCTGCTGTTTGCCTTCGCCTACAACATCGTCGGGGTAGCCATTGCCGCCGGAGCACTCTACCCCGCAACCGGCTTGCTCCTCTCGCCCATGGTCGCCGCCGCCGCCATGAGCCTCTCGTCGGTATCGGTAATTGGCAACGCCCTTCGCCTGCGCACGATCGCGCTCGGAGACCTTGCATGGCCCGGCATGTCGCAAGCGGCACCGGACAGCCGGTGACCACGGTCGCGCAGTCGGCACGCACCGAGCGTTGTCGGTGCCAAGAACCGGACTACCCGCGTTCGAGCTGCTGGACGAGTTCGCGATACGGTACATAGCCGCCAATCAGTTCACCGTCCTCGGTCACGATGCTGGGGGTCCCCCGGACCCCGACCCGCTGTCCGGCCTCGAAGTGCGCCTGCACCGGGTTCTCGCACGTGGCTGGTTCAATCTCCCGTCCCGCCTTCGCGTCCGTCATCGCCTGGTGCTGGTCTTGCGCGCACCACACGGAGACGCTCCTCGCGTAGCTCTGCGTGCCGGGCGGAGTCCTCGGCCACGCCGCGTAACGGACCTGGACCCCGAGCTTGTTGAGCTCCGGCACCTCGAGGTGGAACTTCGCGCAGTACGGGCAGTCCACGTCTGTAAAGACGGTCAATTTGTGCCTGGGCTCTTCGGAGTCAAAGACAATGAAGGTATCCGGGCCAATTGACTCCACGACCTCGACGCGCTCCTCGCGGCGGGCGGATTCGGTCAGGTTTCGCTGGCTGCTGGCGTCGTACAGCTCCCCGTGCACGAAGTGGCGGCCGTCCTCCGTGATGTAGAGGAAAGTGCCGTCCAGGCGAACCTCGTACAGCCCGCGCGCCTCGGTCGTACGCACGGAATCGGGCTCGATCCCGCCGAGGAGATCCTGCACCGTCGCAAGGACGGGATCCGGAACCGGCTCATCCGCTGCCACGTAGACCGGCAAACCGAGGCCGGCAAGCAACGATACTCCGAGCGAGAATCGAATCAGCGTGGTCATGGGGATACTCCTCGAACTGAACGGCACGGGTTTGGGGACTTGCCCGAGTGTGAGCAGAGGCAATCCGCAGGCGGGGAAGCGGCAAGGAACCTTCGCCAGGCCACCCGCGACTGAGGGAGAACACGCCGAGTGCCTCAGGGGATCCCGTTGGCGCGTTGGAGCTCACGGACGTAAGCGATGACTTTCGCGACGTCCCTTCGCGAAAGGTCCGGCACCGGGGGCATGTTCCCAAACCGCCAGTGGTGACTCATCACGCCCTGCCTGACGGCGCGCTGAAAGCTCGCGTCCGGATGGTGACCCGGCTCGTAGATCTTGTGAAGGAGCGGTGGCCCCTGCTCCGTGCCCGTGGCGTTGGCGCCGTGACACGTCACGCAGTTCTCGGCAAAGAGCCGCGCGCCCGCCGTCGCCCTGGGCGAGAACTCGGGGATCGTGACCGCGTTCGCCGTCATCCGCTGGACCCACCATGCACCGCCGCCGAGCACCGCGACCGCAGCCACCATCGAGACTGCGACAGGCCAGCGTGTCTTGCGTCTGCGAGCAGGACGTCCTGGCGCGCTGCGTCCTGGGGTGTTCTTTCGACGGTTCCGGGACCGGCTCACCAAAATGCCCTCCTTGAAGACGATTCACTATGCCGCATCAGTTGCTCCCTTCACCCTGGACGTGAACGCGTCCGCATCCTCAAGCCCGAACAGCCGGTAGCGCCGGCGCTCCGTGCGGTCCGGTGCGAAGAAGAGGATCGCGGGAGGACCGAGGATCCCGAGCCGGCGCATGAGCGCCCGGTCTGCCTCGTCGTTCGCGGTCACGTCAGCCCGGAGCGCAACCACGTCCTCGAGCGCCGCCCGGACGCGGCGGTCGCGAAGCGTCGTGTCCTCGAACTCCTCGCACGACACGCACCAGTCGGCGACAAAGTCGAGCATGGCGAATCGTCGGCTGGCACTCGTTTGCGCGAGCGCGTTTTCAAGTCCTGTCGGTCCTGCGAGGCCCTTGATCGCGATGAACTCGATACCGGGATCCTGGGAGGACCGGAGCCCCGCGAAGGGCCGCAGCGGACTGTGGGCCCCGGTCGCGGCTCCCGTCACAAGGACGATCGCGTAGATCGCCGCCACTGTCGCACCCGCGCCGGTCACATATCGAACGCCGGGTGCCACCTCGCTACGGAAACGGCGGGCAAGCAGAAACGCTGAGGTCGCAACCACCGCCGCCCAGCCCGCGAGCGCGACCGGCGATGGGACGACCCGCTCAAGGAGATACACCGCGACCCCGAGCATCACGAGTCCAAGCACCGGCTGGACCGCGCTCATCCAGCGCCCCGCCCTTGGAAGCAGCTTTCCGGCGGATGCGCCGAGCACGAGGAGCGGCACCCCCATGCCAAGGCCCAGAGTGAAGAGCGCGAGACCGCCCCGAAGCGGATCGCCGGCCTGTCCGATGTAGATGACCGCGCCCGCAAGAGGAGCGGCGACGCACGGTCCAATGATGAGGGCGGAGACGAGCCCCATGGCCCCGGCACCCGCGTACCCCCCGATCGCGCTCGTGCCTCGTGCCCAGCCGTCCACCCGCGACTGCCACGATGCGGGAACGCGAAGCTCGTAGATCCCGAACAGCCCAAGGGCGAGGGCCGCGAACAGCGCGCTCGTCGCTACAAGAGCGAAAGGGGATTGAAGCGCAATCTGGAGGTTCGCGCCCGCAAGGCCGGCAACCCCACCGATGATCGCGTAGGCGACGGCGCTTGCGAGCACGTAGGCAAGGGAGAGGAGGAACCCCCGGACGGTGCTACGGGTTCCCCCGAGCGCGGCAAGGACCGACGAGAGGACCGGGTACATGGGGAAGACGCAGGGCGTGAACGAGAGCAGCAGTCCGAACCCGAAGAACGCGCCGAGCGCGAGCGGCAGCCCGCCGGTGGAAAGGGTGCGGGCGATCCGGTCCGCGTCGGAAAGCTCTGATTCGGAGCTGTACACCGATCCGTCGAAAGGACGTGGTTCAGTCGACGGTGGAGTACCCGATCGGATTGTCGAGGAGCCGGGACCGACAAGCGCTACCTGCACAATCTTTCGCTCGGGGGGATAGCAAAGCCCCGCATCCGCGCAGCCCTGATAGGTCACGACGAGGTCAAGACGAGAGGGCACGGGCCCGGCATGAACCAGTTCGATCGCCGCGCGCACCTGCGAGCGGTAGATCTCGACCGGTCCGAAGTAGGGATCGTCGCGGGTGACTCCCGGCGGAATCTCGACGCGGGCGATGGATGTGCCCTTGGGAGCCTCCTCGCCAAGCTCGAACTCGAACCGCTTCCGGTAGAGGTAGTGCTCGGGCGCGATCTGCCAGACGGCGAGCACGCGATCCGGGCCGTCGCCTTCCACGTCGAGTCGGAACGCTTCGTCCGGGAGCAAAAAGCGTTCCTCGCTCCCGGTCTCGTCGAGGAGGTCCCGCAGGAAGCCGAAGGTACCCTCTACGCTTGGCTCCCCGGGGCTGAATTGCTCCGGATCGGCGGTACCACGGGAAAGGACCGAGAGCGAACCCTGAGGAGCCGACTCCAGGACGTCGTCAACTTCTTCCCCGTAGGTGACCAACGGAACGAGAAGCATGAGGACGACGGCAACGAAAAGGGTCAGGGGACGCAATGGCGCGCGGTCGGACGAACGGGCGCGAACGACGGAGAAGATCACGTCCGGTCGCCCCTGACGTACCCGGGCATCGGGGAGAGTAGACCAGCCCGGATTCGGGGAACCAGTGGTTCGTGGAGTGTGGATCACTGACAGCCTTGGCGTGCGGAATCGCTCTTCGACCTTGGCGAACACTCAGAATATTCCTTCCCGTGACAGGAACGTCAAGTCCGACCGAACCTTCCCCCACTGGACGTTTGCACGGCGCAGGTTCGGAGCTATATTCGACTGCCAATCCCGTAACGAGATGACGGTCCGCGCATGATTCTCGCCTTGAACCAGCCAAGCGTACGGCGCCCGGAGCAGCCTCGGTGGAGCGAGCTCCGGGGTGGCAGGCCGGGGCGCACCTTCGAGCGTGAAAGTGGACGCGCGCCCGGACTGGGCATGCTTCGGCACTCGGGATCCTGGCTCCTTGCCGCCGTCGTTGCGGCGGCGTGTCTGATTGGCCCGGCCAGGGCACAAGAGAAGCGCTGGGACCCGAAGGAATCGGTGGTGGGCGGAATCGAGGTCTATGAGGCCCGATTCGACGACACCCTGCTCGATGTCGCGAGGCGATTCGGGATGGGAATCGAGGAGATGAAGCTCGCGAACCCGGGGGTCGACCTCTGGCTCCCTGGCGAAGGCACCGCCATCCGGCTGCCCGCCCGCTTCGTGCTGCCTTCAGGTCCCCGGCGGGGGATCGTGATCAACGTCCCGGAGATGCGGATCTACTACTATCCGAAGAACGGTGGTCCCGTGCAGACTTGGCCCATCGGCATCGGACGGCTTGAGTACGAGACCCCGCTCGGCAAGACGAGCGTCGTAAGGAAGAAGGTCGGCCCGGCCTGGTACCCGACCGACACGATCCGTGAAGAATACGCGGCACGCGGAGAACCGCTTCCCCGGGTGGTCCTCCCCGGCCCGGAAAACCCCCTCGGATCGCATGCCATCTATCTCGGCCTCCCCACCTACCTCATCCACGGAACGAACCGGCCCTACAGCATCGGGATGCGGGTGAGCTTCGGTTGCGTTCGTCTGTACCCCGAGGATATCGTCGAGCTCTACGACCTCGTTGCCCCCGGCACTCCTGTCAGCCTCGTGGACCAGCGCGTCAAGGCTGGATGGCTCGGAGACGAGCTCTATCTCGAGGTGCACCCCAATCCGGATCTGCCGGCGGAGGAAGCCCGTCCGAGCATGACCGATGCGGTGCGGGCCATCATCAAGGCAACCCCGGAAGACCAGCAGCCTCCCGTCGACTGGAAGCTCGTGGAGACAGCACTCGCCGACGCGAACGGGGTCCCCGTTGTGGTCGGCAATCGGATGACCGGGCCAGATCTCGCGCGCACCCGCCGCGGCGAGGCGCCGAGGGTCCCTTCGCCGCCATCGTGATTGCCTGGCGGGCACCGACTATCGCTCGAGAACGTACTCCGCCGTGACATCGGGGCACGAATGACGGTGAGCGCCCTGTCGGGCGCGGGAGCGCCGAGGGCGCGCTCTTGCGTCGTTCAGTCCGACGCATCCTTGAGCCGCTGGATCAGAGGCCGGAACGTGTGTGCCCACTCCTTCACGGAGATGGGACCGGTGTGCTTGTGCACGATGCGACCGTTGCGGTCGATCACGAACGTCTCCGGCACGCCGTACACGCCGAGATCGAGGGCGACCCTGCCGTCCGGATCGTGGCCACTCCTGGTGTATGGGTCCCCGTACCGATCGAGCCACTGCACCGCATCGTCGCGCTCGTCCTTGTAGTTGAGTCCGAAAATGCGAACCTCGTCGGTGACGGACATCAACAGCGGGTGCTCGGCAAGACACGGCGGGCACCAGCTTGCCCACACGTTGAGCAGGGCCGGTTCCCCGGTGAGTTCGTCCGATCGGAGCTGGCTGTCCGGGTCGCGTACCTCGGACATGACGAAGTCGGGAAGCGGCTGATCCAACAAGGGAGAAGCGACCAGGCCCGGATCGCGATGAAGCCCGAAAAAGAGGAGCCCCGCCATCGCGGCAAACACCACAAGCGGGGCGGCAAACGACAACTTCACGCGTGCGGGGTCTCCCGGGAGCGGGAGCCGATGGTCACGTCGTCTCACCGGACGGGACGGATCGGGACGTCGCAACGACGGCAAGGAGCGGATCGGGGTCGCCGGGGTCAACCGTCCGGCGCCGGTAACGACGGTCCGACGCGGCGCAGATCCCGCCGAGCGCCATCAGGACTGCGCCGAGCCAGATCCACCGAACGAACGGCTTGTAGTGCAACCGCACCGACCAGGCGCCGTCTCCGAGCGGCTCGCCGAGCGCAACGTAGAGATCTCGGGTGAACCCGGGATCAATCGCAGCTTCAGTCATGGGCTGGGTCTGGCTCAAATAGGTTCGCTTCTCGGGGGTGAGCTGCGCCATGCGCTGTCCGTTCCGGAACACGTCGATTTCGCCCCGCAAGGCCCGGTAGTTCGGTCCGGTCACGTCCCGGACACCCTTGAATCGGAATTCGTATCCGGCGACCGTGACGGAATCGCCGGGTGCAAGACGCTCGATCCGTTCCGCTTCGAGCACGCTCACGAAGCAGATCCCCGCGAGCGAAACGGCGAATCCGAGATGAGCGAGGCTCATGCCTGCCCATCCACGGGGCAGGCGAAGGAGGTCCCGGGGGCGGCGCACCCGCTGGGCGAGGGTACGGACCGTGGAGCACACGATCCAGATGGCGAGACCCGCACCGAGGGCTGCGGCAATGGAATTCGCAAGCACTGCCGCGGTCAATGCACCGGCGAGCGCAGCCGCCAGGGCGACCGCAAGAAGCCGGGCAATCCGAACCGGGGTGTCACGCTTCCAGCGGGCGAGCATTCCGGTGCCGAGAAGGAGCGCAAGAGGAACCATGAGGGGGACAAAGGTCCGATCGAAGTACGGCCTTCCGACGGAGATCTGACCCAGCCCAAGGCCCTCCATCAGCAGCGGATAGAGGGTGCCGAGAAGCACGGTGGCGGCTGCGGTGGTGAGCAGGACGTTGTTGGCGAGGAGAAGCGTCTCGCGGGAGCACAAGGCAAAGTGGTCGCCTCCGGCTATCTGCCCTGCCCGCCAAGCGTAGAGAGCCAGGGCGGTGCCCACCACGAGTCCCAGGAACGCGAGCACGAAGACGCCGCGAGCGGGGTCGGTCGCGAAGGCGTGCACGGATACGAGCACGCCGGAGCGCACGATGAACGTGCCGAGGAGACTCAGGGAGAATCCGAAGATTGCGAGCAGCACGGTCCACGCCTTGAACGCGTCTCGTTGCTCGGAGACGGCGAGCGAGTGGATGAGGGCAGTCGCGACGAGCCACGGGATGAACGACGCGTTCTCCACCGGGTCCCAGAACCACCAGCCGCCCCACCCGAGCTCGTAGTACGCCCACCAGCTGCCGCCCGCGATGCCCAGGGTGAGGAAGGTCCAGGCGACGGTCGTCCAGGGGCGGGTCCAGCGGAGCCAGGCGGCGTCGACCCGGCCCTCCGCGAGGGCCGCGACCGCGAATGCGAAGGGGACCGCGAGCCCCACGTAACCCATGTAGAGGATCGGAGGGTGGACAATGAGTCCGATGTCCTGAAGGAGCGGATTGAGATCGCGCCCCGTGATGGCGGGGGGCATGAGGCGGGCAAACGGGTTCGAGGTGAACAGCATGAAGCAAAGGAACCCGACCGCGATGAATCCGAGTACTGAAAGCACCCGGGCCGAGACTTCGCCCGGAAGGCTTCGGCTTCTCACGGCAACTGCGAGCGTCCACGCGCTGAGGATGAGCGACCACAGAAGAAGCGATCCCTCGTGCGCGCCCCACACGGCGCCGAACCGATAGTGAAGGGGAAGGAGCGCATTCGAGTTGGTAGCGACATAAAGGACCGAGAAGTCGTTCACCACGAAGGCCCAGGTGAGGCACGCGAACGCGAGGAGATGGAACACGAAGAGTCCCGCGGCGGCGCTCGGAGCGAGCGCCATCCAGCGCGGGTCCCGCCGCAGCGCCCCGATGAAAGGCATCGTGGCAAGAGTGAACGCCGTCAGGAGCGCGAGGATGAGAGAGAAGTGACCCAGCTCCGCGATCATGTAGCACACTCGAATCGACCGGGAGCGTTCGCCCCGCACGTCGTCGCCGACGATATGGCGAGGACCGTGCTCGGTGGCTGGCGGTCGGCGCTCACCTCACCTCACCTCTCCCAGCTGCCGCCGGACCAAGCTCGTGTGCCGGTCGGGGGAGCCCGGCACGGTGAACAGCTGAGGAAAGCCATTGACGACCTCGTCGGCCGGAAGAAAAGACAAGGGCGGGCTCCTCGCCCGTGACTTCGGGTGATGGTCGGCACCGTATTGCCTTCCCCCGGTGGAAGGTCAACGTGGAGAAAGTACGCGACGCGGGAGGTCTACGCGTCGGAGTCCGCGAGGAGTTGTTCCAGTATCGGGCAGCCGGAGACGAATGATGGGTCCCGGGACCTGACCTTCGTAGCCCCAAATCGGCGTTTCGGGGTAGCCGGGAGGCGCGAGTCGGGCGGTACCGGGACTTGCGTGGAGCAGCTCTCCGTCAGCGTCCGCGCCGCACGCCGCAGCGGCCCAGCCTCCCGCTCGTGCGAAGACTGCGAGGGCGGCGGCACCGCTCAGAAACCTTCGCCTGGAATTGGGCACGCAGCGCACCTCGGTCGAAGTTCGGTCACGCATTGTCACGCGGGAGATTGTGCCCTGCGACGCCTGGCGAGTTCCCGGTAGAGCGCCTCGGGACTCGTTCCCATCTCGCTCGCGACCGTCCTCCAGGTGCCCGCGGAGGAATGCCGTCCCCGTTCCACGCAATCCACGCGTCCAGGCGCTCTGCGACGGTTCGAAGGGAGAGGATCTCCGCCCGAAGGCGCACACGGTGGGATATCGAACCGCGACAGCCGGAAATCGGCTCACTTCACGGCGCGCGCGGTTCCGCCACGCCGTGCATCGCCGATTCGCTCGTCCGCGGTCCTGGCGTCGGCGGTCCTCGCGTCGTGGGACTCGCCGTGACAGGACTTGCCCATCAGCGTGAACATGAGCAAGTGCGCTCCGACACAGAGAAGAAGTGGGGCAAACGCTGCGATTTTTCCTGTCAGGCCGCCGTACGTGCCCTCCGCCGCGAAATACCACACGACGGGCAGGAGCATGACCGCGCAACAAGCCCACATCCCGTACTTCATCAGCGTGTTGCCGGATTTGCTGCTGTTCGTGTCGTTCCTCATGCTTCGATTTCCCCCTGTTGTCGACGAATCCGCATCCAGCATGTGGACAACCGAACGTCGCCCGAGTTCCTCTCGTCCGCCCCGGTCCCTGCACGGTGACCGACCGTCGGGAACCGTCGTGTCTACGGCCGATTTACCTCCTCGTCCACGCGAGCAAGTTCATGCGCGCATCCGAGGTCCCGACCCTATTCGTTCCAGTGAATGGAGACTCAAGTCAGATTCCGGTCCGGAATCGATCCCGGGTCGGTCGGCGACCAGGTCGACAGGATGGGTCCGTCAGAGCCCATCGAGTGTCGCACCCGGTGCGGATCTCGAGTGGGAACTTTCTCGCGCGACGCGAGTCGAACGTGAACCGCAGGGCGCGTCCTCAGAAGGCGCGGTCCGTGAGTAACCGTCCGGCGAAGCCGTGGGACCCTCCGGCTCACGCGGGAGATCACGGCGTGCGGTCGAGGGGTATCTGGCCAGCGCGGTCGTTCACTGCCGCCGTCGGCCCGAACTGGCACGGCTTCGCCGAACGGTTACCGCGACCCTGCGCTTGTCGCCTTTCCCGACCCCGAGCCAGCTCCGACTCGCCCACGGATCGCCAGTCAGTCCAGGTTGGCAAGTTCGTGGGGAAGAGCTTCGGTTTAAACGAAATAATATGTTTTGTATCAGTTAGTTATAAACTCACTTCGGCTCTCGGTCGAGCTTCCGCGGAGTCGGGTAGGAGGGGTCGTTACCGAGCCCTACCCGAGCCCCTCCTACCCGGCCTCCCTGCGAATGGGCGGCCGGACAGACCCATACGCCGCATTCGGTCATGGAGGCGGCGCTTTACGCCGCCATCAACAAGAGAAGCCGTGCAGAAATGATACGAAGAGAATTCGTCGAGCCACTCGCTCGCGACAACGAAGAGTTCTACGGAACGCAGGACGGCCGAACGGCGATGCGCGCATTCGAGCTGACCTTCGAGCATAGTTGGATCTACGTATTCGAGCTGGTGCAGAACGCGCTGGATGCTGGTGCCGGCTCCATCGCGTTCCGGCTGTCGGACGATGCCGAGACCTTGACCGTTCGGCACGACGGACAGAGTCCGATTGAAGAAGAAAATGTCGACGGACTGTCGAAGGTCTTCCGCTCGACCAAGGGTGCCGCCTCCGTTGGATTCATGGGGATCGGCTTCAAGAGCGTCTTCGGGCGGTTCCGGGAAGGCGAACATCGCCTGGCGCCATTAACCCGAACATCGGGTGGCGCCATTGAGGCGAATACGGAATGGCTCCATATGGGCGGTCACTGACCGGTGGTGGGTCACGGCGGTGGTTCCCTCTCGCCCGGACACCCGGCCTGCCGCCCCGCTTCCGGCCAAACTCCACCTCTCGGCGGCGCGGAGCACGGTGGTGGCGCCAGTGGCCGGGATGCGCGGAGGCGGCAGGCCGGGGGCGGATTCGCCACACCGCCGGCACCATGCGGACGGCGGCGCGACCGGCGACCCGATGCCGGAAGGGAGGCCGCGGCGCTTGCGGGTCTATAGCGGATACGCTATATGATCGCCATGAACTGGACGGTCGAAACGGTCTCGGCCGTCGAGGCCGAAATCGAGGCCCTGCCGGTGGTGTTGCGCGCACGGCTGATCCGATTGCTGGAGGTCGTGGAGATTGTCGTCCTGGAGGTGCTTCGCGCCCCGCACGTCAGGCATCTCGACGGCAAACTGTGGGAGCTGCGGGTGCGGGCCGAAGGAGGCATCGCACGGAGAATCTACGTGACGGCGGCGGGCCGGCGGGCGGTGGTGCTGCACGTGTTCGCGAAGAAATCGCGCAGGACGCCGCGCCGGGCGCTCGCGACCGCCCGGGAACGGATGAGGCAGGTGACGCCATGACGAAGCTGAAAGATTTGAAGGCGCGCTTCATGGAGGACTCCGCGTTCCGCGAGGAATATGCGCGCATCGACGAGGAGTATGCGCTGATCGAGGCGTTGGTGCGCGCCCGCACGGCGGCGAAGCTGACGCAGGCGGAGCTTGCCCAGCGGCTCGGCACGACGCAGTCCGCGGTCGCGCGGCTGGAGGGCGGGCGGGTGTCGCCGTCCTTCGCTACGCTGCGCCGCTACGCCGAGGCGACCGGAACGCGGCTGACCGTGGACCTAGTGCCGTCCGGCGGCTGAACGGGGGGACGGCGGCTGGCCGACAGCGCGCCGCGAGGGGCCTGGTCGACGCCGACCTGGGCGGCGGCGTCATCAAGCAGCGCGTCGCCCGGCGCGGACGGGGGCGGTCCGGCGGGTTCCGCACGATCGTGGTGTTTCGCCGCGGGGAACGGGCGTTCATCGTCCAAGGGTTCGCCAAGAGCGATCGGGAGAACCTTCGGCGAAAGGAGCTTTCGGGGTTGCGGTCGCTGGCAAACGAGTATCTGGCGCTGGACGCGGCGGGTCTCGCGGCAGCGCAAAGCACTGGCGCGATTATCGAGGTGGAATGCGATGACCAAGCGGTGTGAGAGCGAGGTGCTGGCGTCGGTGCACGAGGCCGCTCTCGATCTG
>JAPOPW010000004.1 GCA_026712715.1 Immundisolibacterales bacterium | reverse complement strand
GTAGTGACGACCCGGACTCTCGTACTCCACGTGCGCCGTCGCGATCGTGATCCCGCGCGCCTTCTCCTCCGGCGCGTTGTCAATCTCGTCGAAATCCTTCACGTCACCTCCGTGACGCGATGCCATCACTCGCGTGATCGCTGCCGTCAGCGTCGTCTTGCCGTGATCCACATGCCCGATCGTCCCCACGTTCACGTGCGGCTTCGTACGCTCGAATTTCGCCTTGGCCAACTCTCAATCTCCCCGGAATTGACTAGTGATTGTGCTGAATGATGGCTTCCGCCACCGAGACGGGCGCCTCGAGATAGCGCCGGAACTCCATGTTGAACGTCGCCCGCCCCTGGGTAAGGGACCGGAGATCGGTCGCGTATCCGAACATCTCGGCGAGAGGAACTTCGGCCCGGATGGTCTGACCGCTCGCCGACTCCTCCATGCCCTGCACGGTTCCCCGCCGCCGGCTGATATCGCCCATCACGTCGCCCATGTGCTCATTGGGAGTGACGACATCCACCTTCATCATCGGCTCGAGGATCACCGGCTTCGCCCGCCGCGTTCCGTCCCGGAACGCATTCGTCGCCGCGACCCGGAAGGCGACCTCGCTCGAGTCCACCTCATGGTGAGAACCGTCGTACAGGGTCACCCGCACATCCACCACCGGGAATCCGGCGAGGACGCCGTTCTTCATCTGCTCCTCGACCCCGCGGCGCACGGCCGGGATGTACTCGCGCGGAATGACGCCGCCCACGATCTCGTCCGCGAACTCGAACCCGGTGCCGGGCTCGGTCGGCTCGATGCGCAGGAAGACATGACCGTACTGACCGCGGCCGCCGGTCTGGCGGACGAAGCGGTTCTCCTGCTCGATGCGCTTGCGGATGGTCTCGCGGTAGGCCACCTGGGGTCGTCCCACGTTCGCGTCGACGCCGAACTCGCGCCGGAGACGGTCCACGATGATCTCAAGGTGCAGTTCACCCATGCCCGAAATGATCGTCTGACCCGACTCCTCGTCGCTCGTCACCCGGAACGAAGGATCCTCCTTGGCGAGCTTGCCGAGCGCGACCCCCATCCGATCCTGGTCCGCCTTGGTCCTGGGCTCGACCGCGACCGCGATCACGGGATCGGGGAATTCCATCCGCTCGAGGGTGATGGCGGACCGCTGCTCGCACAGGGTCTCGCCGGTGGCGACGGACTTCAGGCCCACCGCGGCCGCGATGTCGCCGGCTCGGACCTCCGGGATCTCCTCGCGGTGGTTGGCATGCATCTGGAGGATGCGGCCGATGCGTTCGGAGCGGCGCTTGATGGGGTTGTAGACCCGGTCTCCGGACTCGAGCACGCCGGAATAGACCCGGAAGAAGGTCAGCGTGCCGACGTAGGGGTCGGTCGCGATCTTGAACGCAAGCGCCGCGAACGGCTCGCCGTCCGAGGCGCAACGTTCCTCCTGCGCACTCCCCGACTCCACGATTCCGCGGATTGGAGGAACTTCATCGGGCGCCGGAAGGAATTCGACGACTGCGTCCAGCAGGGGTTGAACCCCCTTGTTCTTGAAGGCCGCACCGCACAGGACGGGGACCACTTCGTTGGCGAGGGTCCGGGCTCGCAGCCCGCGGCGGACCTCGTCCGCCGAAAGCTCCCCCGTTTCCAGATAGCGCTCCATGAGGTCGTCGTCCGCCTCCGCCGCCGCCTCGACGAGCTGCTCGCGGCGGCGTTCGGCCTCTTCCTGGAGCTGCTTGGGCACTTCGCCGACGTCGAAGGCGGCCCCAAGTCCGGTGCCGTCCCACCGGATCGAGCGCATGCGAACGAGGTCGATTACCCCGGCAAAGGAGTCCTCGGCGCCGATCGGCATCTGCACGGGTACCGGAACCGCGCGGAGACGGTCGCGAACCTGCTCCACCACCCGGTCGAAGTCCGCTCCGGCACGGTCCATCTTGTTGACGAACGCGACCCGCGGCACCCGGTAGCGATCCGCCTGCCGCCAGACCGTCTCCGACTGGGGCTCGACGCCGCCCACCGCGCAGAACACCGCAACGGCTCCGTCGAGAACACGCAGCGACCGCTCGACCTCGATCGTGAAGTCCACGTGTCCGGGGGTATCGATGATGTTGATCCGGTAGCCCGGGTGCTGGCCGGTCATGCCCGACCAGAAGCAGGTCGTGGCGGCGGAGGTAATCGTGATGCCGCGCTCCTGCTCCTGGACCATCCAGTCCATCACCGCCGCGCCGTCGTGCACTTCACCCAGCTTGTGGGAGACCCCCGTGTAATAGAGGATGCGCTCGGTCGTCGTGGTCTTGCCGGCATCGATGTGGGCCATGATGCCGATGTTCCGGTAGCGCTCGATCGGGGTCGTGCGCTGGCCGGCTCCGAGATTGATCTGCTTTGCGACCGAGCTCATCTTGATGGTTCCAACAGTATCTGGGCGGGCCGGTGGACTACCAGCGGTAGTGCGCAAACGCCTTGTTGGCTTCCGCCATCCGGTGGGTGTCTTCGCGCTTCTTGGCCGCCGTGCCGCGGTTCTCGGACGCCTCGACCAATTCGCCGGCAAGGCGAAGGTCCATGGATTTCTCGCTGCGCTTGCGGGCGGAGTCCACGAGCCATCGCATCGCGAGCGCGCTCCGGCGTACCGGCCGCACCTCGACCGGGACCTGATACGTCGCGCCGCCGACCCGCCGGGACCTCACTTCCACCTGGGGCCGCACGTTCTCGAGCGCCTCTTCGAAGACCGTGATCGGATCCTTCTTTGTGCGCCTCGCCACCTGGTCGAGCGCGCGGTACATCACCCGCTCCGCAATCGACTTCTTGCCGTTCAGCATCAAGGTGTTGATGAACTTCGCGACGGACTCGTCCTTGTACTTCGGGTCGGGAAGGATGACCCGTTGGGCGGCGACCCTTCTGCGCGGCATCGTTAGCTCCTCGGCCGCTTGGCGCCGTACTTCGAACGCCCCTGGCGCCGGGTTGCGACCCCGGAGGCGTCGAGCGTGCCGCGCACGGTGTGGTAACGCACACCGGGAAGGTCCTTGACCCTTCCCCCCCGGATGAGAATCACCGAATGCTCCTGAAGGTTGTGGCCCTCTCCTCCGATGTACGTGGTGACTTCCATTCCGTTGGTCAGACGCACCCTCGCGACCTTGCGCAAGGCGGAGTTGGGCTTCTTCGGAGTGGTCGTGTAGACCCGCGTGCACACCCCCCGTTTCTGAGGACCGCCCTGAAGAGCCGGAACGCTGGTCTTCTTCGTCTGCCGCTTGCGCGGCTTTCGTACGAGTTGGTTGATAGTGGCCATTCGCCCGGTTTCCGAAGACGATAGCCCCCCCTTTCGCCGACGTGAGTCAAGTCGAAAGATGAAGACCAGGAAAAAAAGTGACTGGCTGGAAATCCGGCCTGTCGTAAAGCCCGACGAGTCTAGAGACCCGCCGGGCTCATGTCAACCAAAGAGCGTGTTCTCCCTTCGATTTGTCCCGGGTTTGCTCTCGATTCAGGGCACCGTTTCGCCAGTCTCGGTGGTGACCGACGCCCACTCGCGTGCAACCTCCGCCTCGGCTTCCGCGTACCGCGCCTTGATGTCGTCCTCGTCCGACATTTCCAGTTCGAGCTCCGCCTCCCGGTGCTCGACGAAGCCGGTACCGGCCGGGATCAGGCGCCCGACGATGACGTTCTCCTTGAGTCCGCGCAAGTCGTCGATCCGGCCGCTCACCGACGCTTCCGTGAGCACCCGGGTGGTTTCCTGGAACGACGCGGCGGAAATGAAGCTGTCCGTCGAGAGCGAAGCCTTCGTTATCCCGAGCAGCAGGGGCTGCCAGGCCGCCGGCGCGCCACCCTCGGCCGCGATGGCCTCGTTGATGCCGAGGATCCGGGACCGGTCGATCTGCTCGCCGGGCACCAGGCCGGAATCGCCCGCCTCGACGACCTCCGCCTTGCGCAGCATCTGGCGGACGATCACCTCGATGTGCTTGTCGTTGATCTTCACGCCCTGCAGGCGATAGACCTCCTGCACCTCGTTGACGACGTAGTTCGCGAGAGCGCTGACGCCGAGAAGCCGCAGAATGTCGTGGGCGCTGGGGCTGCCGTCCACGATGGTCTCGCCGAGCTCGACATGCTCGCCTTCGAAGACGAGGATGTTGCGCCACTTGGGAACCAGGGTCTCGTGGCTGCGACCCTCGTCGTCGGTAATGACGATGCGCTGCTTCCCCTTGGTCTCCCGGCCGAAGCTCACCACCCCGCTCTGCTCGGCGAGGATCGACGACTCCTTGGGTCGACGGGCCTCGAAGAGGTCCGCAACCCGCGGCAGGCCGCCGGTGATGTCCCGGGTCTTGGAAGATTCCTGGGGCAGTCGGGCGATCACGTCTCCCACCTCGATCCGGGCCGTGTCGGCGATATTGAGCATCGCCCCGGCGGGCAGTGCGTACTGAGCCGGAATCTCGGTCCCGGGAAGGGTCAGCTCCTTTTCGTCATCGTTCACCAGGAGCACGGTCGGACGCAGATCCGCACCGGCCGCGCTGCGCTGTTTGACGTCCAGCACCTGAAGGCTCTCGAAGCCGGTCAGCTCGTCGATCTGGCGCTGCACGGACACTCCGTCGACGACATCCCGGAACCGTACCTGGCCGGCCACCTCGCTGATCACCGGGTGGGTGTGCGGGTCCCAGGTCGCGGCCACCTGACCGGGCTCGACCACATCTCCGTCGGCGACGGAAAGCACGGTCCCGTAGGGAACCTTGTGCCGTTCGCGCTCGCGTCCGTTCGCGTCGAGGACGGCAAATTCCCCGGAGCGCGAAACCGCGACGTGGGTCCCGTCGGTGCGCGCCACGAGGCGCACGTTCTGGAGCCTCGCCGTGCCGCCGATCTTGACCGAAATGTTGTCCGCCGCCGCCTCCCGCGAAGCGGCACCTCCGATGTGGAAGGTGCGCATCGTGAGCTGCGTGCCCGGCTCGCCGATGGACTGCGCGGCCACCACGCCGACCGACTCGCCGAGATTCACGATCTCCCCGCGCGCCAGATCCCGCCCGTAGCAATTCGCGCAGATCCCGAACCGCGTCCCGCAGGTGATGGGCGATCGGGCGAACACCTCCTCGATCCCGTACCGATCGAGCTGCTCGACCCGCTGCTCGTCGAGCAGGGTACCGGCGGGAATGATCAGCTCTTCGCCGGTGTCCGTGATGCCGCGGATCTCGGCCGCCGCAACCCGCCCGAGCACCCTTTCCCGCAGCGGTGCCACCACGTTCCCGCCCTCGATGAGCGGCGTGATGAGGAGCCCTTCGCGGGTACCGCAGTCCATCTCGGTCACCACCAGGTCCTGGGCGACGTCCACCAGCCGGCGGGTCAGATAGCCCGAGTTCGCGGTCTTGAGCGCGGTGTCGGCGAGACCCTTGCGCGCGCCGTGGGTGGAAATGAAGTACTGGAGTACGTCCAGACCCTCGCGGAAATTGGACTTGATCGGGGTCTCGATGATGGAGCCGTCCGGCTTGGCCATGAGGCCGCGCATCCCGGCGAGCTGTCGGATCTGAGCCGCCGAGCCCCGCGCCCCGGAGTCCGCCATCATGAAGATGGGGTTGAACGACGGCTGCCGGACACTCCCGCCATCGACGTTGCGGACCGCTTCGAACCCGAGCTTGTCCATCATCGCGCCGGCGACGTCGTCGTTGGTCTGCGACCAGATGTCGACCACCTTGTTGTAGCGCTCGCCGTTGGTGAGGAATCCGGAACGAAACTGCTCCTCGACCTCCTTCACCTCGGTATCGGCCTTGGCGAGGATCGTCCGCTTCTCCTGCGGGATCTCCATGTCCTCCACGCCGATCGACAGCCCCGCCCTGGTCGCGTAGCTGAACCCCGTGTACATGAGCTGGTCGGCGAAGACGACCGTCTCCTTCAGACCCACCTGGCGGTAGCAGATGTCGATGAGATCCGAGATGGCCCGCTTGTTCATGACCTGGTTGACCGCCTCGAAGGGGATGCCGGGGGGCACCAGGTCGTAGAGCAGGCTGCGTCCGACCGTCGTCTCGAACAGGGTGCGGCGCTCTCCGCCGTCCTCCTCCGCCTCCCGGACCCGGACCCGGATACGGGCGTGAAGGTCGACCACCTTGGCCTCGAACGCGCGGTGCACCTCGGCGGAATCCGAGAACACCGACCCCGTGCCCTTCGCGTCGGCGCGGTCCCGGGTCATGTAGTAGAGCCCCAGCACCACGTCCTGGGTGGGAACGATGATGGGCGCCCCATGCGCCGGGGAGAGGATGTTGTTGGTGGACATCATCAAGGTGCGCGCCTCGAGCTGCGCCTCGATCGAGAGCGGCACGTGGACCGCCATCTGGTCACCGTCGAAGTCGGCGTTGAACGCGGTGCAGACCAGCGGATGGAGCTGGATTGCCTTCCCTTCGATGAGAACGGGCTCGAATGCCTGGATGCCGAGACGATGCAGGGTAGGCGCGCGATTGAGCATGACCGGGTGCTCGCGGATCACCTCCTCGAGGATGTCCCACACCTCCGGGCCTTCCCGCTCGACGAGCTTCTTCGCCGCCTTGATGGTGGTGGCGAGGCCGCGCATCTCGAGCTTCCCGTACACGAAGGGGCGAAACAGCTCGAGCGCCATCTTCTTGGGAAGTCCGCACTGGTGCAGCTTCAGGGTGGGGCCGACCACGATCACGGAACGTCCCGAGTAGTCGACCCGCTTGCCGAGGAGATTCTGCCGGAAGCGTCCCTGCTTGCCCTTGATCATGTCGGCCAGCGACTTGAGGGCGCGCTTGTTGGACCCGGTAATGGCGCGCCCGCGGCGGCCATTGTCGAGCAGCGCGTCGACCGCCTCCTGCAGCATCCGCTTCTCGTTGCGCACGATGATCTCGGGCGCGTTGAGGTCGAGCAGGCGCTTGAGCCGATTGTTGCGATTGATTACCCGCCGGTACAGGTCGTTCAGGTCCGAAGTGGCGAAACGGCCGCCCTCGAGCGGCACCAGAGGCCTGAGCTCGGGCGGCAGCACGGGCAGGACCCTGAGCACCATCCATTCCGGGCGGTTGCCGGAGCTCTTGAATCCTTCGAGAAGCTTGAGCCGCTTCGTGAGCTTCTTCGTGCGGGCCTCGGACCCCGTCGTCTCGAGCTCCGCGCGCACGTTCTCGATCTCCACCGTGAGGTCGGTGGTGCGCAGGAGCTCGCGGATCGCCTCCGCTCCCATGCGCGCGTCGAACTCGTCGCCGTACTGCTCGAGCGCCTCGTGGTACATCTCGTCGGTGAGGAGCTGGCCACGCTCGAGGTCGGTCATCCCCGGCTCCACCACCACGTAGGCCTCGAAATAGAGCGCCCGCTCGATTTCGCGCAGGGTCATGTCGAGGACCAGCCCGATGCGCGAGGGCAGCGACTTGAGATACCAGATGTGCGCTACCGGGCTCGCGAGCTCGATATGGCCCATTCGCTCCCGGCGGACCTTGGCGAGCGCGACCTCGACCCCGCACTTCTCGCACACCACGCCGCGATGCTTGAGACGCTTGTACTTCCCGCACAGGCACTCGTAGTCCTTGACCGGGCCGAAGATCTTGGCGCAGAACAGCCCGTCCCGTTCGGGTTTGAAGGTGCGGTAGTTGATGGTCTCCGGCTTCTTGACCTCGCCATACGACCACGACCGGACCTTCTCCGGCGAAGCGAGCCCGATCCGGATCGCCTCGAAGCTCTCGCCGCCGAACTGCTGCTGGTAAAGGTTGACCAGATCTCTCACGTCACGTCTCCCATGGCCCTTGCTGGATCCGTCGCGCTGTCCGCGCGCTCCGTCGGTCTCACGATCCTCTGAAGGGCCCTCCTATGTTCTCGAGCGGCCGGACCGGCTGCTCCGCCGATCGGTTGCGTCTGAACTCGATGTCGATGCCGAGCGATCGGATCTCCTTCATCAGGACGTTGAAGGACTCCGGCACCCCCGCATCCATGCGATGGTCGCCATCGACGATGTGCTTGTACATGACGGTACGGCCGGTCACGTCGTCCGACTTCACGGTCAGCATCTCGCGCAAGCTGTGCGACGCTCCGTACGCTTCGAGCGCCCACACCTCCATCTCGCCGAACCGCTGCCCTCCGAACTGGGCCTTGCCGCCGAGAGGCTGCTGCGTCACGAGGCTGTAGGGCCCCGTCGAGCGGGCGTGCATCTTGTCGTCGACGAGATGGTTGAGCTTCAGCATGTACATGTAGCCGACGGTGACCTCCTGGTCGAACGCCTCGCCCGTTCGACCGTCGATGAGGCGCGTCTTGCCGGCGACGGGCAGCTCGGCGAGCTTCAGCAGCTCCTTGATCTCGTCTTCGCTCGCGCCGTCGAAGACCGGGGTCGACATCGGGATCCCGCCGCGAAGGTTTGCCGCGAGCTCGAGCAGCTCCTCGTCATCGAGGGGGTCGAGCGTTTCGCGCTTGCCCCCCACCGAGTAGACCCGGTCCAGGTACTCGCGGACCCCGGGTGCGGGCTCTTGCGCGTCGAGCATCTGCCCGAGACGCCGTCCGAGCTCGTGGGAAGCCCAGCCGAGATGGGTCTCGAGCACCTGTCCGACGTTCATGCGGGACGGAACGCCGAGCGGATTCAGCACGATGTCGACCGGGGTGCCGTCCTCCATGTGCGGCATGTCCTCGACCGGGACGATCATCGAGATGACGCCCTTGTTCCCGTGCCGGCCGGCCATCTTGTCGCCGGGCTGGACGCGGCGCTTGACGGCCAGGTAGACCTTGACCATCTTGAGCACCCCGGGAGCCAGGTCGTCGCCCGACGTGAGCTTCTCGCGCTTCTCCTTGAACCGGCCGTCCAGGGTCTCGCGCAGCTCGCAGAGCTGCTTGTCCGCAAGCTCGAGCTGCCGATTGGCGCTCTCGCTTCGCATGCGGATCTCGAACCACCGGTCGCGCGCAAGACCCTCCAGGTAGGACGCGCGCACCCGCGAGCCCGCCTCGAGGCCGTTCGGCCCGCCTTCGGCGACCTTGCCGGTCAGCAGCGCCTCGAGGCGCTGATACGTGTCCTGCTCGACGATTCGGAGCTGATCCTGGAGGTCCTTCCGGATCCCCTCCAGCTCCATCTCCTCGATATCCTTGGCCCGGTCGTCCTTCTCGATTCCGTCACGCGTGAACACCTGCACGTCGATGACGGTTCCGTTCATTCCCGAAGGGACCCGGAGCGAGGTGTCCTTCACGTCGGACGCCTTCTCGCCGAAGATGGCGCGCAGCAGCTTCTCCTCCGGGGTGAGCTGCGTCTCCCCCTTCGGGGTGACCTTGCCGACCAGGATGTCGCCGGCCGCCACGGTGGCGCCCACGAACACGATTCCCGACTCGTCGAGCTTCGACAGCGCTCCCTCGCTCACGTTCGGGATGTCGGAGGTGATCTCCTCGATCCCGAGCTTGGTGTCGCGCGCGACGCACACCAGCTCCTCGATGTGGATGGTGGTGAAGCGATCCTCCTGAACGACCCGCTCCGAGATGAGGATCGAGTCCTCGAAGTTGTAGCCGTTCCACGGCATGAACGCGACCAGCACGTTCTGTCCGAGGGCGAGCTCCCCGAGATCGGTGGAAGGGCCGTCGGCGAGCACGTCACCCTCGGCGATGACGTCCCCGGTGCGGACCAGGGGACGCTGGTTGATGCACGTATTCTGGTTCGAGCGCTGATACTTGGTGAGGTTGTAGATGCTGACGCCGGCCTGTCCGGCCTCCGCCTCGTCATCGCTTACCCGCACCACGATCCGGGATGCGTCCACCGAATCGACCACACCACCGCGTTTCGCGATGACCGTGACCCCGGAATCGCGGGCGACGACCCTTTCCATGCCGGTCCCCACGAGCGGCTTTTCCGCGCGCAGGGTCGGCACCGCCTGACGCTGCATGTTCGATCCCATGAGGGCACGGTTCGCGTCGTCGTGCTCCAGGAACGGGATCAGCGCCGCGGCCACCGAGACGATCTGCCGCGGCGAGACGTCCATGTACTCCACCCGGTCGGGCGAGGTCAGCATGAACTCGTTGCGGTGCCGGCACGTCACGAGGTCTTCGATGAAGCCCCCCTGCTCGTCGAGCGACGCGTTGGCCCGGGCGATGACGAACTGACCTTCCTCGATCGCGGACAGGTACTCGATCTCGTCGGTCACCCGGCCGTCCGCGACCTTTCGGTACGGAGTCTCGATGAAGCCGTATTCGTTGGTGCGGGCATACACTGCCAGCGAGTTGATGAGCCCGATGTTCGGCCCTTCCGGCGTCTCGATGGGGCACACCCGTCCGTAGTGGGTCGGATGGACGTCGCGGACCTCGAATCCGGCCCGTTCACGGGTGAGGCCCCCGGGCCCGAGGGCGGAGATGCGCCGCTTGTGCGTGACCTCCGACAACGGGTTGTTCTGGTCCATGAACTGCGAGAGCTGGCTCGAGCCGAAGAACTCCTTGACCACCGCCGAAACGGGCTTCGCGTTGATGAGCTCCTGCGGCATGAGGTCGTCGGTTTCGGACAGGCTCAGCCGTTCGCGCACCGCGCGCTCGACGCGCACGAGTCCGATGCGGAACTGGTTCTCCGCCATCTCGCCGACGCTGCGGATGCGCCGGTTTCCGAGATGGTCGATGTCGTCCACCTGACCGCGGCCGTTCCTGATCTCGATGAGCGCCTTGAGCACGTCGACGATGTCCTGGGGCTCGAGCACCCGCGCTCCGGTCGACTCCTGGCGCCCGATCCGGCGGTTGAACTTCATCCGGCCGACGGCGGAAAGGTCGTAGCGTTCGGAGTTGGAGAACAGGTTCCGGAACATGGACTGCGCGGCGTCCTTCGTGGGAGGCTCGCCGGGACGCATCATCCGGTAGATCTCGACCTGCGCCTCGAGATTGGAGTTCGTGAGGTCCTGACGAAGGGTCTCCGAGAGGTAGGGGCCCTCGTCGACGTCGTTCACGTAAAGGACGTCGAAGCGGCGGACGCCCTCCTCGCGGAACTTCGCGAGGGTATCCGGAGTCACTACCTCGTTCGCCTGCGCGAGCACCTCGCCGGTCTCCCGGTTCACCACGTCGCGGGCGAGCACCTTGCCGGTGCCGTAGTCGTCCGGCACGGCCAGAGAACGCAGGCCGGCCTCCTGCGCCGCGTTGAGCCGGGTGACGTGTCGGGAGTTGACCCGCCGCCCTTCCTCGACGATGACGTTGCCTTCCTTGTCGACGAGGTCGAACGGCGCCGTCTCGCCGCGCCACCGATCCGGCACGAGGAGAACCCGAAGCTGCCTTGCGCTCAGCTCGAAACGATCGGTCTTGAAGAAGACGTCGAGGATCTCGCCATTGCCCTCGAAATAGGGCTCCCATCGCTCCCGGCCGTCCTTGTCCTTCTTCTTGACCTCGAGCGCCCGGAGCAGCACGGTTGCCGGGAGCTTGCGCCGCCGGTCGATGCGCACGAACACGAGGTCCTTCGGATCGAACTCGAAATCGAGCCACGAACCGCGGTACGGTATGACCCGCGCCGAGAACAGCAGCTTGCCGGAGGAGTGGGTCTTGCCCTTGTCGTGCTCGAAGAACACTCCCGGGGAACGGTGGAGCTGGGACACGATGACCCGCTCCGTACCGTTGATCACGAGCGTGCCGGAGTCGGTCATGAGCGGAATCTCGCCCATGTACACCTCCTGCTCGACCATGACCCGGGGACTGGGGTCCCGGCTCGTGCGCTCCTTTTCGAAGAGCGCGAGCCGCAAGCGCACGCGCAGCGCCGCAGCATAGGTGAGACCCCTTACCTGACATTCCTTCACGTCGAAGAGCGGATCCTCGAGCCGATACTCCAGGAACTGGAGCTGGGCATCGCCCGAGTAGCTCTCGATCGGGAACACCGACTCGAACGCGGCCTGCAGTCCGATCATCCGCCGTTCCTGCGGGGGAATGCCCGCCTGCAGGAAATCCCGGTACGAGTCGAGCTGCGTCGCGAGAAGAAACGGCACGTCGAGAATGCTCGAGCGCTTGCCGAAGTCGTTGCGAATTCTCTTCTTTTCGGTGAAGGAATAGGTCATCTGGGCACCTCGGAGGCTGGGGCGGGGACGGTCGGGACCCGGCGCTCTCGCCTACCTGACTTCCACACTGCCCCCGGCTTCCTCGAGCTGCTTCCGGGCCTCTTCCGCGTCGTCCTTCGACACCGCCTCGCGAATCGGGGCCGGCGCGCTCTCGACCAGGTCCTTGGCCTCCTTGAGGCCGAGACTGGTCAGGGCCCGCACCGCCTTGATGACGCCCACCTTGGTGGAACCGAAGCTCGTGAGCACGACGTCGAACTCGGTCTGCTCCTCCTCCTCGGGAGCCGCCTCCGCCGCCGCGGCGGGCGCGGCCGCGACCGCGGTCATCGCCGCCGACACGCCGAATTTCTCCTCCATCGCTTCGACGAGCTCGACGACCTCGAGCACCGTCATGTTGGCGATGGTTTCCAGAAGTTCCTCTTTGTTTACGGCCATTTCCTCTCTCCGTCGTCCGGCTCTCGGTGCCGGTTGCTGAATGGTTCCAGGAATTGCCGGCGGCTCAGTCCGCCGATTCCTTCTGTTGTCGAACCGCGTCCATCGCCCGGACGAGCCTTGCGTGGGGCTCGGCCAGGGTACGGGCGAGCTTGGTCACGGGCGCCTTGAGAACCGCCATCAGGCGGGCGATCGCTTCGTCCCAAGTGGGGAGATTCGCGACCGTGTCGATATCGGCCGGATCGACGAGCTGGCCGCCGAACGCCACCAGCCGTACCTCGAGCTTCTGATTGGTCCTGCGGTAGTCGCGAACGACCCGCGCCGCCGATCCGGGGTCGTCGCGCGCGAAGGCGAGCACCAGCGGTCCCTTCAGCCCCTCGCGAAGGCACTCGAAGTCCGTGGACTCGACGGCCCGTTTCGCGAGGTTGTTCGGGACGACCCGGACATACACCCCGGCCGTCCGGGCCCGCCTTCTGAGCTCCGTCATCTCGGCTACGTTGAGCCCTCGGTACTCCGCCGCCACGACGGAAGTCGCCTCCTTGGCGACCTCGGCGACCTCGGCGACCACCACCTTCTTCTCACTCAGGCTGAGCGGCATGCATCCACACTCCCAGTCAGTGGCGCTCCCCGGCGCCGTCCGCGTCCGGGGCCACGCCCGGCATTCGGCTCAGATGGAAAGACTCGCCTTGTCTACCGCGACGCCGGGCCCCATGGTGCTGGAGACGGTCACCTTGCGCAGGTAGACCCCCTTGGACGCCGCGGGCTTCACCCGCACGAGCTGCGCGACCAGCGCGGCAAGATTCTCGTTGAGCGCCTGGGTCTCGAACGAGAGTTTGCCTATTGGGCAATGGATGATCCCGGACCGGTCGGTGCGGTACTGCACCTGCCCGCCCTTGGCGTTCGCGACGGCAGTCGAGACGTCCTCCGTCACCGTACCCGTCTTCGGATTCGGCATCAGGCCCCGCGGCCCGAGGATGCGACCGAGCTGTCCCACGACCCGCATCGAATCGGGAGTCGCGATCGCGAGATCGAATCCAATCTCGCCCGCGCGCACCTTCTCCGCGATGTCTTCGAGGCCCACCAGCTCCGCGCCCGCCTCGCGCGCCTCGTCCGCGCGCGGACCGGACGCGAACACGGCCACCCGAACCTCCTTGCCGGTGCCGTTCGGCAACACCGTGGACCCGCGCACGATCTGATCGGACTTGCGCGGGTCGACTCCCAGGTTCACGGCAACCTCGACGGTCTCGTCGAACTTCGGGTTCGCACCCTCCTTGAGAAGGCCCAACGCCTCCGTCGCTTCGTAGAGCCGTCCTCGTTCGATCTTCTCGCGAATCGCGGCAAGTCGTTTCGACATGTCACCAGACTCCTTGAGGGGTCCCGATCTTTACGGATGAGTCAAGTTTGCGAACCGGTTTCAGGAGCGAAGCGTACGAGGCTGCCACCAAGAGGAATGCCTGCATTTCTCCCTGTTCGGCGCGACGGGGCTTCGGACGAAGACGGGCGGGTTCGAACATGTCTCGTCGGTCCGAAGCGCAGCCTCGCCAGGCTCCTCGAGCGAGCCGGTTCTTCAGGATTGGGTCGGAATTGCAAAGCTGTTTCATGCACGAACGGTTCGAGCCTGCGACGGGAACGTCGCACGACGCGTTCGAACGAGTCGGGGTGGATTCAGACATGTCCCGTCAATCCGAGGCGCAGCCTCGCTAGACTTCCTCGGTCTCGATACCCATGCTGCGGGCGGTCCCCGCGATGACCCGGATGGCCGAATCGACGTCCTGGGTGTTGAGATCGGGCATCTTGACCGCCGCGATCTCGGCGAGCGCCGCGTGATCGACCCGCCCGACCTTGTTCACGTTCGGCTCGCCGCTCCCCTTGTCGATTCCCGCCGCCTTGCGCAGCAGCACCGAGGCCGGCGGAGTCTTGGTGATGAACGTGAAGCTCGCGTCCGCATACACGGTGATGACCACGGGGGTCGGCAGACCCGGCTCCGCACCCTGGGTGGCCGCGTTGAACGCCTTGCAGAATTCCATGATGTTGACGCCGTGCTGGCCGAGGGCGGGCCCGACCGGCGGCGCGGGATTGGCCTGGCCGGCCGGCACCTGCAGCTTGATGTAGGCGTTGATCTTCTTCGCCATCGATTCAGTCCTTCTCCACCTGTGCGAAGTCGAGCTCCACCGGGGTCGAGCGGCCGAAGATGAGCACCGCGACCCGCAGCCGGCTCTTCTCGTAGTTCACCTCTTCGACCACGCCGTTGAAGTCGTTGAACGGCCCGTCGACGACGCGGACCACCTCGCCCGGCTCGAACAGGATCTTCGGCCGCGGCTGCTCCGAGCCCTCCCGCACCCGGTCGAGGATCTGGTCGACCTCCCGTGGGGTGATGGGGACCGGCTCTCCGGAAGCCCCGGAAATGAAGCCGAGAACGTTGTCCACCCCCTTGACGATGTGCCTCGACTCGTTCGTCATGTCCATCTCCACCAGCACGTAGCCGGGGAAGAACTTGCGCTCGCTGCGGCGTTTCTGGCCGGAGCGCATCTCCACCACTTCCTCGGTCGGAACCAGGATCTTGCCGAACTGTTCGCGGACCGTGCCCGAACGGGAGATGCGTTCCTCGAGGAGCTTCTTGACCCGGTTCTCGAACCCGGAGTAGGCGTGTATGACGTACCACTGCATGCCGGCGGACTTCAATCGGTTCCGAGCAGGGACTTGACCGCCATCGAGAGCAGGCTGTCGAAGCCCCACATGACGATCGCGAGGATGGTCACCATGACGATGACGATGCCCGTGGTCTGAAGGGTCTCGGTCCGGGTCGGCCAGACCACCTTGCGAACCTCCGTCCGGGCGTCGCGCAGGAACAGCCACAGGCTGCGGCCCTTCTCCGTCGTGTAGACGATGACTGCGCACGCCCCCGTCACGACGAGCAGGCCAATGACCCGCAGCAGGAGCGACTCTTCCGGGAACAGGTAGAACCCCGCAAGCGCGGCGACGAACAGAACGGACGCCACAATCCACTTGAGGAGGTCCGCGAGAGGTGTCGCGTTCTCGAGCCGAGCACTCATGCTGCCGCGCCGGTTCCTGTCTTCGACCATCGGTGAGGTTGGCAGGCCAGGAGGGAATCGAACCCCCAACCTGCGGTTTTGGAGACCGCTGCTCTGCCGATTGAGCTACTGGCCTGGAAGCTTCTACTCGATGACCTTCGAAACGACGCCGGCGCCGACGGTGCGTCCGCCCTCGCGTACCGCGAACCGCAGACCCTCTTCCATCGCGATCGGCGATATCAGCTTCGCCGTCATCTGCACGTTGTCCCCGGGCATCACCATGTCCACC
>JAPOPW010000009.1 GCA_026712715.1 Immundisolibacterales bacterium | reverse complement strand
GGCCGCGAGATGGGCGCCCTTGTCCTTGAGGGTCGCGACGATGACCTGCAGATCACGCATCGAGCGCGCGAGGCGGTCGATGCGCGTGACGACCAGCGTCTCGCCGGGGTGGATGAAGTCGAGGATGGTCTTGAGCTCGGGACGGCCCGCGAGGGTGGCGCCGTCGCCGGTCTCGGTGCGGACGATGGTGCAGCGCGCGGCTTCAAGCGCCGCGAGCTGCGCATCGAGGTTCTGGTCCGCGGTCGAGACCCTGGCGTAGCCGATGCGGGCGGTTGAGTTGTTCATTTTGGGTGTGCCCACGGCATGGTCTGTACATTAACCCCGAACCCACCCCAAATGCACACCCCCGGGCGCCTCCGGAGTGTTCACTCGCCGCGTCGTTGTGGGTATATCCATCATGACGCTCATGCGCCCTTTCACTCATGGCTCTCCCGGGAGGGGGCTCCATGCAGAACGGATCCTCGAGGATCGGGATCTGGACGGAAGCCGCCCAGCGTCGGCGCGGACCTCGCCGATCGCGCGGTGAGGAAGGCTCATCCGACAGCACTACGCCCCGTACGGCGGCGTTGGCGTCGGTGCGTGTCGTGAGGCGGGCCGTGTGCAGCGCCACCCGGCGTCGTCGGTTCGGCATGGGGAAGTTTCGTGGGCGTGGTCCATGTAGTCGCTCGGCTGTCGGGTGAAATTGTCGTCGAGACTCCACCGTTTGCTTGACCTGATCGACCGCGGTCGGCTTGGCCGGTCGTAATTGCGACCGCCGTCACCCCACGACTGAACGAACACCTATCCAGTGGGTGGAAGGAAAGCCGATGGGCATCTCGAAATACGACACCATGAATGCGACCTGGATGATCGGAACGAAACGTCCCGGCCATCTCGGTGACGGCCGGTTTTCACATGACTTGTTCTATCAATACTGATTTGCATCTCCTGTCCATCAACGATTTCTGATGCCAATTGGCTATTTTCCCGGGCCAGAGTTCCGCTATTCGAGACGCAAACTGGTCCGGCGGGTTCGAATCCGAATCCGAAAGGCCTCAGTCCGCTCCGCTCCCGCTCCCGAGCAGCAGGTGGGGCGGCGGCGTCCGCACCGTGCGCCGGCCGCGGAGGGCCTCCGGCCACTCGTCTTCCGGCACGTCTCCCGTCGAATGCTCGAGGTAGGCGCGCGCGAATTCGAAAATGGCGCCCGCATCCTCCGGCCCCAGCCGGCTGAAACGCAGGTTGTACTTTCGCGAGGCGCGGAACGCCACGTTGCACGGGCGCAGGCACCCGTTGAGGCAGGGCACCTTGAGAAAATGCAGCCGCGGGTCGGCCGGGCCATGGCCGTTCGCGCCGTGGAGGTGCCGTTCCAGCTCGTCGGCGAGCCGCTGGCCGCGGCTCGATTCGCCGGGCGCGAGCCGCAGATCGCGGACGCAGGTCGTGCAGACGTAGAGCCGGTGGACGTTTCCGGCGGCGCGCCGGCCGCTTCGCGGGGGCGGCATCGGAGGCGGGGATTCCGGGCCCGGGCGAAAAGCCTCCGGGGGGCGGCGGCCGGACCCCGCCCGCCGCCCGCCGGATGAAGTCCGGCTTCTAGGCCGCCGCCTGCTGCGACCGCGCCATTGCCGGCGGGCGCTTGTGAAAGGCGCCGTCCTTCATGATGCCGAGCATTCGGCTCCGGTCCTGGAGGATGCTGACGTCGAGCACCGGATCCCCGTCGACCAGGAGCAGGTCGGCGAGGTAGCCCTTCCGGATCTGACCGAGCTCGCCGCCCTTCATCATGATCTCGCCGCCCAGCTTCGTGGCCGAGACGATCGCGTCCATGGAGCTGAATCCGAGGTAGTTCACGAAGTGCTCGAGGTCGCGGGCGTTGTTCCCGACCGGGTTCCAGGCGAATCCGTAGTCGCCGCCCGGCAGGACCCGCACGCCCCGTTTCTTGAGGTCCTTCATGTTCTCGACCGCGATCTCGAGCTCGCGCCGGAGGCCGAGGTCGGTCGCGACCTCCTCGGTGATGCCCCAGTCCGACGCCTCGAACAGGGTCGCGATGGTGATGCCGAGGGTCGGGGCGACGAAGACGGTGTCCTTCACCGACTCGAGCATGTCGCGCGCCTCCTCGTCGCAGAGGGTCGCGTGATAGACGATCTCGACTCCGTGCCGGACGCACATCTTGACCGACTCCGCGCTCCGGGCGTGGGCCGCGACCCGCTTGTCGCGCGAGCGCGCGACCTCGACGACCGCGCCGACCTCCGCGTCGTTCATCACCGTCTGATTCGCCTTGGCGAAGGGGACGAACTCGTCACCGGAGGGGTTGATCTTGAGGGTGTCGACCCCCTCGCGGCACATCTCGCGGGAAACCTTCCGGAACTCGTCCGGTCCGTCGCAGATGATCTCGAAGCTCTGGCGGTCCTGCATGTGGCTCAGCCGGATGTCGCCGAGGCCGCCGGAGACGGTCATCTCCGGGGTGGCCGCGAGCATCCGTGGTCCGGGGATCTCGCCCGCCTCGATTGCGTTGCGGATCACGATGTCGAGCCGGGGCTTGGCGGACGCCGCGCAGCAAAGGCTCGTGAAGCCCTGGTCCAGCAGCAGCTTCGCGTGGCGCATGGTGAGGAGGGTGTGCTCCTCGGGGGGCAGCGCGCCCATGCCCTCGAGGCTCGTGGTGTTGGTGAACGACGGGTGGGCGTGGGCTTCCACGAGGCCCGGCATGAGAGTCGCGCCGCCGCCGTCGATGACCTCCGCTCCGTCGTGATCCACCTTCGCCCCCACGTCCTTGATGCGGTTGCCCTGCACCCGGACTTCGCCGGCCACCGCGGCATCGCCCGAGCCGTCGAGAATCTGTACGTTGGTGAAGACCGTGTCGGCCATGGCTGTCTCCTCGAACTGTCGTGGGACCCGGAGCGGTCTCGCGCCGCTCTCGTGAAGTATTCAAAGGTTAGGCCGCCCCGCACCGGCGTGCAACTTGCGGGCGGTGCCGCGAGTCACCGGGAGGTCCTCGGCATTCTCGTCCTTTCCCCGCTCCCGTCTACCTCTCCAACCTCCGGCGGTGCGAGGTCGTCGCGGCCGGTACGGGTTGCTCCCGCCGCGCGGTCATGGTCACCCGGTTTCTCCCGTTCTCGCGCCGATAGGACATGCTGTCCACCATGTTCTTCACGAGGTGGATTCCCAGCCCGCCCACCGGTGCGTCCTCCAGGTTCTCGTGGACGGCCGGGGGGGGAGGCGCGTCGCTGAGGGGATTGAACGGCCTCCCGTCATCGGAGATCTCGATGATTACCTCGTCTCCCCTCGAAGCCACCTCGATCACGATGTCGGGGCTTCGACGACGCTCCTTCCCTCCATGGACGATGATGTTGGTGGCCAGCTCGTCGAGCACCAGGTTTACCTTGAAGATCAGGCTGCTTCCCCAGCCTTCCCTGGTACCCCAGCCCTCCACCTCCGCCGCAATGGTCTCGAGGACGCTCTCCTGGTGCGGTTCTTCGGAGGGGGTGAGCCTGAGCGATCCCTCGCCAGCCATTTCGGGCTCCCGATCCAGTGGACCGCCAGACAGGTTGCGCCGCCGGAACAACGAGAATCAGGCGGCGACCGTCCAGCGGGCGTCTTCCAGGGTGTCGACCACCTGTACCAGTCGATTGAACCCGCTGGTGGTGAACACGTCGTTGACCGACTTCGACAGGGAGCAGAGAACGAAGCCCATGTCCGCGGCCTTGGTGCGATTGATCATGATGGCCACCGCCCGCAGCCCCGCGCTGCTGATGTAGGTGAGCGCTTCCATGTCCAGGATGAGAGCGTGGTCGTCCGGTCCGATCGACTTCTCGAGCGCCTTCTGAAACTTCGAAGCGCCCTGCAGCCCCTCGAGCCTGCCGTTGGGTCGGGCGATCACGGTTCCGCCGTCCCTTTCGATGGTGAGTTCCATTTGGCTGGTCTCCCGGCCGTTGCGGAATTCGACAGATTATCATTGGAGACCTGATCGAGCAGTGGTCACCGTCGTCCGGCGCGCTGTGCGCGGACCCCGAGTCGAGCCACCCGTGCGGGCCTCGAAGGTCCGATGCGTTGCCGGTGGAATCGCTTGCGCCGCCGGACCCGAGTTGGCCGCCCGCGGCGGCGCGACGGGTTCGCGCGCCGCGACTCTCGAAGCTTGGCGCAGTCCGGAACCGGGCGCGGAATCCCGGTGTCGACCGGTGTCCTGCGATCGGGCGGCGGGCGCGCTACCCGGAGGTTGCGCACCACTCGACGAGGGCGGGCTTGGATTCCGGACCGAGCTGCTCGCAGATGAGCCAGCGAGACTTCTCGCACTTGAGCTTGCGGTCCCAGTTGCGCGAGCCCGGTTTCTCGTTCGGGCATGCGGTGACACGGACGTAGTCGCCGTAGAGAACCGCGGTGCCGATCGCGATGCCGACGGCGACCGCGAGGATCAGCGCGATGATCGCGGTGACCTTGACGAGGCCCATCACCGGGCGGCCCGGCCGGCAAAGCGGCACCAGGTTGAAGGCGAGGGCGCCGACCACGACGAGCACCATGCCGATCGCATGGAAGGCGGGGCTCACGGGCTGGAACACGAAGACGAGCGACGCGAGGCAAAGGGCGATGATGGTCCATTCGATGGTCCGGGCCGTCGTGGTCGACATGCCGGGACGGCCGGTCTTGCCGGCGGTGGCCGCCGGGACGGCCGGCGGGTTCCGTTCGCCGGTCACGCCGCCGCCTCCACCCGGCGCCCGCTCTCGTCGAAGAGGTGCACCGACTCGGGCTCGAAGCGAAGATGGGCCTGCTCCCCGACCGCGAGCCGGATCGTCCGGTCCACCACCACGCGGAGATCCTGCTCGCCGTGAAGAAGATGGACGAGGGTCTCCGCGCCCATCGGCTCCACCAGGTCCACCGTGCCCGAGATGGTGTCGTCACCGGGCTCGGACGTGAATTCGCATGCCCGCGGCCGTACCCCGAAGGTGATGCGGCTCCCCGCCGAGAGCCCCGGCCGGGTGATCGGAAGGCGTACCCGCTGCCCGCCGAGCTCGAACCGGCAGTGGCCCTCGCCGGTCTCGGTCAGGGCCGCCTCGACGAGATTCATGCGCGGCGTGCCGATGAAGCCGGCGACGAACAGATTGGTCGGCTCGGTGAAGATGCGGTGCGGGCTAGCGACCTGCTCGATGTTCCCGTCGCGCATCACCGCGATGCGGTCCGCCATGGTGAGGGCCTCGAGCTGGTCGTGGGTCACGATGACGGTCGCCTTGCTGAGGCCGGAGAGGAGCTCCTTGATCTGCCCCCGCATGACCTGGCGCTGCTCGATGTCGAGCCGGCTCAGGGGCTCGTCGAAGAGGAAGCAGTTCGGGTCGCGGATGATCGCGCGCCCGACCGCCGCCCGCTGCTTCTCCCCCTCCGCGAGCTGTCCGGGGGTCCGCTCGAGCACCGACTCGAGCTCGAGGAGGGCCGCGACCCGTTTCACCCGTTTCGCGATCTCCTCCTTCGCCAGGCGCTCGTAGTGGAGCGGGTAGGCGAGGTTCTCGGCCACCGTGAGCACCGGATAGAGCGCGTAGAACTGGAATACCATCGCGATGTCGCGCTGTGACGGACGCAGATGGTTCACCCGCTGCTCGGCGATTAGGATGTCGCCTTCCGTCGCATCCTCGAGCCCCGCAATCATGCGAAGGGTCGTCGTCTTCCCGCATCCGGAAGGGCCGAGCAGGCACAGAACCTCGCCCGCCTCCACGTCGAGGTCGGCGCGGTTCACCGCCACCAGGGATCCGAATCGCTTGGTGACCTTGCGAAGGCGGATTGTCGACATCTTCTCCGTGCCCCCTCGCGTCGCCCTAGCGCCGGATGGTCCCGAAGGTGACCCCGCGCAGCAGGTGGTTCTGCAGCACGTAAACCACCACCACCACCGGGATCAGGAACAGGGTCTCGATGGCCGCGAGCAGACCCCACCGCACCCCGATGTCGCCGCCGATCGTCTGCGCCATCGCCACCGGAACGGTGCGGGTCTCCACCCCGGTGAGGAGCAGCGCGAACAGGAACTCGTTCCAGGTGAGGATGAGGCCGAAGACGGCCGTCGCCGCGAGCCCCGCCTTCACCTGGGGCATGCAGACCCGGAAGAAGACCCGGTAGCCGTTGCTGCCGTCGAGCCGCGCCGCGTCCTCCACCTCGGGCGACAGCTCGTCGAAGAAGCTCTTCATCATCCAGATGGTGAAAGGGAGGTTGAAGGCGGTGTAGAGAAGGATCACGCCGAGGTAGGTGCCGCTCAGCCCGCTCACCCGGAACATGAGGAAGATCGGGATGATGACGACGATGGGGGGCAGCATTCGGGTGGTGAGGATGATGAAGAGATAGGTGTTGTTCCCCTTGAGGGGATAGCGTGAGAACCCGTATGCGGCGAGGGTCCCGATGATGAGGGCGATCAGCACCGACGAGCCCGCGATGAAGATGGAGTTGAAGAAGTAGACGTCGAAGTTGGTGTCGACCGCCGTCTGGCCCTTGATGTAGGCGCGGGCGAACACGCTCACGAAGTTCTCGAGGGTGGGGGTGAAGATCCACTTCGGGGGGATCGCGAGCGCATCGGTATGCGCCTTGAACGCGGTCAGCACGATCCACAGCACGGGGAAGAAGTAGATGAAGCTGACGACGGCCGAGAAACCCGTCCAGCCCCATCCGGCCCGTCCGATCTGTCGCCTCACGCCGGTGCCTCCTCTTCCTTCTCGCGCTGCTGAACGAAGTAGAGGTAGAGGTTCGTCAGCACGATCACGATGAAGATGAGGATGTAGGCAAGCGCGGAGGACTCCGCGGTCTTGAAGTACTGGAACGAGACCCGGTAGAGGTAGACCGCAATCGTCTCGGTGGACGTGCCGGGTCCGCCTTCCGTAATCAGGAACACGACGTCGAACAGCTTGAACGCCTCGATGGTGCGGAAGAGGAGGGCGAGGAGGAGCAGCCCCCGGATGTACGGCAGGGTGATGGTGCGAAAGCGCCGCCACCACGAGGCGCGATCGATCTCGGCCGCTTCATACAGGTACTTGGGCACGCTCACGAGCCCCGCGAGCACGAGCAGCATCACGAACGGCGACCACATCCACGCGTCGGCGAAGACGATGCCGGCGATCGCTCCCTCCGGTGACGCCAACAGGATGTAGGGCTCGCCGGTGACGAGCCGCACCGCCTGGCTCAAGAGTCCGAAGGTCGGCTCGTAGTAGTAGCGGAAGAACGCCCCGACCGCGACGAAGCTCAGCATCATCGGGGTGAGCACGAGCATGAGCAGGATCCGTCTTCCCGGGAACTCGCGCTCGAACATGAGGGCGAGAAGGAACCCGACGATGAGCTGGATCCCGACGGTCAGAACCACCACGATGGCGGTGGTCTGAAGACGGTCCCAGACGTTGGGGTCCGAGATCACCTTCTCGAAGTAGTTGAGCCCCGCGAAGCGGGGCGGCGACAGCCGGTTCGCCCGGAAGTGGAAGAAGCTCAAGCCCAGCGACCAGAGCAGCGGAAAGATGTTCATCACCAGCAGGGTCGCGAGGGCGGGGGCGACGAGGAGAGGCCCCGGGCGCCGTCCCCAGGCCCTGGTCACCACCGTGGCGGTGACCAGGATCACCGCCCCGAAGCTCACCCAGAATGCCGTCTCGAGCGGAAACAGGAATACCGAGCCCGGAATCGCGACGATCGCGATGACGAGGGCGAGCCGCCAGTTCGAGAAGTGCTGCTTCAGCCCGCCGGGAGCCGCGGCTTGCGCTTGAGTGGCCAATCGAGGATCCGTCGTCTGCCCGAGGAACGGGCGGGGCCGAGGCCCCGCCCGTCTCGGAAGTGGATGCCGCAGGGGAGTCCGGCTACTCGATGTGTCCGGCCTCGGTCAGGAGCTCCTGCTGGAACGCGGCGATCGCGTCCATCGCATCCTTGGCGCTCTTCTGACCAGTGATGGCCTTGTCGAATTCCTCCTGCTGCTGGACGAGCAGCTCGAAGAACTCGGGGATGTGCCACACGTCCCGCTGCCATTCGAGGCTCGGCCCGAATGCGTGGTTCCACGGTCGATAGCTCGCGTAGTCGTCGGAGAAGTGCACGCTCTGGAGGCCGCTCTGGCCGCCCCCCTGGGCGAACATCGTCTGGACCTCGGACGAGAGCCACCACTTCACGAAGTCGATGGCTTCCCGGATCACCTCGTCGCTGTTCCAGGTGGTCAGCACGAAGGGCTGCCCGCCGATGTTGGCGGTGCGGTTGATCGTGCCGTCCGGCATGCGAAGCCCGGGGTGCATGGCGAAGCCGACCCGGTCGTGGACCTTGGAGGTGTCGGCCGAGATGGCCGACTCGCCGAAGCCGATCCACTGAAGGATCCAGGCGACCTTGCCTTCCCGGAACAGCTCGTCGACCTTGAACACGTCCATCGTTCCGGTCTGGACCACCGGCGGCATGTACTTGAGCATCGAGAGGTAGTGCTCGAAGCCCTTCACCGACTCGGGCGAATTGACCACCCCTTCCGCCTGGCCTTCGGGGGCGTTGGTCTCGTCCCAGATGCTTCCGCCGTGCTGCCAGATGAAGCCGTTGATCTCCATGGACGAGAAGTCGTATGCCTTGCCGGCCTGGTAGGCGATCCCGTAGAAGTCGTCGTCGAGGGTCTCGCCGGCGAGCGTCTCACCCGCCTTGCGGCCGAAGAATTCGCCGATGTTGGCGACGAGGTCCCAGTCGACGTCGTTCATCTCCTCGGGCGTGCACGGCAGCATCTTGCCGTACTTCTCGTTGAACGCGGCCCGTTCGCCCTCGTCGCAGAAGACGTCCGTGCGGTAGTAGGTGATGATCACGTCCGGCATCTGGGGAAAGCCGTAGTAGTCGGCATCCGGATGCGGGAAGCCGACCTCCGCGAGCTCCGCCGCACCGATGTGCGGATAGGTGGAGTACGCGGATACCAAGGTTGGATGGAGGTCCTTGAAAACGGCCTGGAGCTCGGGATCGGCGTCGATGAAGTCGTTGAGCTTCATGTAGTAGCCGCCTTCGATGTTCGCACCCAGCCACTGGCTGTCCGACACCGCCATCTGGTACTTCTGCTCTCCGGAGGTGAGCGAGGCGGCGAGCCGGGTGTAGTAGTCCGGCCAGGGGATGAAGTCCGGCTCTAGCACGACGTTGTTGCCGCTCGGGGCCTTGTAGTGCTTGTCGGCGAGGTCCTTCATGGTGCGGGTGGGCGGCCAGTCCGGTACCGCCATGCGAAGGACGATGTCCTTGGCCGTGGCCGGCTGCACCGCAAGGGCGGAGCCGAGCAGGGCGGCGCTGGCAAGAGCGCCGACGAAAGTCTTGAGGGTCTTCACGATGGTTTCTCCTCTCTTCGGTTGTTGATCGTTCTTGCGCGGCTCGGTCAAAACGCGCCGCACCCCGGGCCGCCCGTGCGCGACGACTCGACATTGGGTGGAGGCAACCGCGGGCCGGTCATGCGGCGGCCGCGCCGGACGGCGGCGCGACGTCCCGGCCAATGGCCGCACCGGTGTCCCGGTGGAACAGGTGGGTCTGCTCCACCGCGATCTCGACGTCGAGTCGGTCCCCGGGACGGAATCCGACGGCTTCGCTCTCCGGGAGCACCATGCGATACATGTCCTCGGCGATGTCGAGGTCGACCACCGTCACGTCACCGAGCGGTTCCGTCAGGTGAACGCGGGCCGGGAACCTCGGCCCACGCGGTGCGCCGCCGGCCGGGCGGATGTCGGTGGGACGGAATCCGAGCAGGAGCCCGGCTTGCTGCGGAAGATCGGCGAGGGTTCCGGTCCACGGACCTCCCGAGACGTCCGCGAACGAAGTTGCGACGGTGAGCCCCTCGCCCCGTTGCGCGGGAGCGAGGTTCATCTTCGGGGAACCCACCATCTGTCCGACATAGGTGTCCACCGGGTGCTCGTACAGCTCGTCCGGGGAACCGGTCTGAACGATGCGGCCGTCGCGCAGGACGCCGATTCGTTCGCCCATGCCGAGCGCCTCCAGCTCGTCCGGGGTCGCGTAGAGCATCGTGGTCCCGAGCTCCCGGTGGAGGCGCTTGAACTCGGCGCGCATGTCGTGGCGGAGCTTGGCGTCGAGATTGGTCAGGGGCTCGTCGAGCAGCAGCAGACGCGGGCGGCGGATGAGGGCGCGGCCGATCGCGATACGCTGCTGCTCGCCGCCGCTCGCGGTCTCCGGTTTGCGCTGGAGGACATGACCGATGCGCAGCATCTCCGCCATTTCGGCCACCCGAGCCCTGATCTCGGGGCCGGGGGTCCGGGCCTCCCGGAGCGGGTAGGCGAGGTTCTCGAATACCGACAGGTGTGGATAGAGAGCGAACGTCTGGAACACCATCGCGATGCCGCGATCGGGCGAGGGGACGCCCGCAATCTCTTCCCCGTCGAAGACGACCCGCCCGCCGCCCGGTGTCTCCAGCCCCGAGATGACCCGAAGGGCAGTGGTCTTTCCGGCGGCGCTCGCGCCGAGCAGGCAGTAGAATTCCCCGTGTCGGACCTCCAGATCGAGCCCGTCGAGCGCAACGATCGATCCGAACCGCTTCCCCACGCCCTCTAGGCGAAGGTGGGCTTCCGGCTCCGGGCCGGAACCGGGTTCTCGCCGCTCGGTGTCGCGCAAGATGCGGGTCTCTTCTGTGTTCCGGGGACGGGCCGTCCATAGTCTAACGGCTCCGCCGGCCCGTCAAGTTCGAGGCCGGTTCCCCGAGGGCGGTGTTCCGGGGTCGGATCCGGGCTCGGGCGACCGGGAACCGCCGTCGGGCGTGGACCACCCGGAGGAAGCGGGTCGGCCGGAGGTTGCCGGAAGGCACCGAACGTCTTCGAGGAAGGTGGAGCGACAGCATGACGGAACCGAGAATGGGACCGACCCGGGATGGTGTTCGCCTCGGCACTTTCCGTTACATGCAACCTTCGGTCGAGTCGTCGCTCTATCGGAACGGCAAGGTGCTGACCCGGCGCGACCGCGACGGCAGCGACAGCGGCCGGGTCGGCGTCGACCTCGAAGACCGCGAGATGGCGGTCATCGACGCCCGCGGCCTCGCGCCCTCCGAGCAGCCGACGCTCGCGGCGAACGGATTCGGGCTCACCGAGTGGCCGACGGCCGACCCCGGCCTCGATTTTCTCGATCATGACGCCGTGGTTCGAGCCTACTATCGAGAGTGCACCGAGATCGTGCGTGCGGCGACCGGCGCCGATTCCGTTGTGGCCTTCGATCACAACGTCCGCTCCGCCACCGGCAAGTCCGGAAAGCTGCGCATCGCCGGCGGACAGCAGGTGCAGGGGCCGGCGCATCTGGTGCACGGCGACTACACCCTGACGAGCGCCCCCCGGCGCCTGCGCGATCTTGCGCAGCCGCCGGCCCTGAACGACACCTACCGCACGATGCTCGGCGACGGCGAGACGCTGCTGGGCGCCGGGGCGGTCGAGGAAGCCATGGGGGCCGGCCGCTTTGCGATCGTCAACGTCTGGCGCAACATCGCCCGCGAACCGGTGGCGACGCGGCCGCTCGCTCTCTGCGACGCGGCCAGCGTGCGTCCGGAACAGCTCGTCGTCTTCGAGATCCACTACCGGGACCGGATCGGCGAGAACTATTTCGCCAAGCACGATCCGCGTCACCGCTGGGTCTACTGGTCCGCCATGACCCGCGACGAAGCGCTGCTCATCAAGCAGTGGGACTCCGCGGGCGAAATCGCCCGCTCCAAGGGCGCCCGAGCCGATGCCGACGGCGATGGCGGGCATTGCACCTTCAGCTTCCACAGCGCGTTCGAGGACCCGGAAACGCCACCCGACGCCCCGGACCGCTGGAGCATCGAAGTGCGCTGCGCCGCGCTCTTCGGATGACGCGCGTGCCTCGGGGACCGTTCGGCGGCGGCGTCGCAGCCAGACCGTCGCGGCGGCTCGGGAGCCGGTTCAGCTCCGCCGGTTGAGAAGGGAGTCCAGGCCGGCAAAGGGCCGATGGGTGGACTCCTCGGAGGTCCGCTCGGGTTCGAAGCCGGCCCCTCGCACGTGGTCGGCGTAGCGAGCGTGCTCGTTGTCGTGGCAGTAGACGCACAGCAGCTCCCAATTGCTGCCGTCCGGCGGATTGTTGTCGTGGTCGTGATCGCGGTGGTGGACGGTGAGCTCGCTCAGGTTCTCCCGGGTGAACTCGCGCGCGCATCGCCCGCAAATCCACGGATACATCTTGAGCGCCCTGGCCCGGTAGTCCCGCTCCCGCTGTTCCGCCTGACGTCGCGCCTCGGCGACGACCCGCTCCAGCTTGTCGTCGTTTCTTGCGCCCGCGGTCATGGGAGGCAATCGGGCCGCCGGCATGAAGTGTTCATGATTCCCCCGCCGTCGAAGGGCGCCAGTATATCCAGGGCCGCAGGCCTGCGGCCGGACGGCGCGAGCTCGGGAACCGGTGCAGACGATGCCGGGCGCGAGGCGGAAATGGCGGGCCGTGGAAGCGGCAGCCGGAAGGGCGCGAGCTGAAGTCTATGCGGGCGCGGCCGGCGGGACCCGATTTCCCGGGTGCGCCGGGTGGTCGCGCGGCCGCAGGAGATGGCGGCGGGCGATCGAGGCGTAGCTGCGGTGGAACGGCGGACCGTCCGGACCGGTGAACCTCTCCCGATGCGCCCGAAAGGCGGCGGGAATCTCATGCCAGGGAAGGGAGGGGAAGGCGTGATGCACGGCGTGCAGGTTGTTGTTGAGATAGAGGAGCGAGCTGAGCGGCCCCCCCGCCACGATCACCGTCCGGCGGTCCTCCTCGGTCGACGTCTCGTGCTCCGCGAAGGACCTGAGCAAGGTCAGCGAGAGGCCCGGCCAGGCGAACATCGCGACGTAGGCGAGGACCGGCACCTCGCAGACCCCGGTTGTCCAGACGAGAACGAGCGCCACTCCCGCCACGTGCCGCGCCCAGACGCCGGCGTGCGCGAGGTCGCCGCGCAGCAGGCGGCGCGACTCCTCGAGCCAGAACCGTCCGGCAACGAGGGCCGGACCGGCCGACAGCCGCCCGGCCAGAGTCTGGTTGACGTGGTGGACCGCGCGGCGGAGCGGGCCCATGCGCGCCCAGTCTTCCGGCGACACGTAGAAGGACTCGGGGTCGGTGGCGGGGTCCGTGAGATGGGCCACCGCATGATGGCGCACATGGGTCTCCCGGTAGAGCTCGTACGGCATCCACAGGCCGAGCGGCAACCACGTGAGCGCCGCGTTCAAACGGGGGGAGCGGGTCGGATACCCGTGGATCGCCTCATGCTGCAGCGAGCCGTGCCACGCGGTGAGCCATCCACCGGCGAGCAGCACCAGCCACCACGGGAGGGCCGTGGCGTGCCAGGTGAGCGCCAGCCATCCGCCGTAGACGGTGACGAGAATCGCCCAGGTTCGCCATTGGGACCGGAACCGCGCTCCGGCGGCAGGGACGCCCGACTGTGACCCGCGGTCGAGAGCGAATCGCCCGGCCTCGCCGACTGCCTGCACGGTACCCGGCATGATGACTTCCCCTGGAACGATGGCGGGCCTCGGGGGCTCCGAGGCCGCGTCCATTGCATATCAGCCCTCTTGTTTACGCAACGTGGGAATTCGAACGTATTGTCAATCAATGCATCGAAAATTGACAAATGTTGATTTAAGTGGCCTGATGCGTGCATTCTGTCAACGCTTTGCGTAGTCGAGGGGTGAGATGGATCGGCGGGAGGTGTCCAGGGTCTTCCGGACCCGGCTGACGCAAGCGATGGGGCGGGCGGGGGCGTCGCGGGCGTCGCTCGCGCGCCGGGTCGGGATCGATCGCTCCACTCTTACCCAGCTTCTCTCCGCGGAGGTGGACCGGCTTCCCCGCGCCGATACCGTGGCCGCGGTTGCGGCCGAGCTCAAGGTGAGCCTGGACTGGCTGCTCGGGCTCAGCCAGGTGGAAAAGCTCGGCGCGGACATCCTCCACGAATCCCTTCAGGTGGCCCCGAGCGCGCAGCATCCGGTGGACGAGCAGATCATCGCCTGGTTCGAGGAGGCGGCAGGGACCAAGGTGCGCAGCGTGCCGGCGACCCTGCCGGATTTCGCGAAGACCGGAGAGGTGCTGGGGCACGAGTACCGGGTGTTCTCCGCGCGCTCGATCGATCGGGCGTTCGGCGAGGCTCGGGACAAGCTCACGCGGCTGCGCGTGTCGGAAACGGACATGGAGATCTGCATGCCGCTTCAGGGAATCGAGGACTTCGCGGACGGGAGCGGGATCTGGAAGACGCTGCCCGGGCCGGCGCGGGCGCGGCAGGTCGAGCGGCTCCTCGAAGTGGTGGACGAGCTGTACCCGCGGCTTCGCGTGTTTCTCTACGACGGCCTCACCCACTACTCGGCGCCCTACACCATATTCGGCCGCCGGCGGGTCGCGCTCTACGCGGGCCAGATCTTTCTGGTGTTCAACACCGCCGAGCACATCTCCGTGCTGAACCGCCACTTCGACGACCTGATTCGCGCCGCCGCCGTCAATCCCACCGAGATCGGCCCGTTCCTGCGCAGCCTGCTTCCGATTGCCGGAGGCGACGGCTGACCGCTTTCGCTCCGGTTCGCCGATGCCGGTGAACCGCCCTGGTCCCGGTTCGGGTGATCAGGGCGGATGCAAGGATGGGCATTTCCATGTGCACGAGCGCGATCAGGCGGCGAGCAGCGAGGTCGAGCTGCGGCTCCAGATCTGGTGGTCCAGATACCGGGGCGAAAGGATCAGCTCGTGCGCGCACCGGCGCACGAGACTTTCCGCCCGTCCCGCGGATATTCCCTCTCTCCCGAGGGCATCGGCCACGAATCGGCGAACGTGGCCGTCTCCACGCACGAACTCGTCGTTGCCGGTGTACATGAGGACCATCCGGATGGTGGCCGCGCCGAGGCCGGCGGAGTCCTCCAGCACCTGCTCGATTTCCTCGCAGGAGCGGACCTGCACGTCCTGCAGCACTTCAATCCCGATGCGCTTTAGCTCCCTTGCGGTGCGAAGGACGTACTCCGCCTTCGGTCGCTTCGTCCCGAGGAAGGTCTGTTCGGTCCGAAACACCTCGCCGATCATGCGGTCCATCCCGAGCGTCTCGAAGTGCCGAATCAGGTCGGTCAGGGCCTCCTGTTCCGACGCTTCGGGCGGAGTCCAGCGATTCACCCGGGATTGCGCGATGTCGAAGTGCCGGCAGTAGCGCCTCGCCGCGGGCACGGTGTGGTCGTCGTATTCGCAACGGGTACGGAAGATCGCGTCGATGAGCGCGACGGAAAGGTGGGCGGGGAAGAAGCGGTCCGGGAGGGCCAGATTCTCCATCGGTAGCGAACGACGGACCGTTCTCATGATCTCGCTGATCTCGAATGCTGCTTTGGACATTTCTTCCTCCACGAGAGTGCATTACCCCCAGTCCGATTCCTGGTGAGGACTCGACCGATCCTTTCCAGTTTCGAGTCGGACGATCCGAAATTAGCGGCGGCCGGCGAGAATTCCCAATACCGTCTTCTTGGCCGTTCCATAATTTTTTCTTATGGCAATCGTGAAATTTCGATCGGAAGACAGTGCACCGTTTCCGTCGCAACGGCCATTCGTGGACCGGAGCTTTCTTGTGCGGCGCCGCTCCTTGTGCTCGGTTTCCTCGTGTCCGGCCGCACGCCCGGGCGGATGGAGAGGAGTCCGCGCCGCAGCGGCGCGGCCCGCCAATGGAGACCTTGTCCTTCCTGCGGGGCCGGATGCGGTCATCTATCGTTCGAACGCGGTGATCGAGGACTCTCGACGGGTGGTCGACGGCACGAAGGCCGGCCCACGAAGAGAAGAACGCTACGAGTGCCGAGGGACGGGAGGGGTGGCGGTCCGTCGCTCCGAAGGGCGGTGAGGAAGGTCGTGCAGCTTGAAGTGAAGGATTGAGATTGCGGGGGTGCTACCGTTTCCGGCGCCGGCGCCGGCGCGACACTCCGACATCGGCGTCCGCCAGGTTCTTCTTGCGCCGGTACACATACACGCCGGAACCCGCAATCAGGGCGCAGCCGAGCAGCACCCAGACGTCGGGAAGGTGGTCGAACACGAGCCACCCGAGCGCAATCGCCATGGGCAGCGCGATGTATTCGAACGGAGCCAGGGTGGCGGCGTCGCTCAGCCGGTAGGCCTGCGTCACGGCATAGGCGATGAACGCCGAGAGGCCGCCCAGCAGCACGAACCACAGCCAGTGTTCGGGCGTTGGCCAGGTCCAGGCGCGCAGCAGGAAGAGCGCCGACTTGCTCTCCAATCCCGCGGCGTAGCGGCCGTCGCCCGCCGCGACGAAGAAGCCGATGCTGACTGCGATGAGAGTGCCCTGGATATAGACCGCCATCGCGGAGGCCGGCGCGCTCGCCCTGAGCCGCCGCGTCAGGATCTGCATCGCGGCATAGGCGAGCGCCGCCACGACGGGCAGCAGCAGGATCAGCCGGTCGACCGCTTGTCCGAACTCGCCGGCGGGGCGGAGCACGACGAGCACGCCGACGAATCCGACCGCGACCGCGGAAAAGCGGCGGATGCCCACCCTTTCGCCGAGGAACGGGATGGAAAGCAGGGTGATGAAGAGCGGGGCGACGAAGAAGAGCGCGGTCGCATCTGCGAGCGGGATCGCCGCGAGCGCTCCGAAGAACGACATGTTCGCGACGACCATGCAGAGCGCGCGCGCGATGTGCGCGCCGGGGCGCCGGGTACGAAGCGCGCGGAGCCCGCCCTCGAACCTCAGCACGGCGAGGCTGAACAGCATCGCCACCGCCGCGCGCACGAACACGATCTCGTGCAGTGGATAGCGGTCGGAGAACTGCTTTAGGATCGAGTCGTTGACCGTGATGGCCATCATCCCGAGGCAGATGAACGCGATGCCCAGGCGAGGATTGTGCGCCGGTCGAAACCCCCTGCCTGCCATCTCGGGTGAGCCTTTGCGAGCGCGGGCGGAGCAATGCAGCTCCGCTCGCGCAAACCATACGCAAGTCGGCCCGTTTGCGACAGGGTGGATGCCGGCCGGCGCGCCCCCACCGGTCCGGCGAGTCTCCAAGGGAGGCACGGCCCGGAATCGCGGCCTGTCCCGGAAGGGGCATTCGTGCCCGCCGGACGACGAGCCCCCCCTTTTCCCCACTCCCCGATACCCATCGGAACGGGAAACGACACAATGGACGCGAAGTGGACGGGAATGCCGGCCGGATATTGACAACCAGTTGAAACATAGGGATTGAAGCGACAACAAGAGGGCGTCGGAGGAGGAGCGGAAGGCACCTGCAATCCGTGCTGACAGCATCTGGATTCGTGCTATCGTGGTCCGAGATGACGGGCCGCGCGTGCGCCCGCCGCGTCCGTTCGCGCATGGTGGCCGATGATCGATGTTTGCCTATATCGACCCAACCGTCAGCACGCGCCTCGTCGCCCAGGGCAAGCTGGTCCGGATTGATCGGCGCGGGCGGCCAATCGATCTGGCGGACCCGGTTCCCTCCGGGAGCCGCGCCCTCGATGTCCTCGGACCGATCCCGCTCCCGCTCCACGTCGACGGGGAAGACCTGCGTGCGCACTGGTACACGGTGGTGCGCCACACCGAGCTCGAGCCGGTGGACGAGCTCGCCCGGACCCTTCGCGAGCGGGGTGCGGCACGGAGCTTCGCGAGTCTCGTCTCCCACATGTCGGTGAACAGCGTGCTGGTGTTCGGCGATCTCTCCGATCACCCCGAGCCGCTCGTGCGGGTGCACTCGAACTGTCTTACCGGCGACGTGTTCGGATCGCTGCGCTGCGACTGCGGCCCCCAGCTCTCGGCGGCCTTTCTACGTGTCGCCGACACCGGCGGGATGGTGATCTACATGGCGGGTCACGAAGGCCGGGGGATCGGGCTCTGGGCCAAGGCGGCGACGTATGTCCTGCAGGACGGAGGGGAGAACACGTACCAGGCGAACCGCTCCCTCGGACTGCCCGACGATTCGCGCGATTTCTCGGATGCGGCCGCCCTGTTGCTCTACTTCCTGGGCGAAGAGCGGCCGTTTCGACTGCTGACCAACAATCCGAAGAAGGTGGACGACCTCCGGGTCCACGGACTCGGCCGCGTCACGGTGGAGAAGCACATCACCGGGGTGGGCGAGCACAACCGGCGCTACCTCGCCGCGAAGCGCGAGTGGGGTCACGCGATCGAGAATGGGGACCTGGAACCTTCGCACAGTGGTCGTGACCGGTCGGAACGGCGCAAGCGAGACCGGAGCGGCGGTCAATGACCTGGTCGTCAATCGATCTCGACCACTTCGCAAGGGTACTCGGCGCGCAGGCCCGTGCCGGCGGCGCGCCCGGGACGGCGCCAGGCAGGGGGCCGTCCGGAGCGGCGAGCCGGGACGACGGCGCCCCCGCGCCGGACGTCGCCGATGGAGCCCCCGGCTCGAGCTGACCGCCCGCGGTGGATTCCGTTACCCAGATCGCCCTCGGCGCGGCCGTGGGGGAGGCGGCCCTCGGCCACCGGGTCGGCTGGCGGGCGGCAACGTGGGGGGGGATCTGCGGGCTCCTCCCGGACCTCGACGTGCTGTGGCCGTTCGCGGATCCGGTGGCCGCATTCACCTGGCACCGCGGCTACTCGCACTCTCTTGCGGCGCTCATCCTGGCGACGCCAATCATCGCCTGGGCGGCGGTTCGCGTGCATCCCGACACCCGGGCGTATCGGAGGGGTTGGCTGCTCCTCGTGTTCCTCGCCCTCGTAACGCACCCGCTCCTCGACTGCTTCACGGTGTACGGGACGCAGGTCCTCCTGCCGTTCTCCGACATTCCCGTCGGCTGGTCGACGATTTTCATCATCGATCCGGCGTTCAGCGTGCCGGTCATCTTCGGAGTGCTGTCCGCACGGGTGCTCCGGCGCACACCGTCCCTGGGGCGAAGGCTCAACGGGGCGGGCCTCGCGATCGGGGTCGCGTGGCTCGCGTTCACGGTGGGCGCCAAGGCGCACGTCGACCGGGTGGCGGCGGATTCCCTGCCCGTTGGCGTCACCCGCTACCTCACCACTCCGGCGCCCTTCAACGCGATCTTGTGGCGAGTCGTCGCAATGACGGAGGACGGCCGCTACGCGGAGGGCTACCATTCCCTGCTCGACGCGGAACCGAGGGTCGCGTTCGTGTGGCGCCCGGACGGCCACGATCTCCTCGATCCCCTTCGACTCGAGAGGCAGGTAGCGCGCCTCGTGTGGTTCTCGCGCGGCTTCTTCGCCGCGCGGGAGCTCGCGAGCGGCGAGATCCTGCTCTCCGACCTGCGGATGGGGCTCGAGGATCGGTTCGTGTTCTCGTTCGTGGTGGGCCGCCGGGTGGGGGACGCCGTCGAGCCCGTGCCCGCGTTCCGGCGTCCGGACCTCCCCGTTCCGCCCGGAATCTGGGGCGCCATCTGGGAGCGGATCCTCGATCGTTCGCCGCATCCGGCCTGCCTCCTGACCTGTTGAGCCGATCGGAGCGGGCGGGTCCGGCAGGTTCCGGGAGAGGGCGGCAGCGAAAGGCCCGGGGACGGGAGGAGGCGACATGACACGTTCGGTGGCTGTGCTCGGTGCCGGCATCGTCGGAATCTCGTGCGCTTTGCACCTCGCGAAGCGCGGCTTCCGGGTAACGCTCGTCGACCGGCGTGAGCCGGGGTCCGAGACATCGTTCGGGAACTCCGGAGTCGTCGGACGCGCGTCCATCGCCCCGCTCAGCCAGCCCGCGCTCTGGAAGAAGCTGCCGCGCTACGCGGCCAATCGGGACCGGGCGGTGCGTTTCGGTCCGGGGTACCCGGCCCGGGAGCTCGGCTGGTTCGTGCGATTTCTCGCCAACAGCCGCCCGGGGGCGTTCGATGCGAACGTCCGGCACCTGAATGCTCTCCTTTCCCATGCCCTCGACGAGCACCAGGCGCTGCTCGCGGGCGACTCCGGGCTCCTCCGTCGCGACGGCTGGCTGCAGCTCTTCCGCACCGAGTCGGGGTTCGAGGCTTCCGCCGGGACGCGTGCGCTGTGGTATCGGCACGGGGTGCGATTCCGGATTCTCGACCGGGATGGTCTCCGCGAGCTCGAGCCGCACCTCGGCCCGGTGTTCCGGCGGGCGATCTGGCTGACGGACATCGCCTCGGTGGCGGATCCCGCGCAGGTGTGCCGGGTGCTGGCCGAGAGGTTCGCGGCCGAGGGGGGGAACGTGCTGCGCACCGAGGCGCGGAGCGTCGCGGCGACCGGCACCGGGGTGCGGATCGGGCTCGACGACGGGGAGCTCCATGCGGACGAGGCGGTGGTCGCGCTCGGCCCCTGGAGCACCGACCTGCTCGCCCCGCTCGGCTACCGCCTGCCCGTCATCCGCGAGCGCGGCTACCACCTTCACCTCGCCCCCCGGCACAACGAACCCCTCGGCCGGCCGTGCCTGGATGCGGAAGGCGCGTACGTGGTCTCTCCGATGAAGGCCGGGTTGCGGCTGACGACCGGCATCGAGTTCAGCGCTCCGGATGCGCCGCCCACGCCGGTGCAGCTTGAATCCGTGCTCCCGCTCGCCCGGGAGGCGTTCCCCGCCGGAGGCGAGGTGGAATCGAAGCCGTGGCTCGGGGCCCGGCCCGGCACCCCCGACTCGCTCCCCGTCATCGGCCGCGCACCGCGTCATCCGAACCTCTGGTTCGCGTTCGGGCATGCCTCCATCGGCTTCGCGCTCGGGCCGGCGACCGGAAGGCTGATCGCGCAGATGATGAGCGGGGAATCGCCGCTCGTCGACCCCTACCCCTACGCCGCGACCCGATTCCGCGCGTTCGGGTTCGGCCGCTGACCGGGAGCGGGGCGGCCCGTCCGCCGCAGCGGCCCGTGGGTCGGAAGTAGCCGCGAGACGCGCGATTGCGGCATGATTGCAAGCGCTTCGAGGCTGCGGGCAGCGCTCCCGCGGCACCATCCACGAGGAACGCGGAATGAATTCAGAATGAAGATTGCAACCGGGCACGAGTTCCACCGGCAGGTCGCGGCGGCGGCCGAGGCCATCCATCCCGACATCACGTGGGCGCTTTGCGACTGGGACTGCAACTGGACCGATTCCCCCGAGGGCTCGGACCTCATCGTCTACGCGGGCGACGCCTACACCGAAGAGTGGGTGACCGCGATGACCGCCATCGCGCCCCCGAAGTGGGCGCACACCGAGGATGCCGGGATCGACGGCCGTTTCTACGACGACATGCGGTCGAAGTCGGTGCCGGTCACCCACAGCCCCGGAGCGAACGCGCCGGAAGTGGCGGAGCTTGCCTTCGCGGGGGTGATGTGGGGAGCCAAGCGCCTCGGCGAGCTCCGCGAGCAGCAGCGCGCGCACGAATGGAACAAGCTCGACCTCACGGCATTGAGCGCGACGACCGTCCTCGTCGTCGGGCTCGGGGCGATCGGGAGCCGGGTCGTTCACTTCGCCAAGGGGTTCGGGATGACCGTGCTCGGAATCCGGCGCTCCGCCGAGCCGGTGCCGGGAGTCGACCGCCAGGGGACGCCGGACGACCTTGCCGCTTTCCTGCCGGAAGCGGACTTCGTGGTGCTCGCGTTGCCCATTTCCGACGAGAGCGCCAATCTCATCGACGCGACCGCCCTCGCAAGCATGAAGAGCACCGCGACCCTCGTCAACGTCGGTCGCGGCGCGCTCATCGACACCGACGCACTCCGCGCCGCGCTCGCCTCGGGCGGCATCGCGCAGGCCTGTCTCGACGTGCTTCCGGTAGAGCCGTGGCCGAGAGACGACGACCTGTGGGACATCCCCAACCTCCTCATCACCCCGCACAACGGGTCGCGCTCGCCGATGTACGCCATCCGGGTGGGCGAGATGTGGCTCGAGAACCTCGCGCGGTACGTCAAGGGTGAACCGCTGCTCTACCGGGCGTTCTGAGTTGCCGGGCGACCGGGGCCGCGCGCGCCGGTTCGGATTGCATCCGGCAGCCGTCTTCGTTCGGAGTAGAATGGCGCCGGCGGCCGGGAGCGTCCGCGCCGCCGGTACCGTCCATCCGAGCCGTCCCTGGCCGCAGGCAGCGTAGACGCGAACGATGAATGCAGCACCCTCTTCCGTCATGCCGATCGTCGGCATTTCGTGCAACCTCAAGGTGGACGGCCGGTTCCGGCACCATGCCACCGGCGAAGGGAACACGGTCGCGATACTGGACGCCGCCGGAGCCCTGCCTCTGCTCATTCCCGCGCTCGGAGACCGGCTGGACCCGGATGCGGTGCTCGATGCGGTCGACGGAATCATGCTGACCGGTGGCGTATCGAACATCGAACCCCATCACTATGGCCAGGAGCCGGCGCCCGGGGAGGACGTGCGGGACCCCGGCCGCGATGCCCTCAGCTTCGCGCTCGTGCGCGCCGCCATTCGCCGCGGCGTTCCGCTGCTCGGCGTGTGCCGCGGCATCCAGGAGATGAACGTAGCCCTCGGCGGGACCCTGCACCAGCGCCTGCACGAGGTTCCGGGCCGCCGCGACCACCGCCGGAACCGGGAGATCGAGTTCGAGGAGTCCATCGCCCCGCGGGATCGACTGCGTCTCACGCCGGGCGGGCCGCTTGCGACCTGGCTCGGCGAGGACGAAGCGGTCGTCAATTCCCTGCACGGGCAGGGGATCGACCGGCTCGCTCCCCGGCTCGTCGTCGAGGCGCTCGCGGACGACGGGACGGTTGAGGCGGTTCGGGCGCGCGATGCATCCACGTTCGCGGTCGGCGTCCAGTGGCACGTAGAGATCGCGGCGTTGGAGCATCCCCTCAACCGGGCGATACTGAAAGCCTTCGGTGACGCGGTTCGACGCCGTGCGCTGCACCGCCGCGGCGCCGTCCTCGACGAAGCGGCGGACTGAAGGGTCCGTCCGGGCGGTGGCGCGCGCGCGCGGCACCCGGACGAATCGCGAGCGAAGCTTCGTCAACTGAAACGATCTCGCGGGACGGACGCGACCGCGCCGCCCGGGAGGATTCGGGGGGCCCCGGGGGACGGGATGCGATGAACGATCCGAAGCAGATCCTGGTCGAGCGCGACGGGCACGTGGCGCGGGTGACCATCAATCGCCCGGAACGCCGCAACGCGGTGTCCTTCGCCGCGTGGCAGAGCCTCGCCGCATCCTTCGAGAACCTGGCCGCCGATCCGGCCGTCCGGGTCGTCGTCCTCACCGGGGCCGGAGATCGGGCGTTTTGTGCCGGCAACGACATCTCGGAGTTCGCCGAGAAGCGCTCCACCCCGGAACAGATCGAGATCTACGATGCGGTGACCACGCACGCCTTCGAGGTGATCAGGGGTATCGAGAAGCCCCTCGTGGCCCGCGTTCTGGGTTCCGCGGTCGGCGGCGGGTTCGAGCTCATGCAGCTCTGTGATCTCCGGATCGCGGGCGCCGGGGCGCGCTTCGCGATGACCCCGGCTCGGCTGGGGCTCGGCTACACCCTGGACGACGTGCAGTCGCTGGTGGACCGGATCGGGGCGTCGGCGGCGCGCGAGATGCTCTTCACCGGCCGGCTGTTCGATGCCGCCGAGGCCGAACGGCTGGGGTTCGTCAACCGCGTCGTGCCGGACGCCGAGCTCGACGCGGCGGTGGACTCGTGCGCGGCCGAGATCGCGGGCAATGCGCCGCTCGCGATCCGCGCCATCAAGGTGGCGATCGGCGAGGCGGTCAAGCCCCCGGCGGAACGTGACCGGGACCGCTGCGATGCGCTCGCGGCGGCCTGCAACGCGAGCGAGGACTATCGGGAAGGACAGCGCGCGTTCGCGGAGCGGCGCTCGCCGCGCTTCCGTGGCCGCTAGCCTCGCGCCGCGCGGAGGCCGTGGCGGCGTGGACAAGCCGCGCTCGCCCCCGTTTTCCCACCGCCTGGCGGGATCGAATCCCGCGCCGCATGGCATTCACGCGGGCGTGGGGCGAGAACCATCGACGCGGGGCAAGGGCTTCTCCCGGGAGGGAATTCGATGACCGCGCCGCCACGGGTGCGCCCGGACACCATCAACCGGCTCGTCAACTCGGTCTATCCGGGGTTCGCACTCCTCGCCGGGATGCAGCTCGACGTCTTCACTCCCCTTGCCGAGGGTTCGAAGGACTCGGCCGCGCTCGCCGGCGAGATGGGGGTGCGGGCGGACCTCCTGGAGACGGTCCTCTACGCGCTCGCGGCCACCGGTCTCCTGACGGTTGAGGAAGGACGCTTCGCGAACACCCCCGAGGCGGACCGCTTCCTCGTGCGCGGGTCGAAGGACTACCTCGGGAGCAACCACGAGGTGTTCTCGGACCTCTGGAGCGCGGCCCTGCGGACCGCCGACACGGTCCGGTCCGGCGCCCCGCAGGCGAAGCACGACTTTGCCGCGATGTCGCCGGACGCGCTTCGCTCCTTCTTCCGCGGACTCGATGCGGCCGCTCGCGCCTCCGCGCGCAAGCTCCGCCGCGACTTCGACTTCACCGGGCATCGCCACCTCCTCGACGCGGGCGGCGGCTCGGGAGGGATCGCGGTGGACATGTGCCGGTCGTTTCCCGACCTTCGCGCGACCGTGGCGGACCTTCCCTCCGTCACCCCCATCACCGCGGAATTCATTGCGGATGCGGAATTCTCCGAGCGGATCGACACGTTCGCGTGCAACATCGTGGAGGAGCCCCCGGGCGGGCCGTACGACGTGGCGGTCCTGCGGGCCTTCGTGCAGGTCCTCTCCATGGAGAATGCGGCGCGGGCGCTCGCCAACATCGCCCGCGCGCTTGCCCCGGGCGGGCGCATCTACATCATGGGCAGGATGGTGGACGACTCCCGGCTCGGGCCGCCCGAGTCGGTTGCGTTCAACTTCGTCTTCGTCAACATCTACGATGACGGGCGCGCGTACACCGAGGCCGAGCACCGCGAATGGCTCGCGGCGGCCGGTTTTCGCGACATCGAGCGCCACCGGATTGGCGAAGGCAACAGCATCATGACCGCGACGAGGGCCTGACCGGGTTCCGCCGCCGGGAGCCGCCCGCGCCGCCACGAGCGCAATCGAGACGATGGGTGCGAGAGCACCCGTTGTCGTCCCGCTTCAGGAGTAGTTCGAATCTCATGCAGTTCGGCATGTTCATGGAATTCGCGACCCGCACCGCTGGAAGCGAGGCGGAAGCATTTCGGGAGGGTCTCGCGCTCGCGGAGGCGGCGGACGCATGGGGGCTCGATGCGGCCTGGCTCGCGGAGTTCCACTTCGTGCCGGACCGCTCGGTGCTCTCCTCTCCCATCACGCTCGCCGCCGCGATTGCGGGCCGCACGCAGCGGCTCCGGATCGGATTCGCGGTGTACGTGCTTCCGCTCAACCACCCACTGCGCATCGCGGAGGAGATCGCGACCCTCGATCAGGTGAGCGGCGGGCGGGTCGACCTCGGGGTCGGGCGAAGCGGCTTCACCTGGTTCTACGAGGGCTATTCCGTGCCCTACGCGGAGAGCCAGGGACGCTTCGACGAGAGCATGGAGGTGCTGAGACGTGCCTGGCGAGGCGAACGGTTCAGCTTCGAGGGGGAGTTCTACCGGGTGCACGACGCGCTGCTGTGCCCGCGCCCCCGGCAGCAGCCGCATCCACCGCTTCGCATGGCCGCGACCCGCGGGGAGACCTTCCCGCGGGTCGGCGCCGCGGGGCTTCCCATCTTCGTCGGCCTTCGCGGCGACAGCCTGGACGAGCTCGCCGCGCAGCTTGCCTCTTACCGCGACGCCTGGCATGGCGCCGGCCATCCCGGACGCCCGAGCGCTTTCCTTCGCCTCCCGCTGCATGCGGCGGCGACCGGAGAAGGTGCCCGCGAGGAGGCGCGCGCAACCCTGGTGCACTACTTCAGGCGCCAGAGCGAGCTCGTGGCGAACGACGCGGCCCGGCGTGGCGACCCGCCCGACTCTCCACGCTACGCAACGGCCGCCCGCCTCGCCTCGCTCGAATACGACGACATCCTCGAGAACCGGGCAATCGTCGGCTCCGCCGCGGAGATCGGCGTCCGGGTCGAGGCGCTTCGCGACATTCTCGGCATCGACGGCGTCGTGGCCGAGCTCAATCCCGGCGGACTGCTCGACGAGGCGACCACCCTGGAGAGCCTGCGCATCCTGGCCCGGGAAGTGAAACCCCAGTTCGGCGGCGAGGAGGCCGTAGACCCATGAGTGAAACGGTGCGGCTGACCCTGGACGAAGTGCATGCGCTCGCGACCGAAACCTTCCTCGCGAACGGTGGATCGTCCGAGCAGACCCGAGCCGTCGCCGACACGGTGACCGCGGCGGAGCGGGACGAGTGCACGTCGCACGGACTCTTTCGGGTGCCGGGTTACATCGCGTCGATCCGCTCGGGCAAGGTGCACGCGGCCGCCGAGCCCGTGGTCGAGCGCCTCGCCCCGGGTGTCGTCAAGGTGGACGGACTGAACGGGTTCGCTCCCCTCGCCCTCGAGGTCGGGCGCGATCCGCTCGTCGCCCTGGCCCGCGAGCAGGGGATCGCGGCCCTCGCGATCACCAACACCCACCACTTCGCGGCTCTGTGGCCGGAGACGGAGGCGCTCGCGGAGCGCGGGCTCGTCGGGTTCGCGTTCGTCGCCGCGATGGCGTACGTGGCGCCGGCCGGGGGAACGAAACCGCTCTACGGCACCAACCCGATGTCGTTCGCGTGGCCGCGCGGCGAGGGCCGCCGGCCGCTCGTCTTCGACCAGGCATCGAGCGCGAGCGCACGCGGCGAGGTCATGATCCACAAGCGCGACGGGAAGCCCGTCCCGGAGGGGTGGGGAATCGATCCGGAAGGAAATCCCACCACGGACCCGGCGGCCGTGCTCGCGGGCGCCCAGCTCCCGTTCGGAGGCTACAAGGGGTCGTCGATCGCCCTCATGATCGAGCTTCTCGCGGGCGCGCTCGTCGGCGACCTCTTCAGCTTCGAGGCGAGCGAAGTGGACCCCGGCGACGGCGGGCCTCCGCGGGGCGGCGAGCTCGTGCTCGCGATCGATCCGGAGCAGTGCAGCGTCGGCGGGAACCCCGCACGCCACGCGGAGGCCCTGTTCGCCCGGATCCTCGAGCAGGAGGGCTCCCGCCTCCCCTCCGACCGGCGCTACGCCGCCCGCCTTCGCACTCCGACCGAAGGGGTGTCAATCCCTCGCACCCTGTTCGACACCCTGCAGGCGCTTCGCGAGGCCTGATCCGCACCCGGGGGAGACCGGCTACGCACCTTCGACGGCGGTGCTCCGGCGGCGCGGACGCGAGTGGCGGCGGAGCGGCCCGAGGGTGCGACGGATCCACAGGAGGCGGGCGAGGAGCACCGCCGATTCGGCGACGAATGCGCCGATGAGTGCGTATATCCCGAGCAGTGCGCCGTTCGATACCCCGAGGTAGACGGCCGTGCCGCCGATCGCCCCGACCGTCACCAGTCGCACCGCCGATGCAATCGCGATCGCCCCGGTCCGCTTGGCCGCGATGAGCAGGCCGCGCGCGAGGGAGGCGGCGGCCATGGCGAGCGCGAGCAGGAAGCCGAACGCGAGAGCGGGCGCGACGTACTCCGCCATGTGCGGAGGCAGCCCCATGACGCCCTCGAGCGCCCAGATCCGCACCCGCTCCAGGTAGAAGAGGAGCATCACGGCCGCGAAGCCGCCGCCCACGATGACCGCGAAGATCACGATGACCCGGACGTCGCGGCGGAAGCGCACGAGGGCCTGCACGGTCTGGATGACGTTCCGGAGCGGGCTCAGGACCACGCGCATCAGGCTGTCCAGGAGACCGAACGCGGCAAGGGCGAGCTCCGGCCGGGGGAGGCGCCCCAGGAAGAGGTTGATGGTGAAGATGACGCCCGATTCCGCCGTCTGCATGACCATGATGGGCCATGAGAACTTCCAGAGCTCGCGGTAGCTCGGGGGGTGGCTTCCGGCAGGCAGCCGACGGAAGAACGGACGCGCCACGACAAGGCCGAAGACGGTCTCGATGGCGATGCAGGCGACGAGGGCGATCGCCCCGACCTCCGCGCCCTCGAGGAAGCGGGTGAGGCCGGCGAGGACGACGAAGAGCCCCGCGAGGCGGACGACCGTCCCCAGGGTCACGTAGATCGTCTTGCGTTCCACCATGAAGAGGCCGTAGACGAGGGATCGCAGCACCGCGAACAGCATCACGAAGGAGAAGACGATGGTGCAGCGCTGGGCGGCCGCGGCAACCTCCGGACCCGCGCCGAACAGGGTCCGGAAGAGCCAGTCGCCGACGGGGGTGAGTCCGACCGTGAAGAGCGCGAGGGTGATCACCGCGGCCACCTGCAGGCTGAACCAGAGGAGGCGCTGCATCGACGCGCGGTCACGGATGTACGAAACGGCGACGAACTGGCAGGCCCAGATCGGGCTTCCGAGCGTCGCGTGGAAATAGAACGAGATGGAATACGCGGCGAGGACGGGTTCGGGGTCCGGCATGCGGGCGAGAAAGGCGGAGATGACCGCGTGCGAGATCATCATCAGCTCCGCCATGAGCATGAGCGGGAGAAAGAACCGGAACGCGTCGCCGAGCGAAGTGGGACGCCGGCGGAAGGCTCCCCCCGCGGGGGCCGCGGCGGACTTCACGGCACGCCCGCGACGGGATTCGTCGCGGTCGCCGCGGGAAGCTTCCGAGTCGTCAGCCTGCATCTCTTACCGGCCCGTGCGGCGAGCTGGATCGCGTCCGCAAGGGAAAGGAGGGTTGGTTGGCGGTAATCGCGCTCCGGTTGCGACGACGCTCAGCATGCCGTTTCGGCCGGGAACCGGACGGCGAACTCGCGCTCGATTCGATCCCGCTCGACGGCGACCCAGGCGTCGTATTCGGGACCGTGCCACGCGCGATGGCGGCCGGCCGCGTACTCGAGCCCGTTGCGGTAGTACATCATCGCGTTCAGCCGGTTGTCGACGAACGAGTTTCTCTTTCGGCGAACCCTGCCCGGCGAACCGACCACGACCGAGTCGGGCGGGACCACGGTGCCCTCCGTCAGCAGCGCGCCCGCGCCAATGATGGAGTTGTCCCCGATCTCGCAGCCGTCCATCACCACCGCGCGGATGCCGACCATGCAGCTCTCGCCGATGACCGCGCCGTGGACGACCGAGTGGTGGGCGAGCGAGGTCCACGCGCCGATGCGGGTGTCGGTCTCATAGCCGACATGGATCATCGCGAAGTCCTGGACGTTTGCGTACGGGCCGACGACCACCTCGTTGCACTCGGCGCGGATGACCGCGTTCGGCCAGAGCGACGCCCCCTCTGCGATCCGGATCTTTCCGTGGAGCTGGACGGTGGGATGCACCCATGCCGGCCTGTCCAGCACGACCTCCGGTCCAAAGCCTGACATCGCCGGTTCCTTCGTCCTACGTCTCATTTCGCGATTCGGCGCAGCCGGGCGGGCGGTCAGGGTGCGCGTTCCACGATGTTGGGGCCGCCGGGAACGTTTCGCCGGGCGTCCGCCTCGCGTTCGCGCCGCGCAAAGCGAACCGGCAGCGCCCGCAGTCCGTGGATCACCAGCTCCGGCCGCCAGGAGAGTGGCTCGGGCTCGAGCTCCAGCCGCTCGAACCGGGCGAGCAGACCCTGGAGCGCGACCCGCGCTTCGAGCCTCGCGAGCGGCGCGCCAAGGCAGAAGTGCGCACCGGGCCCGAAGCTCACGTGCCGGTTGCGCCCCCGGTCGATATCGAGCTCGTCCGGCCGCTCGAACACGGTCGGGTCGCGATTGGCCGCATTCAGCACAAGGTGCACGCGTTCTCCCGTACGGATCGTCGTTCCTCCGTACTCGACGTCTTCGCGGGCGAGCCGGAACACCATCTGCACCGGTCCGTCCATCCGCAGGAGCTCCTCGACCGCATCCGCGACCCGCTCCGGCTGCGCCCGCAGGCGTGCCGTCAGGCGCGGGTTGCGGACGAGCCAGAGCACCGCGCTCGCGATGAGGTTCGTGGTCGTCTCGTGCCCGGCGAAGAGCACGAACATGAGGGTGTGGACGATTTCGTCGTCCCCAAGGTGCGCGCCGTCGCGCAGGAGGAGCTGGGTGAAGTCTTCGCGGGGAGCACGACGATGCTCGTCCACCAGGTCGTGGAAGCGTGCCGCCATGGCCCGCGCGGCGCGGGCGGCGGCGCCGTATTTCTCGTCATGGCCGGTGCTCTCGACGTCGCCGAGGACGAATCGGCCGAGGGCGTCGGACCAGCGCTTGAGCTGTTCGCGCTCTTCCCGCGGCATTCCGAAGAGCTCGGCGATGACGATGGCCGGCAGCGGGTGGGCGAAATCGGCGACGAGATCCATTCGCCCCTCCGGTCCGAGGGGTTCGAGAAGCTCGTCCACCACGCCTCGAACGTTCGATTCCAGTACCGGGATGTCGCGGGCGAGGAAGGCGTTCTGCATCGCGCGCCGCAGCTCCCGGTGGCGCGGGGGATCGGTGAAGACCATCCAGTCCGCAAGGGTTCGGGCGAGGAAGGAGATGTCGGCGTGTCCCTCCCCGCCGCTTCGCCGCTGCTCGAAGCGACCCATCTTCTCGACCGAGAGCCGGGGGTCGAGGAGGGCCCGGCGCACGTCTGCGTGGCGGGTCACGACCCAGCCACCGAGCGACGCGTTCCAGTGCACCGGAGCTTCGTCTCGCAGGCGGTTGTAGACGGGGTGCGGATCGTCGAGGACGGCGGAGCTTCGAAGATCGGGAGCGTGCACGGCGTCGGAATTCATGGTGATCGGAGCGGGCGCGTTCGTGGCGTTCGTGGGAAGGGTTCGGGATTCCGGGCGAAGCGGGGTCCCGATGCGAGCGCGATCAGTCGAACAGCCGGGGACGGAACCCCGGGGGCGTTCGGAAGTTGTTGGCAAGGCACACGGCCCCCAGCAACACGAACCACACGAGAGACCAGGCCGGAATGCTGAGGGAGAGGAACGACCAGGAAACCTCCGCGCACTCCCCGGAGCCGGTGAAGATCATTTCGATGGTCTGCCCGAGAGGGAACGCGTCCAGCATGTATTCGAGGCCCGGACCGCACTCCGGGGCCTCTCCGGGCGGAAGGTTCTGCAGATGGATGTGCCATCCGGCAATCCCCGCGCCGATCGCGGCGACGAGTCCCGTGACGATTCCATAAGCGCGTGCCCCCCCGCGGCTTCGCGGGCGGTGGATGGCCGCCGCGACCAGCACCACCAGGAGGGACGCGAACGCGATTCGCTGGAGAATGCAAAGAGGACAGGGCGCGAGCCCCTCGGCATGCTCCAGAAAATATCCGTAGCCAAGGAGCAGCAGGCAAGCGAGGGCCGCGCCCCCATTCACGATCCACGCGGAAGGCACCGCCGAAGTATACCGGGGCGCGTGCGGTATTTCCTGGCGCCCGGCGGGCCATCCGCGTCCGACCCCGCAAGTTCGGCGGCCCTCAGTCCCTGCCGCGCGGTTTCCCGGCCTTCCGTGCCCCGGTTTCGGGACGATGGCGGCGTTGCCGCCAGGGTTCTGCCAAACTTCGACGATGCGCGAACCCCGCTTCCTCGTCGATGCGGACCTCGCCGGCCATCATTCCGGTGCCCGGCGGGTCATCCTCGACCCCGGCGCGGCGCGCCACGCGGCTGGGGTTCTGCGCCTGAAGGCCGGCACATCGATTCGGCTGTTCGACGGCCGCGGGGCGGAATACCGGGCGAAGCTGGTCTCGGCGCGCCGCGGCGAGGTGCAGGTCGAGCTCACCGAGCCGGTGCCCGCGCTCCCGGAGCCGCCGCTGGCCATCATCCTCGCGCTCGGGGTCAGCCGGGGCGAGCGCATGGAATTCGCGGTGCAAAAGAGCGTCGAGCTCGGGGTGGCGCGGATCGTTCCCTTGTGGACGGCGCGCGGCGTGGTGCGGCTGGCCCCCGGCAAGGCCGAGGCCCGTCTCCTTCGATGGCGGCGCATTGCGCAGAGCGCGTGCGAACAGTGCGGCCGAAGCTCCGTTCCCGTTCTGGAAGCGCCGCGGACCCTGGACGACTGGCTCGCCGAGCGCCCGCGCGCGGGCAGCGCGATACGGCTCGCCGGAGTGGGCGGGCGGGCGCTGGCCTGCCTTCCGGACCCCGAGCCGCCAGTTACCATCCTCGTCGGCCCGGAGGGGGGGCTCGACCCGACGGAGTCACAACGGGTCGACGCGAATGGATTCGTCGCGGCGCGGCTCGGTCCGCGGACCATGCGCACCGAGACCGCCGCGATCACCGGAGTCGCTGCCGTTCAGCTCCTCTGGGGTGACCTCGGGGCGGTCGCGGCGCCGACGGAGTGACCGGCGCGCGCCCGGGCGACGCGCGGTGCGGCCGCGGGCGACCCCCCGGCGCCCCCGCGAACCAATGGTCTTCGGATTGGGCCTTGGCCGCTCTTTCCGTCGACCGGATCAACCCTGCGGCATCGGCCCGGACGGGTCCTCGGTCGGGGCGTCGATTCGATCGAGGGCCGCCCGGATCCCCTCGAGCTGCTGGATGATCTCCTGGGAGAGGTCCCCTTCGGGGGCCGGTGTGCCCGGTTCCGTTCCGTACGGCCGATCCGGGATGGCAATCGGATGCCGGTCGAGATCGAAGGCGGACCGCACGTTCTCGATCTCCTCGTGGTCGCTCTTGGCGATCGCGACGTAGGCCAGCAGCTCTCGCAGGAGCCCCTCGGGAGGAGGCCCCTCCCCGCCCTTGCCCTCGGCCACCCGGGCGAACTCGTCCGCGACCTCCCCCACGATTCTTCGCACGGCCGGACCGGAGGGGATGGAGCTCTCGCAAAGCGCGGTGCAGAATGCGGCCGCCGCGCCCCAGAAGCCCCGCGTCGCGCCGGTTTTCTCCTCCACCGCCCGCGCCAGCACGCCTACGCTGCCGCGAACGAGCTTGGCCCCCGCGCTGCCGTCCGTGCCGCCCCCCGTCCACTCCTTCAGCCCCTTCCGGAACGATGGCAGCACGCGGGCGGCGTCTGGTCCAAGACCCGCGCCGGGGGTCGAAACGGTTCCGTCGCGCAGGCCAAGGTCCGGATTGAAATCGAGGTCGGCGGAGAACGACCCGCGTCCCCGCACCGTCCGCAGGTCGTCGATCAGGAAGAAGAGGGCGGTCCATTCTTCCTCCTCCCCGGCGAGTGCTCGCTCGAGGCACCATTCGATGAGCTCGAATCCGCGCCCGACCACGTCGCGAACCGTCTCCGGGGGGCTCTCGGCGTCGCCGGTCGTCTGCTCGCTCGCGGCAACTTCACTCGCGGCGGCGCGGAGCTCGCGGACGAGGGTCGCCATCGCGAAGAGCGTCGCTCCGCGGAAGGATGTCTCGAGCTCCGCGAACGGTCCCGGGTCGACTTTTCCGGAGTCGGTGTCGAGCATCCGCTGCGCCGCCTCGCGGGCGGCGGAAAGGCTCCGGCGAAGCGGTTCGCCGGCCGACAGGAGTGCGGCGGCCAGCCGGGCTCGCCGCGCGACGATCCGCGGCAGCGCCGCCGTCGCCACGCGCACGCTGTCTTCGAGATCGCCGTTCCCCATCGCGGCCGCTCCGGGCGGGCGGCGCCCGCCGTCGCCGATGGTTCCGATGGTCCGGACGAGGTCCCTGAGGAGAATGCGTGCCTTCCAGTCCGATTCGGCCGCCTCCGCCCATGAATGGTCAAGGGCGATCAGCTCGGCCTTCAGGAGGCGCCGGCGGCGCCAGACGACCCCGATGAGGCCGGCGCCGGCGATCAGCGCCGAGCGGAAGAGCCAGTCGTCGAGGGGAGCTCCGAGGATGTCGGGCGGACGGCGTCCGGTCGCTTCGAATGTGGGCAGCAGAGCCGACACCCTGGCTCCGGCCTCCGCGAGCTGCTTCAACTCCGAAGAGACGGGCACGAGCGCGTTCGCCATTCCGCGCGCCTTCTCCGCCCGCGATCGAACCACGCTCAACCGCGCGTCGACGGCCGCAAGCTCGGCGTTCAGGGCGGGGAGGACGGGAAGGGCGGTGCGGTGGACGATATCGGCGGCAAGGGACCTCCGCGCCTGGAGAAGCATGTCGAGTAACTCCGCCGCCCGGTCCAGGCTCCCGATATCGGCGAGGCTCGCGCGGTCCACTGCCTGCGCGAACAGCCGTGAGGCGGCGGCCAGGACTTCTCCCGATGCCCGCCCCCGCGGCCCGGAAATCTGGTCGGAGAGGGCGGCCGTCAACGTGGCGGTAGCATTCTCGAGGGAGCGGGCGCCGGCGCGCAGGTCCTCGATCCCGGCCCTCGTCGCGAGAATCCGCCTCCACTCGGTCCGAATGGTGTCGAGTCCCGCACCGATGTGCGCCCACTCGCCGAGCAGTTCGTCGGATGACGGCCCGGGTGGAATGCGTGCGAGGATTTCGAGCGAAGCGGTCCGAAGGGCGGAAAGGTCTGGGGGCGTCGGCATCGCGCCCGTGGCAAGGTCGTGGGCCAGATTGGCGATCGCGCCGGCGGCGGCTCGCTGCTCGTTCGCGAGGGCGTATCGCCGCTTCTCCTCGGTGAATCCCTCGAATCGAACGATCGCGGCGGCGACGAAGACGAGGCCCGCGAGAAGGAACGCGGACCAGCAAAGGACGGCAAGGATTCTTCCGCCCATTCCCGCCGGGCTCTCCAGGGCCGTCCGTCCGACCGGAGGGGGAGAAGTTCTCGGTTCGGACATGCGCAGGAAATTCGCTACCGCGGGTCGGACAATGAGCAGTCGGCCGGTGTCAGCGCGCGTTGACGATGATAGTATAAGCCCCGCCGGAGAAGGGATCGGTTGCCGATGGAAGCCGTACGACCGGCGCCGTTTACTCCCCCAGGTACCAAAGGAGTTGCTTGCGTGAATACCAGAATTGCCAAGTGGACCGCGGCCGCGGGTGTCGTTGCGCTGATGACTCTCGGCGCCGGTTGCGCCAGCACCGACGACCTCGCCGCCCTGCGGGCGGATGTCGATTCACTGAAGGCCGCGGCGATGGCCGCGGAGGATACGGCGGCCGGCGCCGTGGCGGATGCGGAAGCGGCCCGTGCCGAGGCCGGTCAGGCGTCCCGCACCGCGAACCGCGCCCTGAGCGCGGCGCGTGAAGGGCAGACCTGCTGCGCGGCGAACAGCGAGAAAATCGATCGCATGTTCAAGAAGTCGATGATGAAGTAGACCTCGAGAGCGATACGCCCGGTTATCCGGAGGAGATCCCTTCGCCGGATGACCGGGCCGGCTTCAGCCTCCCCACCACGACGGGAACACCGTCCGCGGCGGCGAGCGCGTCTTCGACCCGATTCCAATCAATGGTGACCGGGGGGCCTCCCCTCGGAAGAGTCGCGATGATCGACGATACCGCGTCGCTCATGCGCGGCCGTGCTTGCGGGTCCGGAACATCCGCCTCGGGGTGTATCTCCATGTAGAGCTCGCGACCGGCCCAGCCGGTCTTGATCCCCTGGTCCACCAAGGTGACCGGCGTCCCGTTTTCCGCCAGATCGAACAGCTCCACGATGTGCTCCGGGTACATGCGCACGCAGCCGTGGCTGACCCGCATGCCGATGCTGAAGGGGCGGTTGGTCCCGTGGATCAGATACGCGGGGAACCCCAGGTAGAGGGCGTGGGAGCCAAGCGGGTTGTCCGGGCCGGGGCGGACCACCCGGGGCAGCGGTTCCCCTCTTTCCCGATACTCCTCGCGAATCGACTCGGGCGGCGTCCAGGAGGGACGAACCGCCTTGCGCACGATGCGGGTCTCACCGAGTGGAGTCTCCCAACCGACCCGGCCGATGCTGATCGGCCACGTGCGCACGACCGCCCTGTCCTTCGAATAGTAGTAGATCCGCATTTCGCGCACGTTGATCACGACGCCCGAACGAGGAGCCGCGGGCAGGATGAACCGGGACGGCAGACGGATCACGGTCCCCTCCCCGGGAATCCACAGGTCCACCCCGGGATTCGCGAGCTGCATTTCCGCGAGTCCCATCCCGAAGCGCCGCGCGACGTCAAGGAGCGTGTCCTCGTGCCGTGCCACGTAGGCGAGCGTGCGGCCGACGAGGGCGGAGTCCGGGTTTACCCGCCAGACCCCGGTGGTGGCGGAGGAGGCCGGGGACGGCGACGCGAGGACGAAGGCGAGGAGGGACGAGGCGGCGAGGAGCGATGCCCGGCGGCCGCGACCCCCGTTCCGGTGACGTGCAGGTGCGAAAGACATGCGGACAGGATAGCTAGTGACCGGCCACTTCGTCCACGAACCGGCCCGCGAGTCCGAGGTAACCCTCCGGGTCGAGCAGGTCCGAAACCGCTTCGCGGTCGAGGTGCGCCGCCACCCGGTGGTCCGCCGCGAGCTCCGCCCGAAAGTCCGTGCCCTTCGTCTGCGCGGCCATGGCGACTTCATAGACGATCTCGTGCGCTGTCTGTTTGCCGACCTTTCCGCCGAGCGCGAGCATGACCCGCTCGGAAAGCAGCAGGCCGCCGAGGCGGTTCGCATTGCCTCGCATGCGCTCGGCAAGCGGCTCGAGGTTTTCGACCACGGCGCGCATGCGGGCGAACAGGGCGCCGCAGTAGACCGCGAGCTCGGGCACCGCGGCGAGCTCCACCCGAAGTGCGGACGCGTCGCGCTCGTGCTCCTGAAAGAGCGCGTCGGTGAGGGGGACGACGAGCCCGCGGATCAGCCGCCAGAGCGCAACCGCGAGCTCCGCGCTCGCCGGGTTGCGCTTGTGCGGCATGGTGCTGCTGCCGACCTTCCCCATGTGGAACGGCTCGTGCACCTCGTCGATCTCGGTGCGTTGCAGGTTGTAGACCTCGTTTGCCATCTTTCCGAAGGTGCCCGCCACCTGCACGAGCAGCCACGCCGTCTCCGCCACCCGATCGCGCGCCGAGTGCCAACAGATTCGCGGGGTGCCGAGCCCGAGTCGGGCCAGGGCACGGCGTTGCATCTCGATTCCATGCGGGCCGAACGACGCCATCGTGCCGACCGCGCCGGTGATGTTGCCGACGAAGATGCGCGGCTCCGCCTCCGTGCAACGCTCGAGGTGACGGTCGATCTCGTCGACCCACACCGCGAGCTTGTAGCCGAAGGTGACCGGCAGGGCCTGCTGACCGTGGGTTCGTCCGACCATGAGGGTGTCGCGGTGGGCGCGGGCGGTGGCCGCGAGCTTCTCGCGAACGGCATGCAGATCGCCAAGCAGGATCGGCCACGCTTCGCGCACCATGAGGACCATCCCGGTGTCCATGACGTCCTGGGTGGTGGCCCCGTAGTGGACATACTCGCCGGCGTCGCCCTCGCAGAGATCGGCAAGGGCCCGGATGGCGGGAACGAGCGGATGCGTGGTCGACGAGATTTCGCGCCCGATCGCGTCGAGGTCCACGAGGGTCGCGTCGGCCTTCCTCGCGATCTCCTGCGCCGCGGCACTCGGAATGATCCCGAGCTCGCCCTGGGTGAGCGCGAGCGCGGCTTCGATGTCGAACCATTTCTGGACCCGGTTCCGATCGGAGAAGACGGATGCAATCTGCGCCGACCCGAACGTGGTGCCGAAGAGTCGCGAATCGGTGATGTGGCTCGTCGTCATTGCGGGACATTCCTCGGGGTGGGACGTGAGGAGGGGGGCCTCCGGTACCGGCCTTCCGGCACGCGGAGGCCAGACTCCCTGGGGGGCCCCGATCTTTACAGATGAGACAAGTTTGCACATCGGTCTCAGGAACGAAACGTACGAGGCTGCTACCAAGAGAAATGCTTGCATCGCTCCCGGTATGGCGCTCGACAGGTTCGCGAGAAGTCGGGGACTTCGAACACGTCTCGATGGTCTGCGGCGCAGCCTCGCTGGCTATACTGTCGCGGAGCCGGGCGGGGAGAGCATCGAGGGTGGCAAAGTTGTGGGGAGGCCGGTTCACCGAGCCGACCGACACCACGGTGGAAGCGTTCACTGCTTCGGTCGACTTCGATCGCAGGCTCTACCGGCAGGATATCGCGGGCTCCGTCGCTCACGCCACCATGCTCGCCGAGGTCGGAGTGCTCGACGTCGTCGAGCGCGATGCCATCGTGGACGGCCTTCGCGACATCGAGTCCGATATCGACGCCGGTCGCTTCGAGTGGTCGACGGCGCTCGAAGACGTTCACATGAACATCGAGGCCGCGCTCACCGAGCGGATCGGAGAGGCGGGCAAGAAGCTTCACACCGGGCGCTCGAGAAACGACCAGGTCGCCACCGACCTTCGCCTCTACGTGCGCGGCGAGACGGATGCCGTCGTCGACGCGCTTCGCCGGCTCCGGGGGGTGCTTCTCGATCTCGCCGAACGCGAGGCGCAGACGGTGATGCCCGGCTTCACCCACCTCCAGTCGGCGCAGCCGATCACCTTCGGCCACCACGTGCTCGCGTGGCACGCGATGCTCGAGCGGGACACCGCGCGGTTCGCCGACGCGCGGCGCCGGATCAACCGGCTCCCTCTCGGGGCAGCGGCCCTCGCGGGCACGAGCTTCCCCGTCGACCCCCTAATCACGGCGCGGCTCCTCGAATTCGACGGGCTTTGCGAGAACTCGGTCGATGCGGTGAGCGATCGCGACTTCGTGCTCGAGTTCACGTCCGCGGGCGCCATCCTCATGGTCCACCTGTCGCGGATGTGCGAAGAGCTCGTGCTGTGGTGCTCGCCGCTCTACGGCTTCGTGAGTCTTCCGGACGCCTTTTGCACCGGCTCGTCGATCATGCCCCAGAAGAAGAATCCGGATGTGCCGGAGCTGGTCCGCGGCAAGACCGGGCGGGTGGTCGGCAGCCTCATGGGACTGCTCACCCTGATGAAGGCCCAGCCCCTCGCCTACAACCGCGACAACCAGGAGGACAAGGAGTCGCTGTTCGATGCGGCGGACACCGTGCGCGGCTGCCTTGCGGTCTTCACGGAAATGATCGGGGGGCTCGAGGCGGACCGGGAGACGCTCCGCGCGGCGGCCGGGCGCGGGCACGCCACCGCGACCGATCTCGCCGACTACCTGGTGCGTGCGGGAATGGCGTTCCGGGATGCCCACGAGGCGGTGGGGCGGGCGGTGCGCGGGGCCGTCGAGACGGGGCGCGAGCTCGAGGAGCTGGATGTGGCGGAGCTGCGCGCGCTCTGCGGCGACGCGGTCGGCGCCGACGTCCGCGACGTGCTCTCCCTCGACGGATCGGTCGCGTCGCGGGCGCACCCGGGCGGCACGGCTCCCGTCCGGGTCCGCGAGGCGATAGGGGCGGCGCGCACGCGCCTTGCCGGCGCCCCGCCGGGCCGGTGACGGCGGGCGCTTCGTTCGCGGGGGCGCTCCTCGCCTGGTTCGACCGCCACGGCCGCCACGATCTTCCCTGGCAACGGGACCCCGACGTCTACCGGGTGTGGGTGTCGGAGATCATGCTCCAGCAGACGCGGGTGGCGGCCGTAATCCCCTACTTCGAGCGGTTCACGGCTCGTTTTCCGGACGTCGAAGCGCTCGCGGCGGCAGAGCTCGACGACGTGCTCGTGCTCTGGAGCGGGCTTGGATACTACGCCCGCGCGCGCAACCTCCATGCCGCGGCGCGGGTGGTGGCCAACGAGCACGGCGGCCGCTTTCCCGTCACCTTCGAGGGGCTGGTCGCCCTTCCCGGGATCGGACGTTCGACGGCGGGAGCGATCCTCGCCCTCGCCCTCGGGCTTCGCTACCCGATCCTCGACGGCAACGCGAAGCGGGTCCTCGCGAGATACCACGCGGTGGCGGGCTGGCCCGGCACGCCGGCGGTGGGCGACCGGCTCTGGGAGCTCGCGGATCGCGCGACCCCGCACCAACAGGTCGGCGACTATACCCAGGCGATCATGGACCTCGGGGCGACGGTGTGCACCCGCACGAAGCCGGCGTGCCTGGTTTGCCCCGTCGCGGGAGGCTGCCGCGCGCGCGCGGCCGGAGAGCCGACCGCTTTTCCTCTACCGAAGCCCCGGCGCCCCTATCCGATCCGCGAGACGCTCCTGGTGGTGATGCGCGACCCGCGCGGTCGAGTGCTCGTGGAGAGGCGGCCGCCGGCCGGAATCTGGGGAGGACTGTGGAGCTTTCCGGAGGCGTCCCACGACCTCGACCACCGCGATGCCGCCGATGCGGCCGCGCGGCGGCGGGGCCTCCGGGTGCGGAGGTTGCATGCGCTCGCGCCGGTCGAGCACGGCTTCACCCACTACCGGCTTCGGGCGATCCCGGTCGTGGTGTGCGTGGAGCCCCGTTCGGACGCGGTCGCGGACGACGGCCCGGGGCGCTGGCTCGAGGCGGACGCGGCGGCTGCCGCAGACGTGGACATCGGGCTCGCCGCCCCCGTCGCCGCGGTACTATCCCGGCTCGAGAAAGAGGAGCGAGACCGTCCATGAGCCGAACCGTGCGCTGTGCCAAGCTCGGCCGGGAAGCCCCCGGGTTCGATGCGCCGCCCTACCCCGGCGAGCTCGGACAACGAGTGTTCGAGAACATCTCGCGCGAGGCGTGGCAGGAGTGGATCCACCGCCAGACCATGCTGATCAACGAGAACCGCCTCCGCCCGCGCGACCGTGAGGCGCGCCGGTTCCTCGAGGCGCAGATGGAGGCATTCCTGTTCGGCGACGCCGACGTCCGTCCCGAAGGGTACCGTCCCCCCGACCGGTGATCCGGCGAGGAGAGCGACAGCGAACCGGCACGGCCCGGCGCGGAGACTTCGGAGCGGGCCGGCACCGCGTCCAGGGGCGTACCTCGATGCCGCCGAGGTAGTGCGAGACCGAAATGGTTGATAGTCTCGTGTCCCACCCCGCTCCGGGGTGCAGTCACGGTTCCGGGAGGTAGCGACCGACATGCGGCGCAAGAGCTCGAGATTCGACGCCGGCGAGATTGCGTTCGTCGTCTGGCATGAACAATGGGATGCCAATATCCACAGCCACGCCGACCAGGGGGTCATCATCGTGGTGGAGGCGGAAGTCGAGGGAACGCCGACCGCCCTCCTTCGGTTCAACTGCTTCGACGTGGAACGAAGCTACGTCTACGCGCCGGAAGGCGAGAGCCGGGTTTGCCGGATCGATCCCGTCGCCGACGGAAACCCGATCGGCTGGACGATGCGCCAGCTCCGGGACCGGCTGACCGGCATGCTCGAGGCGGGTGGCTTCGGCGAGGTCGCGGCGCGCGTGGACACGGACCGCGTGGAAGGGGTGCTCGCGGACCTCGAGCGAGCCGCCCGCGATTCCTTCGTCAACCAGCGAGGCACCGTCAAGCACAACCGCGGGACCGACATCTTCGAGGCCGGCGCGATCCGTTTCGGACTGGAAATGCGGACCCTTCCCGACGACGGCGGCCTCGCAATCCACGTGCTTTCCGACCTGGCGGGTCCGCCCGGGGCGCCCTACTCGGAAGAGACCGAGATTCTCGCCTTCGACTGCTTCCGCGAGCTTCCCCACTACCACTACGGGCCACGCAACAAGAACCACCGCTATTACTGGGACAGGACCGTGGTGCCGGACCCGCTCGAGTGGACGCTCGATCGCTTCAAGGCCGGCAAGCTCCGGGCGATGATCGAGGCCGCCGGCTATCCGGGGGTCGCGGCCGACCTCGACGAGGATCTGATCGCGTCTCTTCTCCCCGCCCTCGAGGCGCGGGCCCGGGAAATGCAGCCGGCCAGCGACGGTTGAGGGACCGTCGCGGCCCCACCCCGCGGAGCGCTCCTCCCGGCCCGGACCTCGGGATACTCGCACTCGCCGACGAGCGTCACTGCGCCGAAACGCCCGGCTCCGGCGGGTGGGGCCGGACGGGCGCGCTCGGCCCGGTTCTTGACGGACGCTCCCCGCCCTCGTCTAATACCCCGCCGCGGCCAGGTAGCTCAGTTGGTAGAGCAGCGGACTGAAAATCCGCGTGTCGGCGGTTCGACTCCGCCCTTGGCCACCAACTACAACAGATACCTGAATCGAATCAGCCAATATCGTCTCTGACGCGTGCCACCGGGATGTCATCCCATGGACATGCGGTCACTGCGTATGGAGTCGGTGGCCGACGAGGCTGCCCTCCCGCGATACACGAACAAGTACGACCAGATCGTCCTGCGAAGAACCAATCTGCTCGAGAATGCTCACAACCGGTACGTCCACGTGCTTCGCCGCAGAACCTGCCGTGGCGGGCAGGGCTCGAACGAGTCGGTCGACTGGCGGCGACGATGCCCGGCCTGCGATGAAGGGGCGCCGCGCCTGCCGTGTCGTCCGCCGCGCGGGCGCCTGAACCGATGGGTTGGTTGCTCGCAGGGACCTCGCTGATGATCCTGTCGGCGGCGCAGAGTCGCACGGATTCCGGCGATGCGGTCTCGCTTCGGGCCGTGTCGACAGCCCGCGGGACACGGGCGGGTGCCCGAGCGGTGCGTCCGGCCCGTCCGCGCCGAACCGGTGATGTCCCCGGCCAGGTTCGGAGGTTTCGAAGTCGTCGAGCGCTTTCTCCGATTCCGTGACGGCTGACGATTCAGTTTTCGGATTTGTACACCAGACCGGATACGCGAGATTGTTCGTGAATGTGGTTGACTTGGTTCTCACGCTTCGGTAGAAGAATAGAAAACGGATTTCCAAATCCGCAATTTCGTACAGTTTTGATACCGGCCGGAACCAAGAGTCGAGGCCATGTCCCGATCCAAGGTCCGTGAACTGCAGGCAGTGGACGCCCACGGCGGCGGCGATGCTGCCGGGAGGGTCTCTCCGCTCTCCTCTCCCACCGACGATCTCAACCAGCAGATCATCCGTCTCCTGCGGGACGACGGACGAGCCGCCTACGACATCATGGGGCAGAAGCTGGGGGTGTCGGGCGGAACGGTCCGCAATCGCGTGACCAGGATGCGCGAGGCAGGGATGCTTCGAATCGTGGCGGTTGTCGACCCGGTGGCCGTCGACTACGAGGCGGACGCGATGCTCGGCATCAAGACCGCGCCCGGAGTGGGCCCCGCCGCGCTCGCGCATCGGTTCGAGTCTCACCCGGCCGTCGTCTACATCATGTGGGTGAGCGGCCGGTTCGACCTGCTCGTCGAGGTGGTGTGCGACGAGGAAACCGAGCTCGCGAGCTTCCTCGACGAACACATCCACGGTCATTCCGACATCGCCCGCGTTGAAGTCATGACCCGGATCGGCATGTTCAAGAACCAGTTCCTGCTCAAGCGCCACGTGCCATAGTCCGGCCGCCGCTCTCGGGAGAGGGGCATGAGTGAATCGCTGCAATCCATTCTGGGGGCCGAGACGCTCGCCGCGTTCGAGGCCGGGGGCCCGGTGGCTTCCGGCCTGCCGGGCGCGGCCTACACGAGCGAGGCGTTCCTCGCGCTCGAGAACGAGAGGATCTTCGCCGATTCGTGGGTCTTCGCCGGCTTCGCGCACGAGCTTTCGCGGCCCGGCGACATCACCCCGGTTACCGTGGCGGGCCGGCCCCTCCTCCTCGTTCGCGATCCGGAGCTCCGGGTCCGGGCCTTCCACAACGTGTGCCGCCACCGGAACCTCAAGCTCGTCGACACGCCCGGAAACGTCGGCCGGGCAATCCGGTGCCCCTACCACTCCTGGACCTACGGACTCGACGGCGTGCTTCACGTCACCCCCTACTTCGGCGGGCGCGAGCCCCGCGCGGTGCCGCCCGGCTTCGACCGCGGGCGGCACGGACTCGTCCCGGTGCGGTCGGAGACGTGGCACGACTGGATCTTCGTCAACCTGAGCGGCTCCGCGCCGCCGCTCGACGAGTTCGTCGCCCCGCTCCGGAATCGGCTCGAGGGCGTCGACCTCTCCCGAGCCCGCCACGTCGTCACCATCGACTTCGGCGAGGTGGCAGCGAACTGGAAGCTCATTGTGGAGAACTTCATCGAGCCCTATCACGTCCAGTTCGTGCACGCGACGACCACCGAGCAGCCTCTTATCGACCACTACACCGTGAGTGACCGGGGCTGTCTCGGATGCGCCGTCGACGTTTCCGGCGAGGCGACGCGGGAAGACACGTTGGCGGCGGACTCCCGCTATCTCACCCTGTTCCCCAACTTCGTGTTCGGGCTCTATCTCCCGGACGAGATCGGCGTGCAGCTCAACGTGCCTCTGGCCCCGGACCGCACCGTGCAGCGCCGCGCGATCTACCGCCTCGGCCCGGAATCGCGGCTGGAGTCGGACGCGCGTGCGGAGGAGCTGACGAAGCTCTGGCGAGGGGTGCATGCGGAGGACCACGCGATGCTCGAGCGGCTCCAGCAAGGGCGGGTCTCCGAAGTGGCCGCGGGAGGAGGCGTGCTGTCGCCGGTGTGGGAGGAGGCGGTGCGAAGCTTCCAGGAGCGCGTGGTGAGCGCGCTCAGTTGATCGTACGGCTGCAATCGTGGCCGGCGTCGCAGCGGTCGAGGGCGCGGGCCGGCTACGGGCGGATGGGTTGTATTCTTTCCATTATTCCATTATGGTGGAAATATGGAAACGAAGTCCGCAATCGCCGCCCTCGGCGCGCTGGCTCAGGAGACCCGCCTCGACGTGTTCCGGCTGCTGGTCGAGCGTGGACCGGAAGGCCTCCCGGCCGGAGCCATCGCCGCCGCTCTCGACCTCCCGGCGGCGTCCCTTTCCTTTCACCTCAAGGCGCTGAATGACGCCGGCATGGTGTGGCGCGCCCGCAAGGGTCGCACCGTCGTCTACGCCGCCGACTTTCCGCGTATGGAGGAATTGCTGCGCTTCCTCACCGAGAACTGCTGCCGGGGTGCCGGCTGCGATGCACCCGATGTCTAAGGAGAACGATCATGCGTGTCCAGCTCGCCCTCAACGTTGACGACCTGGAAAAGGCCATCGAGTTCTACTCGAAGATGTTCGCGGCGCCGGTCCACAAGCGCAAGCCCGGCTATGCCAATTTCGCCATCGACAACCCGCCCCTCAAGCTCGTGCTGTTCGAGCGTCCGGGCGCTCCCGAGCGCATCAACCACCTCGGCGTGGAAGTGTTCGACGAGGAAGACGTCGCCGCCGCGACCAAGCGCCTGGAGACCGCCGGCATCGACCACCTGATCGAATCCGAGACCCGTTGCTGCCACGCCACCCAGAACAAGGTCTGGGCCACCGAGCCCGAGGGGCTGCGCTGGGAGTGGTACCGGATCACGGACGACACCGACGCTCTGTTTCCCGCCCCCGCCCCCTCTTCTGTCGGCGCCGGCGCGGGGCGCACGCACGAACGGAACGATGCCGAGTGCTGCCCCGGCGTGGGACCAGCATCCACCCCGGACTGAACGAAGCCCGCGGCGGCGGCGTGGCTGCCTTCGCCCGCCGTCGCGTGCCGATTGTGCCCGCTCGCCCGGGCCCGAAACCGCCGACCGCCGTGCGGGGCGAGCACGCGGCCGGCCGCACGTCGGTAGCGTCGCCCGCGAGGCCCCCCGCCGGCGGATCGAAGCGGCAGCCCGTCCCGACTCCGCAGCCTGAAGCGAGCCGCTCCGCGCGCACCGCGACCCGGGCCGCCAGGTACGGTTCCGCCACTCCTCGACGGCCCGCGTGCGCGGTCCGCGGCCGGACGATCGGCCCCCCGGAGTGATAACATCCGCCGCCGGTACGGGGCGCGCGCGGGCGTGGCTCGGGAAGGGAACGATGAAGGGGTGAGCTCCGGTGAGAATGACGACTGAAGAAGCCTTCGTGAAGGTCATGCAGCGGCATGGTATCGAGCACGTGTTCGGCATCATCGGATCCGCCTTCATGCCGATCTCGGACCTCTTTCCCAAGGCCGGAATCACCTTCTGGGACGTCGCCCACGAGGGCAACGCGGGCTTCATGTGCGACGGCTACACCCGCGCCACCGGCAAGATTGCGATGTGCATCGGTCAGAACGGCCCCGGAATCACCAACCTCGTGACCCCGGTCAAGACCGCGTACTGGAACCATACGCCGATGCTCCTGGTGACTCCCCAGGCGGCCAACAAGACCATTGGACAGGGTGGCTTCCAGGAAGTGGAGCAGATGGCTCTTTTCGAAGAGATGGTCTGCTACCAGGAAGAGGTGCGCGACGCGTCGCGGGTGGCCGAGGTGCTGAATCGGGTGATCGAGAACGCGGTGCGCCGCTCCGCCCCGGCCCAGATCAACCTCCCGCGCGATCTCTGGACCCAGGAGGTCGACGTCGAGCTGCCGCCGATCGTGCGCCTCGAGCGCTCGGCGGGCGGGGACGGAGCGGTCGCGGAGGCTGCGCGGTTGCTCTCCGAGGCGCGCTTCCCGGTGATTCTGTCCGGCGGCGGGGTCGTCATCGGCGACGCGATCGACGAGTGCCGGGCCCTCGCCGAGCGCCTCGACGCGCCCGTGTGCTCGGGCTACCAGCACAACGACAGCTTCCCTGGCTCCCATCCGCTCGCGGTCGGTCCCCTCGGCTACAACGGCTCCAAGGCGGCGATGGAGCTCATCGCGCAGGCCGACGTGGTGCTCGCCCTCGGTACCCGCCTGAACCCCTTCTCGACCCTCCCCGGCTACGGCATCGACTATTGGCCGGCGAAGGCGGCGATCATCCAGGTGGAATTGAACCCGGACCGGATCGGCCTCACCAAGAAGGTGACGGTCGGGATCTGCGGCGACGCGAAGAAAGTGTCGGGCCAGCTCCTCGACGCGCTTTCCGACACCGCGGGCGACGCCGGCCGGGAGGAGCGCCGGGCCACCGTGCATCGCACCCGCTCGGCGTGGCTCCAGACTCTCTCGAGCATGGACCATGAGGACGACGACCCGGGAACGACCTGGAACGCGGACGCCCGCGCGAACGAGCCCGACCGGATGTCGGCGCGGATGGCTTGGCGCGCCATTCAGGCCGGCCTCCCGCGCGACGCGATCATCTCCTCCGACATCGGCAACAACTGCGCGATCGGCAACGCCTACCCGACGTTCGAGGAGGGGCGCAAGTACCTCGCCCCCGGCCTCTTCGGGCCCTGCGGCTACGGTTTCCCCGCCATCCTCGGGGCCAAGATCGGCTGCCCGGATGTGCCGGTCGTCGGTTTCGCGGGCGACGGCGCGTTCGGCATCTCCATGAACGAGATGACCACCTGCGGGCGGGCGGACTGGCCGTCGATCACCATGATCATCTTTCGCAACTACCAGTGGGGCGCGGAAAAGCGGAACACGACCCTCTGGTACGACAACAATTTCGTCGGCACCGAGCTCAATCCCGACCTGAGCTACGCGAAGGTCGCGGAGGCCTGCGGGGTGAAGGGGGTTGCGGTCGAGACCATGGATGAGCTGACCGCCGCGCTCGCGGAGTCCTGCGCGGCGCAAGAGCGCGGGGTCACCACGTTCATCGAGGTCATCCTGAACCAGGAGCTCGGCGAGCCGTTCCGTCGCGACGCGATGAAGAAGCCGAACGTCGTCGCAGGCATCGACCGCGCCGACATGCGGCCCCAGTAGAGTTGCCGGCGGCATCGCGTACGGTGGGCGCCAACGGGACTCCCCGCGCTGCGGCGGCGGATGAGGCGAGCCGTTCCGTGCCCGCGCGCCGGCAGCTCGCGAACGCGGTGCGCGCGCTCGCGATGGACGCGGTCGAGCGCGCGAAGTCCGGCCATCCCGGGATGCCGATGGGGATGGCGGACATCGCGGAGGTGCTCTGGAACGGCCACCTGCGCCACAACCCCGCCAATCCCGCGTGGCCGGACCGGGACCGGTTCGTGGTCTCGAACGGTCACGGCTCGATGCTCGTCTACGCCCTGCTGCACCTCGCGGGCTACGACCTTCCGATGGTGGAGCTCGAGAACTTCCGCCAGCTCCATTCGCGTACCGCCGGACACCCGGAGTTCCGCCTGACCCCGGGGGTGGAGACCACCACCGGTCCGCTCGGGCAGGGGCTCGCCAACGCGGTGGGGATGGCCATCACGGAGCGCGCGCTCGCGGCCCGCTTCAACCGGCCGGGCCACGACGTCGTCGACCATCGCACTTACGTCTTCACGGGGGACGGGTGCCTGATGGAAGGGATCTCGCACGAGGCCTGCTCGCTTGCGGGGACCCTCGGACTCGGCAAGCTCATCGTGTTCTACGACGATAACGGAATCTCGATCGACGGCGAGGTGGGTAACTGGTTTACCGACGACACCCCCGCCCGCTTCGAGGCCTACGGCTGGCAGGTGGTCCGCGACGTCGACGGCCACGACCCGGGGGCGGTGGATGCGGCCATCGCGGCGGCGCATGCCGATTCCGATCGGCCGAGCCTCCTGTGCTGCCGGACCACCATCGGCTGGGGCGCGCCCACCAAGGCAGGCACCGCGTCCACCCACGGCGCGCCGCTCGGGGCGGACGAGGTGGCCGGTGCGCGCGCGGCGATGGGCTGGCCCCATCCCCCCTTCGAGGTGCCGGACGACGTCCGGGCCGGTTGGGATGCGCGGACCCGGGGCGCCTCGCTCGAAACCGATTGGCGCGCGCGCATGGAGGCGTATCGGGCTGCGTACCCGGATCCTGGTGCGGAGCTCGAGCGGCGGTTCTCCGGCGCGCTTCCCGCCGACTGGAGGAGCACGAGCGAAGCGGCAATCGCCGACATCGCGCGCGAGGGTGCGGTCGTCGCCACCCGCAAGGCGTCCCAGATTGCCCTCGAGCACTTCGCGCCCCACTTGCCGGAGCTCGTCGGCGGCTCCGCCGACCTCACCGGTTCGAACCTGACGGAGTGGTCCGGGTCGCGGCCGATTGCCCGGGATGCCCCGGACGGCAACTACATCTTCTACGGGGTGCGCGAGTTCGCGATGTGCGCGATTGCGAACGGCATGGCCCTGCATGGCGGGGTCATCCCGTACGCGGGAACGTTCCTCGTCTTCTCGGACTACGCCCGGAACGCGATCCGCATGGCTGCCCTAATGGAGCTGCGGGGCGTGTTCGTTCTGACCCACGACTCGATCGGCCTCGGCGAGGACGGCCCGACCCATCAGGCGGTCGAGCACGCGCCGTCGCTCCGGCTGGTGCCGAACCTGTCCGTGTGGCGGCCCTGCGACACGGTGGAGACGGCGGCGGCGTGGCGCTACGCGATCGAGCGTGACGGCGGGCCGGTCTGCCTGCTGCTCTCGCGCCAGGGAGTCCCGCACCAGGAGCGGACGACCGAGCAGGTCGAAGCAATCCCGCGCGGCGGCTACGTGCTGGTGCCGGAACCGGCGGGGCGCGAACCCGACGCGGTCATCATCGCGACCGGATCGGAGGTGGGGCTCGCCGTCGAGGCGGCCGCCACGCTTGCGGGCGAAGGCCACGCGGTGAGGGTCGTCTCCATGCCGTCCACCGACGTGTTCGACGCGCAGGATGAAGCGTACCGGGACGAGGTGCTGCCCGCGGCCGGGCTCCGGGTCGCCGTCGAAGCTTCGCATCCGGACGGCTGGCGCAAGTACGTCGGGCTCGACGGACTTTGCGTGGGCGTTTCCACCTTCGGCGAGTCGGCGCCCGCGGCGGACGTGTACCGTCACTTCGGACTTGTCGCCGAAACCGTGGCGGGGAGAATCCGCGCGCGCTTCGCGGCTCCGAATTCCCGGGCCGCGGGTTCCGGAGCGTAGCCGCGCAGAAGGCACGAATTGAGAGGCGGCCGGATCTCCGCTCCGCCGGTGCGGCGCGGTCGCTGATCGCGCGCTCGGAAGGTTGGAGCTCCGCCGGGCGGCGGCGCGCGGCGCCGGGCACGAGGAACCCGCCCACGAACGAAAGCACGGCGTGACACGGGTCGCGGTCTCGTGAACCGGCCGGCATCACGCGGTCCGCCGGCCCGGAACCTTCGGCCCGCCGGGCCGGCGCACGTCTTCAACCAGACAACGGTCAATTCGCGGAAGAGAGAAATGGCGATAAGGGTAGGGATCAACGGCTACGGGCGCATCGGGCGGAACATCCTCCGGGCGCTTTACGAGAGCGGGCGAACGGGGGAGATCGAGATCGTCGCAGTCAATGACCTCGGCGATGCGAACGCCAACGTTCACCTCACGCGCTACGACTCGGCGCACGGCCGCTTCCCGGGCACGGTGGAGGTCGAGGACGGCACGATGGTGGTCAACGGCGATCGCATCCGGGTCCTTGCGGAACGCGACCCCGCGAAGCTCCCGTGGGGCGAGCTCGGAGTGGACGTCGTCATCGAGAGCACCGGGCGCTTCACGAGCAAGGCGGCGGCGAGCGCCCACCTCGAGGGCGGAGCGGCGAAGGTGATCATCTCCGCGCCGGGCGGCAAGGATGTGGACGCGACCATCGTCTACGGCGTCAACCACCATATCCTCGAGTCGCACCACCGGGTCATCTCGAACGCTTCGTGCACCACCAATTGCCTCGCGCCGCTGGTGAAGCCCCTCCACGACGCGATCGGGGTCGAGCACGGAATCATGACCACCGTCCATGCGTACACGAACGACCAGAGCCTGAACGACGTCTACCACTCCGATCTCCGGCGGGCGCGGGCGGCCGCGGCCTCGATCATCCCGACCGGCACGGGCGCCGCTGCGGCCGTCGGTCTCGTCCTCCCCGAGCTCGCCGGGCGTCTCGACGGGTTCGCGCTCCGCGTCCCGACCCTGAACGTCTCCCTCGTGGACCTCACCTTCTCCGCGAGCCGGGACACGAGCGTGGAGGAGATCGACCAGGTGATGCGGGCCGCTGCCGAGGGGCCCCTCGCGGGGATCCTCGCCTACAACGACGAGCCGCTCGTGTCGGTGGACTTCAACCACCACCCGGCCTCCTCGGTCTACGAGGCGCCGCTCACCAAGGTGCTCGGCGGGAGCCAGGTGAAGGTGCTCTCCTGGTACGACAACGAGTGGGGGTTCTCCAACCGGATGCTCGACACCACGGTCGCCTTCGTCAATGCCTGACGGGGCGGGGTTCCCGATGGCGGGCCTCCCCCTGCCATTCCGTATTCGCCGGACCGACCCTGCGCGTCGCCGGGATCGCGCCGCCGGCGTGCCCGCCGGGGTGACGAAGCGAGCTCGGTCGAGCCGGTTCGGATACTGGTGGCCGGCCGTGTCTCCAGCGCGATGAGGGGTCTGCGCCCGATCGCCGGGGCGCCTCGGCGCCCGCGCCACGGAGCTCGATGAGGGATGCGGGCCGGTCCCGACTTCGCGCGCATGGAAGACTTGGACCTCGCGGGGCGCAGGGTGCTCGTCCGCGCGGACCTCAACGTCCCCCTCGCGGGCGGCCGAGTCGCGAACGCGGCCCGGGTCCGCGCCTCCATCCCCACCTTCGAGCAGGCCCTCGCGGCCGGCGCGGCGGTGACCGTCGTGTCCCACCTCGGCCGGCCGGTCGCCGGAGGGTTCGACCCCGCATATTCCACGGCGCCGGTGGCCGCGTGCCTCGGCGAGGCGCTCGGCCGGCCGGTCCCGCTCGCGGCGGACTGGCCGGACGCCGGACCGGCGCCGGCGCCCGGGGAGCTCTTGCTCGCCGAGAACGTTCGGTTCCTCGAGGGGGAGACGTCGAACGACGAGCCCCTCGCGCGTCGGATGGCCGCGACCTGCGACCTCTTCGTCATGGACGCCTTCGGCACCGCCCACCGCGCGCACGCGTCGACGGCCGGGGTCGTCCGCTTCGCTCCCGAATCCTGCGCGGGACCCCTGCTCGCCGCCGAGCTCGACGCGCTCGGGCGGGTCCTCGATCGTCCGGCCCGCCCGGTCGTCGCGGTGGTCGGGGGAGCCAAGGTGGCGGGGAAGATCGAGCTCCTCGAGAACCTCGCCGAGGTCGTCGACCGGCTGGTCGTCGGCGGTGGAATCGCCAATACCTTCCTCGCGGCGGCGGGGTTCACGATCGGTGCATCGCTCGTTGACGAGAAGCGGGTCCCGTTCGCCGCCGCGCTTCTCGAACGGGCCGCGGGGGACGGATGTGAAATCGTGCTTCCGAGCGACGTGGTCGTCGCGGCGAGTCTCTCCGCCGAATCGATCGGCACGGTGAAGCCGGCCGTCCGGGTCACGGAGGCCGAGATGATCCTCGACATCGGACCGGAGAGCGCCGAGCGTCTCCCCCGCATCGCCCGGGATGCGGGGACGATCATCTGGAACGGGCCGGTGGGCGTCTTCGAGCATCGGGCGTTCGCGGCGGGGACCGCACGACTCGCCGAGGCGGTCGCCGCGAGTCCCGCGTTCTCGATCGCGGGCGGAGGCGATACCCTTGCCGCCATCGAGACCTTCGGGGTGGCGGAGGGGGTCTCGCGGATCTCGACCGGCGGCGGCGCCTTTCTCGAGTTTCTCGAGGGTCGCAAGCTCCCCGCGGTGGCGGAGCTCGAGGCGGCGCGGACGCGGGTCCGTCCGTCGAACGACGGAAACTGAGCAGGGGAGAACCAAGTGATGGACAAGACGAGTCTCGAGGGCATCGCGCAGGCGATGGTGGCGCGCGGCAAGGGGATCCTCGCCGCCGACGAGAGCGCGCCCACGATCAAGCGCCGCTTCGACTCCATCGGGCTCGAGTCGACCGAGGAGAACCGGCGGACGTGGCGCGAGCTGCTCATCACCGCCCCCGGCGGCGGGGAGTGCCTGAGCGGAATGATCCTCTTCGACGAGACCCTCCGGCAGTCGACGTCGGACGGAGTGCCCTTTCCGCAAGCGCTCGAGCGCCAGGGGATCCTCCCCGGCATCAAGGTGGACACCGGGGCGAAGGACCTCGCCGGCCACCCGGGCGAGAAGGTGACCGAAGGGCTCGACGGGCTCCGCGAACGGCTCGCCGAGTACGCCGGGCTCGGGGCGAAGTTCGCGAAGTGGCGGGCGGTCATCACCATCGGCGCGCACGGGCGGCCGAGCGCGGCGTGCCTCCACGCCAACGCCCATGCCCTCGCGCGCTACGCGGCCCTGTGCCAGGAGGCGGGGGTGGTGCCCATCGTCGAGCCCGAGGTGCTGATGGACGGGGACCACACCATCGAGCGCTGCCACGAGGTCACCGTCCGCGCCCAGCGCGAGATGTACGCCGAGATGGAGGCCCAGGGGGTCCACCTCCCGGGCACGATCCTGAAGCCGAGCATGGTCGTTTCGGGCAAGGATTGCGCGGAGCAGGCGGGAGTGGACGAAGTGGCGTGGCGCACGGTGGCGTGCCTGAGCGACGCGGTCCCCGCCTCGGTCCCAGGGGTGGTGTTCCTTTCCGGAGGGCAGAGCGCGGCGCTCGCGACCGCGCACCTCAACGCGATGAACGCGCTCTCGGCCGAGCTCCCATGGGCGCTCAGCTTCTCCTACGGGCGCGCCCTCCAGGACCCGGCCCTGCGTACGTGGGCGGGGAAGGCGGAGAACGCCGGGCGCGCCCAGGCGCTCCTCGCCGCGCGCGAGCGTCTCAACGCCCTCGCCTGCCTCGGCCGCTACACGGACGCGATGGAAGAAGCCGCCTGATCGGACGGCGCCTCCTTCCCGGACGCATCACCGCGCAGGGACGCGCCGGGTCGCCGGAACGGGTCGGGGGGACGCGGGCTCGGGATGCCACCGGCGCGGCTCCCCATCGACGGTTATCTGACCCTGGAATGGTGCCGGAGCCGGGTGGTATCGTCCCGGGGCGCGATTGCGCGCGCAAACGGCGGTTCCCGTGCGCATAGACGATTCGCAGATTCCGCCCGCGCGCATGCGGGCGTTCCGAGAGGCCGGTCACTGGACCGACGAGACCACGAACGAGTGGCTCGAAGCGGCGGCGCGGGTCCATCCGGAGAAGATCGCGCTCGTCGACCCGCGCGCGCGGCTCGACTACGCGGCCTACCACGAACGGGCCGTCCGCCTCGCGGCACGGTTCGTGGCGCTCGGCCTCACGAGCGACGACGTGGTCGCGGTTCAGCTTCCGAACTGGAACGAGTTCGCGATCGCGATCAACGCCGCGATGCTCGTCGGCGTCCCCTTCTGCCAGTACCACAGCGATTTTCGAAGCCGCGAGGTGGAGTTCATCCTCGGCTTCACCGAGGCGTCGGCGCTCATCGTCCCGCGCGAGTTCCGCGGCTTCGACTATCTCGAGATGATCGAGGAGCTGAAGCCCCGGCTGCCGAAGCTCGAGCACGTCTTCGTCGTCGGCGATGACGTACCCGACGGGTGGTTCGACCTTCGCCGGTTTCTCGACGCGGGCGGCGAGGTCGAGGTATCGCCCGAAGAGCTCCGGGCGCGCCGTCCCCACGCAGACCAGTTGTCGCGCACCGCCTTCACCTCGGGCACCACCGGGAATCCGAAGGCGGTCCTGCACCTCCACAACACCACCAACTGCCCCCTCCGCTTCCTCAATCGCGGGCAGCGGATCACGGCCGAGAGCGTGTTCCTGGTGTTCCTCCCGGCCGGCCTCAACTGGGGGCTCTTCAACGTCCTCCAGGCCCTCCACGTCGGATGCCGCCTCGTCCTCCAGGACATCTTCCGGCCCGAGGAGGCGCTCGCCCTCATCGAGCGCGAGCGGGTCACTCACTTCTGCTGCGCTCCGGCCCATCTCGTCGCTATGCTGAACGAGCCGGGGTTCGAGCGTTACGACCTCGCGAGCGTCGAGGTGATGATGACCGGAGGCGCCTCGTGCCCCATCGAGGTGATCCGGGAGGTCCGGGACCGCCTCCCGGGGAAGCTCCTCGAGATGTACGGCATGCTCGAGTGCGGTACGCAGGCCCATACCCTCCTCACCGACGACCCGGAGGCGGTGTGCGGAACCGCCGGCCGGCCGGTGCCGGAGATGGGCATCAGGGTCGTGGACGATCGGGGCGAGGACGTGCCGGCTGGCGCCGTAGGCGAGATCCTGACCTACGGGCCGTCCGTCACCATCGGCTACTACAACAACCCGGAGGTGAATCGCGCGAGTTTCACCGCCGACGGCTGGTTCCACACCGGCGACCAGGGGAGCTTCGACGACCGGGGGAACCTCAGCATCGTCGGTCGCACGAAGGAGATGATCATCCGCGGCGGGGCCAATATCTACCCGCGCGAGATCGAGGAAGTGCTCTACCAGCACCCCAAGGTGCGCGATGCCGCGATCGTCGGCATCCCGGACCACCGGCTCGGGGAACGGGTCTGCGCCTGCATCGTGACGCGGGCGGGGGAGAGCATGACCTTCGAGGAATTGCGCGCCTTTCTCGGCGACCGGATCGCGCGCTACAAGCTTCCCGAGTTCATGCAGACCCTCGAGGACCTGCCGCGCACCCCGACCGGAAAGGTCCAGAAAGGACCCCTTCGGGACATCGCCATGGAGGGGCTCGGCATTGACGCGAAGTGACCTGCTCGGCCAACGCGCCCCGCCCGGCGCGTCGACTGACGTGGCCGCATGCAAGGAGCAACCTGATTGGGCAGGAGTTTTCCGGTTGCGACGGAGCGCGCTCCGGGATTGCCGGTCTCCGGGGACCCGTGGCCTCCCGGGAGCGCGGGAACCCAACCGGCGTGGACAAAGGGGGACCTGCGATCCATCGCGGGCGGGCATCCCACCCTCCCGGAAGACCCCCGTTCCCGTGCTGAACCAGGTGCGCAATTCCGAGGAGCGATGACGTGCATCTGATCGACATGCACTCGCACTGGAAGACGAAGCGGGGCTACGTCCTGCAGACGGACGAGGAGCTCGCGCGGCAGCGCCATACCTGGCGCTCGTCCCCCGAGTACGCGACCGAGGAGGAGATGGCGGAGGACTTCCGCCGGGCCGGCGTGCAGGTCATCCTCGACTTCGGGTTCACCAAGTTCATCCCGGTGGAGCGGGCGCGCGAGCTCCACGACTACGCTTTCGAGACGCAGCGGCGGTTCCCGGACGTCATCCTCGGCAACTGGCTCCACTTCCAGCCCGAGAACGGCCGGCCGGCGCTCAAGGAATTCGAGCGGTGCCTCGCGGAAGGGAGCGGTTTCGTCGGCCTCGCGGCCTCGGGTTCGGGGGGCGTCCCGGCAAGCGATCCCGCCTACGATCACTTCTACCAGGCGTGCATCGAAGCCAACGTGCCGGCCCTCGTGTTCGTCGGCACCACCGGGCTCGGCGCCGGCTTCCCGGGCGGCAAGGGCATCCGGCTCGACCACTGCCACCCGCGGCACCTCGATCAGGTCGCCGCCCGCTTCCCGGAGCTCAAGGTCCTCGCCGCCCGGCCGGCCTGGCCGTGGCAGACCGAGATGATCGCCGTGCTGCTGCACAAGGCCAACGTGTGGTACGAGCTCCACGGCTGGTCGCCGAAGTACCTGACGGACGATCTCAAGCGCGAGATCGGCGGTCGCCTCCGGGACCGGGTCATGTTCGGGGCGGACTATCCCCTCCTCAGCTACGAACGGCTCATCGGCGACTGGCGCAACATCGGATACGAGGACGTGGTGCTCGAGAAGGTGTTCAGCCGGAACGCCGAGGCGTTCCTCGCGGGCCTGGGGCGCTAGGGTGGACCTCGGGCTCGAGGGACGCATCGCCATCGTCAACGGAGCGAGCCAGGGGATTGGCCTTGGCGTCGCCCGGACCCTCGCCGAGGAGGGCGCGCGGGTGGTCGCGACGGCCCGGCGCGCTCCCGCGCTCGAGGAGGCGGTGCGCGGGATCGCGGCCGAGACCGGGGGCGAGATCGTCGCGGTGCAGGGCGACGTCCGCCGGGCGGAGGACTGTCTTCGCATCGTCGACGAGGCGGCGGCCCGCTTCGGGGGCGTCGACATCCTCGTCAACAACGACGGTGCGCCGCCGCTCGGCTCGTTCACCGACTTCGACGACCACGCCTGGAGCCGGGCCGTCGATCAGAACCTCATGAGCGTCGTGCGCTGCATTCGCGCCGCCGCCCCCCACATGAAGTCGCGGGGCTCGGGAAGCGTCGTCAACATCACCGCGCTCTCGGCGATCGAGCCGATCCCGGGCTTCGGTCTGTCCGTCGCCACCTGGGCCGGCGTCATCGGTCTCGCGAAGACCCTGTCGCGCGAGCTCGCCCCCGAGATCACCGTCAACACCCTGTGCCCCGGTCTCATCGACACCCCGCGCCTGCGACTCGTGGCCGGGCAATCCGAGGAAGCCATGGGCGAGCTCGTGCGGAACATCCCCCTCGGCCACGTGGGCCGCCCGGAGGACGTGGCATCGCTCGTCGCGCTCCTCGTCTCCCCGCGCGGCCGCTACGTCACCGGCACCACCATCCCCGTCGACGGCGGCCTCCACCGGTCCCTCCTCTGACGCGGGACTGCGTGCTCTCGAGCTCGGGCGCTCCCGGCCTCGCCACGAAGAATCGCGCCGCCGGCTTCCCCGTCTGCGACCCGGACACGACGATGTACACCCGGGCAGCCGGCGGCGGCACGTATGCGCCGTTGCGGGAGCCGTCCGCTCGCGAGGGAAGGCTCGACGGTTCAGGCGGCCGGGGCGGTCGCGAAATCGGGGATCTCGGCCACGGGCAGCACGCTGACCGCCTCGTCGAGCCGGTACCGATCGGGGCCGGGATAGACGATCCACACGTGTCGCAGGGGCAGGTCACGCAGCACCGCGCGGATGCTCTTCGTCATCCTGGGCGCATCCTGGTACTTGAACTCCATTCCCCACAGCGCACCGCGTGCCTGCCATACCAGGTCCAGCTCTGCACCGGTGTGGGTGCGCCAGAAGTATGGGTGGGGCACATCCATCAGGCGGACCGCCTGCTCCATCGCGAAGCCCTCCCATGATGCGCCGAGCTTCGGATGGGACTCCAACTGCGCGGATGTCGCGATGGTGTGCAGGGTGTGAAACAGTCCGCTGTCCCGGATGTACAGCTTGGGCGCCTTAACGAGTCGCTTGCCGACGTTCGCGTGCCACGGGGGCAGCAGGCGGATCATGAACGTACCGCTCAGGATTTCGAGGTAGCGGCGAACCGTGTGATCGGAGACGCCGAACGATCGGCCAAGCTCGGAAAGATTGAGGGATTGGCCGTGGTAGTGGCTCACCATCACCCAGAATCGACGCAGGGTCTCCGACGGAATGGAGATCCCGAGGGCGGGGATGTCGCGTTCCAGGTGGCTGCGGATGAAGTCTTCCCGCCACAGAGCGGAGGCCGTGTCGCCATCGGACAGATAGCTTCGCGGGAATCCTCCCCGAAGCCACAGCTTGCGCCATTCGCCGACGCCGGTCTCGTCGACGGCCAGGGGGCCAAGGTCGTGGTATGCGACGCGACCGGCGAGGCTCTCGGAGACCTCCTTCACCAGGTCCGGCGATGCGCTGCCGAGCAGCAGGTATCGGGTGGCCGGCTGGCGATCCGCAAGGACGCGGAGCAGTGGAAAGAGATCCGGCTTGCGCTGTACTTCGTCGAGCACGACGGTGCCGTTCAAGCCCTCCAGGGCAGTTTGCGGCTCGTCCAGCCGGGCGAGGCTCCTCGGGTCTTCGAGGTCGAGGTAATGCTCCGCCTTCAGTGACTGGGCCAACGTCGTCTTGCCACACTGCCGGGGACCGAGGAGTGCCGTGATGGGCGCGCGGCGGAGCTTGGCTCGAACGGCCTCCAGCTCCCGTGGGCGAGGCAGGTGAAGCATGGAGGCACGCTAGCATGAATAACCTGAAAATTCGATCGAATGCTTCGAATCTTCAGGTTTTCCTTCGGTCGAGGAGGATGGAGGAGATGGTCACTCGGAGCGGGGCCAAGCCCTTCCCGCGCGGAGGACTGCTAGCAAATCGCCGGGAACGGGGACACGGTGAGGGACCCAGAGTGTGACTGCGGTACACCCAGGGAGTCGATGTACTATCAATTGATATCTCTTGATCTAGTTATGATGGATCACGATTGACAGTCGGGCGCGTCCGGGCGTAGGGTGCGCCGCGTGGTGAGCAGCCAGTCCCTTCAAGACCTTGCGGAAAGGGTGCGCGATGCGCGCTCGCGGATGCGCTTGACGCAGGCGCAGTTCGCCGAGCGGATGGCGGTGACTGCTCTCACGGTGCATCGGTGGGAGACGGGGCAGTCGCGCCCTCGGTCGTTGGCGCTCGACCGGCTGCGAGAGGTTGAGGAGGCGATGGCGGTCCGGGACGCGGATGCGCGCTCCGTCGCCGCTTCCCCTGCGTCGGCTTCTTCCGTGCCCCTGGACTTCGCCGGGGATCCTGCCGCCGTCCTCCTGGTGGCGGAAGCGCACCGACTGGCCCACGGGCACCAGTTCAACGCCGCCTTTGCGAGCGAGACGGCGCGGATCGATCCGCTCCCGCATCAGCGCATCGCGGTCTACGAGCGGATGTTGCGGCAGGAGCCGCTCCGATTCCTGCTCGCCGACGACGCCGGCGCCGGCAAGACCATCATGACGGGGCTCTACGTGCGGGAGATGCTGTTCCGCCGGCGCATACGCCGCGTGCTGATCGTGCCGCCGGCCGGGCTCGTCGGCAACTGGGAACGCGAGCTGCGAACCCTGTTCCGGTTGCAATTCCGCATCGTATCCGGGCCGGAGGTGCGGGCCGGTTCGAATCCTTTCGCGGGAACGGGCGGCGACCGGGTGATCGTCTCCCTCGACACCATGGCCACCGAGCGCGTGTTCGAGGCGCTCTCCGACCCGCATGTCGCGCCCTACGATCTCGTGGTGTTCGATGAGGCGCACCGGCTTAGCGCCTCACGAACCGAGCACCGGGTCACCAAGTCGCGTCGGTACGAGCTTGCCGAGGCGTTGGCCGGGGTCGCGGACGGTCGTCGGGTCCCGGGTTCGGGCACTTCCCGCGATGCCCGGTTCGTCGATCTCACTTGGGCGGCGAAGCATCTCCTGCTCCTCACCGCCACTCCGCACATGGGAAAGGAGTCGCCGTACTTTCACCTCTGGCGGCTGCTCGACCATTGCACCTTCGGCACCCCGGAGGCGCAGCGGCGCTATCCCACCGAGGCGCGGCAACGCCATTTCATTCGACGGACGAAGGAGGAGATGGTCGACCTCGACGGCAAGCCGCTCTACCGGCAGCGAGCGTGCAGCACCTTCAGCTTCGACCTCACGAGTGGAGAGCAGGCGCTCTACCTCCGCACCACCGACTATCTCCGCGAGCACTACAACCGGGCCCTGCGCAACCGGCCCGCCGCGCAGCTCGCGATGGGCGTGTTCCAGCGCCGACTCGCGAGCTCGACTTCGGCGCTGCTTCGTTCATTCGAACGTCGTAGCGAGAAGCTCGAGCGCGACATTGCCGAGTGGCAGTCCGGCCGCCTCGACGAGACCCTCCTCGGGCGGCGCCAGCGAGCGCTCGCGGACCGGCACCGCGAGGACTTCTTCGAGACCCATAGTGCCGACGAGGATGTCCGGGAAGGCGGTCCCGCGCCCGGCGAGCGAAGCGAGGACTTCGAAGATGCGATTCTCGGCGCGGTCACCGCCGTCAGCGTCGAAGAGCTGCGCCGCGAGGTGGAAGTCCTCAAGGACCTCCGCGCCCGCGCCCGCACGCTCATCGATGCCGGGGACGAGTCGAAGTTCGAGAAGCTTCGCGACGTGCTTGAAGACCCGCTCTACGCGGAGGACAAGTGGCTCATCTTCTCCGAGCACCGCGACACCGTGGATTTCCTCGTGCGGCGGATCGAGGGCCTCGGCTACTCGGACCAGGTAGCGGTCATCCACGGCGGCATGCCATGGCCGGAGCGCGAAGAGCAGGTGGAGCGCTTCCGCCAACCGGACGGTGCACGCTTTCTCATCGCAACCGATGCGGCCGGTGAGGGAATCAACCTCCAGTTCTGCCGCCTGATGGTGAGCTACGACATCCCGTGGAACCCGGCGCGCCTCGAGCAGCGGATGGGCCGCATTCACCGCTACGGCCAGAAGCGGGATGTCCGCGTCGTCAATCTCGTGGCCGGCGGCACCCGCGAGGGCAAGGTGCTCAAGGTGCTCCTGGACAAGCTCGAGAGCGTCCGCTCGGCGCTCAGCTCGGACAAGGTGTTCGACGTGATCGGCCGGCTCCTCGAGAACGTTTCCCTTCGCGACTACATGATGGGCGCACTCACCGGTGAAGGAGAGGAGGCCGCTCTTCGACAAATCGAACGTGCGGTGAGCGAGTTCGCCGTCCGCGGCATCGATGAGCGAGAGGCGAACATCTACGGCGCGGCCGGTGAGGTCGCGCCTCGCCTGGACGGGATGCGACGGGAGCTGGATCGGGAACGCTACCTGCACCTGCTTCCGGCTTACGTGCGCTTGTTCGTCGAATCGGCCACGGGTCGGCTCGGCATCGACATTCAGGGGGATCTGGACGGGGTGTTCTCTCTCGTGCCCGCGACCCCCGGGTCCCTCGACCCTCTCCTCCCGGCGCTGGAGGGATATCCGCCCGAGGTGCGAACTCGGCTGCGCATTCGCCGGCCCGGTCCGGGGGAGATGTGCATCTGGCTGCATCCCGGCGAGCCGGTATTCGACGCGCTATGCGCCCGGGTGATCGACGTGTTCTCGCACCACGCCCGGCGCGGGGCCATCTTCATCGATCCGCGGGCCGGCGAGCCCGGTCTGTGGCATCTCGCCGCTCTCTCGATCGAAGAAGATGCTTCCCGGCTCACGGTCCCCGGCGAGCCAACATCCTCGCCGCAGAAGGTCTCCCGGCACACGCTGGAGAGTCGTCTGCTTGCATTTCGGCAGGGGAGCGAGGAGCCGTTGACGGAACGCCCACTCGACGCATTGCTCGTGTTGCACGGCGCGCCGAACGTCGCGCCCGGCTCCGTGCCGTTGGCAGGCCGAGCTGCGGCGATGCGAGCCGAAGCGTCGGTGCACCTCGAGCGTCACCTCGCGGGTGCGGTCGAGGAACGCCGGACCGCCCGGGGCGCCGAATTGCCCGAACGCCGGCGCCGGGTGAATGTCAGCTTCGACCTTCAGTCGGCCGCCCTCGCGAAACGCCGTTCGGAGCTGGCCAGAGCGGCGGCGGACTCGGCCGAGCAAGACATTGCTGAACTCAAACGCGAGCAGGCCGCACTGTCAGGTGCCCGTGATCGCGCCCTTCGAGAGCTTGACGGCGCCGCGGAACGGATTGTGGCTGGTCCGCCTCGCTTTCTCGCCCACGCCCTCGCCCTTCCCCCGCTTCCGGACAGCGACATCGAGCAGATGGACGAGCGCGTCGAGGTGGTGGCTGTGCGCGTCGCCGCCCAGGCCGAAGCGAATCGAGGAGCGGACGTGCAGGACGTCTCAACCCCGGAGAAGGCGCGCGCGGCCGGGCTCGCGGACTGGCCGGGGTTCGACCTGCTCAGCCGGTACACGGACGGCGAGGTGCGAAGCATCGAGGTCAAGGGCCGCGCCGGGCGGGCCGCGGTGCGAATGGAGCTCAACGAGTGGAAGCAGGCGTGCAACCTCGGCGAGCGCTATTGGCTCTACGTGGTGTTCGACTGTGCGACGCCGTCCCCGCAGCTCTACCGGGTGCAGGATCCGTTTCGGAACCTCCTCGCGTCAGAGCACGCCGCCACGACGTTCACGATAACGGTCGGGAACATCGTCAAGGCCGCGGACGCCGAGGTGCCTCCAGGGACGGAAAGAGCGGCATGTTAGCGGTACAATGGGATGGACGGTCGTACTGGCCGCAGGAATACCTTTCAAGAATGCTGATCCTTCGTATGGCAGGACTAATGGAAAAGCGGATGCCGACGGCATAGAGTGGAGGTATAGCAAATGACAGAAATTCAGTGGTGCTGTCCTTGGTGTGGACACGATCAAATTGCCAAGATGGTGACATGGACAAGTCCGGGCGCTCATATGCAGAAGGGAGTAGGAAAGTATCCCGGACTACAAATGGCTGTGAATTGGATAATTTGTCAAAATCCCGATTGTCGGGAGGTGGCAATGTGTGCATGGATTGATCAGGTGGAAGTGGACATTCTTTCTCATCATGCCAGGGAGACAAACAGAGAACGTTTACAAAGTTGGCAATTGTGGCCCGAATCCAAAGCCAGACCATGGCCCGATTACATACCGGAAGAGGTAAGGAGTTCGTACGAACAGGCTTGCTATTGCGAAGAACGTGCACCCGCAGCGAGTGCTACGATGGCCCGACGTGCATTACACGAGATATTGAAGGATTTCTGCGGTGCAAAGGGAAAAAAGCTTGCTGAGGACATCGAGAAGCTCAGGAAACAAGTACGAGAGGGTAGTGGACCCGACGGTGTGCCTCCGGAAACAGTGGACAGGCTGCACCAGTTACGAGAGATGGGCAATATCGGGGCGCACTTGGATCGCGGCACAAATGAGGTGATCATAGACATTGAGGGAGAGGAACCGCGGATCTTGATTGAGATGATAGAGCTGCTGGTAGAACAATGGTACATACAACGCGAACAACGGAGAAGTTTGAATCGACGATTCGACGATATGTTCAAGAATAAGCAAAACCAGATTACCGCACCGGTGGGGGAAGTTGAATCTGAGTGAACGGTGTGAGGTGGTAAGTCCGACCACCTAACCCGAGAAACCAGACTATAGGTATTGAGATGGAACAAGCCCGAACAGACGCCCTGTATGCAGCTCTCGCCTTGGGTGGACCACGATGACAATCGACATTCCCACTCTCATGGCTTCCATTCAAGCCGGGGAAGACACCGGGCTCGAGTTGAAGGAAGTCGTATTCCGCGGCTCGCGGATGTTGCTGGGTCGCGACGGCAGCCGTCCCGCGGCTCGGCTTGCGGAGGTGTTCACGAGCATGGCCAATATGGACGGCGGGACGGTCGTACTGGGTGTTCGCGACGATGGAGTCCCTGTTGGCATCGACCGAAACAAGCGCGAGCTGGTTGAGCAGTTGGTCATTAACGCGGCTACCGAGAATTGCCAACCGATGATTCTGCCTCGGCTCGATTGGGAGCTTCTCCCCGGCGAGGATGGCAACCCCAAGCTCTGTCTGGTCATCGGGATTCCCGAGTCCAAGTTTGAAGTGCATCAGACCGCCGATGGCCGGTATCTCCAACGTATCGGCAGCCACCTTCGCCCGATTCCCGGGCCGCAGTTGGCGCGGCTTCTCGGCAGCCGGCGGTTGGCGAATCCGATAGAGGAGCGGCCGATAGTCGATGCGGCCATGGAGGATCTGGATGATCTACACCTGCGACGGCATTTCCGACGTCGATTCCCGGACTGGGCGCCCCCGGACGACTGGCGCGAGACCCTGATTGCACACAAGCTCGCGGTCGAGGTCGAGAGTCGCGTCTTGCCGACCTGCGTGGGCATTCTGCTGTTCGCGGAGCAACCGGAGCGGTTTCTCCCGGGCGCATACGTTGACCTCGCCTTCTACGCCCGTGACGAGCCGGATGGCAAAGCGGTGGACAGGAAGCGATTCTTCGGACCGGTGCCGGAACAGATTGAGCAGACGGTCTCCTGGCTCCGCGCCTCGCCTCTGAATCCGGTCGCCTCCGTGAAGGACGGGGACGGCCGGCACGACTTTCCCACCTATGACGATCGTGCGCTCCAGGAAGCGGTCGTCAACGCCGTGGTGCATCGCGACTACGAGGTCCGGGGATCGCAGGTCATCATCAACATGTTTCCGGATCGAGTCGTTTTCCAGAACCCGGGCTCGCTCTACAACCGGCTCACGCCGGAGATGTTGTACGCCGGCTGTCAGCCTGTCCGTCGCAATCAGATTCTTGCCGGGTTCCTCCGGCACTACGTCAGCCCGGTGACCGGGGGTGCCTACATGGAGGCGATCGGAGAGGGGTTTCTCAACCTGGTGCGGGCGAGCGAGCGGCTGTCCGGCCGCCGGCCCCTGCTGGAGGATATCGGCAGCGGGATGCGGCTCACCATCTACGCCGCCCGGCGGGAGCACGGGCGGTGAGTGATCGCGATACCGGCCGTCGCCTGATCGAGTCGGCGGTTCCGCTGAAGGACGCGTCCATCGACTCGGTGCACGAGAAGAACGTCCGGCAATCCGGAGCGCTCCGATGACTTCAGGCCGATTCGACTTCGACTACGAGCTGCTGGCCGAGGACGCGCAGGGTTCGTTCGATATGACCGGGCGGGGTTCGGTGTTTCGGGTCGAGCATGCGCCCGATCGATCGTTCATCCGTGCCGGCAAGTGCTGCGAACTCGTCGCCGGTGAGTCCGCTCTCCCGGAAGGCGAGCGCCAGTGCGGCTTTGGCGGCCATGCCGGCAGGCACGGCAACCCGGCGTTCGCCGGACCGCCGTGCGCTGGGCGCCGGGATGTCGTCACTCCGCTTGATCCGGCCGGCGATTGTCTCCTCCAGGGCATCAACCGCTTCGGTGAGAGCTTCGGCTTCGTCGGCGCCGGAAGTCAGGCATTCCGGCAGGTCGCGGAACGAGACGACGATCTCGCCGGTGCGATCGGGCCGGAAACGGGTGGGGTAGACGAAGTGCATGATGAAATCCCTTCCATTCACGTTGCTGCACGATAGAGCGGTGCGGCTGGGATGTCGATGGTTTCGCGGTTGCGGGGCGCCACGCGCCAGAGAGCATCGCGGTGAGTGATCGGAGTGGCAGCCGCCGCCTGATCGAGTCGGGGTTTCCGCTGAAGGAAGCGTCGATCGACTCGGTGCACGAGAAGAACGTCCGCCACGGCCACATCTCCACCCTTCACGTCTGGCCGGCGCGGCGTCCCCTTGCCGCGAGTCGCGCGGTGCTGCTGGCGACGCTACTCGACGATCCCGGGAGCGACGGCCGCCGGGAGTTGCTGCGGCGGATTGGCGGCAGCGTCGTCAAGAAGGCGACCAATCCGGGCGAGAAGGAAGAGACGTCCGGGGGCGTGCTCCGTTGGGGGCGCGAAGCGTCTCCCGACCTGGCGCGACTTCGAGACGAGATTCGCGAGGCGTTCGGAGGTCGGTCGCCGAAGGTGCTCGATCCCTTCGCGGGGGGCGGAGCCATTCCCCTGGAAGCCATGCGGCTCGGATGCGAGGTCACCGCATCGGACATCAACCCCGTCGCGTGGTTTATCTTGAGGTGCACCCTGCACTATCCGCGGCTGACGGCGGGGCAGACCCGCCCGCTGCCGGACTTCGCCCTGCGGGACCGCGGGTTCGTCGAAGCGTTTCTCAAGGCGCGGGGAATCAAGCGTAAGAGCGCCGTGCGGGCGCACCTTGCTCGCCTCGGGCACGGGGATGGGGCGCCCGAGCAACAGACCTCCTTCGACGTCGATCCGCCGGAGGCGGGCGCCGACTTTCCCTGGCACCTCCGCGCTTGGGGGCGCCGGGTGTTGGCGGGGGGGCGCCGGGAGCTTGCCTCGCGATACCCGACTTATGCGGAGTTCGAGCCGGTTAAACGCAAAGGCCGCCGTGGAAAACCGTCATTGCCGCCGAAGCGCTTCAGGCGGCGTCCGTCAATGCTTCTGGAACCGGACGCGGGCGGTCAGGTGTCCGTCGAGGTGCTCAATGCGGAGTTGGATTCCCTCTATCTGGAGGATCCACGCAACCCGCGCTGGGTGGCCAAGCCGACGGTGGCGTATCTCTGGGCGCGCACCGCCGAATGCGGGGATTGCCGGGCCGAGATTCCGCTCCTCAAAACGCGCTGGCTCTGTAGACGCCGCGACAAGCGGGTGCTGCTGGAGATGACGCCTCGCGAAGACCGGAGCGGGGTGGAATTCGACTTGGAACAGGACGTTCCGACGGGTGGTGACGACAACGAACTTGGTGCCGGAACCATGAGTCAAAGCGGTGCCGAATGCCCGTGCTGCGGTGCCATCGCGACCATGCAGGACCTGCGGGCGCAAGGGCGCGCGGGCAGGCTGGGGGCACGCATGACGGGGGTTGTGGCGGATGGGCAGGAGGGGAAAGAGTACCGGCTAGCGCGCGAGGAGGAGATTGAGGCGGCGGAAGTCTCGCAGGAGGAACTTGAAGCCTTCTACGCGGAGATTCCGTTCGGGCTTCCGGGAGAACCGACGCCCAGCGAGCAGGCCCTTGGGATGCGCATGCCACGCTACGGCTTCAACACTTGGGACACGCTGTTCAGCAGCCGGCAACTCCTGGCGCTGGGGGCCATTGTTCGGAACATCAGGAGCGTTCAGAAGGAGATGGAGACCTGCGGTTACCCGGACGATTGGCGCGAAGCGCTTGTCGGGTGCCTGGCGCCGTCGATCAGCCGGCTTGCCGATCGTTGCAGCGCTCTCGTGACTTGGACGAACAACCGCGACCAGCTACGTAATACCTTCGCGCGATTTGCGTTGCCCATGGTCTGGGACTTCGCGGAATCCTGTCCGCTGACCGATACGACGGGCGGATTCGTCCAGGCCGTGGAGTGGATCGCCCGGGTCTCTGAACACGCGCAAGAGGCTACGGTGTCAGCTCCGCCCGCCACGCTGATGCGCCAATCCGCTATCGATCTCCATTTGGATGAATTCGACCTGATCTGCACCGACCCGCCTTACTACGATGCCATCCCTTACTCGGACCTCATGGACTTCTTCCATGTCTGGTTGCGCCGGGTGTTGCACGGGCTCACGACCGAGACCGACGCCGCATTCGCCTCGCCGCTCGGACCCAAGTGGGACGCGGACGAGAACGACGGCGAGCTGATCGACGATGCGAGCCGCTTCGGCGGTGACCGTTCCGCGTCGAAGCAGAGCTACGAAGACGGCATGGCGCGGGCCTTCGGCGGATTCCATGCTGCGCTTCGCGACGACGGCCGGCTGGTCGTCGTCTTTGCGAACAAGAACCCTGACGCTTGGGAGACCCTGGTATCCGCGCTGATCCGGGCCGGGTTCGTCGTTACCGGGTCCTGGCCCGTTCAGACCGAGAGGCACAACCGACAGCGTTCGCTATCGTCCGCCGCGCTCGCCTCCTCCATCTGGATCGTTTGCAGGAAGCGACCGGCGTCCGCCCGCGCCGGTTGGGACAGGCGGGTGCTCGATGAAATGCGGAAGAACATCACCGATCAGCTTCGGGACTTCTGGGACGCGGGTATTCGAGGGCCGGACTTCGTCTGGGCGGCGACGGGCCCGGCGTTGGAAGCGTACAGCCGACATCCGGTGGTGAAAATTACAGACGCTCCCGGCCGGCAGCTCGCAGTCGCCGAGTTCCTGCGGCAGGTGCGGCGCATGGTGGTGGGCTTCGTGGTGAGCCGCCTGCTGAATCCGGATGGCGCGCCGGCCGACGAGCTGGACGACGTGACGAGCTACTACCTCCTGCACCGCAACGACTTTGGCCTCAAGCCGGCTGCGGGCGGGGCCAGCATCCTCTACGCCCTCTCCTGCAATCTATCGGACTCGGACCTTGCGGCGCGCCTCGATATTCTGGCCCGCGGTGGCAAGCGTCGGTCGGTGCAGGACGATGACGACGGAGAGGAGACGGCGGCGACGGGCGGCGGCGAAGTGCGCCTCAAGGCATGGGACCGCCGCCGAGGTCAGAGTCTTGGTCAGGCATCCTCCGACGGCACCCCGCCCTCGCTGATCGATTGCCTGCACAAGCTGATGCAGCTCTGGAAGGCCGGTGATCGGAGACGGGTGGACGGCTACCTTGAAGAACGCGGACTGTGGCGCCACGAGCTCTTCTCCCGGCTGACGCAAGCGGTGCTCGAGCTGGCGGAGGGTGGCTCCGAGGAACGCGCGATCCTCGAGTCCATCCAGAACCACCTGCGGGTTCCGGACGTTGGCCCGTCCCGGCAACGCACTTTCCACCTCGATGTACATTCCACAAAATGACCAGGGCGAACATCAACGAACGAATGGCCGCGGGGGGTGGCTGGTGGTGCAATTCGGGGCAATTTCCTTGCCTCGCATGCAGGAGAGCGTCATGGACGTCAAGCAAGCAGTGCAGGTGGCAAAGGAGCACGTCGTCGAGCTATTCGCCGACGAACCCATTGAGAACGTCGGGCTCGAAGAAGTCGAATTCGACGAATCGAACCAAGTCTGGGCGGTCACCATCGGCTTCGCCCGCTATTGGGGCGGTCCCTTGAGGGACGACTTCGTCCGTGCGATCGCGACCTCGCGCGACTTCAAGATCGTCCGCATCGAGGACGAGGGCGGTCGTGTCCTGTCCGTCAAGCATCGCATCGTTACGGGAGACCGATAGCACGTGCCGAGCGCCCTGTTCATCGATGCGAACCTCATCGTCCTGCTCGTCGTCGGCCTGGTTGGCCGCGATTTGATTGCCAAGCACCGTAGAACGAGGACATTCGCCGTCGAGGACTACGACCGTCTGAGCCGCGCAATATCCCGCGTCGGCAAGGTACGCGTAACGCCCAATACGTTGACGGAAGCGTCCAATCTGCTCGCACAGCATGGGGAGCCCCAGCGTTCGCGGCTCCTTCTGACGCTTCGTGCTCTCATCGAGCAGAGCCCGGAAACCGTCGTCGCCAGCGTGGACGCGGCTCGGCACCACGTGTTCCCGCGCCTGGGTCTGACCGATGCGGGGCTTCTGACGGTCGTATCAGCCGACGCCCCACTGTTGACCGTGGACCTTGACCTCTATGTTGCGGCATTGGCAAGCGGGGATGAAGCAGCGATCAATTTCAACCACTGGCGGGGCTGGTGAAGGATGATGCGGGCGTGAACCGGACATGAGCACCACCAGACCACCGCCCTGGCATCAGGTCGTCCGCCTCAAGGACGAGTTGCGGACCGGTGAGCTGACCTTGGCGGAGTTCGCGGCCGACCTGCACGAGGTCACCCTCGGCGAGGGGCGGCGGCCCATCTATGAGGACCCCGAGCGATTCTTCGCCCTGACATTTGCAACGCCCGCCTTGCGCGAACTGGTCAAGGACGTGGCGGAACGACTTGACGGGAAGAGCACCAAGGCGGTGCGGCAGCTCGAGCTGACCTACGGCGGTGGCAAGACCCACACCCTCATCACGCTCTACCACCTGTTTCGCGACCCGGCCGCGTTGTCCGGCGTGAAGACCGTGCAGGAGTTCCGGCAGCACGTGGGGGCGGAGCTGCCGCAGGCGTTCCCGGTGTCGCTCTGCTTCGACAAGATCGACGTCGAGCGGGGAATCGACGGCGTCCGCGCACCGGACGGCGAGACGCGGTCGCTGAAGCATCCGTGGAGCGTGCTCGCGTTTCAGCTTGCTGGCGCGGAAGGGCTCCGCGCGATCCATGCCGACGGCGAGGACGAGGAACGCGAGACCCCGCCCGCCGATCCGCTCCTCGCAAGGCTGCTGGCCATCCCGCAGGAGCAGGGTCGCGGTACGCTGATCCTGGTCGACGAGGCGCTGATGTATGCGCGCGGGAAGGCGGGCATGGGCCAGGTCTGGCGAGAGCGGATCGTGGACTTCTTCCAGCATCTCGTGCAGGCCGTCACCAAGGTGGACCGGTCGGCCCTCGTCGCGTCGCTGCTCGCCTCCGACCAGAACAAGTACGACGATCTCGGGCTGGCCCTGCAAAACGATCTGTTCGGGGTCATCCGTCGGCAGAAGGAGGAGGGCGTCCAGCCCGTCGCCAAGGAAGATGTCGCGGAGGTGCTGCGCCGCCGCCTGTTCGAACCGGAGAGCTTGCGTGATTCCGGGGCGCACAATGCCCATGTCATCGGCGTCGTCGGTGCCTTGGCAAGCCTGGACCCCGCCACCAAGAGAAGAAGAAGTGAGGAGGAAGAACGGTTCCGCAAGAGCTATCCGTTTCACCCCGATCTCGGCGACGTGTTCTACACCCGCTGGACGCAGTTGACGGCGTTTCAGCGGACGCGAGGAATTCTGCGCACCTTGGCAACGGCGCTCCGAGACGCCGAGAGTTGGGACGAGTGTCCCGTGATTGGACCGTCCGCCCTGCTGGCCGCGCCCGGAACGGACGAGGTGTCCGATGCCGTGGCCGATCTTGCCGGCATCTCGAGCTCGGAGAAATCGGAGGGGTCCCGGACGGATTGGCGGACGCTGCTCGAGAAGGAGCTCCAGATCGCCCGCCGGGTTCAGGGGGAGGTCCCGGCGCTCGGTCGGCGCGAGGCGGAGCAGGCGGTGTTGGCCGTGTTCCTTCACTCCCAGCCCGTCGGACACAAGGCGAATACCCCGGAGCTCGTGCGGATGATCGGTGCCGGAGCACCCGACACGATTGACCTCGACAAGGCATTGGGAGGCTGGCGAGAGCTCTCCTGGTTCCTCGACGATGCGGATTTGGACGACGACGGTGCCGCGGGAGCGCTTCCCAGGTCCTGGCGCCTCGGCAATCGCCCGAACCTCAAGCAGATGCATGACGAGGCGTGTACCCAGCGCGTAACCGACGACGCGGTGGAGCAGCGCCTGAAGGACGAAGCTCGGCGCACCCGACGCCTCAGCGAAGGGGCCCGGGCCGCCGGTGCGCAGGTGCACACGTTGCCGGAGTCTCCTCGGGACCTCGGCGACAACGGCGAGTTCCGCTACGCGGTGCTTGGTCCGGAGGCCGCATCGGAATCCGGGCGGCCGAGTGGCGTAGCGAGCCGGTATCTCGCCGAGACCACTGGGTCTGACAGGCCCCGGGTACACCGCAATGTGGTGGTGTTGGCGGTTCCTTCCCGGGACGGCATCGCCGCGGCGCGCGATGCGATTCGCGCGCTGCTCGGCTGGGAGGACGTGCAGCGGCAGCTCGCCGAGCACACGGTGGATCCGCTTCAGGGCGAGCGGTTGAGGAAGCGCCTCGAAGAAGCCCGGCGGCGCGTACCGGACACCATTCGCGCCGCCTGGTGCATCGTGGTGACCTTGAATGAGGCGGGCGAGACCCAGGCGTTCAGGCTCCCGGCCGACGGTGGACCGCTGTTCGCACAGATCAAGGGCGACGAGCGTTCGCGCATCAAGGAAACGGCAGTGGATGCGGAGGCGCTCCTTCCCGACGGACCATACGACCTCTGGCAGGAGAACGATGAGGCTCGTTTCGTCAGGGAGCTGACCCGCGCGTTCGCCCGAAATCCCCGTCTGCCGAAGTTCATCAAGGCGAACATCGTCGCCGACACCATCGCCCAAGGCATCAAGAGAGGGCTGTTCGTCGCCGAGCTGTCGAGGCCCGACGGCAGCCGCCGAACCTGGTGGCGCGAGGAGCCGCCGCGGGAAACCATGGAGGATGACCAGTTGCAGGTGGTGCTCCCCGGGAAGGCGGCGCTGACCGAGCTTCCTGGCCGGTTATTCGCGCCCGGAGACAACGCTCTCCCCGGCCTCTGGGAATCGGGCAGCGTGACGCTGGGCGACTTGGTTGCCTATTTCCAGGGCGGGCACACCGTGACCGTGCCGCGAGAAGGCTACGATGAGGTGGAGACGATTCCGCGATGCGACGCGATCGTCGTGCGTGAAGCGGCGGGCGCAGCGGTGGAGCAGGGTCTGTTCTGGCTCACCAATGGCCCCACTTCCCTCTGGAATGAACCCGTCCCGGAGGACGTCCTGACCGACGCCGCGCAGTTGCGGGCCAGGCCGGAGCGAGTGCCGGCGAGTTCGCTGGCGGAAGACCAACTCCCCGGCGCATGGCAGGAGGGAAGTACCAACGGTGCCGACCTCACCCGAGCCCTGTCTCACGTCCGGGGCGAGGCGATGCCCTGGGGCCTGGTGCGGGAGAGCATAGCTTCCGGTGTAGACAGTCGCTGGCTGCGGACCAGGGATGGCGATGCGGAGATCCTGCATCGCGCCTACCGCGACGCCGGCCGGCTCGTGCTGGAGCGTCCTTCGCAGGAGCCCGGCCCGGGGCCGGCACCGGACCTGGCGACGCAAACCCAGCCCGCGACGAACATCGAAGGCCATCAGATCCAGGACCTCGCCGATCTGGTGCCGGATCTCATCGAGGTCAGCGCCGGCTACCAGCTCAAGTTCCGCGTCCAGGTTGTCCTGGACGACGCCCCGGATGACGTCCGCACCAAGGTCGACCAGCTCATCGAAGCGCGTCTGAAGCCCGAATCCAGCAGCCCATCCTGAATTTCGGTCGATCCTCCTGCGCCCGATGTTGAGGGATCACCGTAGCGACTGGCTCCGCTTCGGCGTTCTTTACGCGACACGGATTCTGGCTCCGGGAGACATTGTCTGCCTGTGGCCAGAAGACAACAGATGGCGGTTATCTGATAGTCGAAAGCAACATGACTGGATGTGGTTGTTTGGCAGCTTCGGGGAGGATGTGATACTTATAAGAAACATTAATCGGTTAGATGTATACGGTAATAAACATGCCAAGGCCGACGAAGATCTCGGAGTCACCCCCGGCCGCGGTCGCGGAGACCCTGGAACGGCTGGGACGGAACATCCGCACGGCGCGCCTGCGCCGCAAGCTGCCGCAGGCCGATCTGGCGCAGCGCATGGGCGTGTCCCGGTTCGTGGTGGCCGACATCGAACGAGGCAAGCCGACAACCGGAGTCGCCGCCTACATCGGCGCGCTGTGGGTGCTTGGCCTCCTCTCCCACATGCGCGACGTCGCCGACCCGGACCACGACGAGGAAGGCAAGACTCTGGAGCGCGCGCGCAGCTCCGGGACCGCCCGGCGCCCGAGATCGCTGAGCGATGAGTTCTGAGCGCGAGTGCTTCGTCTACATCGTGCCGCCGGGCGCGACCGAATTCGTGACCGCGGGCCGCTTCCGATGGACCGAAGATGGAGCCGGGGAGGTCGGCCGGTTCGTGTACGGTCGCTCATACCGCGAGCGGTCCGACGCGGTCGAGCTCGATCCGGTCGAGCTGCGTCTCTCCAGCCAGGTCTACGAGACGGCGCGGATGGAGGGCTACTTCGGCGCCATCCGGGATTCCATGCCGGACTTCTGGGGACGGCGCGTGATCGAGTGCAATGCCGGTTTCACCGAGCTCGCCGAATTCGACTACCTGCTGCAGGGACCGGACGACCGCGCCGGGGCGCTCGGCTTCGGCCTCAACGTCAATCCCCCTTCCCCGAGGCGGCGGTTCAACCGCACGCTGGATCTTGGAAGGCTCCAGAAAGCGGCCGATGCGGTCGTCGCTGACGATCCGCAGCTTGCCGGTTCGGCCGGTCACCAGGCCGAAGAGCTGATGCTGCTCGGTACATCAATGGGCGGCGCCCGCCCCAAGGCGGTGGTGGAGGACGCTCGCGCTATCTGGCTTGCGAAATTTGGCCGGAACGACGACCGCTGGAACCATCCGCGCGTCGAGCACGGCATGCTCAGCCTTGCCCGAGCATGCGGGCTGAATGCTGCCGACAGTCGCATGGAAGCAGTCGGGGGACGCGATGTGTTGCTGGTACGCCGCTTCGACCGCGACCGGGCGGATGCCGGCTACCGGCGCCACCGGATGGTCAGCGCCCTCACGTTGCTTCGTACCGGCGACAGTCCCGGTGAGCGCAGTGACTGGTCCTATCTTCTGTTCGCCGATGAAGTCCGCCGCGTGAGCACAACCCCGGCAGAGGATCTCCGCGAGCTGTTCGGCCGGATCTGCTTCAATGCGGCGGTCTCCAATCTCGACGATCACCCACGAAATCACGCGGTCGTGGCGAAGGGACGGGACTGGCGCCTGAGCCCGGCCTTCGACCTTACGCCTTCACCCGTGGTGGCGCTTGAACGGCGCGATCTCGCGATGGCCTGCGGCCGTTTTGGACGGTACGCGAACAAGAACAACTTGCTGTCCGAGCCCGGGCGTTTCCTGCTTGAAGAGGCAGAGGCCACGGAAATATTCGAGCGGATTGCGAGGACCGTGCATGAGCAATGGCGTACCCGAATGCGCCGCGCCGGGGTGAACGAGCGCGATTGCGAAGCGATTCGGCGCGCGTTCGTGTATGACGGACTGTTCTACGAGAACCCGGCATAGGCGCAGCGCGTCGGAAGGCACGATTCGCTCGAGGCATCGAAACTGCGTTGGCCCCGCGGCCGCATCGTGCCCGGTTCGAGGTCGGCAGCGGCCCGTCCACCTGGTCTGGAGATGTCTTGAGTCGTATGGCACCCTGACACGCGCCCAAGGGTCGGACGGGGCGGTTTTCCGAGACGGCCGGGGTCCGGAACACCGTGTCGAATGGGGGATGGGATGGCAGCCTTCACGGACTACGAAGATCATGATGCGGTCGGACTGGCCGCGCTGGTCGCACGGGGCGACACCACCCCGGAGGCACTGCTCGAAGCGGCGATCGAGCGGGTCGAATCGCGAAACGGGGCCGTCAACGCGGTCACCAACAAGCTCTACGACGAGGGCCGTCAGGCCATCGCCGACGGGCTTCCCGACGGGCCGCTCAAGGGGGTTCCGTATCTCCTGAAGGACCTCGGCGCCTCCCTCGCCGGCTGCCCGACGACCCGGGGCTGCAAGTTCTTCGAGGACGTGGTGCCGGCCGAAGACAGCGAGCTCGTCAAGCGCCTGAAACGCGCCGGCATGGTGATCTTCGGGCGGACCAACACCTGCGAGCTGGGCCTGAGTCTCACCTGCGAGCCGCAGTTGCACGGTGCGACGAAGAACCCCTGGGACCAGACGCGCATATCCGGCGGCTCGAGCGGCGGCGCGGCCGCCGCGGTGGGCGCGCGCATGCTGCCGGCCGCGCACGCCTCGGACGGATTCGGCTCGATTCGGGCGCCGGCCGCCTGTTGCGGCCTCGTTGGCCTCAAGCCGACCCGCGCCCGCAACACCCAGGCGCCCTACCTGGGCGAAGGGAGCGGCGGACTTTCCGCCGAGCACGCCGTTACCTTGAGCGTGCGCGACAGTGCCGCAGTCCTCGATGCCACGCGGGGGCCCGGCGCCGGTGATCCCTACAGTGCGGCACCGCCGGCTCGCCCTTTCCTCGATGAGATCGGAACCGATCCGGGCCGGTTGCGCATCGCGTTTACTTCCCGGACCCCGAACGGCGCCGCGGTCGGAGCGGACGCCCGGCGGGGGCTCGAGGAAACCGCGGCCCTGGCCGCGGATCTCGGGCACCGGGTGGAAGAGGCCGATCCCGCCATCGACGGCGGAGCGGTCGTGCCGACGTTCCTCACCCTGATGGCCGCCAACACGGTGGTCAACCTGTCGAGCCACCCGAGCGCCGGTCGCGCCGCGCGTGAAGACGAGGTCGAGCGTGTCACCTGGCTCATGGCGAAAGCGGGCGAAGCCGTCAGCGGCGCCGACTACGTCCGGGCGACCCAGACCATGCATCGCCTCGGCCGGCAGATGGCGGCCTTCCATCGCGACCACGACATCGTGCTGACCCCGGGGCTCGCGACCGGCTCGGCGGTGAAGCTCGGCTGGCTCGACATGATGATGGAGGACGCGGACGAGTACTGGCGCCGCGTGTTCCATTTCTCGCCGTTCACGGTGTGGTTCAACCTCACCGGCCAGCCCGCCATGATGCTTCCGATCGGCGAGAGCGACGGCGGCCTCCCCGTCGCGGTGCAGGCCATCGCGCCCTACGGCGACGAGGCGAGCCTTTTCAGGTTCGCGGCCCAGCTCGAGTCCGCGCGCCCGTGGTTCGACCGCAAGCCGGAGATGGTTCGCGGGACGAGCGGTTGACAAGGAGCCGCAACCGACCGCTCGGGTTGCGAGCCAACGGCCCGGACGCCGGGACGACGACGCGGGGCCCGTTCTCGATCCGGGACGGCGGCCGAGGCGGCCATCGCGATTGACGTGCCGGGGAGGGTACCCCGGGCGCGTCGCCGCGCATGGGACGCGGTGGTACAGTCGCGGTTGATTCCGACGGGCATGCTGGCCGGTGCGCCTTCGCGCCCGTCTCCGGTGCCATGTTCCGGACTCCGCGGGCGCCGCGAGCGGTGCAGCCGTCCGGTGCCCTTCGGATACCACCACGAAGAACCAGGGAGAACGACAATGCGCAAGAACATCGTCAGCCGCGGCCTTTCCGGCGCGGCCCTCGCGGGACTCCTCGCGGGGTCCTTCTCCGGCGTTGCCGCCGCCGAGTGCACGAACGACGTTTGGAACCAGGTGATGAAGCGCGGCAAGGTGGTCGTCGGGATCAAGGCCGACTACAAGCCGTGGGGATACCGCGGCGAGGACGGGTCGCTCATCGGCATGGAGGCCGACATGGCGAAGGACGTCGCGGACGCGATGGGGGTCGACCTCGAACTGGTGCCCGTGCAGTCGTCCAACCGCATGCAGTTCCTCGAGCAGGGCAAGATCGACATGATGATCGCGACCATGTCGGACCGCCCGGACCGGCGCAAGATCGTCGGCATCACCCAGCCCAACTACTACACCTCGGGCACCAACGTGATGTCGCCGAAGGCGCTCGCGCTCACCGAGTGGGAGAACCTCCGCGACAAGCCGGTGTGCGGGAAGCAGGGCGCGTTCTACAACAAGATCGTTTCCGAGCGCTATGGCGCGAAAATCGTCGCGTTCACCGGGAACGCGGAGGCAAAGCAGGCGCTTCGCGACAAGAAGTGCATTGCCTGGGTGTACGACGACTCGTCCATCATGTCCGATCTGTCTTCGGGCAACTACGGCGAGTTCGAGATGCCTCTCGCCTCCGAGGACGACAACCCGTGGGGGCTCGCCGTTCCGCTCGCGGAGCGCCATTGCGTCTTCGGCAACTTCATGTCCGGTATGACCTACAACTGGCACCAGTCCGGTCGGCTCATCGAGCTCGAGAAGAAGTGGGGCATCCAGGCCACGAAGTACCTTGCGGACCAGCACGATCGGTTCGTCGACTGGCTGGCCGGGCAATAGCGGGCAACGTCGAGTTCGAGGCAAGAGCCGCCGGCGCGCGCCGGAATTCCGCGACGGGGCGTCGCCCGACGCCCCGTCGTTTGCCCGACGGTCGCGGGCGGGCGCTGACCCGTCGAAGAGCTGGCCGGTGAAGTACCGATCCCCCGCGCCCGCCCGGGCGATTGCAGACCGGGGCGCACCGCGGTGATCGAGTCCGTCCAGGCCTGGTTCCGCACCCTCGCGGACACCCACCCCAAGTGGAACTTCATCTATCTCTACGACCCGGTGCAGACGGCGCGCATCGGGGAGGGGCTCTGGATGACCCTCCAGCTCTCGGTGGCTTGCGTCGTCTTCAGCGTGCTGATCGGGGTGACGGGCGCGTGGCTCCAGGGCTCGCAGCACGCGGCGGTCCGGGCGTTCGTCCAGGGGTACATCCAGTTCTTCCGCAACACCCCGCCCCTCATCCAGCTCCTCTTCTTCTACTTCGCGCTCGGCCAGTTCACCCCGACCTACTCGCCGGACGGCTGGCTCGAGGTCCCGATCATCTCGAATGTCGGGTGGGCGATCATCTCGCTCTCCTTCTTCGCCGGGGCCTTCAACGTCGAGATCTTCCGGGCCGGGATCGAGGCGATCCCGGAGTCGACCCGCGAGGCGGCGGACTCGCTCGGGATGTCGCGGCTCCAGATCTACGTCTATGTCGTGCTGCCGCTCGCGTTCCGGGTGAGCCTGCCCGCGCTCAACAACAACCTCGTGAACCTCGTGAAGACGACCACCCAGGCGATCGTCATCGCGGTCCCGGAGCTGCTCTACCAGCTCGTCAGCATCTACAACGACTACTCGACCGCGCAGAACGCCTGCATGCTGCTGATGTTCGTCGTGTACATCACCCTCGTGGGGGTGCTGGTGCTCGGCATGAACCGCTGGGAGCGCGCGCTTCGCATCCCGGGGTACGGAGGCTGATCGATGCGCGCCCGCATCCCGGGGGTGGACGCGGCGGCGCGGAGCGATCTCGCGGTGCTCCTCCCGTCCCGGGCCCGCGATCGAGCCCCGGGGCGCCCGGGCGACCTCGCCTTCAGCCGCTGGCTCGGGTCCACGGCGCCGTGGAGGCTGGTGCTCGTCGTGGCCCTCGTCGCCGCGTGGCCCTTCGCCGCCGCGGCCCAGTCGGGCTTCACGATGGGGCACGCTTTCGAGGCCCTGTGGCGGTGGCTGCCGTTCCTGGTGACGAAGGGCTTCGCGATGAACGTCGTCATCAGCTTCCTCACCATGGCGATCGGGACGGCGGGCGGGGTGGTGCTCGGCCTCTGGCAGGTCTCGCCGTCGGCCGCCGCGCGGCGGGTCGCCTGGGCGCTCACCCAGGCGTTCCGCAACTCGCCGTGGCTCGTGCTGCTCTTCATCGTGATGCTGACCTTCCCGTTCCAGGTCGAGGTCGGCTCGACGGTGATCTTCATCCCCGACTGGACGAAGGCGGTGTTCGGGCTGTCGCTTCCGGTCATGGCCAACCTCTCCGAAGTGGTGCGCGGCGCGGTCCAGTCGGTGCCGACCGGGCAGTGGGAGGCGGCGGAGTCGCTCGCCTTCTCGCGCCGCCAGATCCTGTGGCGGATCGTGCTGCCGCAGTGCTTCAAGCGGATGGTCCCGCCGTGGATGAACTGGTACGCGATCCTGACCATGGCGACGCCGCTCGTGTCCCTGCTCGGGGTCGAGGAGCTCGTCACCCTCTCGCGCCAGGCGATGGAGGCGGAGGACAACCACCCGGAGCTGCTGGTCCCGTTCTTCGGGTTCGCGCTCGTCATTTTCTTCGCGTACTGCTACCCCATCGCCCGCTGGACAATCGCGCTCGAGCGGCGTTTCGCGGTGAAGCTGTAACCCGATGGCCGCGATGATCGGCCGGGGAGGCCACGATGAGTAGCCGGGAGGCCACCATGAACGGACCGGACTGGGACCCGAGCCAGCCGATCGTGTCCATCCGCGACGTGTACAAGTCCTTCGGCGAGCTCGAGGTGCTGCGAGGGGTGAGCTTCGAGGTCATGAAGGGCGAGGTGGTGTGCATCATCGGCCCTTCGGGTTCGGGCAAGTCCACCCTCATCCGGTGCGTGAACGCGCTCAATTCGATCGATAGCGGCTCCATCCGGGTGGAGGGCCAGGAAGTCCACGATCCGGATCTCGACAAGCTGGAGCTTCGCCGCAAGGTCGGAATGGTCTTTCAGCAGTACAACCTGTTCCCGCACAAGACCGCGATCGAGAACGTGATGATGGCCCCGGTGCTCGTGCTGAAGGAGCCGAAGGGGGAGGTGGAGGCGCGCGCGCGCGCGCTCATCCGCAAGGTGCGCCTGGAGGGCAAGGAGGACAGCTTCCCGGGCGAGCTCTCCGGCGGGCAGCAGCAGCGGGTCGCGATCGCGCGCTCCCTCGCGATGCGCCCCGACATCATGCTCTTCGACGAGATCACGGCGGCCCTCGATCCGGAGACGGTGAAGGAGGTGCTGGTCACCATCCGCGAGCTCGCGGAGGAAGGCATGACCTGCATCCTCGTGACCCACGAGATGGGGTTCGCGCGCGAGCTCGCGAACCACATCTACTTCACCGACCGCGGGGTCATCGTGGAGCACGGGCCGCCCGCGACTTTCTTCACCGAGGCGAAGGACCCCCGGACCCGGGAATTCCTGAGCCAGATCCTCTGATCAATGCATCGTCGCGCCCGGCAACGGGCGCACTTCGGAGAGTCGCCGCCGAAGGTGGCATCGTCCCGCTTCGGGATTCCGCGCCGGATTCGTGAGTCCGGGGACGTCGGCGGCGCTCGGGCGCCATCCAAACGGCTGCTTGAAACGGGGATGGGTCTTCCCTACTCTGGCCCGGAGTCGCTCGATGACCGCGCGCCGGCGCGGGGGCAGGGGGAGGGGCGCAGTGTTCTGGTTCGTTCTCGCCGTCGTTCTGATCATCGTCCTGGTGGTCGGGATCTGGTTCCTCCACCGTTTCTATGCAAAGGCCAATCGCGAGATTGCCCTGGTGCGTACCGGTCTTGGCGGGCAGAAGGTCGTGCTCGACGGGGGCTGCCTCGCGCTGCCCTTCCTGCACAAGGTGGCCGAGGTCAACATGCGGACCTCGAAGCTCGAGATCGAACGCATCGGACCGGCTTCCGTCATCACCGCGGACCGCCTGCGGGTCGACGTCGGCGCGGAGTTCTACGTCCGGGTACGGGCCACCGAGGACGGGGTGGCGACGGCGGCCCAGGCCCTCGCCGGCAAGACCTTCCGCGCCTCCGAGCTCGCCGAGACCCTCGAGGGCAAGCTCGTCGACGCGGTGCTCTCCGTCGCGGCCGGCTACACCATGGAGAGCCTTCAGGACGAGCGCGGGAAGTACACCGACGCGGTGAGCGAGGGGCTCGGCGAGGACCTCGCCCAGAACGGCCTCCTCCTCGAGTCGGTGTCCCTCACCCGGCTCGACCAGACCCCCTTCCACGCCCTCGACGAGAACAACGCCTTCAACGCGCTTGGCATGCGGCGTCTTGCCGAGATCATTGCCGTCAACCGGAAGGAGCGCGCGGAGATCGAATCGGACGCCGAGGTCTCGGTCCGCCAGAGCCAGCTCAACACCACCAAGCAGAAGCTTCTCCTCTCGCAGCAGGAGGAGGAGGCGACCATCGCCCAGCAGCGCGAGATCGAGACCGCGCGCGCCGCGAGCCAGGCCGACATCGCGGAGGAGCAGTCGGCCTCGGAGCGGCGCCGGGAGGCGGCCCGGATCGCGCGCGAGCGCGAGGTGCGGATGTCCGAGATCGCCCGCGACCGGGAGCTTCGCCGCCAGCAGATCGACGCCGAGCTCTCGACCGAGACGGCGCGGGCCGACAACGCGGTCACCCTCGCCGCGAAGCACATCGAGCAGGTCGCCGCCGAGGTCGAGGTCCACGATGCCCGGGCGCGCGAGGCCGAGGCCGTGGAACGGGTGCGGACGGCGCGCGAGACCGCGGCCGCCGATCGCGACCGGGCGCTCGCCCTCATCCGCGCCGCCGAGCAGGCGGAGGTGGACGACACCCGGGTGCGGAGCGAGGCCGGCACCATGGTCTCCATGGCCGAGGCCCAGGCCCGCGCGACCCTCGAGCGCGCCGTGGCGGAGAAGGACGAGCTCCTCGCCCGGGCGGAGGGGACCGCGGCCCTCATCGAGGCCGAGAATGCGCAGAGCTCCGAGCTCATCGGACTCAAGCTCGACCAGGCGCGCATCGACGCGCTGCCCGGCATCGTCGAGAAGATGCTGAAGCCGGCGGAGAAGATCGAGACGATCCGCATCAACCAGATCTCCGGCGTCGGCGGTGCGGCGGGCGGCGGCGACGCAGGCGCGGGCGGTGGAGCGCAGGGGGGCGACGGCAGCGCCGTCAACCAGGTCGTCGACGCGGTGATGCGGCTCGCCCTCCAGCTCCCCGCGGTGAAGAAGCTCGGCGAGGAGGTCGGGATCAACGTCGCGGGCGGGGTCCGGGGCTTGAGCGCCCCCCTCGACGGAGCTGGAAGCGATGACGATGGCCGCGACCGCGACCGCGACCGCGGCGATGGAGGCAAGGAGGCGTCCGGACACGGGGATTGAAGAGACGACTCGTGACGAATGCCGGATACTGGATGGCGCCGGTCCTCCACGCGGCGCGCATTCGAACACCTCCACATCCATCCGGCAGGAGGAAGAAACATGACACTTGGCCACTTTCTGCGAGCTGCCGCCTCGTCGTCCGGAAGACAGGAGGACCTTGACCTGCTCCGGACGTATCTCGATCGGCGAATCGCCAGCGTCCGCGAGTGCAAGTCCGGAGACGAAGAGAACGGGGAAGCGACCCGCGCCAAGGGGGCGAAAACCGCCTCGAATCCCGAGCAAATAATGAGGAGACAAACATGACCGTAACCCGCAGGAGCTTCCTTGCCGGCGCGTCCGCCTCCGCGGCGGCGCTCGCCGCCCCGGCGATCATCGGCCGCGCGCAAGCCGCCGACACAATCAAGTTCGTGAGCATCCTCGACCAGTCGGGCGGCCTCGACATCTACGGCAAGCCGATGGTGGACACCACCCGCATGGCCATCGACGAGATGAACGCGGCGGGTGGGCTCCTCGGCAAGCAGATCGAGCTCAAGGTCTACGACCCGCAGTCGACCATCCAGTTCTACACCCAGTACGCGACGCAGGCCGCGGCGGGCGACAAGGCGGACGTCGTCCACGCCGGGATCACCTCGGCCTCGCGCGAGGCGATCCGTCCGACCTTCGCGCGCTTCCAGACCCTCTACTTCTACAACGTGCTGTACGAGGGCGGGGTCTGCGACCTCAACAACTTCTGCACCGGCTCCACCCCGGCCCAGACCGTGGAGAAGCTCGTCCCCTACACGATGAACAAGTGGGGCAAGAAGGTGTACATCGTGGCCGCGGACTACAACTACGGCCAGATCACCGCCCAGTGGGTGCAGAAGTACGTCGCCGACAACGGCGGGGAGGCGGTGGAGACCGAGTTCTTCCCCCTCGACGTCACCAACTTCGGCCCGACGATCAAGAAGATCCAGGCCGCGAAGCCGGACATGGTGATGTCCGCGCTGGTGGGCGGCGCGCACGTCTCGTTCTACCGCCAGTACGCCGCGGCCGGCATGAACAAGAGCGTGCCGATCGCGTCCACCACGTTCGGGGTCGGCAACGAGCACAAGCTCATTTCCGCCGAGGAAGGCGACGGGATGATCTGCTCCTACTCCTACTTCGAGGAGATCGACACCCCGGCGAACCAGGACTTCGTGGCCCGCTTCAAGGCGCATAGGGGCGAGGACGCTCCGGCCCTGAACGAGCTCGCGGCACGCGCCTACGAGGGCGCCTACCTCTGGGCGGAGGGGGTCAAGCAGGCCGGGACGGTGGAGCGGATGCCGGTCATCGAGGCCCTGCGCACCGGAATCTCCTACGATGGCCCCTCGGGACGGGTCACGATCGAGCCCAAGACCAACCACGCCCTCCAGAACGTGTACCTCGCGGAGCTCAAGGATCAGGCGTTCAACATCCTGGAGGTCTACGAGGACCAGCCGCCCACGGACACCCTGCTGGTCTGCGACCTGGTGGCCGATCCGAACCAGTCCGTCTTCAAGTTCGAGAACGGCCTCGAGGCGGCCGGCATCAAGATCTGATCCAGGGGGCGAACGAGACGGCAGAAAGTCCGAGCACGGGCGTATTCGATGGATCTCGTCGCGGCCGTCGGGCTGCAGATCCTCTACGGGATCGCCAACCTGGCGCTCATCAGCCTCGGGTTGGCGATCATCTTCGGGATGATGCGGGTCATCAACCTCGCCCACGGCGAGTTCCTGATGCTCGGCGGCTACACGGTGGTGGTGGCGGCGAACGCGGGGGTCAACATCTGGATCGCGATGCTGATCCTCGCGCCCCTCGTGGTGGGCGTCATCGGGGTGGTGGTCGAGCGGCTCCTCATCCGGTGGCTCTACGGCCGGATGATCGACACCCTGCTCGCGACCTGGGGACTGAGCCTCCTCTTCATCGGGCTCGTGACCTCGATCTTCGGCGCCTCCACCGCCACTACCATCTCTCCGCCGCTCGGGGTGATCTCCATCGGCGAGTACACGTCGTCCGCCTACGAGCTGCTGCTCATCGGGATCACCGCCGCGCTCGGCATCGCGGTCTTCCTCGCGCTCAAGATGACGAACCTGGGACTGGTCGCCCGGGGCACCATGCAGAACGCGGAGATGGCCTCCGCGCTCGGCGTGTCCACCTCGCGCATCTACATGATCACCTTCGGGGTCGGCGCCGCCGTCACCGGACTCGCGGGCGGGCTCCTCGCCCCGGTCACCGGGGTGCTCCCGACCATCGGCTCGGTCTACATCGCGAAGGCGTTCATCACCGTCATCTCCGGCGGGGCCGCGATCCTTGCCGGCACCGCGTCGGCGTCGGTGCTGCTCGGCGGGGTCAACGGCATCGCCGCGTTCCTGACCGGCCCGACCATCGGCGAGGTGGCCCTGCTCCTCACCGCCATCGTGCTCCTGCGCCTGATGCCGCGCGGGATCACCGGCGGCATCTTCCGCAAGAGCCTGTGACCCTCGCCCGGGACGTGCGGGGCATGCTGGCCGTCGCAGCGGTCGGCGTGCTCTTCATGCTCGTCGCGCCGTCGGTGCTCGAGCTCTTCACCATCATCAACCTGACGACGGCGATCGCCCTCGCGGTGCTGGCCTTGAGCCTCGCGCTCATCTGGGGGTACGGCGGGATCCTCTGCTTCGGGCAGAACGCCTTCTTCGGCATCGGCGCCTACGCCTACACGATCGCGGCCATCAACTTCGGGGGTTCGAGCTGGGCGATCCTGGTCGCGATCCTGGTCGCCGTCGCCTTCGCCGTCATCATCGGCTACGTGATGTTCTACGGCCGGGTGAGCGACGTCTATCTCGCGGTCATCACCCTCACCGTCTCGCTCATCCTCTACAGCCTCATCCGGCGGACCTCGGGCCCCGACTACAAGATCGGGAAGTCACTTCTCGGGGGGTTCAACGGCATCACGTCGCCACCAATCAACCTGCCGTGGGACTCTTCGTTCGTCCTGTTCCCCGAGCACGTGTTCTACGTCGCGATGGGGGGGCTCATCCTCGCGTACCTCTTCACGAGCTGGCTGACGCGCACCCACTTCGGCCGGGTTTGCGTGTCCATCCGGGAGAACGAGCTTCGCGCGGAGCTTCTCGGCTACGACGTGCGGTTCTACAAACTCGCGATCTTCGCCGTCGGGGCGGGAATCGCGGGGCTCGCCGGCGTCCTTTTCTGCAACGGGGTCGGTCGGGTCACCCCGGACGTCTTCAACCTCTACACCTCCGCGCTCACGATCATCTGGGTGATCGTCGGCGGGCGGGGGACGCTCATCGGACCGATTCTCGGCGCGTTCGGGCTCTTCTATCTCACCTCCGCGCTCGGGACGCAGTCGACCGTCAACAACAACCTGGTGCTCGGCATCATCCTTGTCGTGTTCGTGCTCGGGGTGCCGAAGGGCGTGATCCCGACCGTCGCCGACTGGATTGCCGCGCGCCGGAGCCGGCGGGCGCTCCGGGTCCGCGAGCGGCGGATGCGCATGCGCCGGACGCGGGGCGGGTCCGGGGCCGGGGTCGGGGCCGGGCGGGGTTCCCCCGACGGGACGGGCGCGGCGGCGAGGGCCTCGGAGTGAGGCAGGGCGAGGTCGTGCTCGAAACGCGCGGGCTCTCGATGCACTTCGGGGGCGTGCGAGCGGTGGACCGGGTCGACTTCGCGCTCTACGAGAACGAGCTCCGCTGCCTCATCGGCCCGAACGGAGCCGGCAAGTCCACCTTCTTCAAGTGCCTCACCGGCCAGCTTCGCCCGACCGCAGGAAGCGTGGTGATCCGGGACATCCACGTGACGGAGCGCGAGCCGTTCGAGGTGGCGGCCCTCGGGGTCGGCATCAAGACGCAGGTGCCGAACGTCTTCGAAGGGCTCGCCGTCGAGGAGAACATCTGGCTCTCCGCGCGCCGCTGGCATGTCCCGGCGCGCGCGCGAAGCCTCACCGCCGAGACGCTCGAGCGCCTGCGCCTCGGCGACATCAGAACGAGCCCCGTGGGCCGGCTCGCGCACGGGCAGCGGCAGTGGGTGGAGCTCGGCATGGTGGTCGCGGCGGAGCCCTGGCTCGTGCTCCTCGACGAGCCCGCGGCCGGGATGACCCACGAGGAGACGGTGCGCACCGCGGAGCTCATCCGGGAGATCAACCGGACCGCCACCCTCATCGTCGTCGAGCACGACATGCAGTTCATCCGGATGATCTCGCACCTGGTGACGGTGTTCCACGAAGGGCGGATCCTGATGGAGGACACGATGGAGGCGATCTCCGCCGATTCGCGCGCCCGCGAGGTCTACCTGGGGCACCGGGCATGAGACCGGGGTCGGAGTCGGGACCATGAGCGCGCTTCTCGAGGTCAAGGCGCTGAGCGCGGGGTACGGACGGGTGCCCGTGCTGCACGGGGTGGACTTCACGGTCGACGACGGGGAGATCGTGGGCGTCCTCGGACACAACGGCATGGGCAAGACCACGCTCCTCAAGACCATCATGGGGATCGTCCCCGCCACCGGTGGGGTCATCGGCTACGCGGGCCTCGACCTCACCCGGGAGCGGGCGAGCGAGCGGGCGCGGCTCGGGCTCGGCTACGTGCCGCAGGGGCGCGGGATCTTTCCGAACCTGACCGTGCACGACAACATCCGCATGGGCATCGCGGCCCACGGCGGGGACGAGGAGGAGGCGGTCCGGCGGATCCTCGCCGGATTCCCGCGCCTCGAGCCCCTGCTGGACCGGGAGGGCGGGGCGCTCTCGGGCGGCGAGCAGCAGCTTCTCGCGATCGCCCGGTGTCTCATCTCCGAGCCCGAGCTCATCCTCCTCGACGAGCCGACCGAAGGCATCCAGCCCTCCATCGTCGACGCGATCATCGAGCTGCTCCGGGAGCTCAACCGCGAGCAGGGCGTCACCATCGTGATGGTGGAGCAGAACCTCGATTTCATCACCGAGCTCTCCGACCGGGTGCTGTTGCTCCAGAAGGGGGTCATCAGCGGCGAGGTCAAGGGAATGGACGTTGCGGACCCCGCCCTCATCGAGGAGTTCACGGGCTTCGGCGGCGGTGGTGGCGCCCCGTCCCGGGCCTCTGCCGTGGCCGTTGCAGATGCGGCGGCCCCGGCGGGGCGGGCCGCGCCCGCACGAGACGCGAAGTCCGGCTCCGCTCGAGCGCGCCCGGCCCCTCCGCCCGCTGCCGTCCGCACTTCGCCGATGGGGCGCGCGCCGTCCTCCGGGACGTCCGCCGCCGCCTCGAGCCGGTCTGGCCCGGCCCTCAACGAGAGGATTACCTACATGACCGTCCAGCGACCCACCCACGCCCAGCTCAAGGAGATCGTCGGGGAGCTCGGCATGAGCATGTCCGACGCTCGCGTCCAGGAGTTCCTCGACGTCATGCAGGGCACCCTCGACGCCTACGACGTCGTCGACGCGATGCCGGACCATCTGCCGCCGGTCGTCTATCCGCGGACGGCCGGGTATCGCCCCTCGCCCGAGGAGAATCCCCTCAACGCGTGGTTCGTCAAGACCGAGGTGCGGGGGGCGCCCCGCGGGCCGCTCCACGGCCGGACGGTCGCCCTCAAGGACAACGTCTGCCTCGCCGGGGTGCCGATGATGAACGGCGCCTCCACCCTGAAGGGCTATACGCCGGACGTCGACGCGACCATCGTGACCCGGCTGCTCGACGCGGGGGCGACGATCGCCGGCAAGGCGCACTGCGAGTACTTCTGCCTCTCGGGGGGGAGCCACACCAACGCGACCGGGCCGGTGGTGAACCCCCGCAAGCCGGGCTATTCGGCGGGCGGGTCTTCGTCGGGCTCCGGCGCCCTCGTCGCCAACGGGGACGTGGACATGGCGATCGGGGGGGACCAGGGCGGGTCGATCCGCATGCCGTCGGCCTACTGCGGCTGCTACGGGATGAAGCCGACCCATGGGCTCGTTCCCTATACCGGGGTCATGCCCATCGAGACCACGATCGATCACACGGGTCCGATGACGCAGAACGTGCGCGACAACGCGGCGATGCTCCAGGCCATCGCGGGGGCGGACGGCCTCGACCCGCGCCAGTACGACCCGCAGGTGGACGACTACACCGGCGCCATCGGGCGCGGCGCCGGCGGTCTTCGCATCGGGGTGGTCAAGGAGGGCTTCGGACACGCGAACTCCGAAGCCGACGTGGACGCCAGGGTGCGGGCGGGGGCGGAGCTCTTCCGGCGGCTCGGCGCGACGGTGGACGAGGTCTCGATCCCCGCGCACTTGAACGGACCGGCGATCTGGACCCCGATCGCGGTCGAGGGCCTCACCAACCAGATGATGCACGGCAACGGCATGGGCACCGGCTGGAAGGGCATGTACACCACGTCCCTGCTCGACTTCCACGCCAACTGGCGAACCCGCGCGGACGAGCTTTCCGACACCCTCAAGATCTGCATGTTCATGGGCCAGTACTATCTCAAGCACCACCGCGGCCACTACTACGCGAAGGCGCAGAACCTCGCACGCCAGCTCCGCGAGGAGTACGACAAGATGTTCGGCGCCTACGACCTCCTCCTGATGCCCACCCTACCGATCAAGGCGACGCCCCTCCCGCCTCCCGACGCCTCGCTCGCCCTCTATTGCCAGCGCGCGTTCGAGATGCTTGCAAACACCTCCCCCTTCGACGTGACGGGGCATCCCGCGATGTCCATCCCCTGCGCGATGAGCGACGGGCTCCCGGTGGGGTTGATGCTGGTGGCCGCGAAGTGGCGCGAGGCCACCATCTATCGCGCCGCAGCCGCCTTCGAGCAGGCCGACGACTGGCAGCGGATGTGAGGTGATGGCGGCGGGACGCGGCTGAGATGGCCTCCCGTCGTGGCGGCCGGGGCATCGTCCCGGCAGACGGCCTCTCGCACGTCGCGGGGTCGTCCGACCGGCCGCTCCTCGACGCGACCATCCCCGCCTTCCTGGCGGAGGTCGTCCGCCGCCACGGCGGGCGGACCGCGGCCGTCTTCCGCGCCGCCGGCGAACGCTGGACCTACGCGCAGCTTGCCCGCCGGGTGGACCGGTTTGCGGCCGGGCTCCTCGCCCTCGGTCTCTACAAGGGTGACCGGATCGGGATCTGGGCCCCCAACCGGCCCGAGTGGCTGATCGCGCAGTTCGCGACCGCCCGGATCGGGCTCGTCCTCGTCAACATCAATCCCGCCTACCGTTCTTCGGAGCTCGAGTACGCTCTCGACCGGGTCGGCGCCAAGGCGCTCATCATCGCGCGGCAGCTCAAGAGCTCCGCCTATCTCGAGATGCTGCGGGAGGGCGCGCCGGAGCTCGACGGTTGCCCGCCCGGACATCTTCGGGCCGAACGCCTGCCCGCGCTTCGCACCGTGATCCGGCTCGGCCCGGATCCGGCTCCCGGCTGCCTCGGCTTCGACGAGGTGATGGACCGGGGGGGCGGCGGCCAGCGCTGGCGGCTCGACGCGATCTCCGCCGGGCTCCGACCGAACGACCCGATCAACATCCAGTTCACCTCCGGCACGACGGGGGCGCCCAAGGGCGCGACCCTCACCCACCGCAACATCGTCAACAACGCCATCTCCTGCGCGCGAACCATGCGCCTTCAGCCCGGGGAGGCGCTCTGCATCCCGGTCCCCCTCTACCACTGCTTCGGCATGGTGCTCGGAAATCTCGCGGCGGCCTCCTACGGGGTGACCATGGTGTTCCCGGGAGAGGCGTTCGACGCCGGCGAGACCCTCGCGGCCCTCAATGCGGAGCGTTGCAACGCGGTGCACGGGGTGCCGACGATGTTCGCGGCGATGCTGGACCACCCAGAGTTCCCGCGCTTCGATCTCTCCGCCATGCGGACCGGGATCATGGCGGGGGCTCCGTGTCCGGTCACCCTGATGCGCCGGGTGGTGCGGGACATGGGCTGCCGCGAGATCACCATCGCCTACGGCATGACCGAGACGAGCCCCATCTCCTTCCAGTCGAGCGTGGGCGAAGACCTGGAGCGCCGCGTCTCGACCGTCGGGCGGATCCAGCCCCACGTCGAGGTGAAGGTCGTCGACGAGGCGGGCCGCACGACACCGGTCGGGGTCCCGGGCGAGCTGCTCACCCGAGGCTACTCGGTGATGCAGGGCTACTGGGGCGACCGGGAGGCGACCCGCGAGGCAATCGTGGACGGCTGGATGCGGACGGGCGACCTCGCGACCATCGATGCGCAGGGCTACTGCCGCATCGTCGGTCGAGCCAAGGACATGGTCATCCGGGGCGGCGAGAACGTGTACCCCGCGGAGATCGAGGATTTCCTGCTGACGCACCCCGACGTCGCGGCGGCCGAGGTCTTCGGCGTCCCCGACGAGCGGTACGGAGAGGAGGTCTGCGCCTTCGTGATACCCCGGCCGGGGCGCGGTCTCACCGAGGAAGGGCTCCGCGAGTTCTGCCGCGGGAGGATCGCCCACTACAAGGTCCCCCGGCACCTCCGCTTCGTCGCCGAGATGCCGGTGACCGCCACCGGAAAGCCCCAGAAATTCAGGATGCGCGAACGGATGATAGAGGAGCTTGGCCTCCGCCCCTCCCCCTGACCGATCCCCGCCCCGCCGAAGCGTTGCGGTGGCCGGCGGGCGACCGTCGCCCCGGCCCGTCCTCCACCATGTCTCGGCCCATGCGTTGAAGCTCGCCAGCTCGTCGATACTTGCACGACTGGAAGGTGTGCTCCGGATCTGCGGAATTCGCAACGCACGATCTGGGAGTTCGGCCACCGGCTGCACCCCGGGGTGTGAGGTCAGGCGACGAGGCGGCGCTCGGCTTCCCGGTACTTTTCCGTGGTTCGACGGATGACGTCGGGCGGCAGGGAGGGGGCGGGCGGGCGCTTGTCCCAGCCGAGGGCATCGAGATAGTCGCGGACGAACTGCTTGTCGAAGCTCGGCGGGCTCATTCCCGGGGCGTACTCGTCGGCCGGCCAGAACCGGGAGGAGTCCGGGGTCAGCGCCTCGTCGATGAGAACCAGCTCTCCGTCGGCGTCCAGCGCGAACTCGAACTTGGTGTCCGCGATGATGATCCCGCGCGTGCGCGCATGCTCGGCCGCGAAGCGGTAGAGATCGAGAGAGGCGGTGCGGACCCGGCGGGCCACGTCCGCGCCGACGAGTCGGCACGCCGTGTCGAAGTCGATGTTCTCGTCGTGCTCTCCCGCTTCCGCCTTCGTCGAAGGGGTGAAGAGCTGCTCCGGCAGGCGCTCTGCTTCGCGGAGGCCGTCCGGGAGCGCGATCCCGCAGACCGAGCCGGATGCCCGGTATTCCCGCCATCCCGAACCGATGAGGTAGCCGCGGACGATCGCCTCGATGGGAAGGGGCTGCAGGCGCCGCACCACCATCGCCCGACCCGCCGCCTGCGCGCGCCCGGCGGGGTCGGAGAGCACGGCCTCGAGTGCCGGCGCGCCGGTGCGGTGATTGCGGGAAATCGTCGTCGTGCGGCGGAACCAGTACTCCGAGATCCCGGTGAGCACGGCACCCTTTCCGGGGATCGGATCGGGCAGCACGACGTCGAACGCCGAAAGGCGGTCGGTTGCGACGATGAGCAGCCAGTCGTCGTCAATCGCGTAGAGATCGCGGACCTTGCCGCGGCCGATGAGCTCGAGGCTGTCAATGGAGCTCTGGTAGAGGGATGTGTCGTTCAACGCTCGTCTTCTCCTTTGTTCGCGGGGCGATCGGTTGCGTCCTCCTCCATGCTATTTCATCGGCTGGCACGGCGGTACCGTGCCGGACGGCGTCCCGGACCAGGCGGGCGACGGCAGGCTGTTCGTAGCGAGAGACGGCTTCGGTCCAGGTCCGGTCGTGCAGGAAAACGCGGGAGGCAAAGGGCGTAGAATTCCGCCCTTCGCCATTGCGGTCCCGAGATTCGGAGTAATTCATGCCCCGCACCCAGATCCTGACCTCGGAGTCCGTGGCCGAGGGACACCCCGACAAGATCGCCGACCAGATCTCGGATTCGGTGGTGGATGCCGCGCTCGCCAGGGATCCCACGAGCCGGGTAGCCTGCGAGACGCTGGTCAAGACCGGGATGGTGGTTCTGGCCGGGGAGATCCGCACGAACGCCCATATCGAGTACGAGCGTCTGGTGCGTGATCGGGTGTGCGCGATCGGCTACGACGATCCGCGCTACGGCTTCGACGGAGAGACCTGTGCGGTCCTCGTCGCGCTCGGCCAGCAGTCCGCCGACATCGCGCTCGGGGTGGACGAATCCGGGAACAAGGGGCTGGGCGCGGGCGACCAGGGGATGATGTTCGGCTACGCGACCCGGGAGACGGACGCCTTTCTCCCCGCTCCCATCACGCTCGCCCATCGCCTCATGCGCCGCCATGCCGAGGTGCGCCGCTCCGGCACCCTCGACTGGCTCCGACCGGACGCCAAGAGCCAGGTCACGGTGCGGTACGAGGACGGCGTGCCGGCCGGGATCGACACGGTGGTGCTATCCGCCCAGCATCGCGAGGACATCGGCGGGCGGGAGCTCGAGGCGGCGGTGATGGAGGAGATCATCCGCCCGGTGCTGCCGCGAGAATGGCTCGCCCCCTCCACCCGTTATCACATCAACCCGACCGGGCGGTTCGTGGTCGGGGGACCGGTCGGCGACTGCGGGCTGACCGGCCGCAAGATCATCGTCGACACCTACGGCGGCCTCGCGCGCCACGGGGGCGGCGCGTTCTCGGGCAAGGACCCATCCAAGGTGGACCGCTCGGCCGCTTACGCCTGCCGGTACGTTGCGAAGAACGTGGTCGCGGCGGGGCTCGCGGATCGCTGCGAGGTGCAGGTCGCCTACGCCATCGGGGTGCCGGAGCCGGTCTCGGTGGATGTCGAGACGTTCGGCACCGCCCGGGTGGACGAAGCCCGGCTCGCGGTCCTGATTCGCGAGCAGTTCGACCTTCGGCCGGGAGGGATCATCGAAATGCTGGACCTCGCGCGCCCGATCTATCGTGCTACCGCGGCGTTCGGGCATTTCGGGCGCGACGAGCCCGAATTCACCTGGGAGCGGACCGACCGGGCCGCCGCGCTCGCCGACGCGGCGGGCCGGCCGCTCTCCTGATCCGCTCCGCGCGCCGGACCTGATGGATGCATATGCGCCCGGGACGGGCCGGGAGCGGTGCGGTCGGTGAAGGCGGCTCCGTCGCGGACCTGCCCGGAATGAATCGAGCCGCGCGGCGCCCGCCCCGGCCCCGGTCGAGAGGCCGAAGTTGATTCGCGGGGCCGACCCGCAAGAGGAGGATAAGGAATTGAACAGTCATCCGGACGCCTGCGGTGCGAGCGCCGAGGCCGACTACCGGGTCGCGGACCTCGACCTCGCCGCCTGGGGGCGCAAGGAGATCGGCATCGCCGAGAACGAGATGCCGGGCCTCATGGCGATGCGCGCGGAGTACGGCGGAACGAAGCCGCTCACCGGCGCGCGCATCGCGGGGTGCCTGCACATGACGATTCAGACCGCCGTGCTGATCGAGACTCTCATCGAGCTCGGTGCGGAGGTGAGATGGTCGTCCTGCAACGTCTTTTCCACCCAGGACCACGCCGCCGCCGCGATGGCGGCAGCCGGGGTCCCCGTCTTCGCGTGGAAGGGCGAGACCGAGGAAGAGTACTGGTGGTGCGTCGATCGGAGCATCCTCGGCCCCGGCGGCTGGCGGCCGAACATGCTGCTGGACGACGGCGGGGACCTGACCCTTGTGATGCACGAGCGGCACGCGGACCTGCTCGAAGGGGTGAGGGGCCTCACCGAGGAGACCACCACCGGGGTCAGTCGCCTCCACGACATGGCGGCGAGCGGCGCGCTTCGGGTGCCGGCCTTCAACGTGAACGACTCGGTGACCAAGAGCAAGTTCGACAACCTGTACGGCTGCCGGGAATCGCTCGTGGATGGCATCAAGCGGGCGACGGACGTGATGGTGGCCGGCAAGATCGCGGTCGTCGCGGGTTACGGCGACGTCGGCAAGGGCTGTGCCCAGGCCCTTCGTTCGCTTGGCGCGATCGTCTGGGTGACCGAGATCGACCCCATCTGCGCGCTCCAGGCCGCGATGGAGGGCTTCCGGGTGGTGACCATGGAAGAGGCGGCGCCGCTCGGCGACATCTTCGTGACCGCGACCGGCAACATGCGGGTCATCGGCATCGAGCACATGCGGACCATGAAGCACGATTCGATACTCGCCAACATCGGACACTTCGATGCGGAGATCGACGTGGAGGCGCTCCGCAACCACACGTGGGAGAACATCAAGCCGCAGGTCGACCACATCATCTTCCCGGACGGGAAGCGCATCATCCTGCTCGCGGAGGGGCGGCTCGTGAACCTGGGGTGCGCGACCGGACATCCGAGCTTCGTGATGTCGAGCTCGTTCACGAACCAGGTGGTGGCGCAGATCGAGCTCTGGGGGAACCCCGGAAAGTACGAGAATCGTGTGTACGTGCTGCCCAAGAAGCTCGACGAGAAGGTCGCGCGGCTGCATCTCGCCAAGCTCGGCGTGCGGCTGACCGAGCTTTCCGAGGAGCAGTCGGCGTATATCGGAGTTCCCTCCGAAGGACCCTACAAGCCCGAGTACTACCGGTACTGAGCGGACCCGGGGCCCCGGCTGCGCGGAACCGGGCGGCGCCGTCTGCGAATCAGTCGGCCCGCCGTTTCCCGCCGCCGTTCCGCGGCAGACCCCGCACCACCAGTTCGCCCAGCTCGGCTCCCACCACTTCCACCGGGTCGCCGGCCGCGATCCAGGCGCCGTGCTCGGCCCGCGCGCTATGGTGGGTTCGACCGATCACGACCGTTCCGGCCGGCCGCAGCATTCCTTCCGCGAGACCCGTCCGGCCGACCAGGGACTCGCCCCCCGTGTCGCTCGTGCCGGAAATCTCGGCCTCGACGGCCAGCCGCTGCCGCAGCCTCGCTGCGTGCGGCACGACCTTGACGAAGAACAGGAGCCCGGCCACCACTACCGCGAGGGAAAGACCGCCGCTCAGGGCCGCGTCGATCAACGCCTCCTGGAAGTTCGGATCGCCCGGAGCCAGATCGAGCTCGTTCGGGAGGAAGGCGAGCACCACGCCCGCGAGCAGGCAGAGCCCCCCGGCGATCGCGATGATGCCGCCCGCGGGAAGGAGCAGCATCTCGACCGCGACGAGGGCGAGCCCGAGGACCATCAACGCGACCTCGGAGTGTTCGACGAGGTCGAGATAGTAGTGGGAGAACAGGAAGAGGCCGCCGGACACGGCTGCGAGAAGGGCCCAGATTCCCACCCCGGGGGAGGAGATCTCGAAGTAGAGGAGGATGAGGGCGAGTCCCATGAGGAACGGCGCGATGCCTGCGAGCCAGGTGGCCGTGCGCTCCGCCGCGCCGGGCCGGAGATCGACGACCGCGTCGGGGTCGATGCCGAGGTGCGCGTAGAGCGAGGCCAGGTCCTCGGTGAGAGCGGTCGCCATCCCGATCGACACCGCTTCGCGTCCGGTCAGGGTGAGGAGTCGATCGTGTCCGCGGTAGACGATCACCTGACTCGAGTCCTCGCGGTCCACCTCCGGATGGTCGGCCAGCCAGGCCGCGAAGTCGTCCTCGATCACGTAGACCGCGTCAACCCCGGGCCGTGTCACCCGGTAGAGGTTCTGGTTGCGGGCGGTCATCTTGAGGAGCGGCCCGCGCGGCCAGCCCCGCCGCTCGGCGGCCTGGGCGAGGAGGGTGCGCACCACCGTCTCGATCTTCTCCGGGGCGTATTCGATGGTTCCGTCGGACCCCCGGTAGATGACCCCGATGTCGCCGATGCTCGCCCCTTCGGTGACGTGGATCTCGTGGTGGGCGTAGGCGATCATGGCTCCCGCGGAGAGCGCCCGGAAATCGACGAACGCAATCATTCGGGGGGCATGCGTGGACTCGGACCTTCCCTCCGGGTCCCCGGTCGCGGTGGCCGGCTTTGCCGCCGCGTCGCTCTCGCCGCCCGTGCGGTCGATGCGGAAGTCGAGGATCGCCTTGAACATCTCGCGTGCGTACGGGACCTGCCCGCCGTCGGTGTCGAGGTGCACGACGATGGTCTCGAACCCGCCGTCCCGGGCGTCGCGGAGCGCGCGGGCGAGGTAGCGCGCCTGGAGCCGATCGATGACGCCCTCGATCCGCACGTATCCGACCGCGCCGAGGGAGGACCTGTCCTCCAGGGTGTCGGCGGCGCGTCCGGTGTCGGCCGTGGCGAAGGCGAGCGCGAGCAGGAACGCGATGATGCCGCCGAACGGGACTGCGACTGTCGACACCGCGAGTGGTCCGATCGTGCGGCCCGGGTTTCGTGGGCCCATGCCGGCGCGGGCGGTCTGTCGCAATTCGTTCGGCATCGTGCCGGCGCGGGTTTCAGCTACCTGCGGACCCCGGCCAGGGGGTCCCGGCGGGGCGCGAGCGGGGCGCCGCTTTCCCGTGCGGCGAATTGCGGAACGAACCTCGCCTCACTGAGCATCGTCGAGGTCGGAGTCGAGGAGGGCCTCCGCAAGCGGCTCCGGCAGCCGCGACAGAAGCGCTTCCGGCAGCGAGGTCGCGCCGGACCAGAGTACCGCGTAGTCGCCGCCGTCGAGCTGTCGATAGACCAGGAAGCAGCGTCCGTCCGCGCCCACCGAGAGCTCCGCCGAGGCCCGGTGGTACATCCGGTCGAGGTCCGCGTCCGCCGCGATCGGTGCGAGGCGAAGGCGCATCGGCCGGCTCACCGGGTTCATCACCGTCAGCACTTCCGGCTCGGATCGACCGGCGCGCTCGAGAGCTTCGTCGAGCAGGCGGTCGAGCGCTTCCATCGAGTGGGGCGGGAACGAGCGCCAGCGAGCGAGAAGCTGCTCCTTCGCCCGGACCCGGGCAACGGGCTCGTCGGGAGTCGGCGAGGGTTGCCGCTCCGACTTCGCCGAGGTCTTCGACTGCGACGCGGCTCGGGGATCCGCCTCGCTTTCCTCACGCGGCGGGGTCACGGAACCTCCCGCCCTCGCCGCTGTCCCGCCATCCGTCATGTGCCCATTGTCCGCTCCGCTCCGACTCCGGCACAACCCTCGAGGCGGGAGCGGTGAAATCATCGATCCATCGCGATCGGCACACCGCGCCGACGGCCGGGGCTCGACTCACTCCAACCCGCTCCGGGCGCGTCCCCGCGCCGGTTCCGCACTCGTCGCTCGCGTCCCCCGGCCGGGACGTTTCCTTGCAGCCGGCCGCTGCCGCGCGGTACGCTCCAGAGCCCCTTCACGCCCGGCTACCCGGCATTGTCCCGGCGGTGTCCGGGAGGTGGGCCGCCCTGTCCGAAACGGGAGAACCGAATGAAGCTCTACTACGATCCGCGCACGGTCAACTGCCGCAAGGTCGTGGCCGGGTTCAAGCTCATGGACGTGGACTTCGAATCCGAGAACGTCGACTACTTCGCGCAGGGGCAGAAGGAGCCCGAGTACCTCGCGATCAATCCGAACGGCGCGCTGCCGGCCCTCACCGACGGCGCGCTCACCCTCTGGGAATCCAACGCGATCCTTCAGTACGCGGCCGACAAGGCCGGGGCCGAGTCGGCCTATCCGAAGGATCTCGCGGCGCGTGCCGACGTCAACCGATGGCTCCTGTGGGAAGCGAGCGCCTGGTTCGCGACCTGCTACGTCCATCTCGTGGAGAACGTGGTGAAGCCGCTGCTCGAATCGGAGCCGGACCCCGCGGTCCTCGAGGCGGAGGGTCCGAACTTCCACCACCACGCCGCAATCCTCGATTCCCGGCTCGACGGTCAGCGCTGGCTCTGCGGCACGGACGCGCCGACCATCGCCGACATCGCGGTGGCCGCGCCCATGCACCTGCACCAGTATCAGAAGCTTCCCCTCGACCCTCATCCGAACCTTCGCGCCTGGATGGGGAGGGTGGAGGCCCTGCCGAGCTGGAAGAGCACCGACGTCGCGCCGCTGCTCGGCCTGGCCTGAGCCACGGGCGGCGTTCGGACGGGGCTCCGAGAGCCGACGGGGGCGGGGGTGGCGGCAACGCGGCAGGCGCATTCCGGCGCCGGCACGGACTCCTCGCCGCCCCGGGGGTTCGAGTCGAAGCTCTCCCTCGATGCCTGATCCGGCGGGCGAACAGGAGGGCGCCGGTCTCATGGAGGAGAGGGAATTCGACGGCCGCACCGCGCTCGTCACCGGCGGTTCGCGGGGTATCGGCCGCGCGATCTGCCTCCGTCTCGCATCGAGCGGCGCGCGGGTCGCCGTGAACTACGCCGCCAATCGCCGGGCGGCCGAGGAGACGCGCGACCGCATGACGGCCGCGGGCGGCCGTGCCGAGGTCTACCGTGCCGACGTCGGCGATCGCGACGAGACGGGCGCGATGTTCGATGCCGTCGAACGCGACCTCGGCCCGGTCGACCTCCTCGTGACCAATGCCGGCATCGCCCGTTCGGCCGATGCCCTCACCATGACCGCGGAGACCTGGCACGAGATCATGCGGGTCAACCTCGACGGCACCTTCCATGCCGTCTGGCGGGCCAAGGACGGGATGGTCGAGCGCGGCTACGGCCGCATCGTGTGCATTTCGTCGGTGCTCGGCCTCGTCCCGAATCCCATCGCGGCCGAGCGCATGATCGCCTACGGCACCTCGAAGGCGGCCATCATCGGGTTCGTCCGCCAGTGCGCGGCCGGGCTCGGACCCGAGGTCCGGGTCAATGGAGTCGCTCCCGGCTACGTGGCGACCGACATGACGGCGGACGTGAGCGACGAAGCGCACGCCCGGCTGACCGCGGCGGCGGCCCTCAAGCGTTTCGGCCGTTCCGAAGAGATCGCCGAGCTGGTGCACTTCCTGCTGAGCGAGCGGTCGAGCTTCACCACCGGACAGACCCACGTCGCCGACGGCGGATACAAGTTCGTTCCCTGAGTTCGCGCCTTGGCGCGAAGTCGGCCGGTCAGAAGCAGTTGGATTCGACGAGCGGCTCGCCGGCGAGGACCCGCTCGTACCCGAGGCGCCGGAGATCGAGGGTGCGGTACTCGCCGTGGACGATGAGCTCGCTCACCGCGCGCCCCATTGCCGGGGACTGCTGCAGGCCGTGGCCGGAGAACCCGGTGAGCACGTAGAAGTTCTCGAGCCCCGGGGGGCTCCCGACGATCGCGTTCTCGTCGAGGGTGTTGAGATCGTAGTGGCAGCACCACGCGCTCGCGAGCCGGATCGCCTCGAACGCCGGCACGCGGGCCGCGAGGTCCGGCCAGATGTGCTCCTCGAACTGGTCGTAGTCGATGTCGGTGTCCCGGGTGGGCGGATCCGCCTCGGGCGGCGGAGCCCGGTTGACGAGGAAGGTCCTTCCCTCGGGGCGAAAGCCGATCCCCTCGGGCAGGATCGTGAGGGGGACGGGCTCGACCCGCTCGCGGCACTCGAACACGAACGTGAAGCGCTTGCGTGACTCGATCGGCAGATCGATGCCGACGGAATCCGCAATCTCCTTCACCCCGCTCGCGCCCGCGGCGTTCACCACCGCCCCGGCCACGATCTCCCCGCCTTGCCGCAGGGTGACCGACTGCACCCGCGACCCCGAGCGTGTCGCCCCGAGGGCCTCGTCGTGCACGAACTCGACTCCGAGGGATCGGGCCTTGCGGCGGAACGCCTGCAGCAGCGAGTAGGGGTCCACCCAGCCCTCGCCGCTCAGGCCGTTGCAGCCGCCCGCGATGCCCTCGGTGTTCAGCCAGCCGAACTTGCGCTCGAGCTCCGGCGCGGTGAGGAGCGCGATGTCCGCGCCCTCCGAGCGCTGCACCGCGTTGTTCTCCCGCATGATCGGGAGGGTCTCCGGCGTCGCGAGCAGCAGGTAGCCGCCCTCGCGCCACGCGAGGTCCGGCGACTCGCCGTCGATGGCGAGGTAGTCGCCGGCATTCTTCACGAAGTGCGAGCCGAAGAGGCCGATACGGACGTTCTCCGGGGTGGAGAACTGCTGGCGGATGCCCCCCGTGGCCCGCGCGGACGGAGCGTCCTGGTAGGTAGGGTCCCGTTCCACCACCAGGATCCGACCGTCGAACCCCGGATCGGAAGCGAGGAAGAAGGCGGTGGAGCAACCGCTCACCCCACCCCCGATCACGATGACGTCGTAGCGACCCTCCACGCAATTACCTCAGTTGAAGCGCGGCCCGGGGCCGGCCGTCACGGCGGCAGAGGACAGGGTTTCGGGACGCTCCGGGGTCCGGAGCGTCCCGATCATCGCAAGTCAGTCGGCCGCCTGGGGCATCGCCGCGGCCGCCTCGTCGAGCGCCTCGAGCACCCGGGGCGGCGACATCGGGAGGCTCGTCATGCGAATGCCGATCGCGTTCGCCACCGCGTTCGTGATCGCGCCCATCGGCGGGACGATGGGAGTCTCGCCCACCCCGCGCACGCCGTAGGGATGGCGCGGGTTCGGCTCCTCGATGATGACCGCGTCGATCATGGGCACATCGGAGCAGACCGGCACCCGGTAGTCGAGGAACCCCGGGTTCTCGAGTTGTCCCCGGTCGTTGTAGATGTACTCCTCGTTGAGCGCCCAGCCGATGCCCTGCACCGCCCCGCCCTGGATCTGGCCTTCGACGTAGCTCGGGTGGACCGCCCGCCCGGCGTCCTGGACCGCGGTGTAGCGCACCACCTGGACGAGGCCGGTCTCGCGGTCCACCTCCACGTCCACCACGTGGGTGGCGAAGGTGGGCCCGGCTCCTTGCGCGTTGAGCGAGGCGCCGGCGCTGATCGGGCCGCCCGTCTTGCCGGCGGTGGCCGCGAGGCTCGCGAGGTCGAGCGGCTCGAAGTCGCCCGCGTTGCTGCTGCTCGGCCGGGCCGCGCCATCCTCCCAGACCACCGCTTCGACGGGAATGTCCCAGATCTTCGCGGCCCGCTCACGCAGATCCTGGATGAGGGAACGCGCCGCCTCGACGACCGCCATGCCGCTCGCGAACGTGACCCGGCTCCCTCCGGTGAGGAAGGTGTAGCCGAGCGAGGCGGTGTCGGCAATCATCGGCCGGACGCTCTCGAGCTCGATGCCGAGTTCCTCCGCCGCCATCATGCACAGCGACGCGCGCGAGCCGCCGATGTCCGGGGTGCCGGCGATGAGAGCGACGGTGCCGTCCTCGCCGACGTTGAGGGTCGCGCAGGTCTCCCCGCCGATGTTGAACCAGAAGCCCGAGGCGACCCCGCGCCCCTGGTTCGGCCCGAGCGGCGTACGGTAGTGCTCTGAATCCTTCGCCGTTTCCAGGGTCTTGACGAGCCCGACGGGACCGAACTTCGGTCCGTACGCGGCCTTGGTCCCCTCGCGGGCGCCGTTCTTCAGCCGGAACTCGATGGGGTCCGTGCCGGTGGCCTCGGCAAGCTCGTCGACCACCGCCTCGACCGCGTACTCGGAAATGGGCGCCCCGGGAGCCCGGTAGGCGGCGACCTTCGGCCGGTTGGTGACGACGTCGTAGCCGACCACGTCGACGTTCGCGCAGTCATAGGGCGCGAACGCGCACATGCAGCCGGGCTGGACCGGCGAGCCGCCGAACGCGCCCGCCTGGTAGGTGAGGACCGCCTGGGCGGCGGTGATACGACCGTCCCTGGTGACCCCCATCTTGACCCGGACGTTGCCCCCCGAGGTCGGGCCGGTGGCGCGAAACACCTCCGTGCGGCTCATGGTCATCTTGACCGGCTGGCACGTCTTGCGGGAGAGGCCGAGGGCGAGCGGCTCGAGGTACACGACCGTCTTGCCACCGAAGCCACCGCCGATCTCCGACGGGGTGACCCGGATCCGCGAGATGTCCATGCCGAGCAGCTTCGCGCAGTAACCGCGGACCGTGTACTGGCCCTGGGTGGTGCACCAGAGCTCCGCCTGGCCGTCCTCCGACACGCTTCCGACGCAGGCGTGGGGCTCGATGTAGCCCTGGTGGACCGCCTTGGTGTCGAACTCGCGCTCGATCACGATGTCGGCCTCGGCGAATCCGGCCTCGACGTCGCCCTGTCCGATCTCGACCCGCTTGACCACGTTGGAAGCCTTGTCCGGCTTCGGGTCGACCCCCTCGGTGATGAGATCGTCGTGGAGGATCGGGGCGTCCGGCTCCATTGCCTCGACGGGGTCGATGACGTGCGGCAGCACCTCGTAGTCCACCTCGATGAGCTCGACGGCCGCTTCCGCGGTGGCGAGGTCGACGGCGGCGACGGCGGCCACCGCATGCCCGTCGTAGAGCACCTTCTTGTAGGCGAGGATGTTCTCGGACATGTCGCGGTAGTTGACCATCGCCTCTCCGGCCGGCTCGAAGCCGAAGGGAAGGCGCGGCAGATCGGCGCTCGTCAGCACCGCCTTGACCCCCGGGAGGGCTTCCGCCTTCGAGGTGTCGAGGGAGCGGATCCGGGCGTGGGCATGCGGGCTTCGCAGCACGCTCCCGACCAGCATGTTCGGCAGGGTGAAGTCCGCGCCGAAGCGCGCCCGTCCGGTGACCTTGTCCACCCCGTCCGGTCGTACCGGCCGGGTGCCTACCCACTTGAGAGTCTTGCCGTTGCTCGACATCCGTCTGGCTCCTTGTCGTGGTGGCGCGCGCGGCTCGCCGCGCATTTCGCGCCGGGTCAGATGAAGACTAAGAAAGGTATTATGGCATGCACGGTCCGCTGCGGCCCCCGCCCGCGCGCCGCGCGCCCGGCGCCGGCGAGGGACGGCGAAACCGTCCGGCGCGTCGCGATTCGAACCGAGGGAGCACGACAGTTGAGCGGGATCATGTTCGGGACGGGGCTTCGCAGCCCCGACGGCATCGCCCAGTTCGCCCGCCGGGCGGAGGACCTCGGATTCGATGTGCTCGGGTGCGGCGAGCACGTGATGTTCCATGTTCCGACCGCAAACACGTACATCTCGCTCGCCGTGGCGGCCGGCGCGACCTCCCGGATCCGCCTGCTCAGCGCCATCGTGCTGCTGCCGCTTTATCCCGCCGCGCTCGCGGCCAAGATGGGGGCGGCCCTCGACGTCGCGTCGAACGGGCGGTACCTGTTCGGAGTCGGGGTCGGAGGCGAGTACCCGAAGGAGTTCGAGGCGTGCGGGGTGCCGGTCGGTGAGCGGGGCGCGCGCACCAACGAGGCGCTCGACGTCATCCGGCGCCTGTGGACCGAACGGGACGTGTCGTACGCGGGCCGGTTCAACACCCTGAACGGGGTATCGATCGATCCGCCGCCCGTGCAGTCGCCGCCCCCCATCTGGGTGGCGGGGCGGCGCGACGTGGCCATGCGGCGGGCCGCCCGCTACGGCGACGGATGGCTGCCTTACATGTATACCCCGGAGCAGCTCGCCGCGAGCATCGCGAAGATCCGGGGGTTCGGCGAGGATGCCGGCCGCGATCTCGACGGATTCCGCTTCGGGCTCTACATCTTTACCGCGGTCCACGAGGACGGGGACCGGGCGCGCGAGATGGCGATTTCCCGCCTCAGCCGCCAATATGCCCAGGATTTCTCCGGTCTGGTCGGAAAGTACGCGCTCGCCGGAACCCCCGAAGAGGTGCGGGGACGGCTCGGGGAATATATCGACGCGGGCGCGAGCCTGGTCATGCTGTCCTCCGCCTGCCCGGACGAACACATCGACGAGAACATCCGCCTCGTCGCCGAAGAGGTGATCCCCGCGTTCCGGTAACCGGCATGTGTCACGGGTCGCTCAGGTTTCGGCCGTCACGATGCGAATGAGGCTCTCTCGATCGACGGCTGCGTCTTGACGTGCAGACACCGTGCATCCGTGTTCATTCTCACCAGCGAAGGCGGAAGTCGTTCCGGCCGGAAGGGTCGCCGCCGCGCATCAGGAACAGGGTTCGGTGGGTGTGGTCCATGATGCCCTTCTCCCGATGGAGCTGCCCGGCGATCTCGCGGTCGAAGAACGACGTGGTCGGCATGTAGCGAAGGGTCATCCCGCGGCGGGGGCGCGGCGAGCGGTTCGCTTCGGAGCCGTGCGCGAGGTACACGTCGTGGAGCGAGATCTGCCCCGCCTCCAGCACCAGGTCCACCGCCCGGGACTCGTCGTACTCGCGGTCCTCGAGCTCCTGGTTCAGGGTGAGGTCGGGACTTGAGTTCGTCTGGTGGGCGAGCAGCCGCCTGGCCTTGTGAGAGCCGCGGATGAAGCGAAGGCAGCCGTTCTCGCAGGTAGCGTCGTCCACCGCGATCCAGACCGTGCAGGTCGCGAGGGGACGAATCGGCCAGTATTCCCCGTCCTGGTGCCACGGAGTGGCCTGGCCGTTCAGGGCCGGCTTGGCGAAGAAGCTCGAGTTCCAGAGCGCGAAGTCCGGTCCGAGTACCTGCTCGACCATGTCCAGCACCTCCGGAACCCGGGCGTGGTTGAGGAACGCAAGGTCGAAGGCGAGCACGTTGGGACAGTAGTTCAGGAACTGCGGATGTCTCGCGAGGAGCCGGTCATGGGCCTCGCGGATCTCTTCGATGTTCTCCTGCGGCAATCGGTAGTCGGGGATGACGTAGCCGTCTTCGTGGTACTGCTCCAACTGGGAATTCGTGAGCATCGTCTGCGCGCTCCCTCAATCGGTTCTGTCCGGCACCGGCCGCCCGCGCCGTCGACCGCGGGCCGCCGGTCCATTATCCGGAAATGGCGCGTCGCGTCACTCCCACGGCGGACGGCTGCCCCAATCGTCCCATGAGGTGGTGTGCGAGGTGGGGTAACGGGCGGTCGGCCCGAACCGCCCGCGCGGATGGCCGAGCGGGATGCAGCAGTGGAACACCATCTCCGGCGGGACGCCGAACATCGCGTAAACCCGATCCATGACGTCCGGATGCAAGGTGGTGAGCACCGAGCCGATCCCGAGCGCACGCGCCGCGAGCAGGATGTTCTGCACGGCCGGGAAGGTCGACGAAGCGGCCACACCGGAGGGCAGAGAAAAGGCGAGGATGACGGCCGGCGCATCGACCATCTCGTCGGCGAGCAGGGCGGGCATCCGGTACGGCGATCCCTCCGGAATGTCCGCCTTGGAGGACCAGCCGTATTCGTCACGGCGCTTTGCCCACCACGCCTCGTGGTAGAGCGCGCCGAATTTCCGGATTCGTTCCCGGTCGCGTACGACGAGGAAGCGGCCGGGCTGCAGGTTGGCCCCGTTCGGGGCCTTGGAGCCGGCGTCGAGAATGGTGCGGAGCTGCTCGTCCGAGATCGGCCGCCCGGGGTCCAGGCGGCGGATGGCGCGCTGGGTGAACATCGCCTCGCCGATGGGCATGTCCAGAGTGTCCGGCGGCGCCAGCCGGACCATTTCGGGTTTGTCGCTCATGGGGTCGGGTTTCCTCGTGTTCCGCCCGGTTCGAGCGGGGAATGGTAGCGGGTCCGTCCCCCGGTCGAAATGCCGGAGGCACCCTGGCGTGCCGCCGTTCGCCCGCAGCCCGCCGCCGCGGCCCCGGGCCGGCAACCGGCGGTCGGACCCGGTCCGGTCGTGCCGCGAAGGGCGGTCTCGCCGTTCGTTCGTGATGATGCGCCGTCGCGGCGCATCACGCAAAAACCGGAATTCGCGATCTCAGCAGGAACAGCGCGGCAATGAGAAGGTTCAGCACGTTGAACGCGATTGCCGCGGTGAACGCGGTGGCGTAGGTGCCCGTGAGGTCGAAGAGCACGCCGGCCAGCCCCCCCCCGAAAGCCATGCCGAGCATGGTGAACAGCATGATCCAGCCGAGCCGAAGGCCGGCCTCGCCGGCGAGATAGTAACGCCGGATGATGAGCGCGTAAGAGGGAACGATGCCGCCCTGGCTGAGTCCGAAGAGGGCGCACACGACGTAGAGCTCGATCAGCCCCTCGACGGGGATGAAGCACGCGATGGTCACCGCCTGCCCCACCGACCCGAGGACGAGGGTCCGGAGCCCCCCGATTCGATCCGAGGCCCAGCCGTAGATGATTCGGCTCACGAAGCCGCCGAAGAATACGAGGGAGAGCATCTCCGCGCCGCGCGCCGCGGGATGTCCGAGGTCGGTCGCGTGCGCGACGATGTGCGCCTGCGGGGTCGCCATCGCGACGCAGCAGCCGAGCCCGGCCATGCATAGGAGGACTTGCATGGTCGTGGGGGTGAAACCGAGCGCCCGGCGGCGGCGACTGTCCTCCCGAGCGGAATCCGACGATATGTTCAGTCTCGGGCGCAGCAGCAAAGAGAGCGGCGTCATCACCACCAGGCAGAGAATTCCGACCCGCATCCACGTCTCGCGCCAGCCCACCTCGTCGATTCCGATCTGCAGCAACGGAGGCCACATCGTGCCCGCCAGATAGGAGCCGCTGATTACGACGGAGGTCGCGATACCGCGTCGGCGGTCGAACCAGTGGGTGATGTTCGCGACCAGCGGGACCATCATGCAGGACATGCCGAGGAAGCCGACCAGGAATCCGAACGCGAGCACTATCTGCCACAGCGCGGTGGCCTGACCGGCAAGGAACAGTCCGGCTGCGATGGCGACGCTTCCGGTGAGGGTGGGCCACATGATGCCGACCCGGTCCGACCACCAGCCCATCAGGATTCCGCCGAAGCCGAATCCGGCAAACAATACCGCGTAGGCGAAGGAAACCCCGCCGCGCGTCGCGCCGAGGTCGGCCGCGACGGGCTTCAGGGCGACGACGATGGAATAGAGCCCGGAGAACCCGATTGCCATGATGGCGACGGAGGCAAAGACCCGTACCCAGGCGTAGGCGGAATCGATGCGCTCGTCCCGGGGATTCGGGCGGGTGCTCACCCGCGGTAGTCTACCGTGCCGGGTCGGCGCAGACGGGCCCGTCCGGGCCCGGATCGACGGGATGCGGCGGCAGGGTCAGCGGTGGTTGCGGACGATCTGCATCAACCCTTCGAGGGCGACGCTCTGCATCTCCCGGTCCACCGGTTCAGCGGGATAGACGACGAAGGTCGGTATCGGAAAGAATGGCGCGTCACGCACCTCGTGGAGCTTGCCGTCCTCGATCCACGGCCCCGCGATCGAACGCGTCAGATAGGCCGCGCCCCCCTGGAGCAGAATGTGGCTGAGTGCGACGCCCGGAAGGGGGGTTCGGATCGAAGGCATCCCCTGTTCGGGAAAGGCATCGGCATAGGCGGCGCGGAAGGTCTCGCCCCAGTCCACGAATACGTAGTCGTCACGCCAGTTCGGATCGAGGGAGCGTTCGTCGCTCGATACCAGGATGAGGTCGTCGGTATAGAGAGTTTCGATCTTGAGCCCGGGCTGGGTCCGGGGCCGGAATGCCACCGCAATATCTATGAACGCGTCGTCGAGTCCGCGCATGAGTCGTTCCGAGTCGCCGGCCTCCACCCGGAGAGCGATCTCCGGATGACGTTCGTTCACCCATGCGATCCACGCGGTCGCCATCCACTCCGCCAGGGCCGACTGGACTCCCAGCGCACACTCGATTCGATGCGTGTCCACGAGCGAAAGGTACTGGCGGCCGCGCTCCCAGGCACGGACCGCGGTGTCCGCATAGGGGGCCATGCGCCGGCCCGGTCCGGTCAGTACCGCACCGTTCTTCAGCCGCTGAAAGAGAATCTGGCCGATCTGCTCTTCCAGGGTCCGGATGCGCGCGCTCACGGTCGACTGACTCACGTGGAGGCGTTGAGCCGACCGGTGAAAGCTTCCCGTGCGGGCGACGTCGAGGAAGGTCTTGAGGTGCTCGATGTTCAAGGGTGACGCGTCGTTCAATCAAGCGAGCCAATAATTAGTATGCCTAATCAACATGATGTTGCCAAGTGATCACTATAAATAAAACAAATTTTGTAATCATTGGGGTCAGAGATTTCTATAATTGTGAATTTATTCGCACCGAAGATCCGAATTCAGGGTCGGAAACGGGGAATCCTTGCGATAATGATGCCGCTTCCACCCCGGTCGTATCGGCCACGCCTGGAATGGAAGCGTTCGAAGACAATGCTCAGGAGTCCGTGAGTGTCCGTGAACCCCGTACCGTTTCGCATCGAGGTTCCGGACGGAGTCCTCGCGGACCTCAGGGATCGGCTGGTGCGTACCCGATGGCCGGACCAGATCGACGGGTACGGCTGGCGGCAGGGCGCGGAGCTCGGCGCGGTCCGGCGCCATGCAGCCTATTGGGCGGACGGCTACGACTGGCGGGCGTCGGAAGCGGAGTTGAACCGGTTCCATCACTTCACCGCGCCTGTCGGCGGACTGCGCATGCACTTCGTGCACGAGCGCTCCCCGCACCACGGGGCCACTCCGCTCCTCATCCAGCACGGCTGGCCGGGCTCGTTCTTCGAGTTCCATCGGATCATCGAGATGCTGACGCACCCGGAGCGCCATGGCGGCGACCCGCAAGATGCGTTTCACGTCGTTGCTCCATCCCTCCCGGGTTTTGCGTTCTCCGAGGCGCCGCGCGAGCCCGGAATGCACCCCGGCGCGATCGGCGAGCTCATGCACTCGCTCATGCACGACGTGCTCGGGTACGAACGCTACGGGGCACAGGGCGGCGACTGGGGCGCGCTGGTGACTTCGGCGATGGCGCTGCGCCATCGCGAGTCCGTGGTCGGCCTGCACCTCAACATGCAGGGGTACCGGGCGAAGACGGGGGACGGAGCGCGGCCCCTCGACGACGAGGAGAAGGGCTGGCTCGCCAGGGCGCGCTCGGCGTTCGCGGAGGACATGGCCTACTTCGCGATCCAGGGCACCCGCCCCACATCGCTCGCGTACGGCCTGCACGATTCCCCGGCCGGACTCCTCGGCTGGTTCCTCGAGAAGTTCACCGCGTGGACCGACTGCGACGGCGACCTCGAGAACGCGGTGACCCGCGACGAGTTCCTGACCAACCTGATGCTCTACTGGACGACCGGCCGCATCGCGTCGGCCGCCCGCATCTACTACGAGCACATCCACACCGGGGGCCGCGGAACCCTCGCGGCCGGGGAGCGAGTCGAGGTTCCGACCGCGATGGCGGTCTTCCCGCGGGAGATCCTGGTCGGCCCGCGGCAATGGGTGGAGCGGGCGTACGACATCGTGCGCTGGACGGAGATGCCGCGGGGCGGACACTTTGCCGCGCTCGAGCAGCCGGAGCTCCTCGCGGCCGACATGCGAGCCTTCTTCCGGGGCTGCATGCGCTGACCGGCGGCGCATGCCCGCCGTCCCGGCGCCGCCAAAGAGATGCGGCCCGGCGCGGATTCCGTGGCGTCAGCCGTGCAGGATGACCCCGCGGGCGTTCACCCCGCGCTCTAGGTCCTCGAATGCCCGTGGCGCCTCGTCGAGCGTGTAGGTGCTGGTCACCATGCGGTCGAGATCGAGCAGACCCCGGCGGTAGAGATCGAGATACATCGGGAAGTCCACCTTGAAGTTGACGCTTCCATACATGCAGCCGCGGATCGTCTTGGAGGTGAGCGGAAGGATGAGGGAGTTGACGGAGAAACGCTCTTGCGCCCGTCCGACCCCGACCAGCACCGCGGTGCCGCCGCGGCGGGCGGCCTTGACGCAGGTCTCGATGGTGGCGGGGAGGCCAATCACTTCGAACGCGTAGTCGACGCCCACGCCTCCGGTCATCGCCATGATCTCGCGAAGCGCGTGTCCTCCCGGGGTGATCGTGTCCGTGGCGCCGAAGGTGCGCGCCATCTCCATCTTGTCGGACGAGAGGTCCACCGCGATGATCTGCTTCGCCCCGGCGATGCGGCAGCCCTGGATGACGGAGAGACCGACGCCGCCGCAGCCGAACACCGCCGCGGTCGAGCCCGGGCGCATCGCCGCCGTCTTGATCGCCGCTCCCACGCCGGTGGTGATGCCGCATCCGACGAGCGCCGCCACCTGGAAGGGAATGTCCTTCTCGATGGGCACGACGCAGATGGCGGGGACGATTGCCTGCTCGGCCATGTTGCCGAGGAACGACATCACCCGCACGTCCTCCCCGTTGCGGTGGACCCGGGTGGTGCCGTCGAGCTGGAAGCCCTCGTTCGGAGCGACCGAGCAGAGATAGGGCTCGTCGTGGACGCAGTGGAAACACTCTCCGCACTGGGGGACGAACGAGAGCACCACGTGGTCGCCGGGTCGGACGTGGCTCACCGATTCGCCGACCTCCTCGACGATACCCGCTCCCTCATGTCCGAGAACGACGGGATACGCGCTCGGAATCGTCCCGTTGAGGATGGAGAGGTCGGAGTGACACACTCCGGTCGCCATCATCCGCACCCGCACCTCGCCGCGGCGCGGCGGGTCGAGCTCCACGTCGACGACGGCCAGGTTGTCGCGCTCGGTTGCCAACACCGCCTTCATTTGCGTCATCCTCCTCTGGTTCCTTCCGCCAGCGGCTCGGGCCCCGCACCCCGCCACGTTGCCGGACGGCAGGATCTTAGCCGGGGTCGAGGGTTCGGTCGCCGCCGGCGCGAAACGGCCGCCGCCATCGGCCCGCGGCAAGCCCGATCCGGGCGCGGGCAGTGTCGATTCGAAGCCGATGCCCGCCCCGGGGGCGGTGCAGCCGCATCATTCCGACGGGGCTGGCGTGATCCAGCCGACGACCGCGCCTACCCGGTCTCGCACGATGGAGAACCGGCCGACACCGGGCACGTCGAACGGTTCGCGCAGGATTGCCCCCCCGCCGGCTTCGACTCCCTCGAGGCGGGCATCCACGTCGTCGACGGCGATATAGGCGAACCAATGGTCGGGCACGTCGTCGAGACCCATGCCCGCGCGAATCTGAAAGATGCCGGCGACAGGCTCTCCGGCCGACATGCAGACCACGTAGTCGCCGCCGTCGGCCATGGGAAACCGTTCGTAGTCCCAGCCGAGCGTCGTGGCGTAGAACCCGCTCGCTTCCTCCACGTTCCAGGTGTTCAGCTCGTTCCAGTGGAAGTGTCCGTGCCTCGTCTCCGGCATCTCGCTCTCCTTCGTTTCGGTTGCGCCCGCGTCGATGGGGGTCCACCGGCCGCGTCCGACCGCGGGCGGGTTCGGTCCGACCGGTCCCCCGCCGCACGAATCGCTCGCGGATGGCTTCCGCGGCCGCATGCTTCCGGGTCGGGTGGCCATCGCGGCCGGCCATGGAACCGGCCCGAAATTCCCCCGGCATTCCTGATCTCGCACGACGCGCCGGCGGAAGCGCCGGCGAGGCCGTTCTCGCAGCCCGGAGTCCTCCCCGGGGCAACGCGCGCTTCGCGTCCGTCCAGACGCCATTCTACGACCGGACGGACCGGTCTCCCGGCGATGGAGCGAACCGCTCCGCTCCGGTCCGAATCGCGATGGCGGCCCCGGGGCGTGCCGGGCTTCCATCACGGTCACGGACCGGCCGGCGAGGGTGCAGCGACCGGGTGGGGACAGCGTTCGTGCGCGTTCGCAAGGAGCGTGTACCGCGACCGGATGCGGGCGGAAAGGTTGCGTGGCCATTCGTTCGAGTCGAGCACGTCGAGAAAATCGTCGAGCGCCATGGCGAAATGCGACTCGTGCGGGGTCTGCAACCGGTCCGGGATGACGATCTCGTGTCCGTGGCTCGAATCCCGACGCGCGAGTCCGGGGAGCTCCCGCGCCCACCTTGCGAACGCCTCGTCGAGCCGCATGCCGAAGCTCCGGTCCGGGACCCGCGGGGTGACGTGCAGCTCGGCCCGGAACGCGGTTTCCGGAGCGCGGCGGGCGACGATCGTGGCCCGTTCCCCGTGCACCGTCGTGCGTTGGACATCACCTCCCCCCTCCGGTTCACGCTGTCCCCACTCGGCCCGCTGGCGGACGGAGATTCCCCGCAGGCGGTACCGGATCTCTCCGTTGCACGCGAGGTCGAGCACCCCGTCCTCCACGGTGCCTGCGAGCGTCTCGGGGAATTCCTCGACCCCGGTGCTGGCGCGGAAGAGGTCGAGGGGCACCGGCGTGCTCCAGAGCCGGACGTCCTCGAGGTCGAAGTCGCGCCCGTAGTCGAATCCCGGCCCGTCCCCCACGAGCCACTGGGCCTGGTCGGTCATGTGGGACTGGATGTCGACGAGTCCGTTTCCCTGGATACGGGTGTCGTAGTACCAGGGGGGGCGCTCGAGCGGCGCGCCGTTCACCACCTTGAGCAGATGATGCTTCGAGAACAGATCGATTGCCGGCTCGGTGGAGTTCCGGACGAGTCCCCCGAACAGCTCGCGCGAAGTGGCGATCCGGTGGGCGAGCCGAGCGGCAACGTCATGGCGAAGGGTCATGATGTCAATCGCGAGCGGCCGCGCTGCGGTTGCGTGCTCCAGGTCGGGAAGCGCGGCGGGATCGGTCAGCCACGGCTTGTCGGCCAGCACGTGAAGACCCGCCGCGTGCAGGTTCGCGATGGTCCCGAGCTTCGGCCGGTTGCGCCCGGCGAGGACTGCGATCGTGCCGCGCCGCTCGTCGACGAGCGCCCGTTCCGGCGCATTCGACTCGTGGACGTGGAGCTCCCAGCTCGTCGGAGCGTCGGCGCGCGAATTGAATGAACGAACGAGGGCGGTGAACGCGTCGCGCTCCGGTCCCGGCCTTGCGTAGAGGTGCACGACGGGGTCAACGCGGCGGTTTCGGGCCCGCAAGGTGAGGGCGGCGTGAAAATGTCCGGGATCGAGGAACAGAAGGGTGTGCATGCCGGATGGTCGCCGATGCGAAACGATGCGCATGTTCGCCGATCCTTCACCGCGTCCACCAATCCGGCGGTTCGGCTCCGGAACACGGCTGCGCCGCCCGGCCCGGCCCGCGCGACAGGATGCGACGACTCTCCCCGGGCTTGCCCCCTGCTCGGTCGGATCCGGACGGGACCCGCGGCATGTTCGTCCCGCCGCGCCCCGGGTGTTTCCTTCGCCGCTGTTCCGCGCCCGGCGCCTCGGAGAGCGACTGATCATTCCCGCGCGGGAGGTTAGGATTCCCCGCGTGCCGGGATGGACGCTTCGCCCGCACGACGCCGGCTGGAGCGGTGGAGGCCAATGGACAACGGGTGGTACGAGGACTTCACGATCGGAACCGTCTTTCGCACGCCGGGAAAGACGCTGAGCGAGGGAGAGATCCTGCAATGGGCGTTCGCCTATGACCCTCAACCGTTCCACATGGACAAGGTCGCGGCCGAACGTTCGGTCTACGGCGGGTTGATCGCGAGCGGCTGGCAACTGGGGACGATCGCGTTTCGTCTGTTCACGGCGCTTCGGCCGTTCGCTCCGGAGGCGAGCCTCGGCTCGCCGGGGGTCGACGAGATACGATGGCGGGCACCGGTGCGGCCGGGCGATACGGTGCGCGTGGTGGCGACGGTGGTCGATCGGCGGATGTCGAAGTCGGATCCGGGTCGCGGCATCGTCCGGTTGGACTGGGTGATGCTGAACCAGCGCGACGAGGAGGTCCTCTCGATGCGCGGGCCGATCTTCGTCCGGCCGTGTCCCCCGGCCGATGGGCGCACCGGAGAGAGCGGCTCGGATTGACCCGGCGGGGCCGGATCGGGTCGGGGGCGCAGGCGCGTCGGGATTCGCCCGACCAACGCGAGACAGGAGAGAGAGATGGCAGCGAGGACGATACGACTCACGATGGCCCAGGCGCTCGTGCGCTACCTCTGCAATCAGTGGGTGAAGACGGAGACGGGACGCGAGCGGCTGTTCCCGGGCGTGTTCGGAATCTTCGGTCACGGGAACGTGACCTGTCTTGCGGAGGCGCTCGAGGCGGTTCGCGACGAGCTGCCCACCTGGCGCGGCCAGAACGAGCAGTCCATGGCCCTCGCCGCGCTCGGCTTCACCCGGGCACGCCGGCGCCGCCAGATCATGGTCGCGACGTCGTCCATCGGCCCCGGCGCCACCAACATGGTGACCGCCGCCGCCACCGGACACGCGAACCGCCTGCCGATCCTGATCCTGTCGGGCGACGTGTTCGTCAATCGCCGGCCTGATCCGGTCCTCCAGCAGGTCGAGCACTTCGCTTCCCCCGGCACCTCGGTCAACGATGCGTTCCGCTCCGTCTCCCGCTACTGGGACCGCATCACCCACCCCGAGCAGATCGTCTCCTCGTTGCCGCAGGCGACCGCGGTCATGCTCGATCCGGCCGACTGCGGCCCGGCCTTCATCGGGCTCTGCCAGGATACCCAGGAGCTCGCCTTCGACTACCCGGAAGAGTTCTTCGCGCCGGCCGTCCACGTCATTGCGCGCCCGCGCCCGGACCGCGACCAGGTTGCGGCCGCGGCCGCGCTCCTGACCTCTGCGCGGCGCCCGCTCGTAATCGCCGGCGGCGGAGTCCGCTACTCGCTCGCCGAAGCGGAGCTCGCCGCCTTCGCCGCGGCACGCGGGATCCCCGTCGCGGAAACCGTGGCGGGCCGCGGGATGCTGGTGCATGACGATCCCGTGAACGTGGGTCCGGTCGGGGTCATCGGCTCCTCCTCGGCCAACGCGCTCGCCGCGGAGGCGGACGTGGTCCTTGCGATCGGCACCCGCCTCCAGGACTTCACGACCGGGTCCTGGAGCGTGTTTTCTCCGGACGCCCGTTTCGTCGCCGTCAACGCCGCCCGCTTCGATGCCGTCAAGCACCGGGCGGCCCCGGTCGTGGGAGACGCCCGCGAGGGAATCGCCGAGCTCGACGAGGCCCTCGGCGGCTGGTCGGCCGATTCCGAGTGGACCGCGCGGGCGGGCCGCGAGTATGCGCAGTGGAACCGCACCGTCGAGGCTGCCATCCGTCCGAGCAACGCCCCGATTCCGAGCTACGCCCAGGTCATCGGTGCGGTCAACCGCGCGGCCGGCGAGCGCGACCTCGTCCTCACCGCGGCGGGGGGGCTTCCCGGAGAGCTCATGAAAATCTGGAGGGTAAAGTCGCCCGGCACGTTCGATCTCGAGTTCGGATACTCCTGCATGGGGTACGAGATCGCGGGCGCGTGGGGGGCGGCGATGGCCGATCCGACCCGGGCGGTCTACGCGCTGGTCGGGGACGGCTCGTACCTCATGATGAACTCGGACATCTACTCCTCGGTTCTCACCGGACACAAGCTGATCGTCGTCGTGTGCGACAACGGCGGCTTCGCGGTCATCAATCGTCTCCAGAACTTCAAGGGCGGGGCTTCGTTCAACAACTTCATCCGCGACAGCCGCATCGCGAGGGAGCCGTTCGCGGTCGATTTCGCGGCCCACGCCCGTGCGATGGGCGCCGAGACCCGGCGGGTGGCGAGCATCGCGGACCTCGAGGACGCCCTCGAATGGGCGCGGGAGACCGATCGGACCACCGTGATCGCGCTCGAGACCGCCGAGAACGAGTGGACCCCCGGGGATGCCTGGTGGGATCTCGGGGTGCCGGAAACCAGCGCTCGCGAAGAGGTCCGCGACGCGCGCGCGGAGCACGAGGCGGGCCGGACCCGCCAGCGGATCGGAGTCTAAGCCCGAGAATCTCGCCAGCTTCTTGGCTAGCGGACGCCGATCCACTCGCTGTGACGGGGCGTACTCCCTCAAGCCGCTTCGACAGCGCGAAGCGGTAGTGTAGGCTACGCCTTCAGCCAGCGCGTAGCGCTCTTTCGGTCCGTGCGCCCCGCCACAGCGGCGTCTCGGCGCCCAAGCCCGAAAAATTCGCAGAATTTTTCGGGTAAGCGACGAAAGCTGGTGAGATTCTCGGGCCAGAAACATGAAGAAAGCACGACTCGGCGTCGCCCCCATCGCGTGGTCGAACGACGATCTCCCGGAGCTCGGCGGCGATACGCCGCTCGACACCTGCCTTTCGGAGATGGCGCAGGCGGGCTATTCGGGCACGGAGACGGGCGGAAAGTACCCGCTGTCGGCGCAAGAGCTGGGGCCGATCCTCGAAGGGCACGGGCTCGCGCTCGTGTCCGGGTGGTATTCGGGCGAGCTGCTCGTGAACTCGGTCGAAGAGGAGAAGCGACGCGCGAAGGCGCAGGTCGACCTCTTCCGGGAGCTTGGCGCCTTCGCGTTCGTGTACGGCGAGACCTCGAACACGATTCAGGGCCGGCGAGACGTGCCGCTCGCCGCCCGTCCGTCGCTGACGGATGCCGAGATGCGGGACTATGGCCGCCGTATGGACGAGTTCGCGGCTTGGGTCAACGAGACCTGCGGCGCCCCCTTCGCCTACCACCACCACATGGGTGCCGTCGTCCAGTTCGAGGACGACGTCGATCGCTTCCTCGCGTGCACCGCCGACGAGACGGGTCTTCTCTTCGACACCGGGCACCTCCAGTTCTCGGGCGGGGATCCGATCGGGGCGATCGCCCGCTGGGGCTCGCGCATCCGTCACGTCCACTGCAAGGACGTGCGGGCCGACGTGCTCGCGGGCATCGACTGGGAGCGGGACTCGTTCCTGGACGCCGTCCTCGCCGGCGTGTTCACCGTCCCCGGCGACGGGATGATCGATTTCGGCGCGGTCGCCCGCGAGCTGATCGCGATCGGCTACGAGGGCTGGTTCCTCGTCGAGGCCGAGCAGGACCCGGCCAAGGCCAACCCGCTCGAGTACTCGGCGATGGGCCGTGCGGCCCTCGCCGAGGCGGTTACCGCCGCCGGCTACGAGCTCGTCGCCTAGCCCCCGATCCTCCCCGGATCTTTCAGGGTCGGGGCTCGGACCGCCGGCCGGACGGCTCGGGCTTCGCGGACGCCGGGAGGTCGCCCGCGAAGCCCGAAGCGTGCGCGATGATGCGCCGCTTCACCGGCGCCAGCCGGTGGGTGGCCGCGAGTCCTGCGTTGCGGATCGTCCGTACCGCCGGCCAGCTTGCGCGGAAGAGGCGGTCGAAGCCGTCCACGGCGCAGGTCACGGCGAGGTTGTGCGCCTTTCGCCGGCGCTCGTAGCGCGCGAGAGCGGCCCGCCCCCCCGGGTCGCGGCCCCGCGCCGCCGCCTCCGCCGCCACCTCGGCCAGCACCGCCGCGTCGAGGATCCCGAGGTTCACCCCCTGCCCGGCGAGTGGATGGATCGTATGGGCGGCGTCGCCGGCGAGGGCGATGCGCGGAGCGCGGTATCTCGCGGCGTGAACGGCGCGGAGCGGAAAGCCGCTCCGGGGCCCGGTCCATTCGATTTCCCCGAGCCGCATCTCGAACGCGGCTCCGAGCTCGCGCCGGAACGCCGCGTCGTCGAGCGCGAGAAGGTGTTGCGCGTGTTCGTTCTCGGTCGACCAGACGATCGAGCAGAGGCCGTCGGGAAGGGGGAGGAACGCGAGTGGCCCCTCCGGGCGGGCCACCTGCCAGGCCGTGTCGTCATGATGGCGTTCGGGGCGCACCGAGCAGACGATGCCGAGCTGTCCGTAGTCGCGACCCCGGGACGCGATGCCGGCGAGCCTCCGCACGAGGGAATTCCCGCCGTCGGCGCCGACCAGCAGCCGCGCGGCGATCCGAGACCCGTCGAGATCGGCGGTGAGGTCGCGTCCGGCGAGCTCGAGCCCGGTTACCCGCGACGGCCGGCGCCACGCAACCCCGAGCGAGTCGACCGCCTCCTCCAGCGTCTCGAGCACCACCCGGTTCTCGGCGATGTGGCCCAGGTAATCGGCCCCGACCGACTCCGCCTCGAAGCCGATTTCGGCTCCACCCGCCGCCTCCCAGACCCGCATCCGCCGGAACGGAGCCTTCCCGGCAATCCGCGACCAGACTTCGAGCCGGTCGAGGATCCGCTCGGATGCGACCGTGAACGCGCTCACCCGGCCGTCACCTTCGGCGCCTCGTTCCCGGCCTTCCACGACGACCACCCGGAACCCGGCGCGGGCGAAGCTCGCGGCCGCGACGAGGCCGGTCAGACCACCGCCCGCCACCGCAACGTCGTATCGCTCAGTCGGCACGGACACGGCTGCCGTCCCCGCCGGGATGCACTTGCGCCCGCGTGCGGTGCCCGTCCCCGGGCCACGGCCGGCTTGCGCCCATGGCGAGGCTCACGACCCCGCGCTTCACCGGCCCGAGCCGGTCGAAGGCGAACAGTCCGGCCGCGCCGAGGGCCGACGCGAAGGGAATCCGCGACCCCGACCCGAAGATGCGGAGCAGGCCGGTGGTGAGCGATCTCGCCATCGCATGATCGGCACGCCGTGCGGCCACGTAACGATCGAGCGCGGACGCGGGGTCCGCGCCGGCGGCGCTTGCCTCCCCGAGACCGCGCACGAGCGCCTCCACGTCGCGCAGCCCGAGGTTGAGGCCCTGAGCGCCGACCGGGTGCAGCGTGTTTGCGGCGTTGCCGACGAGCACGGTGCGCGGCGCGGCGATGCGGGGCGCATGGCACACCCGCAGGGGATGGCGTACCCGCACGTTCACCTCGCGCAGCTCTCCGAGCCGGCTGCCGAACGCCTCCGCGAGCTCGGCTGCGAACCGCGAAGGCTCGAATTCCGCGCCGGTCGTCTCCGATTCCCGCACCGCCCACACGAACCCGCAGCGGTCCTCCCCGAGCGGCAGCAGCGCGAGGGGGCCGTGTTCGGTAAAGCGCTCGAACGCGCGGCCGCGGGGCGGTCGTTCCGCAGCGAGCTCTCCCGCGACCGCGACCTGGCCCGAACGGTGGGTGCGAAGCGCAAGCCCGGCCGCCCGGCGCACCACCGAGCCCGCGCCGTCGGCACCGATCACGAGTCGCGCGGCGAAGGTGACGTTCCCCTCCGGGCCGCGTCCCGAGACGAGCGCATCGCGCCGGCGGACCTCGACCGCATCGGCCGCCGCGCAGATCCGCTCGAACCGGGCGCCTGCGGTTCCGGCGTCCGTGTCGAGGGCCCGGTCGAGCCGCCGCTCCAGAGATCGGGCCGAAACCACGTAACCGAGCGCGTCCACCCCGCATTCCTCGGCGCGGATCCGGACAAAGCCCAACCCACCGCGCCGGGACACGTGGACCTCCTCGATGGGTGTCGCGCCACATCCGACCTCCTCCCACAGTCCGAGGGTCCGGTAGAGCCCGGCCGAGCCGTACGAGAGGGCGAAGCTTCGTCCGTCCGCGCCCTCCCCGCCGTGCCGCTTCGGGTCGAGCTGCACGACCGAGAACGACCAGCCCCGGAGCCCCGCCGCAAGGGTGGCGCCGACGGGTCCGCCACCCACGATCGCGACGTCGAAGCGCCGGGTCATGCGCCCGATCCCACGACCTTCTCGAGGTCCTCCGCCGACTTCGGAATGGAGGACGAAAGGACCTCCACCCCGTCCCGGGTGACGAGGACGACGTCTTCGACCCGGATGCCGATGCCCCGCCAGCGCGAGGCGACCCCCGATTCCTCGGGATCGATATAGAGTCCCGGCTCGACGGTCATCACCATCCCCGGCTCGAGCTCGCGCGGCTCGCCGCCCACCCGGTAGTCCGCGACGTCGTGGACGTCGAGTCCGAGCCAGTGCCCGGTCGGATATGCGCACAGCCGGTTCATCACGTCGTTCCCGCCCGCGCGGACCACCCCGAGCGAGAAAAGCCCTTCGGTGAGGACCTCGGCCGCCGCCGCGTGCGGCGCCTGCCACGAGCGGCCGGGCCGAACTTCGCCGATCGCGGCCCGCTGGGCGTCGAGGACCAGCTCGTAGAGGGAACGCTGCGCCTCGCTGAACCGCCCGCCGACGGGCCACGTCCGGGTCACGTCCGCGGCGTAGAAGCCGTACTCCGCCCCCGCGTCCACCAGCACCAGCTCGCCGTCGCGAAGCGTGCCCGCGTTCGCGGTGTAGTGTGGACGGCAGGCGTTGCCGCCGGCCGCGACGATGCACGGATAGGCGGGCGACCGGCAGCCGGCCCGATGCAGCACGTAGAGGATCTCCGCCTCCACTTCGTACTCGGCCAGACCCGGACGGCAGGCCGCCATCGCCCGGCGGTGAGCGCCGGCGGTGAGCTCGACGGCCCGGCGGATCATCCGCACCTCCGCCTGACTCTTGTAAAGCCGCATCTCGTGAACGCGATAGTGCAGGTCCACCAGCTCGGAGGGATCGGCCGGGCGGGTCCGAAGCCGTTCGAGCCAGCCGAGCATCCTTGCGTCGAAGGCCGGGTACTCCCCCATCGAGTACCAGATCCGGGGCCGGTCCTCGAGAAGACGGGGCAGGATCTCGTCGATGTCGTCGATCGGAAAGGCGTCGTCCGCGCCGTAGCGGTCGCATGCGCCGTCGAGGCCCGCCCGCGGCCCGTGCATGCGCTCCTCGTAAGGTTCGTGTTCGCGGCAGAAGAGGAGGTATTCCCCCGCGCTGCGCCCGGGGAGCATCAGCGCCACCGAGTCGGGCTCCGGGAACCCGGTGAGATAGAAGAAGTCGCTGTCGGGACGGTAGGGGTATTCGATATCGCGATTGCGGCGCGCGATCGGAGCGGCGGGCACGATGATCGCGCAGTCTTCACCTGCCTCTTCGATGAGTCTCCGGCGCCGGCGGGCGTACTCGCGACGCTCGATCGACGGCCCTCGACCCGACCGGTCCGTGGATGAGGCATCGCGACGCATGGCGCGATCCTAGAACGATTCCCGAACCGGACGAAATCTCGCTCGAGCGGGCCCGGACGGCGGGCATTGACCGATTGCCGGAAGCGCTTCTATAGTCGTACCATGGACTCCTCTATTGAGCCGACCCTTGGGGGGGGGGCGGATGTCTCCGCTCCGCCCCCGGGCGACGCAGCGACGGCGCCGTCCGGATGGAACGGACCCGTGCTGCGGGATCTGGAAAGCCAGGTCGACGAGCTGATCGAAGAGTGCGACCGGCTCCGGGAGGAGAACATCGCACTCCGAAACCGGCAGGCTTCCCTTGCCAGCGAATGCGCCCGCCTGATCGAACGCTCCGAGGCGGTACGCTCGCGCGTGGAGACGATGATTGCCCGGCTGAGGGCGATGGAGGGCTCGTGATGGCCGAAGAACCCGTCGCGACCAGGATCAGCATCCTCGACAAGGAGTACGCGGTTCGCTGCCGGCCCGGGGAGCAGAGCGCGCTCCAGGAGTCGGCCCGGTACCTCACCGAGAAGATGGCCGAGGCGAAGTCGAGCGGCCGTTCGTTGAGCCATGACCGGATCACCATCATGACCGCGCTCAACATCGCCTCCGAGTACCTGAAGCTCCGGCAGGAGAAGGAAGCGCTCGAAACGGCGCTCGCCGAGGACATCCACCGGATTGCCTCGAAGCTCGCTTCCTTCTCCGCTCGACGATCCGTGCCATCGCGCGTAGACTAGGCAACCGCCTTCTGCGGTGCCCGTGAGCGGGCCTGAGTCTCTTGAACCGATATTGTGGGCGCTTTCGGGGCAGGCTCTTGGAGCCGTTGTGCAAGCCTGCCTTCGGGCGGGACGCCTGAGGCTTCGAACCCGGCCCCAGTCTGAACCGTTGGGTTCAAGCGCGACGAACCCGCCACGGCACCGGCGGAAGGCGCACGTCGCGATGCGAAGGGGCGAGCATGGCGCACTGGCTGATGAAGTCCGAACCTTCCGAGTTCGGTATCGACGACCTCGAGAAGAACCGGACCGAGCCCTGGGACGGCATCCGCAACTACCAGGCCCGGAACATGATCCGGGACGAGATGCAGCCGGGCGACCTGGCGTTCTTCTATCACTCCAGGTGCGAGACACCCGGTATCGTCGGGATCATGGAGGTCGCGACCGCGGCGTACCCGGACCCCACCGCTTTCGACCCTGCCGACAAGCACCACGACCCTCGCAGCGACCCGGACAATCCCCGTTGGTTCCTGGTGGACGTGCGCTTCGGCCGCAAGCTCGCCCGCACGATCACGCTCGCGGAGCTCAAGACCTTTCCCGAGCTCGGGGCGCTTCCCCTCGTGCGGCGCGGAAACCGCCTCTCCGTGATGCCGGTGTCGAGAGCCGAGTGGGAGTTCATCCTCTCGCTCGAATAGCGGCGTAAAGTGCGGGTCAACGCAGGAACACGCGATACGCCGGATTCTCGGTCTCTTCCCGGTACCGGTAACCGACGTCCTCCAGGAAGCGATCGAACGCTTCGTAGTCCACGACCGGAACCTGGATGCCCATCAGCACCCGCCCATAGGCCGATCCGTGGTTGCGGTAGTGGAAGAGGCTGATGTTCCAGCGGCCGCCGAGATGAGTGAGGAAGCCGAGCAGGGCGCCCGGGCGTTCCGGAAACTCGAAGCGGAACAGGCGCTCGTCCCGCGCCGCGGCCGGCCCGCCGACCATGTGGCGGATGTGCAGCTTCGCCATCTCGTCGTCGCTCAGGTCGACGACCGGATAGCCGTGTTCGACGAGGCGCGAGATCGTCGCCGCGCGTTCCTCCGCGCCTTCGCGCAGCTCGAGCCCGAGGAAGATCTGGGCATCGGCCTTGCCGGCGTAGCGGTAGTTGAACTCGGTGACCGAGCGCTCGCCGATGCAGCGGCAGAAGTCGAGGAGGCTCCCCGCCCGCTCCGGAATGGTGACCGCGAGGAGCATCTCGAGCTGTTCCCCGACCTCCGCCCGTTCGGCGATGTGGCGAAGCCGGTCGAAGTTGACGTTCGCCCCGCTGTCGATGGCGACCAGCAGCTCGCCGGCGAGCCGCTCGCGCTCCGCGTAGCGCTTGAGGCCCGCGACCCCGAGCGCACCGGCCGGCTCGGCGATGGTCCTGGTGTTCTGGTAGATGTCCCGGATCGCCGCGCAGGTCTCGTCGGTGGTCACCAGGACCACCTCGTCCACGTACTGCCGCGCAAGGCGAAAGGACTCCTCGCCCACCTGCCGTACCGCCACCCCGTCCGCGAACAGCCCCACCTCGTCGAGACGCACCGGACGTCCCGCCCGCAGTGCCGCGAACATCGAGGCCGATTCCTCCGGCTCCACGCCGATGATCTTCACTTCGGGCCACAGCGGTTTCACGTACGCGGCGACTCCCGCGATGAGACCGCCGCCGCCGACCGGGACGAAGATCCCACGCGGCGTTTTCGGGACCTGGCGCAGGATCTCCATCCCCACCGTGCCCTGGCCCGCGATGACGTCGGGGTCGTCGAAGGGATGGACGTAGACCCGGCCGGTCCGGCTCGAGACGGCGTGCGCATGGGTGTTCGCCTCGTCGAAGGAGAAGCCGTGCGCGACTACCTCCGCGCCGAGCCGCCGCACCGCGTCCATCTTGATCGCGGGCGTCGTCTCGGGCATGACGATGACGGCGCCGATTCCGAGCCGCCGCGCGGCGAGCGCCACGCCTTGGGCGTGGTTGCCGGCGGACGCGGCCACCCCCCCGCGCGCCGCGTCCGCCTCGTCGAGCCGGACCATCCGGTTGTACGCTCCGCGCACCTTGAACGAGAACACGGGCTGGGTGTCCTCGCGCTTGAGCAGCACCCGGCTCCCGAGACGTTCGGACAGCAGGGGCATCTCCGAGAGCGGCGTCTCCCCGACGATCTCGTAGACTCGCGATTTGAGGACGCGTTCGAGGTAGCCCGTGGACACGGTTCGCGCTGGTATCGAAGGAGGGGGCGCGCATGATACGTCACTTCTCAGGGGCGGCGAGGCGGCACCCGCGCCGGCCCGGATCGCTCCGGTAGGGGGGTGAGGCAGGTGGATGTCGAGGCGAAGAAGCGACAGGCGGCCGAAGGCGCGCTCGAGCATGTCGAGATCGGCTCGGTCGTGGGGGTCGGAACCGGGTCCACGACCAACCACTTCATCGATGCGCTCGCCCGGATACGGCATCGGATCGACGCGACCGTAGCGAGCTCCGAGGCGACCGCGGCGCTCCTGCGCGAGCGCGGCATCCGGGTATCCGATCTCAACTCGGTGGACGAGGTGTCGCTCTACGTCGACGGGGCGGACGAGTGCACGCACCATCGCCAGCTCGTGAAGGGTCGGGGCGGGGCGCTGGCCCGGGAGAAGATCATCGCCGCCGCCGCCCGGCGGTTCGTCTGCATCGTCGACGACTCCAAGCTCGTCGACGTCCTCGGCACAACCGCTCCGGTGCCCGTCGAGGTCATTCCGATGGCGCGCGGCTACGCGGCCCGGCAGCTCGTGTCGCTCGGCGGGAACCCGTTCTGGCGCGAGGGCGCGGTGACCGACAACGGCAACGCGATTCTCGACGTGCACGGTCTCGACCTCGTCGCGCCCGCGGAAACCGAGAGCATCCTGAATCAGATCACGGGCACGGTGGCCAACGGGCTGTTCGCGCGCCGGCGCGCGGACGTGGTGCTCGTCGGCACCGGCTCCGAGGTGCGGATCCTCTCATGACCCGGCCGGGACGGCACGCGCGATTCCACGCGGAACCGGGTGCCGAGGATGCCCCGCAGGCGGCCGTCGTCCGGGGCCGGGGGGCGCTCTCCAACCGGAGCGGTCGCTACGAGTCCTGGTCGCGGAGCGACGTCGACGACGGCTGGGGATCGCTCGATGCATCGCTCGACGAGATCGAGAACGCGGCGACCACCCTCCAGGTGGACTCGAGCCGGCGGGTCATTTCGCGCAACGAGTCGCCGGACGTGCCCTTCGATCGTTCCATCAACCCCTATCGTGGGTGCGAGCACGGCTGCATCTACTGCTATGCGCGTCCGACCCACGCGTGGCTCGGGCTGTCCCCGGGCCGCGACTTCGAGACGAAGCTCTTCTACAAGCCCGACGCGGTCGAATTGCTGCGTCGCGAGCTCGGCGCGCGCGGTTACCGGCCGTCCCCGATTGCCCTCGGGGCGAACACGGATCCCTATCAGCCGGTCGAACGTCGCCTGCGGCTGACTCGCGGGATCCTCGAGCTGCTGCGGGAGTGCTCGCATCCCGCGATGATCGCGACCAAGTCGGTACTGATCGACCGCGACGCGGAGCTTCTCGAGGCCATGGCGAGCAAGGCGCTGGTCAATGTCGCGGTCTCCGTGACGACCCTGGACGACGAGCTCTCGCGGCGCATGGAGCCGCGCGCCGCGGGCCCCCGCCAGCGCCTGGCGACGGTCGAGCGACTGAGCCGCCGCGGCATCCCGGTCTCCGTCCTCGTCGCTCCGATCATTCCCGGGCTCACCGATCACGAGATCGAATCCATCCTTCGTGCCGCGCGCTCCGCGGGCGCTCGCGACGCCGCCTACGTCATGTTGCGGCTGCCGCTCGAGATTGCGGGCCTGTTCCACGAGTGGCTGGATGCGCAGTATCCCTTGCGCGCCGCAAGGGTGCGTTCGCTCGTCCGCCAGACGGCCGGCGGGCGTGACTACCGCGGCGGGTTCGGAACCCGGATGCGCGGCACCGGTCAGATTGCCGAACTCATCGCGAACCGATTCGAGAAGTGCCGGCGGCGGCTGGGGTTCGCCGGCCGCCCGGAGCTCGATTCCAGCCGGTTCCGGCCGCCCGCCACCGCGCCGAGCGCGGACCCGCGGGCCGCCGCGCGCAAACGGGCGGCAGAGGCGGCGGGGCAGCTCGGGCTGCCCATCTGATCTGGCGCCGATCCGGGCACCGAGCACCAGCGCATGGACCTCATTACCAACTGGTTCCGGCTTCTGCTGGGAAATGCCCAGCTCGTCATCCTCGTGCTCACCCTCGTGCTCGGTCTCGGCGCGGTGCTGTGGATTGGCGATCTGGTCGCGCCCATCCTCGCGAGCGTCATCATCGCGTACCTCCTCGACGGCATCGCGACTCCGCTATTTCGACTCCGCGTACCGCGCATCCTCGCGGTGCTGGTCGTCTTCCTGGGCTTTCTCACCCTGCTCGCCTTCATCATGTTTGCGATCGTTCCGCTCATGTCGCAGCAGGCCACCCAGCTCGTCTCCCAGATCCCGGGGATGCTTGCCGAGCTTCAGGGGGTGCTGATGCGTCTCCCCCATCGCTATCCGGAGTTCATCTCCGAGTCCCAGGTCAACCAGGTCGCGGGCGCGGTGGGCTTCGAGGTCATGAGCCTCGGGCGTCGCATGGTCACCGCGTCGGTGTCGTCGGTGTTCGGCGTCATCACCCTCGGCATCTACCTGGTGCTCATGCCGCTCCTCGTGTTCTTCATGCTCAAGGACAAGGACCGGCTCACCGCGTGGGTGGTGGAGTTCCTTCCCCGCGATCATCGCCTTCTCGCTCACGTGTGGACGGACGTGCATCGCCAGCTCGGAAACTACGTGCGCGGGAAGATCATCGAGATCCTGGTCGTCTGGGTTGCAACGTACTTCACCTTCGCCGTGTTCGGCCTCGACTTCGCCGTCCTCCTTTCCTTCCTGGTCGGGATCTCGGTCCTGATTCCGTATGTCGGGGCCATCGCGGTCACGATTCCGGTCGCGGCGGTCGCGTACGTGCAGTGGGGGATAGGTCCCGAGTTCACGTACCTGATGATTGCGTACCTCGTGGTCCAGGTGCTCGACGGAAACGTACTCGTTCCCCTCCTGTTCTCGGAGGTGGTGAACATGCACCCGATCGCGATCATCGCCTCGGTCCTCGTGTTCGGAGGACTGTGGGGTTTTTGGGGCGTGTTCTTCGCCATCCCCCTCGGCATCCTGATCCAGGCCGTGCTGCACGCGTGGCCTCGCCGCGAGCAGATCGTCGACGACACGACATGACCGGCCGGCCTGACGAGGGACCCGTCCTCGACGTCCCGGCCGTTGCCGACGTCGAGGCGGCGGCGCGGCGCATCGCTTCGCACGTCCGCCACACGCCGGTGGTGACGAGTCGCGGGCTCGACCGGCGGGTCGGGGCGGAGATCGCGTTCAAGTGCGAGAACCTCCAGCGCGCCGGAGCGTTCAAGTTCCGGGGCGCCTGGAACGCGGTGCTCTCGCTCCCGGACAACCGTGCGGCGAGTGGCGTGTGTACCCATTCCTCCGGAAACCACGGTGCCGCCGTCGCCCTCGCCGCCCGCCTTCGCTCCATTCCCGCCATCGTGGTCATGCCGGCCGGGGCGCCAACGGTCAAGCGCCGGGCCGTCGAATCGTTCGGAGCGGAGATCATCGAGTGCGAGCCCACCCTCGCCGCCCGCGAGGCCACGCTTGCGGCGGTGGTCGGCGAGCGAGGGGGGCGGGTCATCCACCCCTACGACGACTTCCACGTGATCTCGGGTCAGGGCACGGTCGCCCTCGAGCTCCTCGACGAACCGTCCCCGGCCCCCTGGTGCGAGCCCCCGACCGGGCCCCCGGATGCCATCGTCGTGCCGGTGGGCGGCGGCGGATTGCTCGGTGGAAGCGCCCTCGTCGCGGCCACGCGCGGCTGCCGGATCTACGGCGCGGAGCCGGCCGGCGCGGACGATGCGATGCGCTCGCTCCGCGCCGGCCGCATCATTCCGGTCGAAGCGCCGGACACGATTGCCGACGGACTGCGAACGTCGCTCGGAGAGCGCAACTTCGCGATCATTCGGCGCAGGGTCGAAGACATCCTGACCGTCTCCGAGGATTCGATCCGTGCGGCCATGCGACTGCTCTGGGAGCGAACGAAGCTCGTGGTGGAGCCTTCGGGGGCGGTCCCGCTCGCCGCCCTCATCGAGCACGGCCCTCCGCGCGGATGCTCCCGCATCGCGGTGTTGCTGAGCGGCGGCAACGTCGATCTCGACGCAGTCCGGTTCTAGTCCGGGAAAATCGGTGATTTTCCCGGGCCAGCCGGCCTGAGGCGGCCCCTCCCTGCCTATCGCCGGCCGGCCCGCCGGGCGAGCGGGCGATCAGGCCGGCTCGGCGATCGCCGCCGGATGCTCGCGGGGCTCGATGCGCTCGACCTTCTCGCCCCGTTCCACCTGGTGGCACTCCCGGAACACGCGCAGGGGACATCCGACGCACACGCTCCGATCGAGGCGGCGGAAGATCGTCTCGATCGCGTCGCCCTTGGATTCGAAGATGTTCTCGCGGCCGATTTCGTCCAGGTAGCCGCCTCGTTCCAGGGGCTCGCGGGCTTCTTCCTTGAGCTGGTGCAGGTACAGCCCGCCGCCGATCGCCCGCCGGTGCCGGGCCTCCCGGGCCAGGAGCTCGGCCCCCGCGACGTCCACGAAGTTGATGCTCCGCGCGAGCATCAGGAGGTGCTTCTGCCTCGGATTGCGCCGCGCGATTACCCGCAGCCGTTCCGCGACGTAGTTGACCGCCCCGAAGAAGATGGGGCCGTTGACCCGGATGATCTTGAATTGCGGGCATTCGGGGAGATCCGGATCGGTCACGAAACGGTGCCGCGCGAGATTCGGGTCGGGGAGGCGTGCCTGCAGGCTCGGCCGCGACGCGCGGCGCAGGAACATCACCAGCGAGAGCATCACGCCGAGGATGATCGCGAACTCGAGCTCGAGGAGGAGGGTCGCCGAGAAGGTCACCCAAAGGACCACCGCCTCCGACGTGCCGGTGCGCGCGATCCGGCGGATGTTTCGAAGGTCCACCAGGTTCCATGCGATGAGAAACAGGATCCCGGCCATTGCCGAGCGTGGCAGGTAGGCGAGAGCGGGCGCGCTCACCCCGACCACCGCCATCAGCAGCACCCCGGCGAATATGGCGGCAAGCGGCGTGCACGCTCCCGCCTCGTAGTTCACCGCGCTGCGGTTGAACGAACCGGTCGCCACGTAGGATGAGAAGAAGCTGCCGACGATGTTCGACAGCCCCTGGCCGATGAACTCCTGGTTCCCGTCGATGAACTGCCCGGAGCGCGCCGCGAGCGATCGGGCGATGGACACCGCCTCCGCAAGCGCGAACAAGGTGACCGCGAAGGCGACGGGGGCGAGCTGCTTGAAGGTGGCGAGGGAGAACTCCGGTACCGAGAGCGGTGGCAGGGCGGCCGCGACCGTGCCGACCAGGGTGACCGGGTGGTCCCAACGGACGGCCTCGAGGATCGCGTTGACGAGGAGCGCCATCGCGGTGCCCGCGAGGATCGCGGGCAGCATGTACGGCAGACGGGGCATCGACCGCCGGGCGACGAGCCCGGCCCCCAGGGTCGTGAGGCCGACCAGCGCGGCCGGCGGGTTGATCGATTCGGAATGCACGGCAAGGAACGCGAGCGTGCCGAACACATCGAGCTCGGCCGGGACGTCCACGCCGAGAAAGTGCTCGAGCTGGTTGACCGCGATGAGGATTGCCGCGCCCGCGGTGAATCCCACGATGACCGGATGGGAGACGAAGTTCACGAGCACGCCGAGGCGCGCGATGCCGAGCGCGAACTGGATTACGCCCACCATCAGGGTGAGGGTGATCGCGTAGGCGACATACTCGGCGCTGCCCGGAACCGCGAGCGCGCTGAGCGAGGAGAAGAGCACGATCGACGCGGCGGTGGTGGGGCCGGAGACCAGCAGTCGCGAAGATCCGAACAGGGCGGCGACGACGGCGGGGACCATCGCGGCATAGAGGCCGTACTGGGGGGGCATGCCGGCGATTGACGCGAAGGCGATACCCTGCGGGAGCACGACGAGCACGCCGGTAACCGAGGCCAGGGCGTCGGCGCGCAGGGTGTCCCGGTTGACGTCGGGCCACCATTGCAGGAACGGCGTGAACTGGCTCTTGACCGAGCGAAGCAAGTCTCTTCCCGCCGAACCCGCCTAGGTCCGGTGCTAATTGAATTGAATCAGTAAATTATCTTATCATCTTTCAACGCATTCGCACGACTTCCTTGCATCTCGATGCTCGAACGATTCAGGAAACGGGCCGCAGCGCCGGCCGAACCCGTCCCCGCGAGCCGGAATGCGGTAGCCACGCTGCTCGTCGAGGTCGCGCGCGCGGACTTCGAGGTCGACTCCAGCGAACGGACGGCGATTCGCCGGATGCTCGGGGCGGCGTACGGGCTCGACGCCGAAGCTGCCGGAGTGCTGGTCGCGGCGGCGGAGCGCGACGTGGAGGATTCGGTCTCTCTCTACGAGTTCACCCGGCGGCTGAACGAGGAGAGCTCGCCGAAGGAAAAGGTGGAGATCATCGAGATGCTCTGGCGGGTGGCGTTCGCGGACGGACGCCTCGACAAGTACGAGGAGCACCTGGTTCGCAAGGCGGCCGATCTCCTGCACGTTCCGCACCGACGGTTCATTCGGGCGAAACTCAAGGTCGAGGGAGAGCCGCCTGCGTCCGGCGGGCCCTCGCGCGCACCCGCCAGGCGATGAGGAGCAGGAGCGCGATCAGAACGAGCACCGGAACGTCGCGCCACCTCGCGTAGCCCGTACGCCCCTCGAGCGGTGGAACGTCGAACTCGAGCACCCCTGCTTCGAAGGCCGGAACGGAGGCGGCCACCCGGCCTTCCGGGGTAACGATGGCCGAGATGCCGGTATTGGTCGATCGAACGAGCCACCGCCCCAGCTCGAGGGCCCTCATCCGCGCCATCTGGAAGTGTTGGTGAGGTCCGGCGGTGCGGCCGAACCAGGCATCGTTGCTGACGTTCACCAGCAACGCGGCATTGCCGAGGTCGCGCGCGATCGAGGCGCCAAAGGTGATCTCGTAACAGATCGATACCGCGATGTCGTGGCCTCCTGCGCGCAGCGGGGGCTGTTGCGCCGCGCCCGGGGCGAAGCCCTCGGTGGGAAATCGAAGCCACCGGGCGATTGGAGCGATGACCGCCTGGAACGGCATGCGCTCCGAGAACGGGACGAGATGGCGCTTGTGATAGTAGCTTGGCGGGTCGGCGGACTGCGGCGACGAGATGCCGGCCACGCTGTTGTAGGCACCCCCCGAAGCCGGGTCGAAGGAGAGCAGGCCCGAGAGCAGCACGTACCCTGCACTCTCGGCGGCTTCGCCCGCGGCGCGCAGGAACGGACGGATTCGAGCCGCGAAGTACGGTATCGCGGTCTCCGGCCAGACCACGACCTCGGCGCCCGGATGGCGTGCGGTCAGCTCCGAATAGCGATCGAGCGCCGCGCGGCGGCCCTGCTCGGTCCACTTCTCGTCCTGGGCGACGTTTCCCTGCACGACGAGAACCCGCACGGGGTCTCCCGCCGGTTGCGTCCAGCCCTCGTTGACGTCCAGGGCGGCCATGACCATGCCGCCCGCCCACAGCAGGCCGGATACCGCGACGGCGCCGACTATCGCGCGGGGTCGGGCGGTTCCCATCAGCGCCACGCTCGCGGCGGTCGCCGCGAGCGCGAGGCCGACCGCATGGCTTCCCGCGACCGGCGCGTAGGAGGCGAGCGGAGACTCGAGCCCCGCGTAGCCGACCTGAAGCCAGGTGAAGCCGGAAAACAGCGTCCCGCGGAGCCACTCGAAGAGGGTCCACGTTGCGGGAAGCCACCAGAGCCCCGCCGCCGCGTTCGCCCGGGCGTCGGGAATCGGCCCGCCGCCACCGAGGAACCTGGCGCTCGCCCACGCGAACAGGGCGGGATAGAGCGCGAGCACGCACGCGAGCAGGCCGGTCAGCCCGGCGGCCGGGCCGATGCCGATATCGCGATACTGGAAGCTCTCCGAGATCCACCACAGTCCGGCCCCGAACCCGGCCGCTCCGAAGAGCCATCCGCGCCAGAAGGCGCGGCGCGGGCTCGCCCGCAGCACCGCGCGGAACAGGACGGCGAGCGACGCCACCGCCACCACGACGAAGTTCCCGGGGGAGAAGGCGAGAAACAGAACCGCCCCGGCCGCGATGCACGCCACATCCACCCATGCCGGGGATCGCATCGTACTATCCGCCGGCGACCACCCGGAACGATTTCACCCGCCGCCGGTCGGCTCGCGCGACCGAGAACCGGAGCTCTCCGAGAACGATGTCCTCGCCGCGTTCCGGGAGGTAGCCGAATGCCTTCACCACGACCCCGCCCACCGTGTCGAACTCGCCGTCGTCGAACGCGGTTTCGAACTGCTTGTTGAAGTCCTCCACCGGCATCAGGGCGTTCACCATGAACGCGCCGGGCTCGACCTGCTCGATGAAGCTCTCCTCGTCGACGTCGTGCTCGTCGTCGATCTCTCCGACGATCTGCTCGATCACGTCCTCGATCGTCACCAGGCCGGCCAGTCCGCCCCACTCGTTCACGACGATCGCCATGTGGTTGCGGCTGGTCTGGAACTCCTTGAGCAGCACGTTGAGACGCTTGCTCTCCGGGACGAACCACGCCGGGCGCATTGCATCGCGCAGGTCGAATTCCCGGCCCCGCTCGAGGGCGAAGTAGCGCAGCAGGTCCTTGGCGAGGAGTATCCCGTCCACGTCGTCGCGTCCGTCCCCGAGCACCGGGAAACGCGAATGGCCGGACTCGATGACGGTCGCGACGAACTCTTCCGGCTTCTTGTCCCGCTCTACGACGACCATTCCGGTACGCGGAATCATGATGTCGCGCACCTGGAGGTGGGCGACCGCGAGCGCCCCCTCGATCATGCCGAGTGCATCGGAGTTCACCAGGCCGCGTCGCTCCGCCCCGCGCAGCATCCGGATCATCTCCGCGCGGGTGCCGGGCCCGTCCGCGAGCATGCGCGCGAGGCGCGTTCGCCAGGGCTCAGCCATCGCGGGGCTCGTAGGGGTCGGGCACGCCCAGGCCGGCCAGGATGCGGCGCTCCAGCTCCTCCATGGATCGGGCCGCGGCGGGGGTGTCGTGGTCGTGCCCGAGGAGATGGAGCACCCCGTGCACGACGAGATGGGCCCAGTGGTCGTCGCGCGGCTTGTCCTGGTTCCGGGCCTCGCGGTTCACCACCGGCGCGCACAGAACGACATCCCCGATCTCACCGGCCGCCGGAGCCCCGGGCGGGGCGTCGAACGGGAACGAAAGGACGTTCGTCGGGCCGACGAGCCCGCGGAACCGCTCGTTCAGGTGCCGCCCTTCCTCCCGCCCCACGATGCGCACGGTGAGGTGCGCGTCGTCGCGGTGACCCTCGAGGGCACCGCGGACCCATCGTTCGACCGACGGGCGCGGCGGGAGATAGCGGGCGCGTGACGCGTACTGCACGGCTACCGCCAACTCACGAATCGCCTTCCGCCGCCTCGTACGCATCCAGGATCCGGGCGACGAGCCGATGCCGCACCACGTCGCGGGAGGTGAACCGGGTGAATCCCACCTCGCGCACGTGCCTCAGCACGTCCTGGACATGCACGAGGCCCGATGTCTGGCCCCGCGGAAGATCGATCTGGGTCACGTCGCCGGTGATGACCGCCTTCGACCCGAAGCCGATGCGGGTGAGGAACATCTTCATCTGTTCGATGGTGGTGTTCTGCGCCTCGTCCAGAATGATGAACGACTCGTTGAGCGTTCGGCCGCGCATGTAGGCGAGCGGCGCTATCTCGATCGAATGGCGCTCGATGAGTCTGCCCACCCGGTCGAAGCCGAGCATCTCGTAGAGCGCGTCGTAGAGCGGGCGAAGGTAGGGATCGACCTTCTGGGCGAGGTCCCCCGGGAGGAAGCCGAGGCGTTCGCCCGCCTCGACGGCCGGCCGGGCGAGCACGAGGCGTCGAACCCGCTCGCTCTCGAGGGCCTCCACCGCGCATGCCACCGCGAGGTACGTCTTGCCGGTTCCGGCCGGGCCGATCCCGAAGCTCACGTCCCGCTCCTCGATCTGGGTGACGTAGTGGTGCTGGTGCGCGCCGCGGGTCCGAATCCGGCTCCGACGGGTGTGAATCTCGGTCTCGTGCGGTTCGTCGGCGTCGACCAGCTCGTCCACTCCCGACTGCTGCAGGTAAAGATGTACCGTTTCGGCGGTCAGGGACTCGTCCCGGGTCGCCGAATACAGCCGCTCGAGCAGGCGGCAGGCCACGGCGGCGCGCGGACCATGCACCTGGAAGCGACTTCCCCGGCCGTCGATGCGGACTTCGAGCGAGCGCTCGAGCTGGCGCAGATGCTCGTCAAACGGGCCGCAGAGGTTCGCGAGCCGCGAGTTGTCGGCGGGTTCGAGGTCGAGCCGGTTGACGGAGGAGGGATCGGGGAACGGGTCGGGGTCACCCGTTGGCAGCGTGGAGGAAGATCGGTGGTCGTCGGCGGCGGCTGAGTCCACGCCGGCATTATGCCCGCGATCGAGTCTCGTGCAACCTCTTCGGAACGACCGTCCCGCGCAGCGAGTTCGGCAAGACCTCGTCAATCCGGACGTTCACGAACCGTCCGATCAGCAGATCGCCGGCCGGTGACGCGAAGTTGACGACCCGGTTGTTGTCGGTACGACCGCAGAGCATGGCCGGGTCCTTCTTCGACGGGCGTTCCACCAGCACCTTCTGCACGGTGCCCGCCATGCCCGCGGCCACCTTTGCCGCGTGTCCGGCAAGGCGGGCCTGGAGCTCGGCGAGCCGCGCCTTCTTCTCCGCCGGGGGAACGCAATCGGGAAGCTCCGCGGCAGGGGTTCCCGGCCGCCGGCTGTACACGAAGCTGAACGACGTGTCGAAGCCGATCTCGTCCACGAGGTCCAGGGTCGCCTGGAAGTCCGTGTCGGTCTCTCCGGGGAACCCCACGATGAAGTCCGAGGAAATGCTGATCCCGGGGCGCCGCTCGCGAAGCCGCGCCACCGTCGCCCGGTACCGGTCGACCCGGGGCGGACGGTTCATGAGCTTGAGGACCCGGTCGCTCCCCGACTGCACGGGCAGGTGCAGGTGACCCGCGAGTGCCGGAACCTCCCGGTAGGCGTCGACGAGGTCGCGCGACATCTGCGACGGATGGGAGGTCGTGTAGCGTATCCGTCCAATGCCGTCCACGCCCGCCGCGGCGGCGACGAGCCGCGCGAGGCTCGCGGGGCGGCCTTCGTCCACCGCGCCGCGGTACGCGTTGACGTTCTGTCCGAGGAAGGTCACCTCGCGCACGCCGCGGCGGGCGAGGCCCCGAACTTCTTCGAGGACGTCCTTGAAGCCCCGGCTGAATTCCTCACCGCGGGTATAGGGCACGATGCAGAACGAGCAGTACTTGCTGCATCCCTCCATTACCGACACGAAGGCGGTCGGCCCGTTCACCCCGGGGGCGGGGAGGCGGTCGAACTTCTCGATCTCCGGGAAGCTCACGTCCACCTGCGGGCGCCGGGCGCGCAGCACGTCGTCGAGCATGCCCGGCACGCGCTGGAGGGTGCGGGGTCCGTACACGATGTCCACGTGGGGGGCGCGGGTACGGATCGCGTCACCCTCCTGGCTCGCGACGCACCCACCCACCCCGATGACGAGCTCCGGCCGGTTTCGTTTGAGCGCGCGCCAGCGCCCGAGCTCCGAGAAGACCTTCTCCTGCGCCTTCTCCCGAACGGAGCAGGTGTTGACGAGAAGGACATCCGCTTCCTCGGGCCGCTCCGCGATCTCGAGGCCGTGCGAGTGCGCGAGCGCGTCCGCGGTCCGGGCGGAGTCGTACTCGTTCATCTGGCAGCCGAAAGTGCGAATGTAGAGCTTGCGGGGAGCGTTCATGATTCGACGACGCGAGGGTCAGGAGTTGTAGCCCGTCTCTCCGTGCTCGGTGAGATCGAGCCCCTGCGACTCCTGATCCTCGTCCACCCGCAGGCCGAGGGCCATGTCCAGGACCCTGAGCAGGAGCCAGCTCACGAGGGCGCACCATATCACGGTGGAGGTCACGCCGATGAACTGTACCCCGAGCTGCGTCAGCACGTTCAGACCGTAGGAGTAGCCGGTACCGCCAAGGGAGCCGGCGAGCGCTCCGGTCAGCAACGCCCCGACGAATCCGCCGATTCCGTGCACCGAAAAGACGTCCAGGGAATCGTCGATGGCAAGCCGGCGCTTGACCACGAACGTTGCCCAGAAGCACGCGACTCCGCCCGCAACGCCGATGATCAGCGCGCCGGCCGGTCCGACGAACCCCGCCGCGGGCGTGATCGCGACGAGCCCGGCCACGATTCCGGTGGCGACGCCGAGCGCGCTCGGGCGCCCGAACTTCACCCACTCCGAAACCATCCACGCGAGGGCGGAACCCGCGGCGGCCACCTGGGTCGTGAGCAGGGCCATCCCCGCATCGCCGTTCGCCGCGAGCGCGCTTCCGGCATTGAAGCCGAACCATCCCACCCAGAGCAGGCACGCGCCGGCGATGGTGAATACGAGGTTGTGGGGGGGCATCGGAGTTGCGGGAAACCCGCGCCGCCGGCCCATGACCAGGGCCGCCGTCAGCGCCGCCACTCCGGCGTTCACGTGCACGACCGTGCCGCCCGCGTAGTCGAGCACTCCGAGCTTGGCCAGCCACCCGCCGCCCCACACCCAGTGGGCCACCGGGAAATAGACCAGGGTGAGCCACAGCCCGCTGAACCACAGCATGGTGGAGAACCGCAACCGCTCCGCCACCCCCCCGAATACGAGAGCGGGGGTGATGATGGCGAAGGTGAGCTGGAACGCGGCGAAGACGCTCTCCGGGATCGTCCCTTCGAGGGCGCTGCGATCCACTCCGGCGAAGAACGCCTTGTCCAGGCCTCCGGCGAACCAGCCGCCGTCTCCGAACGCGAGGCTGTAGCCGTAGGCGGTCCACAGTACGGTCGCGAGGGCGGCGATGCCCATGCATTGCATCGTCACCGAAAGGACGTTTCGGGACCGCACAAGCCCGCCATAGAAGAGCGCCACGCCCGGAAGGGTCATGAGCAGGACGAGGGCGGTTGCGGTCAGCATCCATGCGGTGTCGCCGCTGTCGAGCGTATCGGCGTGCGCCGCCAGCGGGGCCAGTGCGCAGGCGGTCGCGGCGGCGGCGCCGGCGGGCCCGCTCCTCGCGCGGCGGATCACGTTCCGTCGACCTTCGACCCGCCGTGGCAAAGCGGTGAATCGGGGGAGGTTCCCGCCGTCCGGAACCACTCGTCAGGGGTCACCGCGTGGATGGCGAGCGCATGCACGGGTCCCGCGAGCTCCCCCGCAAGGGCCTTGTTGACGAGCCGGTGCCGGCCGAGCAGTCGCTCGCCCTCGAATCGCTCCGAAGCGATGACCAGCTTGAAGTGGGACTCCGACCCGGGCGGGACGCTGTGGAGATGGCTCTCGTTGGTCACGTCGAGGTGCACGGGATCGAACGCGTCCAGCAGCTTTGTGCGAATTTCGGCTTCCACGCTCATTCAGACGCCCTCGCGAGTGAGTCGGTCCGCGTCCGGCCGCGGGACCGGGGCCCGGGGATCCGTCGGGCGCGAACACGCTCATTGTCTCATTTCCAGGCGAATACCGGCTGTTCGAAGTGCGCCACCCGGGTTGCCCGTTCCATCAGGAGCCACTCGCGGGCCTGAAAGATGACCGCCGCGGTGGGGGCGAAGATCCGTCCGCCGAGAAGTCCGACGGACAGTACCGGACGGTCGCTCTCCGGAATCGCGGTGGTCGCGGCGAGATCCGGTGCGAGCAGGCGGCCGAGCGGCACGAGGTGAGCCCGGGCCACCTCCGTCCGATCGAGATCGAGCACGGGACGCGACGGCCCCCAGCACACGATGGGAGAAATGACGTAGCCCGAGCGGGTGGCATAGTCGTCGAGGCATCCGAGCACGTCGCTGTCGGACAGTTCGAGCCCCACCTCCTCGTGCAGCTCCCGCCGGGCGGTGTCCGCGGGGGTCTCGTCTCCGTCCGAGCGGCCGCCCGGAATCGCCCACTGCCCGCTGTGGCGTCGCAGCCCGGACGCGCGCCGCGTCAGCACGAAGCATGCTTCGCCGTGTTCGTCGCCCACGATGACGAAGGCCACCGCCGCCCGCCGCAGCGCACCGTCGGGCGGCACCCGGCGCGGGTCGATGGAAGCGAGCCGGTCTTCGATTCGTGCGCGCAGGGTGGAGTCGAACGGGAGCGAAGCGGCGGCCGGCTGCATGGCGATCGACTTTAGCACGGCTGGCGTGGCGCCCATCGGCGGCCCTCCGCGAGCCCGAAGCCTTCACCATGTTCATCAAGAGGAAGAGTCCGACCTTGGCGCCGCCTCGTGAGACGGGCTAGAATCGCGCGCCCTGTTTCGACACGAGGCCCGAACTTCATGAAGCCGGACATCCATCCCCGGTACGACGAGATCACGATCACCTGCGCGTGCGGCAACACGTTCAGAACGAAATCCACGCACCAAGGCGATCTGCATGTGGAAGTCTGCTCCGCCTGTCACCCGTTCTACACCGGGCAGCAGAAGATCGTCGATACCGCCGGAAGGGTCGAGAAGTTCCGCCGTCGATACGGCGCGCGCTAGCCCGCATCTTGTTGCCGCGCCTCCGCGCGGGCCGCCGGGACCGGATTCGCCGGCAATTCAGTGACTCGCCGGCCCGGCGTTTTCGACCCTTCGCCAGCGGCCCCGTCGTCGCGCGCGCGGCCGGATTCTCCCGAGCGGGGTCCACAAGAGCGCGTGCGGCGCTCACGCCCCCCGCTGCCGCTGACGGGAGGTTGGACTTCGCGCCACAATCTCATGCGTTCTTGGACTTGTTCGGACTAACCCTCTGACTGTTTTGGGCGGTCGGCCATTATCCACAATTGCTGTGGATAACTCTGTGAAATACGACCCTTGAATCGGAAAAAACCTCTATGATTCAATGGAATCCGCAGAAATTGCCAAACATTGACCAGGTCCGAAAACTTCATCCAATACAAATAGATACGTTCCTTTGCATTATTACCGTTGAATTACCCGCCAATTCTCGATGCAATTTGCGACGGCACGCGACAAGAAGTGTATAAGTTGTCGGGTAACTAATTGACCGACAATGGCTTGAGGAAATCTCCGACCGGCAACGCGACAATTTCCCACAGGACGGATACCCTACGTCCGATCGTCCCGTGCGCGACTTGAAGGGCGTCGGCGGCGGACGGGTGTCGCGCCGAATCCGACCGCTACTCCGATTACCCGGGCCGGGCGGGTCCCGTGCTTCGCGTATCCGACGGACCTCGCCCGAGTGGCGTGCGGGGGGCCGCGGAGGCGGCTCGCGACCGCCTCGTTCCGTTGACCGTCCACCCGGATCTGCTGCACACTACCGCGCGCTTCGGCCACCGGCCGGGATTGCGAAGACCGGGACCGGCGAATGCCCGGAGCGCGACCGCGGCGGCGTTCCACGCGAAGGAGTTCCCGGCGGGTCGTCCGGCATCCACTTGGAGGCCAGGCGCCCGGAGAGGGCTGCCGCGGGCCGGGCAATCGGTGCGGACCTGCCGTTGACGGCGCCCGCCGGGCCGCGCGTTCGATATCACGCCGGTCGGCGACGGGAGTGTCGCACGGCGAAGGGCGCGGCTGCGGCGGTGAAGGCCGTGCTGATGGGAGACGAAGGCACACGATTCAATGGGAAGATCAGCAATCGCGGCGGCGCTGGCCCTCGGGCTGCTCGCCACCGGCGCGTCCGCGTCCGGCGACCCGGCGGCAGGAAAGCTCAAGGCGGCGGTGTGCTCCGCGTGCCACGGCGCGGACGGCAACAGCATCGACGCAATCTGGCCGAAGCTCGCCGGCCAGGGAGCTCCCTACCAGATGCGCCAGGTCATGGCCATCCGGTCGGAGCACGGCCGGGTCAATCCGGAAGCGGCGACCATGGTTCCGATGGTCGCCAACGTAAGTGAGCAGGACCTCGAGGACATCGCCGCGTTCTATGCGACCCAGGTCCCCACGGTGGAGGCGGCTGATCCGGTGCTCGCGGAAGTTGGCCGCCAGCTCTACCAGGCCGGCGACCCGGAGCGGAACATTCCGTCGTGCATGAGCTGCCATGGGCCGGGAGGGCGTGGAAACCGGCTCGCAGCGTTCCCCCAGCTCGGCGGGCAGCACGCCGCGTACTCCGCGAAGCAACTGCTCGCGTACCGGGACGGCGCGCGGACGACGGACGCGGCCGGCATGATGCGCGAAATTGCGAGCCGGCTCACCGATGCCGACATCGAAGCGGTATCGGAGTATCTTTCCGGGCTCCACCAGGCGGGCGGTTGAGCGGGCACGACCGTTTCCGGTGAGCCGCCCGAAGCGGGAGCTCAGGCCGAAGCCGGCGGCACGCCGGGGCACGGGCCGAAGGTTTCCGCTCCGCCCGATGAGCCCAATCACCCGCAGGAGCCCCGAATGAAGCGCATTGCCACCGCCGTCCTCGGATTGGCCCTCGCCTTCCCGGCCATCGGTGCGGAACCGGGAATCGAAGGGCTCTACCAGAAGCTGCCGACTCCTCAGCCTACTTCCGATCCCGATCGGATCGAGGTGGTCGAGGTGTTCTGGTACGGATGCCCGCACTGCAACCGTTTCCAGCCCTTTCTGGAGCCGTGGATCGAGTCCCTCCCCGATCATGTGCGGTTCGTGCGGATGCCGGCCGTCTTCAGCGACGTGTGGGAGCTCCACGCGCGCGCCTACTACATTGCGGCCGCGCTCGGGGTCCTCGACGAGATCCACCCGAGGATCTTCGCTGCGATCCACGACGAGGGGAGACGCCTCGAGACGCTCGACGCGATTCGCGACTTCTTCGTCGCGCACGGGGTCGACGCGAGTGACTTCGACAAGCAAGCGAATTCGTTCTCGGTCAAGTCGGGAGTCCAGCGCTCGCTCGTCATGCAGAGGGGGTATGGGCTGCGGGGCGTCCCGGCCCTCATCGTGAACGGCAGGTTCCTCGTGAGCGGCTCGACGGCGGGAAGCTATCCGAAGGTGCTCGAGGTCACGGACGCGCTCGTCGCCCGCGAGCACGAGGCGGCCGGAGGCTGAACCGTTCCGGCCGGCCGTGCATCCGGCCGGCCCTCCCGGTCCGGACGAGGGTCTCAGCCGTCGATGCGAACCACGGTCCGGCCGGTCACGGTTCCGGCCATGTAGTCGTCGAACACTCCGTGCAGCTCGTCGAGCCCGACCTCTCGAGTCACGATGGTGTCGATGTTGCGGGGCTTGAGATCCGTGCCGCATCTGCCCCATGCGTGCTCGCGCAGCTCGGGCGAGATGGTGACCGAGTTGATGCCGAGCAGGTTCACCCCGCGCAGGATGAACGGCATCACCGTCGTCGCGAGCTTCGCCCCGCCGGCGAGGCCGATGGCCGCGATGTTGCCGCCCGGCATCACGGTCCGGGTCAGCCACGCAAGATGGTCGCCGCCCACGCTGTCCACGGCCCCGGCCCACTGCGCACGCTCGAGGGGACGGGTGCCCATCTCGACCTCGCCGCGCAGCACCACCCGTGCCGCCCCGAGCGACTCGAGCCACTCGGCCGCGTTCGCCTTTCCCGTGAACGCCGCCACCTCGTAACCGCGCCCGGCAAGCATGTCCACGGCAAAGCTGCCCACTCCCCCGGTCGCTCCGTTCACCAGCACCGGGCCGTTCCCGGGACGTTGTCCGTTGAGCTCCATGCGTTCGATCGCGAGCGCGGCCGTGAATCCCGCGGTGCCGAGCGCCATCGCTTCGCGAAGGGTCAGACCCTCCGGCAGGGGCACGACCGCATCGGCGGGCGCGCGCACCCGCTCCGCATAACCGCCGTCGTAGGCTTCGCCCATGCTGGCCCCGGCAACGAGCACCCGGTCCCCGGGCGCGAAGCGGTCGTCGGAGGAAGACTCCACGGTGCCGGCCACGTCGACCCCCGCCACCATGGGGAAGCGGCGCATGATCCGGCCCTTGCCGGTGACGGCGAGCGCGTCCTTGTAGTTGATGCCGGACCATGCGGCGCGAATGGTGACGTCGCCTGGCGACAGATCGTCGAGCCCGATGTCGTCGAGACGACCCTCGCAGCCGCCGTCGCGCTCATGGACCCGAAATGCTTGAAACGTGGACATGCACCCTCCCGATTCATCGAACCCCGCGTGCCGGTGCGAAGCGGCCCGCCGCTTCGGCGAGCCGCGCTGCGCGGCGGCGAACGCCCGTTTCGCGACCGCTCAGCCGGCCGCCTCCTCCTCGGCCCAGCGCCCGAGCGCATCGATCAGCTTCCTCGCCTGGTCCGCGCTCGAGATCGTGAACTTGGACCGCTGCTGGTAGCGCTCGTTGCGTTTCTGGTAGCGCCGGATGGTGAAGCGAACCGGGCCGTACTCGCCGCGCCGGGCATCCCAGTCGCGGTACTTGAAGACGACCGTGGTCCAGGCGCCGCGGCTCAACACCACCTTGTCGAGCTCCTTGACGAGCTGCACGCCTCCATCGCTGTAGTTGACCGTGAGGTCGTCCGCAGTGCTCGACATCCTTCCTCCGATACTGTACTTGCGTCCGGCCGAGCCCCGACCGCCGCAAGGTCGGGAGCCGGCGGGCGAGGAGTGTAGCGACCCATGGCCGCAAGGCGATACCCCTTCGACGCGCGCGCCGCCGTCCGGGCGCTGCGCGCGGCCGACCCCGCGCTCGCGCGGACGATCGATGTCTTCGGTCCGTTCGCCATGCAGCGCCAGGCGATGCGGACACCGTTCGAAGCGCTGCTGCGCGCCATCGTCTATCAGCAGCTCTCCGGCCGGGCGGCCGGCGCCATCCATGCAAGGATGCTCGCCCTCTTCGAAGGAGGCCGGCCGACCCCGCGAGCCCTGGAGGCGATGAGCGAGGCGCGGCTTCGCGAGGTGGGGCTGTCCCGCGCCAAGGCTGCGGCGGCCCGAGACCTTGCCGCGAAGACGCTCGCGCGGGTCGTCCCGGGAGGGCGTGCGCTTCGCGCAATGCCGGACGACGAGATCGTCGCCCGGCTCGTCCAGGTCCGGGGGATCGGACGCTGGACGGCGGAAATGCTGCTGATGTCCCACCTCGCGCGGCCCGACATACTGCCGGCGACCGATCTCGGGATCCGCCGGGGGTACGCCCGCATCCAGGGTCTCGACGACCTCCCGGAGCCGGCCGATCTGCTCGCCCACGGCGAACGCTGGCGCCCCTGGCGGACCGTTGCGTCGTGGTACCTGTGGCGCGCCGCGGATCTCGACGCGGGGCTCCCGGAGGACTGAAGCACGGGCTTGCCGGGACGGCCCCCGCGCCTGGCACTCGACCGGCGCCGGCACGGGCGCGCCGCCTCGGCCCGCACGCTCGAGGGTCGGCGTGGAGGGCTAGAATACGGATCCTTCGCCAATCTCCGGAAGTCCGATGTCCGCACCGTGCTTCGAGCCGGTCCGCCGCGCGCGGGTCGAGTCGCTCAACCTCGCGTTCGAAGAATACGTCCACGCGGCGACGGGGGCGCGTCATTTCCACCTCGACGCGGAGGACGACAACAACGCGTTCCTCGTCGCCTTCCTCACCGTACCCGGGGACTCGACGGGCATCGCCCACATCCTCGAGCACACCTCGCTTTGCGGGAGCCGGCGCTTCCCGGTGCGCGACCCCTTCTTCATGATGATCCGACGCTCGCTCAACACGTTCATGAACGCGTTCACCGCGAGCGACTGGACCGCCTATCCGTTCGCCACCCGCAATCGCAAGGACTTCGAGAACCTGCTGGAGGTCTACCTCGACGCGACCTTCTTCCCGCTCCTCGAGCGGATGGACTTCGCGCAGGAGGGGCACCGGATCGAGCGGGCCCGCCCCGGCGATCCCGACTCCGAGCTGGTCTACAAGGGTGTGGTGTACAACGAGATGAAGGGAGCGATGAGCCCGCCCGTGGCGCAGGTCGCGCAACGGTTCCAGTCGCTGCTCTTTCCCACCGTCACCTACCACCACAACAGCGGAGGCGATCCGTCCGAGATCCCGTCGCTCACCTGGGAGATGCTCCGCGACTTCCACGCGCGCCAGTACCACCCTTCCAACGCGGTGCTCATGACGTACGGCGACCTGCCCGCAGAGCGCCACCAGGAGGCGTTCGAGCGCCAGGCCCTCGGTCAGTTCGAGCGGCGCGCGATCGACGTCTCGATCCCCGACGAGCAGCGACTCACCGAACCCTTGCGCGCATTCGACCACTACGCCGCCAACAAGCCCGAGACCACCGCCCGGACCCACCACCTCATGGGCTGGCTGCTTGGCCGCGCGGGGGACCCGGAAGAAGCGATGCGCGCGCGCCTGCTGGCGGGAGTCCTCCTCGAGCACGGCGGCTCGCCGCTGCGGCAGGCGCTCGAGTCCACGGAGCTCGGCACCGCACCGTCGGAGCTCACCGGGCTCGACGACAGCACCCGGGAGGCGACCTTCTCTTGCGGGATCGAGGGGAGCGAGATCGAGCGCGCGGATGCGTTCGAGTCCCGGGTCCTCTCGGTCCTCGACGATGTCGCCCGCGAGGGCGTTCCGCGCGACGAGCTCGATTCGGTGCTGCACCAGATCGAGCTCGGGCAGCGCGAGATCACCGGCGGCGGATTCCCCTACGGGCTGCGGCTCATGGTGCGGGCCCTCGGGCCGATCCTGCACGGGGCGGACGGGCTCGCGGCGCTCGACATCGACCCCGTGCTCGAGTCGCTGCGGGCACAGGCCGACGACCCCGCCTTCGTGCCGCGACTCGTGCGCGAGAAGCTGCTCGACAACCCGCACCGGGTGCGGCTCACCATGGCGCCGGACCCCGGGCTCCCGGTCCGGCGGGCCGCCGAGGAACGCGAACGCCTCGAAGCGATCCGCGGACGGATGTCGGAGTCCGACCTCGCATCGATCGACGAGGCGGCCGCCGCCCTCAAGGCCCGGCAGGAGGCGGACGAAGACCCGTCGCTCCTGCCCCGGGTCGGCGTCGAGGACGTCCCGGAGGACCTCGCCATCCCCGAGGGGGAGGCGCTCTCGTTCGGCCCGGCCCGCGGGGCGTGGTATTCCGCCGGCACCAACGGCCTGAGCTACCTGCAGGTGGTCGTGGACCTTCCGTCGTTGCCCCCGGAGCTGCTGGCCCTGCTGCCCGCGTATTGCGACTGCGTGACCGAGGTGGGGAGCGCCGGGCGCGACTATCTGTCGACCCAGGCCCGGCAGGCCGCGGTCACCGGAGGGCTCGGTGCGGGTCTTTCGGTCGGCACCTCGCTCGAGGACGTCGACCGCCTGCACGGCTGGTTCGTGCTGTCGGGGAAGGCGCTTGCCCGCAACCAGGGCGCGCTCGCGGAGCTGCTCGCCGAGACCCTGAGCTCCCCGCGTTTCGACGAGCTCGAGCGCCTGCGCGAGCTCGTCGCCCAGGAGCGTGCGCAGGCCGAGGCGCACGTCGTGCGTTCCGGCCACCTGTTCGCGGCGAGCGCCGCGGGCGCGGGGTTCGGCCGGTTCGCCGCGCTCGAGGACGAGTGGCACGGACTTCGCGGGATCCGGAACCTGAAGGCCCTCGACGACTCGCTCGCCGCGCGCGATGGGCTCGCCCAACTCGCCGCCAGGCTCGAAGCGATCCGGGACGCGATCGGCCGCTCGAGCCACGAGATCCTCGCCGTCGGGGAGTCGCTCGAACCGGTCGCCGCCTGTGCCACCGAGCTGGCCCGGGCGATCGCCGGCGGGCGCGCGCCGGGCGACCCGTTCGGTCCCGGCGCCGGTTCGGACCTGCTACCCCGGGCGGCCGCCCGCGAGGCGTGGCTCACGACCACGGAAGTGAGCTTCTGCGCCCGTGCCTTTCCGGCCATTCCCCAGGCCCATCCGGACGCGCCGGCCCTCCGGGTGCTCGGCCCCTACCTTCGAAACACCACCTTGCACCGGGCCGTCCGCGAGCAGGGAGGCGCCTACGGCGCGGGCGCGGGCTACCGCGCGGACACCGCCTCCTTCCGCTTCCATTCGTACCGCGATCCCCGCATCGCCGGCACGTTCGACGACTTCGATCGCGCCGTCCGGTACCTCCTCGACGAGCCGCAGGACGATGCGCGGCTCGAAGAAGCGGTTCTCGGCGTCATCTCCGATCTCGACCGGCCCGGCTCTCCGGCCGGCGAGGCGATCGGAAGCTACTTCGGCACCCGTCATGGCCGCAACCCGGCGCAGCGCCGCCGCTACCGCGGCGCGGTCCTCGCGGTGACCCTGGACGACCTTCGACGGGTCGCGGCGCAATATCTCGTGCCGGAGCGGGCGCGCGACGCGGTGGTCACCAGCGAGGACCTCCTCGCGCGCGAACCGGACCGCGACGCCTTCGTGACCCACCGCCTGTAGGCGCCTCCGGGCGACCCTCGCCCGAGGCGTCCCGGGTACCGTCCGAGGATGGGCCGCCGGCCGCCTCGGGCGGGACGCGCGTGGCGCGGCCGCCGCACGGCCGCCGCACTGCCATCGTGTATATTCGCGCGACCCATTCAGCGGAGCCCGAAATGGCCGCCATGCTCGAAGACCTCCGGATCCAGCGCGCCGCGACGAGCCGCCGGGCGGAGGTCGATCCGTCCCGGCTCGGATTCGGCGACCACTTTGCCGACCACATGTTCAGCCTGCGCTACCGCGACGGGTCGTGGGGGCAGCCGGAGATCGTTCCTCTCGCTCCGGTCCCCCTGCATCCGGGGTGTCTCGCCCTGCACTACGGGCAGTCCGTGTTCGAGGGGCTGAAGGCGTTCCGGGGAACGGACGGCAAGGTCCGGGTATTCCGCCCCGACCGCAATGCGGAGCGCTTGCGCGAGTCCTGCCGTCGTCTCTGCATTCCGGCGCTCCCGGACGGCGTCTTCGAGGCGGCGGTCGAGGAGATCGTCCGCGTCGACCATGAGTGGATCCCGACCGGGCGAGGCGAGGCCCTCTATGTCCGCCCGCTCGTCTTCGCCGAGGACGCCCATCTGCAGGTCCGCCCCTCCTCGCAGTTCCGCCTGCTCATCTTCACCTCCCCGGTCACCAACTACTACGACCGGGCGGCGGGAGCGGTCTCTCTCAAGGCGCAGAGCCGCTTCACGCGCGCCGCGCCGGGCGGGGTCGGGTTCGCCAAGACCGGGGGGAACTACGCGGCTGCCCTCTTTCCCGCTACCGAGAGCATCGCCGAGGGGTTCGATCAGGCTCTCTGGCTCGACGGGGCCGAGCACCGCTACGTCGAGGAAGTCGGCCAGATGAACATCTTCTTCGACTTCGACGGACGGGTGGCGACCCCGGACCTCAGGGGAACGATTCTCCCCGGCGTCACCCGCGACAGCGTCCTCACCCTGCTGCGCGATCGCGGCACGGCGGTCGAAGAGCGCAGAATCGGGATCGACGAGGTCCTCGAGCGCAGCCGCGACGGAACCCTGCGTGAGGCGTTCGGAGCCGGCACCGCGGCGGTCATCACCCCGATCGGGCGAATCGGCTTCGAGGGGAAGATGTACGACATCAACGGCGGCTCCGCCGGCCCGCTCGGGCATGAGCTCTACGACTCGCTCATCGGCATCCAGCTCGGGGAGCGCGAGGATCGGCACGGATGGAACCGGGTCATCGTGCCGGAGAAGGTCCCCGCCCAGGCGGCGGACTGATCGGCCGGCGCCGGCCGGAGCGCCATGCACCGACCGTTCGGGCGGGTTGAACAATATCTCAATCGACCCGCAGGAATACTCGCTTGCGTCCCGGGGCGCGACCCTCCTAGACTCGTTGAGGAGCCCCGATCTTTACGCATGAGCCAAGTTTGCAAATCGGTCTCGGGAACGAAACGAACGAGGCTGCTGCCGCTACGCAGCAGCCGGGTCTCGAACCAGGACGGGTGGCTTCGAACAGGTCTCGTCGGTCCGAGGCGGAGCCTCGCTAGCCCGACACGCCAGCTTCGCGGGAACGCACCATGAGCAAAGGACTGAAGGCGGTGGCGGACGCGGTTGCCTGGCCGGATCCCGAGGCCGACCTTCCCCCCAACGACCCGACCGGCGCGGTCTGGCGGCAGGTCCGTCGCGAGGCGCAGCGCGAGCTCGAGCGCGAGCCCGCGCTCGAGGAGTTTCTCGACTCGACGATCCTCTCCCGCCAGGGCCTCGAGGACTCTCTGGCGTGGGTCCTTTCCCATGAGCTCGCGAGCCCGATGGTGAGCCAGGCCCGGCTGCAGGAGATCTTCGACGAGGCCCATGCCCGTGATCCCGCGATCGGGGATGCCGGGCGTGCCGACCTGCAGGCGGTCCGGGACCGCGACCCTGCGCTCGAGACCTACTTCCCGGCCCTGCTCTTCTTCAAGGGCTATCACGCCCTGCAGGCATATCGGATCGCGCATCGGCTCTGGAACGACGGCCGCGAGCTAGCCGCTCTCCTCGTGCAGAGCCGGATGGCGCAGGTCTACGGCGTGGACATCCACCCTGCGGCGCGGATCGGCACCGGAATCATGATCGACCATGCAACTGGGGTGGTGGTCGGCGAGACGGCGGTGATCGAGGACGACGTCTCGATACTGCACGAAGTGACCCTGGGCGGTACCGGAAAGGAGACCGGAGACCGGCACCCCAAGGTCCGGGCCGGAGTGCTGATCGGCGCGGGCGCGAAGCTGCTCGGGAACGTCGAGATCGGGGCGGGGGCCAAGATCGGGGCGGGAAGCGTCGTGCTTTCGGACGTGCCGTCCCACCGGACCGTGGTCGGGGTTCCCGCCGAAGTGGTGGGCACCCCCGAGAGCGATTCGCCCGCCCTCACCATGGACCATCGGTTGATCTGATCCGCGACCGTGGCGCCGCCGTCGTCCGGCGGCGGACGCGGCCGCATGATCCGCCGGCGTGAGGTCGCGACGACCGGTGCTGCCTTCGCTCTCCGCTTGCCGACCGTTCTCCGAGCCGTCCTCGGTCCGCCGCACCCGTGGATGAGAGTCGCCCGCGTTCCTTCGGCTTGGGGGTCTCTACGGTGGGCTCGTTCGCACGGGGACCGACAACCTCATCTCTCCCGCGCGCTCGAAGCGCAAGGTGACGGCTATGCGCTCCCCGCTCTCGAGACGCGGCGAAACCCCCGTCAGCATCACGTGCAGTCCGCCCGGCTCGAGCCGGACCGTTGCTCCGGCGGGAATCTCGACCGCTCCGGCATGGCGCATCTTCATGATCCCGTCCTCGATCACGCTCCGGTGGAACATCGTGCGGCCGGCGCGTTTCGCGTCGGCCCCGACGAGATGGTCCGGAGAGTCGCCGTGGTTGGTGACGCTGAGGTAGACCGCCGACACCGTCGCCGTGCCGATGGTTGCGCGCGCCCAGGCATCCGCCACGGCAAGCGATTCTCCTCCAGCCGCGGGCGAAGCGGTTGCGAGACACCCGGTAAGGATCGCCGCCCCAAGCCGCATGCACCGTCGGAAGGGCAATGGCGGGGGTCTCCCGGCGGGCGAGCTGTCCGGGCCGGCGAGCCGTTCGCCACGCGAAGACGCGGAACCTCGGCCCCGGGGCCGGGCCGTGCGGGATCTCCTCGAACGACTTCCCGGCTCCCGAGCGCAACCCTGAGCGCGCATGACGTCAGATCAATGGCACAGATAGAACGGCCGGTCCCGAAGCATGAGCCAGACGGCGGGAGACGAACGGATTGCGGCTACCACCGACTTGGCCGCGTCGGGAATGGAAACGACCACGCCGTCGGAGAAGAACGTCCGGTCCACGAAGCGCACCGACTCGTGCTCGGCCAGCAGCCGCTTTCGCTCCGGTTCGGGCGCATCGCCCTCGAAGAAGACCAGCCAGTCGGTGCGGGCGATGCCGTCGGCTCCGACCACCGGCGCCTCCATGGCCCGCATCGCCTCGAGCCGCGGCTGCCCCATCACGGCGAAGAAGTGCATTGCACGCTCGGAGACGGCCGGCCAGTTCGCGATCGCGAGTCCCGCCGTGAAGGCCGCCGCGGCGAGGAACGCGAGCCGCGTGACGGCTCTTCGGCGGGCGCGGACCGGTCCCGGTCGCTCGACTTCGATGGGCATCCTCGCGAACCTCCGGCGGGCGCTATGATCCGGTTTCTCCCGCCCTGCATCGTCCTCGGAAGGAAATCGAGCGCCCATGCCCAAGCTCGTGCCCGCCATCGCGGTCGTGGCCATCGCGGTCGCGGCCGGGTTCCTCGCCGGAAGATGGTGGCCGGCGGAACCTCCCGCGCTTCAGACGTCCACCGCCCTCTTCGGCCAGGAACGGGCGCTCCCCGAATTCGCTCTCACCGATCATACCGGAGCAGCGTACACCCGGCGGCACCTGACCGACGGCTGGACCCTGCTCTTCTTCGGCTACACCCACTGCCCCGACATCTGCCCCATCACTCTCGCGACGATGTCGGCGAGCGTGAATGCGATTGCCGCCCTGGGCGGTGAAGCTCCCCGGGTGGTGTTCGTGAGCGTCGATCCCGAACGCGACGCTCCGCGGAGCCTTCGCGCGTACGTCACCACCTTTCGCGACGATTTCCTTGGGGTGACCGGGCCGCACGAGGAGTTGCGGAAGCTGACGCGCGCTCTCGGGGTGGCGTACGCCCGCGGCGGCGACGACCCGGAGTACCTCGTCGAGCACAGCGCGGCGCTGCTTCTCGTGAATCCGAAGGGAGAGCTCCAGGCCGTCTTCGGGCCGCCTCACGCGCCCGACGCAATCGCACGCGACTTCGTCGCCATCCGAAGGCACCTGGAGAGCTGACCGGCTGCGAGCCGTCGCGTCACGCCGCGGCGCGCCCGCGACGGTTCGGCCGGGATGCGGACGCCCACGGCTTCGCCGGCGGCCCGAGAAGCGAAGCGCTTGCGCTGCCGCGGTTGAAGAGGCCGCAGACCGCACCTTCCCGCCCGGCAAGCTCGATCGCCCGTCTTCGGCGCCGGCCGGTCCGGCCCCGGCCCGGCCCGACTCGAAGGTCACCGGGTAACCGGACCAATCAGCAACCGTCCGTAGACGATTGCGAATCCGGCGAGGCCGAGCGTCCAGAGAATCGCGGACACGGTCCAAAGCGACTGCGCCCAATGCGGCTGGACGCCGCTCAGGAGCCGGGCCACCACGGACCCGATCACCAGAAGATAGAGCGCGGTCGTCGCGGCGCCCGCGGCCAGCGGTCTTCCGGTGTGCCCGAGGGAGGCGCGGGTCATCACCGCGAGGGTCATCACCCCGATCGCTCCCGCCATCCAGGCATGCTGCGCCGCCGCGTGGGTCAACGAGCCCGGCCACAGGATCGCCGTCCCCAGGGCCAGCATTCCGACCGGTATGAAGGCATAGCCCACATGGAGGATCCAGACCAGCGGCTCCGACCACGTGCTCAGCCCGCGCCAGCGGGCAAGTCGTCCGAGCTGCACCAGGCCCGTCACGAGCAGGAGAAGTCCTGCGACGCTCCCACGGGGCATCGCGACCCAGCACGACAACGCCGGCACGTTCAGGACCAGCGCGAGCCGGTCCGGTGGGCCGAATGCGGCGGGCAGCCGAGCACCGTCCCTTTCCACCAGCCAGTTGCGCGTGAAAGCGGGCACGATGCGCCCGCCGATCAGCGAGATCAGCATGATTCCGGCCGCGAGCCCGATACGAAGGCCGTAGCCCGACGCCGCATGTCCACCCCCGGCGGCTTCCGCATGAAACACGGCGTTGCCCGCGACGAACACGCCAAGAATCGCGATGACGACGAGGTTGCGCCAGTTCTTCGCGGTGACGATCTCACGCACGAGAATCCCGCCGAAGATCACGAGGCCCGCGAGATCGGTCAGCGTCACCGCGAGGAGCGGCAGGTACTCCGAAACCGCGACCGCGATTCGACCGAACAGCCACAGGACCACCAGGCCGAGCAGAGTCCATCCGCCAAGCGGTGGCCGTCCGGTCCAGCTCGGCACCGCGGTGAGGAGAAACCCCGGGAGCACCGCCCCCAGATAGCCGTAGAGCGCCGCATGGGCATGCCACGACACCGGATCGAGATGGGTCGGGAGCGCCAGCCCCGTTCGCAGCATCACGAGCCAGAGGGCCATGCTCAGCGCCGCCCAGAGCCCGGCGAGGAGAAAGAAGGGCCGAAAGCCGAAAGAGAGAACCGCCGGTCCCGACCAGCCGGTGGGGGATGGCTCATCGGGCGTCAACGGACTACTCCCCCTTCCTCAACCGTTCTTCGCCCGCCTGAGCCGCCCTCCGAGCCTGACGACCATCCGCTGTCGCTCGACGGAGTGAGGCCCGAGGATACGGGATCCGCGAGAGCACGGTTCCAACGGGGGTGCGCGCCGAGCCCTCACCGGCTCTCCCGGCACCGTCTCTCCATCTCCTCGCGTTCCGCCTCGTAAGCCCGAGGGTTGTCGATTCGCTCGTTTCGCGTCCGAGCCTCGCGTTCGATCGACGCAACCCCTTCCCGCATCACCTCCTCGACCTCCGCGTACTTCGTCTGCGCCGCAGCCTCGACCGTCTCGGGAGTAGCGACGAGAGCGGTCTGTACCGCCGCCCAGCGCGTGAGCGCGATGACGATGGTGCGAACCCCGGCTCGCGTGCTCTCGTCGAACACTTGCGAGTGCCTCGCCTCGTGCGCGAGAACCGCGTCGGTCCGGCAGGCGTCACCGCGAAACCGGTCCGTCACGCGGGTGCGCCCCGGCTCGAAACCGGCCTTGCCCTTGACCCGGTTCACACAGAGCTCGCACTTCTCTCCCCGGCAGCGCTGCCGGATCCCGACGTCCACGTCCCAGCCCACGCTGGTCTCGATGACGCCGAGGACTTCGTGGTCGGGACCGGGCGCCGTTCCGAGCTCCTCCCCGGGCGCGTAAGCGAAGCCCTGCGGTGCCTCGTAGCTCGGCAGGATCCGGATTTTCGCAGGAGGACACTGCTCCGCCGAGGCAGGCGGGAGGTGCAACATGGACACGAGGAGCGCGGCCACGCCCATGACGCCGGCGCCCCGGGCGGTTGCCTTGCGGAGCTGCATGAACAAGTCCTCCTCGCCCTCCGGGACCGAGCCTCGGTCCCGGAGGGGCCGGCTCAAGCGCACGCGACGTTCAGCCGAGCTTGCCGGCGTGTTATGGCTCCCGGACGAACGCGATGATCCCGACGGCGACCGTCCGGGGAAGGCCCGGCCCCGGCGGCAGGTGGCAAGAGTACCAGCGGCGACTCGTCACACCGGGTCTCACGGCCCGCTGGAACGAGCCGGCCCCCGCCCGGGATCCGAGGGGCGCGGGCGATCGTGTCCCGGGAATGCGCTTCGCGCCGCTCGGGCGTGCCCCCGAACCGGTGTGCAACGTATCATTCCCCCCGGACCCGCCGGCGCTCACCGCTTCCTCGCGGGAGCGGCGGCGTCCTCGACCCCGGCGGGCCGCGCCCCGCACGGCCTGCCCGGCACGGCGCGGGGGACCTGAGCGGACCGGGCCAGGCCCCCGCTTGCCGGAGGCCCGTTCACGAGAGAAGTGGAGACCATGGAGCACCGACTTGCCGCACAGCGCGTCACCCTGATCTCTCTAGGGGTTGACGATCTCGAACGGTCCGGCGCCTTCTACGAGGCGCTCGGCTGGAAGACGGCGGAAGAGCTCCCGGAGGTGAGGTTCTATCGCCTGAAGGGCCAGATGCTCGGCCTGATCGGACGGGACGCCCTCGCCCGGGATCAGGGGCGGTCCGGTGACGAGCTCGGCACGGGGGCCATGACACTCGCGCAGAACCACGGCTCGAAGGCCGAGGTGGACGCGGCGTTTGCCGCCGCAGTCTCGGCGGGGGCCACCGTCCTGAAGCACCCGGAGAACGTCTACTGGGGCGGCTATTCCGGCTACTTTGCCGACCCGGACGGACACGTCTGGGAGATCGCGCACAACCCCTTCTGGCCGCTCGATTCAGACGGATACCTCGCCGAAGACGACGGCCAATAGTCCGACCCGCTCTCGGCGACGTCCTTCGAGTGGAACGAACCGCCCGCGTGGTAGAGCCGGGTGCCGCATTCGCCGCAGAACGCGCAGACCTTTTCCTTTCCCGAGTCGCCACATGTTCGGTAGATGCGCGGCTCGGCACCGGTGAACTCGACCGCATCCCGCTCCACCCACATCGAGAGCCCGAACGCGCTCGAGGACTGCTTCTGGCAGCTCATGCAGTGGCAGGCGTAGAGCGCGACCGGCGCCCGCAGCAGCCGGTACCGGATCGCCCCGCATTGGCAGCCTCCTTCCTGATCCGCGGTTACGGACATGGCCCTGGCCTCCCCTGCACTGGTCGGGTCGACCGAGCACGGATGATGAACCCGTTCGCCTCGCTCCCCGCCGGACACCTCGGAAGCTGCAATTTCAGAAGCTCGAGAAAGGGCTCCGGTGGGCAGGTCAGACGGGCCAAGGGGCGGGAGCCGCTCCGGCGGGGGGGAGGAGGAGCCGCAGGCTCGGGCGCACGAGCTCCAGCCACTCGGCGAGGGCGGGGCGGGTCTCGCGCGGGTCGAGCAGCTCCTGCACCGCGAACGACTCGGCCCGCGGGAAGGGCGACTGCCTTGCGGCGAACTCCGCCTCGAGCTCGCTCCGGCGCGCCTCGGGGTCTTCCGCCGCGGCGATTTCGCGCGCGAACGCGACCGCTACGCCGCCCTCGAGCGGGAGCGCCCCCTGTTCGACCGAGGGCCACGAGAACACCGTCCCGTAGGGGCCGTAATGGGCGGCTGCCGCCACGCCGTAGGACTTGCGGACCATGATCGAAGCCCAGGGTACGCGGGTGCGCATGACGGCCATGATCGCCTCGGTTCCGTGGCGGATGGTCCCGGCCCGCTCGGCATCGCGTCCGATCATGAACCCCGGCTCGTCCACGAAGCTCACCACCGGAAGGTGGAACTGTTCGCACAGCTCGGCGAAGCGCCGGACCTTCTGCGCCCCCTCGGCGGTCATCGCCCCCGCGTAGAAACGGCCGTCGTTCCCGAGCACGCCGACCGGGTGCCCGGCGAGCCGGGCAAGGCCGGTGATCTGGCCGGGGCCGAAGCGCCGCCCCATCTCGAACCAGGAGCCGTCGTCGAGGACGAGGCGGATGAGCCGGCGCATGTCGAACGGCTTTCGCCGATCCCGCGGCACGATGTCGAGAAGCGCCTCCTCGGTTCGCCCCGAATCGTCCGCGCAGGGTCCGCACGGCGGCAGCTCCCATACGTTCGAGGGCAGGTAGCCGAGGAAGGTCCGGACCTGCGCGAACGCGGCCGCCTCGTCCTCGGCGAGGTTGTGGACCACCCCGTTCGGGAGGTGGACGTCGGGGCCGCCGAGCTCCTCCTTGGTGAGCCGCTCCCCGACCGCGCGCTCGACGAGGGCCGGCCCGCCGACGAGGACCTGGGAGCTGCGGGTCATGACCGAGAAGTGGGCGGCGCACAGTCGCGCGGCGGGCATCCCCGCCACTGCCCCGATCGCGGCCGCCGCCACCGGTGCCGTCTCGAGGGTCCGCGCCATCGAGATGAACCGGTTGCGGGTGAGCGCCGGCTCCCCGGCCGGACCGCGCTTGCCCGCCCCGGTGACCGAGCCGCCGCCGCCCTCGTGAAAGCGGATGAGGGGAAGCTTGAGCTTGAGGGCGAGGTCCTCGACGTAGATGCTCTTGCGAAGCCCGGACGCGTTGGGCGAGCCGCCCCGCAGGGTGAAGTCCTCGCCGCCGACAACGACCGGGCGGCCGTCGATCCGACCCGCCCCGACCACATAGTTCGGAGGGGTGAACCCGATGAGCCGCCCCGCATCGTCGTGCTCGGGATCGCCCGCGCCTTCGCCGTGCTCGCGGAAGGAGCCGGGGTCGAGCAGCCCGTCGATTCGCTCGCGGATGGTCGACAGGCCGCGCCGGCGCTGCCGCGCGATTCCCTCGGGGCCGCCTTGCGCCTTCGCGAGCTCGCGGCGGCGGTGGAGCTCTTCGACCTCGGCCCTCCAGTCGGCCGGGCCCGTCACTGCTGCGGGCCCCCGTCCCCCGTTTCACCGGGGGGCGGGACGGGATAGCGGCCCATGCGCTGGATGACATGGTCGGCCTCTTCCGCGTCGAACGGCGGGCCCTTGAGCTCCACGGTATTGCCCTCGGGGTCCTCGACGTAGATGGACGGTCCGTCGCCGAGAGCCCCGTAGCGAGCCTCGACCGGCCCGGCCGCGTAGCCGCGGCTCGCGAGGATGCGGCGGATGGCCTCTTCCTCGAACGGCTCCACCTGCAGGCAGAAGTGGTCCATGTTGCGAGGGCCGCCCGGCGGGCCGCCGCCCTTGCGGCCAAGCTCGCTGTCGACGGGCACGAGGTCGATGAGGGAGGCACCGGCGCGAAGCTGGACCAGCCCGATGTCGAGCTCGCGCTCGACGGGGCAGCCGAGCGTGTCGCGATAGAAGTCGAGCATCGCGTCGAGGTCGCGGACCCTGAGCACGACGTGATCGAGACCGATGACGGGAACCACGGCGCTCACCAACTGTTGCGCAGTTCCCGGAGCCTGAGGAACACCGTCTTCGGGTCGGGTTGCTCGGGGAGGTCCGGGAACGATTCGCGAAGGGCCGCGATCACCGAGGGGCTGGTGAGGCGGAAGAAGGTGTTCACCCGCTTCTCGAGCTCGAGGGTGGTCACCATCGCCCGGTCCGGGTCCTGCCCCTGCACGTCGTCGCGAAGCCGCTTCGCCTCGGCGTTGTCGGGCTCGCGGTCGAGGGTGAACTCGAGGTTGTTCTCGATGTAGTCGTGACCGGGGTAGATGAGGGTGTGGTCGGGAAGCTCGGAGATCTGCTCCACGAACGTCGAATAGAGCTCCTCCGGATGTCCTCCGTTGTGGCAGTTGCCCGCGCCCGCGTTGAACAGGGTGTCCCCGCAGAAGAGCGACGGGGAGTCGGTGCGCGAGAGGAGGCAGACGTGGCTCATCGTGTGTCCCGGCGTATCGAGGGACTCGAGCTCGACCGTCTTCCCCACCCGGATCACGTCGCCCGCCCCGAGCCCGCGGTCGATTCCGGAGAACGCCGCCCCGGCGTGGGCCAGGATCTTCGCCCCGGTGGCGGCGACCATCGCATCGTTGCCGCCGATGTGATCGAAGTGTTCGTGCGTGTTGAGGATCTGGGTCACCTCGAAGCCGCGCTCCTTCGCCTTCGCGAGACACTTCTCGTGGTCGAGGGGATCGACGGCGAGCGCCTCGCCGGTCTCCGGGCAGGCGATGAGATAGTTGAAGTTGCGGTAGGCGTTCCCGGTCCAGATCTGTTCGACAATCATGCTTTCTTCCTCGCGAGGGAAACTGGCGTGTGTTCGTGCGTCCGAGTTCTTGCGCGGGCCGCGGCCGGTCAGGCGCCGGCCTCCGTCGGCTCGCGGACGAACCCGAGGCGTGCCGGAAGCTCCGCCGACGAAATGTACTCGAGGGGAACCACCCCGCCGTCGGGCCGGGCGAGCCCGAGCCCGGCCGGCCGGCCGGCCGCGGCCGCGGCGAGCGCGGCCTCGAGCGCGTCGTCGTCCATCGGCTCCCCGTCCCGGGACCCGAGACGCTCGGAGAGACCCTCGAGGTCCCGGTCGTCGACGAGCCCCGGCCCGAGATCGGTCACCACGGTGACGTTCTGTGCCTCGTCGAGCCACGCGGCGACCGGGACCCCGGCGGGGCGGCCGGTGTGGGCGGTGAACGTTCCCGCATCGTCGAGCCGGTACACGAACGGCGCATACTCGAGCGACACGAACACCCGTTGCGGGCCGTTCTGGAAGAACCATCGGCCAGCCTCGTCGCCGGCGTAGTTGCGGTCGATGAATCGGTTCGCCGCGTCATGCGCGATGAGCTCCCCCCTGAGGCGCCACCGGCCCCGGCGATCGAGGCCGAGCCAGCCGAACACGGCCGGCACGTCGGGCCACTTCGCCATTGCCCTGAGTACGGCATCGTCGAAAATGGCGGTGCGCCTCCCGCATCCCGGTTGATGGACCGGATTGTCGGCCGGGCGGCGGGCGGGCTGCAAGCGAAAGGGAGCGAAGATGCGGAACGCGGCATCGAAAGCGGGCGCACGAGCGTTGGCGTGGGCGGGAACCCGCGCGTGACCGAGCAAGGAGCGGAAGCGGGAAACGGAGGAAGCGGATGATCGCGTTGCTGCAGCGGGTCTCCACGGCCGAGGTGCTGGTGGACGGCGAGCGGGTCGGGGCAATCGACGCGGGGCTGCTTGCCTTCGTCGGCGTCCGCAAGGACGACCGGGAGCGCGATGCCGAGCGCCTCGTCGAGCGGGTGCTCGGCTACCGGATGTTCCCGGACGGCAACGGGCGCATGAACCGCAGCCTCGCGGACACGGGTGGGGGGCTGCTCGCCGTGCCGCAGTTCACCCTGTCGGCGGACACCCGCAAGGGGACGCGGCCCGGCTTCAGCACCGGCGCGCATCCGGGTGTCGCACGGAAGCTCTTCGAGCACTTCCTCGCGGTCGCGGCGGCGCACCACCCGGTCGTCGAGGCGGGCCGGTTCGGCGAACGGATGCAGGTGCGCCTGTGCAACGAGGGTCCGGTCACGTTCTGGCTGGAATCGCGCGGCCCGGGCGGCGGAACGGAGCCCGAAGCCACGGGCTGATCGGTTCCGATCCGCGACGGGGAACCGCTAATCCGCGGGGACGGGGCGGGCGCGTTCGTCGAGCCGCCCGCGGACCTCGCCCCGTAGCTCGGAAAGCTCGCGCGCGAGCCCCCCGTAGTCATCGGCCAGACGCTCGAGCTGCCTCCTCACTTCCCGGAAACACTCGGCAACCTGCTCGAACCTGCGATCGATCGCGGCGAACTGCCCGCGCATCTCCTCGAACTGCCGGTCGACCTGCTCGAACCGTTCTTCGACCGCGGCGCCCGCCTGGTCGAATCGCGTGTCGGCCGCGGCACCCGCCTGCTCGAACCGCGTGTCGACCGCGGCACCCGCCTGCTCGAACCGCTTGTCGGCCGCGGCGCCCGCCTGCTCGAACCGCTTGTCGGCCGCGGCGCCCGCCTGCTCGAACCGCTTGTCGACCGCGGCGCCCGCCTCCTCGAACCGCTTGTCGAACTGATCGTTCATCTGCTCGAACCGATGCACCATGTCCTGGTGAAACGATCGCAGCATCCGCCATACGAGCCCCCCGAGGGAAATGCCCACTGCGAGGATCGTCCAGACTTCGGCACTCATCCCTGTACTCTGCGCCTTCGCTACCCGTCAGCCCGACGGAACTTGCCAACGAGTATAGCGATCCCCCGAACCCGTTCCAGGTCGAGCCGTAGGGATCCAGCCCCTCTTCCGTGGGAATCCGGCCCGAATGCAGGACAGGCGCCCGAGGGCGCCTGTCCGATGGTTGGTGCGCCGGGCGCACCGGTCGCCGGCCGGGCTCAAGCGGCGTCGGCGTCGATGACCTTGGGTCCGGCGCCCGTGCCGATCCGGATGCGCCGGGGCTTCATCGCCTCCGGGATGTCGCGCACCAGGTCGACGTGCAGCAGCCCGTTTTCCAGGGTCGCTCCGACCGCCCGCACGTGATCGGCGAGACGGAAGGTCCGTTCGAACGCCCGCGAGGCAATGCCGCGGTGCAGGAACTGCCGCTCCTTGTCGTCCTCCTTGCCCTGGCGTCCCGCCACGAGGAGCGTGTTCTCGCGCGCCTCGATCTCGAGGTCGGACTCGGAGAAACCGGCTACCGCGAGCGAGATCCGGTACTCGTACTCACCGGTCTTCTCGATGTTGTAGGGCGGGTAGGTGGGGGCCGACTGGTCCAGCCGGTTCACCGACTCGAAGAGGTCCATCATCCGGTCGAAGCCGACCGAGCTGCGGAAAAGGGGGGTTGCATCGAACATTTTCATGGCTCACATCCTCCGGTTGAGCAACGTGACTTGTGGGACCCGATTCACGCGATCCCGTCTTGTGTCGGGTGCTCCCTCTTGGCAAGCGCCCTGACGATTTCCAAGATGGGGCTCCCTCGCTCGGGATCAAGAGATGCGGCGCATCCACCCCCGGAGCGGATGCCCCGACCGGGGCGGAGCCGCCCGCTCACCGAGGACACCCGACCCCGTTTCGCAATCCGCCCGCCGCTCCATTCCCGGTCCCGGCGGATGCCGCCCTTCTTGTATCCTTTCGCGGCTACCCGACGCTCGAGCGCGATTCCGGCGGGAATCCGCTTCGGAGGGAGAAGAGGATTGCATCCCCCAGGGGGCTCGGATTGGCGTTCCAGCGGACACATCGCGTTCCCGGTCGCAAGCTGGAGTACAAGAAAAAGGAGATTTCCCACCATGACCGCACCGACGCCGAGCACGGCATCCGCCGATTCCCAGATCATTCTTGGCGAGTGGCCCTCGATGTGGAGCCTTCGCACCTTCAGCGGGCAGAGCACCGTGTTCATGACGACGCGATTTGCGCTGCTCGTCATTCTCTGCATCCAGGCGGCGTCGTTCGACAGCACACTGCTGCTCGCGCTCGCGGTCGCCGCGCTGGGGGTCGACCTCGCCCACATGGGCCTGCAGGGGTTCATCCAGGTGAGAGGGGCGGCGCTCCAGCAATGGGTGAAACGCCTGGTCGTCGGCGATCTGGACTTTTTCGTTCACATGGAGGGCAAGGACGAGATCTGCATGTACGGGCGGGTCCTCGAAGCGTTGCGCCAGAGCCTGATCCGGTCGCGAGACCTCGAGCTCGCGCAAAAGGAGCTGTCCGAAGAGCTTCGACAGAGCAACGACACCCTCAAGTCCACCCTGGACCGACTCAGGACGACGCAGGACCAGATCATCAGCCAGCAGAAGCTGGCGGAGCTCGGCGAGCTGTCCGCCGGCGTGGCCCACGAAATACGCAACCCTCTCCAGTTCATCAAGAACTTCGCCGAGTCGTCACGGTTGTTCGTCAAGGATCTGGCCCAGCTTCTGGCTCGACCGGAAGACCTGGGCAGCAAGGACGCACAAGAGGAGATCGCGGAGCTGGCCGGAGACCTCTCGGACAACATGGAGCGGATATCGAATCACTGCGAACGTGCGAACCGCATCGTGTCGGACATGCTGGACCTCAGGCGCGACGGCTCGCAGAAGTTCAGCCCCGTGGACATCAACAAGCTCCTGGTCGAGCAGGCCATGCTTGCATACCAGGCGGCGCGCGCCCAGGAAAGCGGCTTCAACATGAGCATCAAGAGGGACCTGGACGCCGGCATCGGCGAAATCAGCGCCGTGCCCAGGAACCTGAGCAGGGTCTTCATCAACATCGTGACCAACGCGTTCCACGCAATGGCGGAAAAGAGCAGGACCGACGACGACTTCGAGCCCACCCTGTGGTTGAAGACGAGGAGGACGGACGAAGCCGTGGAGGTGAGGATCCGGGACAACGGCACCGGCATGACCCCGGAGGTGATGACCCGGGTGTTCAACCCCTTCTTCACGACCAAGGATCCGAACAAGGGCACGGGGCTGGGAATGAGCCTTTCCCACGACGTCATTCGAGAGCACGGGGGCACGATCACTCCCGAGTCGGTGGAGGGCGAGTACACCGAGATGATCCTGCAGATACCCGTCTCCGACGAACCAAGGGGGGGCAGCGAGAGCCCGTGAGGCTCTCACCGGGCTGCCGAGGCTTGCCCGAAGCGAGGGGACGACGATACGCGGCAGCGCGCGAACGCGACGGCGCAGGTTCGAAGCGCGATCTCGGTTCGAAGGCTTCGCACGCCCTCCTCGCCCCCGCGCGAGAACGGCGCTGCCGGTCAGCTCGTCGAGGGCCGGATCGATCCTGAATCGATTCCGAAGCTCAGCGTCTCCCCCGGATTTTCCGGGTCCTCCGGCGCTCCGGCGCGGCCGCAATCACCGCGATGATGCCGTCCTGACGCAGCGTTGCCGACGCGGCGAACGCGAGGGAACCTTCGCCCGCGCGGTCACCGGGTTCCGCTCCGGTGCAACGCGAGGCAGGTGACATCGTCGGTCTGGGGCTCGTCGCCCGTGAACGCCGCCACCGCTTCCAGGATTCTCGAGTTCGCTTCCTCCGCGCCGCCGGGCGGGGAGCTCGCGAACAGGCGCATCAGCCTTTCCGCGCCGAACTCCTCTCCCTGCGGATTCTTCGCATCCGGCACTCCGTCCGAGTACATGACGAGGGTCTCTCCGGGACTCAGGCTCGAGGCGGCCTGAGCGTACTCGAGTCCGCCGGACAGCCCGAGGACGATTCCGCCGGTTCCCGGAAGCGCGGTGCACGATCCGTCGACATGGACAATCATGGGGTCGCAGTGGCCGCCGTTGGCGTAGGTGAGCGTGCCCGTGTCGGGGTCGAAGACCATGTACACAATGGTCACGAACATGGCATTCCGGTTGTCCTTGTGGAGCAGGTTGTTGACCTCGGCAAGGACACCGTCCGGGCTGTCCAGACCGACGGCCGCCCCTTTCAGGAGGGTACGGCTGGACATCATGAACAGAGCGGCGGGGATTCCCTTGTCGGACACGTCGGCGACGGCCAGACCGATTCGGCCGTGCTCCAGGGTCATCACGTCGAAGAAGTCGCCGCCGACGTTGCGGGCCGGCGCCATGCATCCGTGGATGTCGAAGTCCGCGCCCCCGGGGAAGTCCACCGGAAGGATTGCCTGCTGCATGTTGCTGGCGAGGTCCAGCTCGTTCTGCAGGGCGATCAGCTTGTCCCGGGACTCGAGGGCCTTTCTCCACTGGATGATGTGTTCCCGGGTGCGCTCGATGGTGATCTCGAAGTCATCGAAGTCGAGCGGCTTGGTGACGAAGTCGAAGGCGCCCCGATTCATCGCGGTCCGGATGTTGCGCATGTCCCCGTAGGCGGAGATCACGACGGACTTGAGGTCGGCGTCGAGTTCGGAGAGCCGGCCGAGCAGGGTGAGGCCGTCCATCCCCGGCATGTTGATGTCGGTCACCACCATGTCGAAGCGGCCGACTTCGGACAGTGCTTCCAGGGCTTCGGCGCCGTCGCCGACGAAGTGGAATGCGTACTTCCTGGAGCGGATGTGGGGCCGCATCCGCTGCTTGATCAGCGGTTCCACGTCCGGCTCGTCGTCCACCACGAGTATTCGGAACGGTTGTTGCTGTTCTTGTTCCATCCGTCCTCTCTCTCTCCTTAGCTGTCGGATTGCCGGCTCTCCCGTCGACCGGGTCAGCGGACGACGAGGCCGGGGCTCGAGAATGCCTCCTCGACGGGTATCGCAGCGGCGGGATCGACCTCCGGGGAGCGGTAGTGCTCTGGGTGGGCGGCCGCGAACCCGGCCGCGAAACGGAGGAGGAGGTCTTCGCGCAGCCGCGGGCCGACGACCTGCAGGCCGACGGGGAGGCCATCGCTCGTGAAGCCGCAGGGGATCGACATCGCGGGCAGCCCGGTCACCGAGAACGTGTACGCGGTGAGGAAGATGTCGTAGTAGCGCTCGACCTTGCGACCCCCGACCTCGTCCGGAAGGGGCCGGTCGAGGCGAAACGCGGGCGCTCCGCAGGCCGGGGTGATGATGAAGTCGTGACGCTCGAGGAGCGCCCGCACCCGCTGCCAGTAGTCGGTCCGCAGGCGCTCGGCGCGGGCGACCGCCTGCACGTCCACCTCCCGGGCCGCCTCGATCTGGTTGATGAGCGGCGGGGTCATGACGTCGCGGTGGCGTTCGTAGCGCTCGGTATAGCGTGCGATCATCCCGAAGCCGCGGGTGCCGAAGATGATCTCGGCGAGGCTCGAGTTGTCGAAGAAGGTCTCGGAGACCAGGCAGCCGAGGGACTCGAGGTCGCGCGCCGCCCGGCGCACGAGCGACTCGACCTCCGGCTCGACCGGGACGAGCCCGCCAAGGTCGATGCTGAGCGCGAGCCGCGTCCCGGCGAGGCCCGCGGGATCGGCCGGCCCCCGCGCGGCGGCCGCGAAGTCGAGCCCCTGTTCGGGCAGGGACATCGGGTCGCGGTCGTCCGGCCCCGACAGCACGTCGAGCACCAGGCCGACGTCCTCCACCGTCCGGGCCATCGGGCCCTGGACGTGCGCGACCAGGGTGTCCCAGCCGAACTCGGTCGGGTAGAACGCGACCCGCCCCGGGGCCGGCCGCATGCCGGCGAGGCCGTTGAAGGACGAGGGGATGCGTATCGCCCCCCCGAGATCGGTGCCGAGACCTGCGGGCGCGAGCCTTCCGGCGACCGCCGAGCCCGTGCCGCCGCTCGATCCCCCCGCGGTGTGGTTGACGTTCCACGGATTGCGGGTGGTCCCGAAGAGGGGATTCGTCGTGTTCACGTCGTGCGCGAACTCGGGGGTGTTGGCCTTGCCGAGCACGACCGCGCCCGCCGCCCGCAGGCGCTCGACGCAGATCGAGTCTTCCTCCGGGACGTCATGCTCGAGAATCTTCGACCCGAAGGTCGTCCGGATTCCCCGGGTGAAGATGTTGTCCTTGACGACGACCGGCACCCCTTCGAGCGGGCGGGCCGCGGCGCCGCCCGCGAGCCGCCGGTCGACCGCGTCCGCCTCGTCGAGGGCCGCGTCGTTCAGGGTGCAGATGGCGTTCAGGGTCGGGTTGAGAGCGTCGACCCGGGCGAGCATCGCCGCGGCGACCTCCCGGGCGCTCACCTTGCGTTCGCCGACCTCCCGCGCGAGCCGCGCGGCCGAGAGGCTCGTGATGTCCTGGTCCAATGCTTCGCTCCTCACGATTGGGGGGGTGGCCGGAATGCGCTGTGGTCCATCGTGATCACCCGCTTTGCGAACCGCCATTCGCCTTCGCGGCGTACGATCGTGTCTTCGTAGGCTCCGATGTCGCTCAGGACCGGCGCCTCCCCCGGTGTCCCGTCATAGCCGTGGAGATAGCACCGTCCCCGCATGGTCTGGGCGTCGATCGCCACGAGCCAGAGACCGCTGTTCCAGTGGCGGCGGATCCGACGCCCACGCCGGGCCTTGTCCTGGCGTTTGAATTCGCGCAGGTCGTCCCGGCCCCGGATGTGGAGCCCGACCCCGGGCAGGGAGAGCTCGCCGTCCTCGGTGAAGCACGCCGCGTAGCCATCGGCGTCACCCGCGTCGCTGCACCAGTTGTAGCGTGCGTAGAGATTCTGGATCGCGGTGTACGCCTCGGCGGATACCCGATCCGGGCCGTCGCCCGTTCGCGTCATCGACTCGCTCCTCTCGTGCGGCGCGGCCCGGTGCCGCGCCCCGGTCAGTACCGCCCGCCTCCGAGGTAGCTCCGGAGAATGTCCGGGTTGTCGGCGAGCTCCGCCCCCGGCGTCGAGAACTCGATCTCACCGTTCACGAGCACGTAGGCGAGTTTCGAGACCGCCGCGGCCACCCCGACATTCTGCTCGACGAGGAGGATGGTCATCCCCCGCTCGTGCAGGCGCCGGATCGCGACCACCATCTGGCGGACCATCAGGGGCGAGAGCCCGTGCGAGGGCTCGTCCATGAGGAGGAGCCGCGGCCGGGCCATGAGGGCGCGCCCGATCGCGAGCATCTGCTGCTCGCCGCCGGACAGGCTCGCCGCGAACCCGCGGCGCCGCTCGCGCAGCACCGGGAACATGTCGAACACCTCGTCCATGTCCGCCGCGATCGCGTCCCGCTCGCTCCGCGGCCGCGTGATCGCCCCGAGCACGAGGTTGTCCTCGACGCTCATCCCCGGCCACACGAACCGCCCCTGCGGCACCTGCACCATGCCCGCCTTCACGATCGTCTGCGGGTGCCACCCTTCGACCGGCCGCCCGTCGATGGTGATCGATCCGCGCCGCGGCTCGAGCAGCCCGCTCAGGGTGTTGAGGATGGTGGTCTTGCCCGCGCCGTTGCCGCCGAGGAGCGCCACCACGTCGTTTTCCGGGACCTCGAAGGTCACGTCGCGGATCACCTCGGTGACGTCGTACCAGACGCTCAGGTGCTCGACCCTAAGCATCGAGCTCCGCTCCGAGGTATGCCTCCGCGACCTCGGCGTCGGCCATCACTTCGTCCGCCGTCCCGTCCGCGATCTTCCGCCCCCCGTTGAGCACCGTGATCCGGTCGCAGACCCCCATGACGAGTCGGATCACGTGCTCGATCATCAAGATGGTGACCCCGCGCTCGAGCCGGATCCGACGCAGGAGCTCGTCGACCTCGGTCACCCGGGTCAGGCTGAGACCCACCGCCGGCTCGTCGAGGAGCAGCCCCTCGGGCTCGCTCACGAGCGCCCGCGCGATCTCCACGAGCCGCTGCTGACCGAACGAGAGCGAGGTCGCCTCCTCATCGGCGAACTCCAGCATGCGCACGAACTCGAGCACCTCGCGGGCGCGACGGGCCGCCCCCGCTTCTTCGCGGAGCACGCTTCGGAAGCTGAACGCGGCGGCGAGGGGGTTCGCCCGCATCTTCCCGTGCAGACCGGTCATGACGTTCTCGAGGACCGTCATGCCCTTGAAGAGCTTCGTGGTCTGGAACGTCCGACCGATGCCGCGATCCGCGATCTGGCTCGTCTTGAGTCCGTTGATGGACTCGCCGTCGAGCCACACGGTGCCGGTGTCGGGGGGGTCGATGCCGCAGATGACGTTGAGGAGGGTGGTCTTGCCCGCTCCGTTCGGGCCGATGATGCCGCGGATCTCGCCCGCCTCGACGTCGATCCCCACCGAGTCGAGGGCCTTCAGGCCACCGAACGAGATCGAGATGTCCGTCGCCCGGAGCTTGCTCACCCCCCGTTCTCCGTCCCGCGGCGCGGCGCCTCGGCTTCGCTCGCCCGGAGCTTGCTCACTCGTCGTGCTCCGTCCTTCGAAGCGGCTCTTTCCATCCCGGCACGTAGCGCTTGAGAAGGGAGACCGCACCCCCCGGGATGACGAGCACCGTGAACAGGATGAGGCCCCCGAACGCGATCTCCTGAAGGTGCCGGAACGCCCGCAGCACCTCCTGGAGTCCGACGAGGCCCACCGCGCCGAGGACACCGCCCCAGAGCGAGCCGAGCCCGCCCACGATCACCATGCAGAAGTGGACGATCACCTGGAAGAGGTCGAACGACTCCGGGGTCACGATGCCGAGCATCCCCGCGAAGAGGCCGCCCGCGGCGCCTGCGTACATCGCGCTCACGACGTAGGCGATGGACTTGTAGCGGGTGATGTCGATGCCGAGAGACTCCGCCGCCACCTCGCTCTCGCGGATCGCGACCCAGGCCCGGCCGACCCGCGAGCGGAGCATGTTCCAGCCGAGCGGAACGCTCACGAGCACGATGACGAAGGTGAGGACGTAGACCCCGATGTCCGGGCGCGAGGTGAAGGGTTCGAAGTCGAGCGGCGGGACACGGAACCCCGCTCCGCCGTAGGTAACGGAATTCCAGTGGGTGAACACCCACAGGGTCGCCTGCGCGAAGGCGACGGTGGCGAGTGCGAGGTAGAGCCCCCGGAGCCGCAGCGCCGGCAACGCGACCGCGAGTCCCGTCACCGTCGCGAGGCCGACCCCCGCGACGAGGGCAAGCCCGTAATGGAGGCCGAGCTCGAGCTTGAGGAGGCCCGTCGTGTACGCCCCGACCCCGAACAGGGCCGCGTGCGCGAAGGCGAGCTGGCCCGCATAGCCGAGGAGCATGTTGAGCCCGACCGAGAGCAGGATGTACATGAGGGCGAGGTTGCCGATGAACAGAACGTAGGGGTTCGCGAAGAACGGAAGGAGCGCGAAGAACACGACCCCGGCCGCCATCACGTTCCGGCGCGAGAACAACCGCAGCATCGACGCGGCGCGCCTCAGGTCTCGCGAAGTCGACGGATGCCGAAGAGCCCCGCCGGCCGGAACACGAGCACCACGATGATGATGATGAAGGCGGAGACTTCCTGGAGGCCGGTGTGGATGTACCCCCCGGCGAGCGACTCGATGATGCCGACGAGGAAGCCGCCGATGATCGCCCCCGGCATGCTCCCGAGCCCGCCGAGCACGGTGGCCGCGAACGCGCGCAGGAGGAGGTTGAAGCCGACGTCCGGCGAGAGAAGGGTGAGCGGAGCCATCAGCACCGCGGCGGCGCTCGCGATGCACGCCCCCGTGCCCCAGGTCATGGTGTAGACGCGCTCGACCCGGATCCCGGAGAGGTACGCGGCGGTCGCGTTCTCCGCCGTCGCCTGCATCATCTTTCCCCAGCGGGTGCGCCGGAAGAAGATGGTGAAGACGACCACGAAGAAGAACGCGCCCCCGAGCACGAGGAGCTGCTGGGGGAAGACCATGATGCCGCCGACCGGGATCGGGGAGGGGTCCACCGCGGCGGGGAACGCCACGTAGTCGCCGCCTTCCCGGGCGCCCCAGAAGAAGCGCGCGACCCCCTTGATGAGGAACGAGAAGCCGACGGTCGCGAGAACCATCGTGAGCGCCGGAGCCTTGATGAGGGGCCGGTACACGGTGCGGTCGCAGAGGACCCCGAGCGCGAACCCGCCGATCACCGCGACGACGAGCGACACGAAGTACGGCATCCCGAGGATGACGAAGCAGGTGTAGGCGATGAAGCCCCCGAACATGAAGAGCTCGCCGTGCGAGAAGTTGATGTGGCCGGTCGAGCGGTAGACGAGGACGAGGCCGATCGCGACCATCGCGTAAAGCGCGCCGGTCGATATGCCGCTTGCGATGAGATACGCGAACATCATCCGACTCCGAGACGGACTCCGGTGCGGGCGCCGCAGCCCGCCCGGCCGTCCACGACGGCGGGCGATGCGACGGCGACGATTGTCACGCCCCCCGGGGCGGGGGGCGTATCCCTGGCGTCCAATGCTTCAATCGAGCGCGGCCGCGGCAATCGTCAGCGGGTGACCGCAGTGACCCCGACCCGCTTGGTGACCCCGTCCACGAGGCCGAACCAGGCGGCGTTGTTGTGGCACTGGTGGTCGGTCGGCGTGCAGGTGATCGGCCCCGCATACGGGTCGGTCTCGACCGAGAGATCGTTCATCGCCTGGCTCACCGATTCGCGGGTGAGGTCCCGGCCGGCGCGCTTGAGCGCCTCCACCACGAACTGCCCGCTCGCGATTCCGAACATGTGGTAGATGTTGAACGTGTCGTTGGGGAACGCGGCCTCGACCTTCGCCTTCCATTCGGCCATGGCCGGATCGTCCGCGGTGTACCCGATGGTGGAGACGGCGTGCAGCTTGTCCGCCGCGCCCGGGATGCCGACGTTGTTCGCGAACACCCCGACATCGCCCACCGTCGAGCCGCCGATGAGAAACGGCTTGTAGCCGATCTTGTATGCGTCGCGGAGAATCACCGCCGCGGCCTTGGGGAAGAGAATGAGGATGACGGCGTCGGCCTGCGCGGCCTGGAGGCGGAGCGCCTGCGGGGTCCCGTCGGTCGGATCGGGGGCAATCTCTTCGTCCGCCACCGGTTCGATGCCATGGAGCTTGAACGCCTCGATGAGCGGGTCGTAGCGGCTGCGGCCCCAGTTGTCATGCTGGGCGACGATGGCGATCCGCTCCATCCCGAGGTCGATCGCGTACTGCACCTGCGCGTAGCTCTCCATCCATCCCGCGAGCATGGTGGTGAAGATGCGGGGATGCACGGGGTCGGTGAGGGACGAGGCGGTTGACGCGGTGATCACCCAGGGGACGTCGGCGGCCACGATCTCGGGCTTCGCGGCGAGGCTCGCGTTGGAGCAGGCGCCGCCGTGGATCATGAACACCTCGTGCTGGTGTATGAGCTTCTTGACCGCACCGACGGCCTCGGAGGCCTGGCAGCGGTCGTCCTCGCGGACGTACTCGATCATGCGGCCGTGGATGCCGCCCGTGGCGTTGGCTTCCTTGTACACCGCTTCGACGCCGTTGTAGATGGTGTCGCCGAACTTGGCGTTGGGGCCGGTCAGCACCCCGAGGGCGCCGATCTTGATCGTGTCGTCGGTGACGCCGGTCTCGGCGCTCGCCGGTACCGCGTGCATCCAGGCGGCCGCGAGCACGGCAGCGGCCGTGCCGGCCGCGAATGGTGAACGTTTCATCCCAATCTCTCCTCCCGGTGGTTGCCCTGGCGAGAGGCGCCCGGAGAAATGGCATCCTGCCTCTCTTCGAGGAAGCCGCTACGGCCTCCGGCCGGGCGGCAAACGGGCCGTGAGGCGCGGTCATCTCCCGCTCGATGAACGACGAGCCTGCCGCTCGCCGCTACGGCATGGTAGGTAGCGGACGCGACACGCGTCAACCGCGACGAGGCTTCGATCGTCGAGCGCGCCTCCACGAACGGATTGGCGTTTGGGGCGGGAAACCGGTGAAATAGCGCAGCCATACCATCGAGGAGAACGACATGCTGTTCGACGTCCGTACCTACACCTGCCGCCCCGGCAGCATCCGCAAGCAGATGGAGCTCTACGAGGAGATGGGCTGGGAGCCCCAGCGGCGCAATCTCGGCGAACCCCTCTTCTACGGCGCCTGCGAGACGGGCGACCCGAACAAGTACGTCCACATCTGGGTCTACGAGAACGCGGGCGACCGGGAAACGAAGCGAGCCGCGATGATGGCGGACCCGGACTGGCAGAAATACCTCGCGGCGAGCGCCGAGGCCGGCTGGCTCATCGCGCAGGAGAACAAGCTGATGGTGAACGCGCCGTTCTTCGAGTCGAAGGTCAGGCCGAAGTAGCGGCCGCGTCGCGCGACGTGCCACACGTCACGTTTTCGACAAGGGAGGCGATCCATTGAAACCAACCCAGTTCGCTGCCGCCGGGCTCGCTCTCGCGCTGTCGGGATGCGTGGGTGGAAGCGGGGACGAAGGAGCCCCATCCGACGAGATAGCGGAGGCCGGACGGCGACTCGGAGGCCTCGCGGAACCTGGATTCACCGCCGACGAGTTTGCCGCCGGCATGGAGACCGTTGCGGAGCGCGCCAATACCCTGGTGCTCTCCGACCTGGTCTATTTCACTGAAATCGCAGGACTGCCCGCCAGTTTCCGGCTGTCCTCGAATTGTACGGGCGACCGGTGCGTTCAGATTGAGCCGTTCTTCGACGATACGTTCGAGGTGTCCATCGAGGACATCCGGACGGGCGACGGAGTGATCGATACGCTGAACCCGAATCCGGTCGGAGAGCTGCACGGGGTTCGAACGGCGCATGTTCGGGCGTTCGATCGGCTGCAGTCCGGCGATTCGATCTCGCTCCGGGGCTACGGAGCGTGGATCGAGCACGGCACGTTCCTGGTCACGGTCGGCGCGGTCGAGGGCGGCGATTTCATGGGCGCGACCATCGTGTCTTCGATGTCGTTCGGGGACTCGCCGAACACCATCCCGGACTTCGCGGCCTCGTGGAACGGAATCGTCGCGGGGGTCGACACGAGCGAGACGGACACGGCGGGGAACTTCGTTCAGGGCAAGGCTCGTATCGATCTGGGAACGCGGCTCGGCGAGACGATAGTGGATGTGGCGTTCAGCGGGCTCCATGACCTCGAAACCGGGGAAGGACGGGACCCGCTTCGCTGGGAAGACATCGTGGTCACCGCGGATGGATTCACCGATGGCGCCAGCATCGACGGACGGTTCTACGGCCCGGATCACGAAGAGGCGGGCGGGGTGTTCGAACGAGGCGACCTCCTCGGCGCGTTCGGCGCGACGAAGGAGGAGCAAGCGCAGTAGCGCCCCGGTCGGGCGGGTCCCCATGCGGGCCCGCGCGTCCGGTCGAAGCGAAGGCGGGGGGGTCAGTCCGCCGCCGGCTCTCCTGGCGGGAGGGCTCCCCGCTCCAGGAGCCCGAGCAGGCACCGGTTGAACCCCTCCGCCCCTTCGTAGGGAACCCAGTGCCCGGCGCCTTCGACGATGTGGATGGGGGTATCGGGGTCGAAGCGGCGGAGCAGCGCCTCGCGCTCGTCGCGGGCGGGGAGGAATGGGTCCAGACCGCCCCAGATCGCGCCGAGGCGGGCGCGGATCTCGGGGAGCGCCTCGAGGAGGATCGAAGTGACGGCCGAGGTGTGGGAACGGATGCGCACGTTGCCGGCGTTCCGTACCTGCATCTCGAGGGCGAGCTCGTCCGCGTTTCGGGGGTCCGCGAACAGCAAGGTGGTCATGTTGTGCCGGTGGATCTCCCGGAGCTCGTCTTCGCTCATCCCCGGCTCCGGCTTCCGGAGACGCCCCGGCCCCGCGAAGGCGAGCCCGAGACCGGACGCCCCGACCATCGTGAAGGTCTCGACCCGGGTCCCGAGCCGGGCCGCCGCGTGCGCTCCGACCATCGAGCCGAACGAGAAGCCGACGATGTGGACGGGCTCGGAGCGCCCGAGCAGCCCTTCGATGCCGGAGGCGATGATCGTCGCGCTGATCCGCACGAGATCCTCGACCGGCTCCGTGACGGGCGGGAGGCCCGAGTCCCCCATGCCGGGCAGATCGGCCGCGAACACGCGATAGCGGTCCCCGAGGGCCGGGATGTTGCGCACCCAGTGCATCCAGGACCCGGTCCCGCCATTCAGGAGGACCACGGCCGGCCCCGCTTCCCCCCATCGCCGCCACGCGGTGGAGTGGTCGGCGAGGCGCGGCTCGAAGCGGACGGCCTCGGCCTCCATGCGGTCGAGACGGGCCGCCGCCTTCTCGCGGCAGTCGATTCTCACGGGCGAGGGGACGCGGGCACGGGCGGGGACGGGGGCGTTACCCGCCGACGGTTCGCCTCGCCCGGTCGCGTCCGGCGGTCCGGGAGCGGGAGGACGATACGCACGCAAGGACCAATGACGAAACGAAGGGAGCGGGCGCAGCGGGTCGTCAGGCGCGCAGGATCAGCCCCAGGCTCCGCTCGAGCACCGCTTCCGCCTGCCGCTCGAGCGCCACGGTCGAGGCGCTGCTGATCGGGTGGTCCATCACCGCGAAGGGGTAGTCGGGCATGCCGAGCACCCGCCGCATCTCGTCGGCCGCGCTCACGAACCGGTCCGTCATGATCCCGATGGCCGGGACCCCCCGCCGCTCGGTCAGGATCGCGTCGTGCAGACTGCACGACGAACAGCTTCCTCAGTCCCCGACCCCGGCGATCGCCGCGCTCCATTGCGCCGCCTCGTCCATGAGCGCCGCCTCGGCGGGGGCGCTGAAGCTGCGCTTGACCCGGACCACCACTTCGGCCGCCCCGTGCCGGCTGCGAAGGAGTCCGGCGAGATGGGCGAAGAACGGGGCGGTCCCCTTCTTGCCGTTCGAGATGATGCCGACGGTCGCGCCTTCGAGCCCCGCGAGGCGGGGAGCGGGGGTGAAGCCGGCCGCGCCCTCCTCGAAGGTCGGATCGAGCACGCGCAGGGTCATGTAGTCATCCTCCTCTTCATCGGCCGCCGGCCGGGCCATTCTCGTACATCGGACCGTTCGGGAAGAAGCCCGCGGGCGGGCGAGCGCGATTTGCCGGTGCGCCGGGCCCTTCGCCGAGCCTTGCGCCGCGTACGGTCGAGGGGGCAGCCACGGGCGGTCATCCGGGCGGCGCGTCGTCGGTCGCGTCCGCCTCCGCCGGCGGCGGTCCGCAGTCCAGGCACGCCCCGATCGCGAGGGTCACCGCCCGGCTCTTGTCTCCGAGCCAGGGCGGAATGACCGCTCCGAACCCGCCGGCCGGACCGCCGGCCGCCACCAGCAGCAGGTGCTCCGGGTCCGGAAGCGCCCGGTACTCGCGCTCGCCCTTGTCGCCCACCACCCGGCCCTTCCCGACCGTGGCCCACTCGCCGCGACGGATGCGGGCCCGCTCGAAGAGGCGCTCGCGGACGTCCGCGCGCGACCAGCCGGCCGCCGCGAAGTGCTCGCGAAGCTGCGGGGGCATGACGATCGCGTAGTTCCCGGGCCAGATCGAGTACTGGCGCATGTTCGCCCGGATCTCGGCCGCGAAGGTCTCGAGGATCTCCTCGGGCTCGGTGGTCCACTCGTTCATGATCTGGCGCGGGGCGCCCGCCGCCATCACGGTGACCGCCGAGGCGCCGTCCGGGACCCCGCGTTCCGCGGCGAGCGGCTCCCAGGGCGACCCTTCCTCGTCCTCCGCGATGCAGAATCCGAGCTTCCCCGGATGCCCGAGGGTGGAGCGGTCGATGCCGCCCGGGCGGACGTCGAAGAGGTTGATGAGGCAAAGCCGGATCGCCCGCCCGACCACCGCGCTCGCCCGGTCGCTGTTGCCGAGCGCGTTGAAGGTGCCGTCCATGCCGAGCCGGAGGCGCTCGTCGCCGTTGACGACGATGAGGACCGCGCACCCGCCGGTGCTCGCGGTCGCCCCGTGCAGGGTGAACTCCTCGCGGAGCATGGCGGAGAGCGCGGTGACGACGACCGGGAAGTGAAGCGGGAGCCCGCCCGCCATCACCGTGTTGACGGCGACCTTCTCCGCCGTCACCGGCCGGCCCCGGACCGGCTCGACGCCGAGAACGTGCTCGGGGGGCATGACCGCCGCTTCGAGGCAGGCCGCGACCGCGTCTTCGGTCGGCGGGACGACGGGAAGACCGTCCGTCCAGCCGCGGCTGTGGAAGAGCTCCTGGGCGGCGGCGAAGTCGGGGGCCTCGTGGACGCTGGACGCGAGCTCCATGACGGCTGGCGCGGACTCCGGTTGCGAGCGATTGGCGCCGTCCGCCACCGGCGGCCGGCGCGCGGCCATACTCTACCCGACCGCCTCTTCGTGCAGCATCCGGTCTCGCAGGACGCGCTTGTGGATCTTGCCGGTGGACCCGCGGGGCAGCGGCTCATCCCGGAGCCACACGTAGCGCGGCACCTTGAACCGGGCGAGGTGCTCGGCCACGTGCGCCCGCACCGCCGCCGGGTCGAGCTCGGCGCCCGGCCTTCGCATCACCGCCACGGCCAGCTCCTCGCCCAGGCGCTCGTCGGGGACCCCGAACGCGGCCGCCTCGAACACCGCCGGGTGCAGGTACACCACGCGTTCGATCTCCGCGCAGTAGATGTTCTCGCCGCCGCGCAGCACCATCTCCTTCACCCGGTCGCGGATGAAGACGTAGCCCTCCTCGTCGATCTCGGCGATGTCGCCGGTGCGAAGCCACCCGTCCCGGATCGTCTCCGCGGTGGCCTCCGGCTGCCGCCAGTAGCAACGCATGTTCGTCGGCGACTTCATGATCAGCTCGCCCCGCCCGCCCGGCGGCAGCTCGTTGCCGTCGCGGTCGATCACCTTGAATTCGACGATCGGGGAGGGCCGGCCGCAACTGTCCGGTCGCTCTACGAGGTCCTCGTCCGAATTGCTGGTGCCGCCGGCGTTGGATTCGGTCATGCCCCAGCCGAACGACCAGTGCTGGTCCGGCATTCGTTCCTGCAATCGCTCCATCATGCCGCCTGGATTCGGCGCACCGCCGCCGGTGACCGCGACGAGGCTCCGAAGGTCGCGCTGCGGGAGGGACGGCGAATGCAGCATCTCCCAGGTCATCGTCGGAACCCCGAGAAAGGATGTGACCCGTTCGCGTTCGATGAGATCCAGGCCCACCTCCGGGTCCCACCTTCGCATCATCACGATCTTGCGGCCGACGCCGAGCGACGAGAGGAGACCGATGTGGCTGCCGGTCACGTGGAACAGCGGCACTGGCAACAGGATCGACGGCTGGAACTCGGGGTTCTCTTCGGGTGCTTCGAGCCATCCGGTGGCGATCCGCACGGCGGCGTAGAAGCGCCAGGTGGCGAGCGCGAGCAGGACGGCGCGATGGGTCGACACGGCTCCCTTCGGGAATCCGGTCGTGCCGGAGGTGAAGAGAATCGCCAGGTCGTCGTCGCCGGTCAGCTCGACGTCCGGCATCGGCTCGCCCGCGGCGTCTCGCCGGAGCCGGTCGAAGTCGACGACGCCTTCGGGCAGGTCGTCGTCCCAGCGTGCGCCGATGGTGTCGACGCGCAATCGGGGAAGACGGTCGGCCAACCGCTCGTGGCGTGGCCGATCGAGGAACGCGAGCCTTGCGCCGCTCTCCTCAAGGCCGTACTCGAGCTCCTCTCCGGACCACCAGCCGTTGAGGGAAACGCAGATCGCGCCGCACGAGGTGATCGCCATGAAGGCGATGACCCATTCCGGGCAGTTGCGCATCCCGATCGCCACCCGATCGCCCTTCTCGACGCCGTAGCGGTGGAACAACTGATGCGCGATCGCGGCCGCCCGCGCATGGGCTTCGCCGTAGGTGAGGCGCGTGTCCTCGAAGACCAGGAAGTCCTTCTCGCCGTGGTCCTGCCGCGCCTGGTCGTAGAGGCCCCGGAGCGAGGTCGGCAGGTTGCGAAAGACGGTGTACTCGACCCCGCGAATGGTCTCGGTGGCCAGCTCGAACTCCGCGCCGGGCGCGGTGAGATCGGCCACCGCCTCGTCGTGGGTCGGATGACCCGCGGACGGCCGGGGGTTCGTTCCGCTCACGCCGCGGATGCCGGCGCCGCGCCCACCGCTGCGCAGTCGGCGAAGGAGCGTTTCGGCGCCGGTTTGTGGCGGGTCTCTTCGGTCACGACGACGCGGCGCCCTCCTCGCCCGGCGCATGCCCCTCGAACCGCGGCGCGTCATCGGGAATCCTCGCGAGCGGAGACTTCGAGCCCACGAAGATGTGCTTCTCGCTTCCCCTCGGATGCCCGGGAGTGAGATCACCGTCCAAAGTTGCCGGCATGTACCAGGCCATTCCTGGATTGTGCTCGTGCTCCGCGAACAAGTGGCAGCCACAGACGCGGCAGAACTGCCACTTCGCCAGGTCGCTGCGGTAGGTCGAGAGGCTGCCGGTTCCGGCCTCGACCGTCACATGCTCTCGCTGCACGCAGGCGTAGGTGGCGAAGAGCGCTCCATGCAGCCGCCGGCACACCGAACAGTGGCAGTGATAGAGCGCCGTCGCCGCGCCATCGACGCGGTACGCGACCGCTCCGCACGCGCACCGGCCCGTTGCCGGCTCGAACCCTGTAGTGCCCATGTCTGCCATTCTCGGGTTCAGGCGACCCGCGCCACGTCGCAGTACGCCTCGTTGCAGCACGCGCCGTACTCGATGTCGGTGCGAACGTCGGCGTCGAGCAGCGCGTTGACGGTCTGGCCGGTAGGGCTCGCCCGGAGCCAGACGCCTTTCGGAGTGTAGAGGACTCCCGGCAGCACCGCATCGGTGGTCCTCGCGACGAGGTGGGTCTCGCCGCGCTCGTTGCAGACCCAGAGCACGTCGCCGTCGCAGATGCCGCGGGGAGCCGCGTCCGCGGGGTTGATCTCGACTTCTTCCGCACGAGCTCCGGAGAGCGCGCAGTTGCCGAAGGTCGCGTTGGTCCGTTTCGCCGAGGACGGGGAGATGATGGTGAGCGGATAGGCCCGCTCGCCCGCCTCGTAGCGCGGCAGGCCGTACCCGATCCGGACCTCGAGATCGCGGCTGAAGAACTCGATGCGGCCCGAAGGAGTCGCGGGCCGAACGGTGGCGCACATCATCGGCTCGGCGCCGTCGACGGTGGTCACGGCGAGCGCCGACCCCGCCGGCAGGCGGCTCGGCCGATGCCCGGGCAGTCCAGCGGACAGACGCTCGGGAGCGTCCGGACGGATTCGGCGACTTTCATGAAGGATCCTCCTCCCGTGGGTTCACCACCTCCTCCCTTGCAGCGGTTGGCTCCCCGGGCGCCGAAGCGCCACCGTTCCCACTCTTGCCGCCGGACGTGCGCGTTCGCGGCTCGATGCGCACTTCGAGGCGCTCGAGACCGCGCACGACGGTTGAACGTCGATACCGGGGCGGAGGGCCTGCGAGCGAAATCCGCTCGATTCTCGCCGCCGCGGCGGCGATGACCGCGCTCGTCTCCATTCGTGCGAGCTCGGCCCCGATGCACTGGTGCACACTGTGCCCGAAGGCGGCGTGCTTCGGGCCCTTGCGCGCGATGTCGAGCCGGTCCGGCTCGCGGAAAGCCGCCTCGTCGCGGTTTGCCGATCCGGTGAGCAGGATCACCCCTTCGCCGGTGCGGATGGTCTCTTCGCCGATCTCCGCTTCGCTCTTCGCGATCCTGAAGTCCGTCTGTACCGGGCTGTCGTAGCGAAGCACCTCGTTGATCGCCTCACGCGCTCGCTCGGGCTCCTCGCGCAGTCGCTCCAACTGGTCGGGGTGGCGCATGAGCGCCCAGAGTCCGTTTCCGATGAGGTTCGCGGTGGTCTCGTTGCCGGCGATCATGATGACGCCGAGCATGTCGGCGGCTTCGGTGGGGTTGATGATCTCTCCGCGGGCGGCTTCGTGCGCGAGGGCGGTGACCGCGTCGCCGCGCTGGCCGCAAGCGCGCTCCGCGAGGCGCTCGCGGAAGTACCCCGTGATGCTCTCGCCGGTGATGTGCGCGGTCTTGCGCTCGGCGCGCGTCGCGATCATCTCGAGCAGGCGCGCGCGTTCGGCGGACCAGCGATGCCAGAGCGCCTCTTCCTCCTCGGCAATCGCGAGCATGCGAAGCATCACCCGCATCGCCATCGGCTGCGCGACTTCGCTCATCCACTCGACGTGTCCGCGCCCGACCGCGCGCCCGACGATCTCCTCCGCAAGGGCCTCGATGTGCGGCGCGAGCGCCATCAGCTTGGGTCTCGTGAACGCCCGCGCCGCCACCTTGCGAAGCCGGGTGTGCTCCGGCGGGTCGACGAGCAGGATGCTGTAGTCGTCCGGGGCGGGCGGGAGCACGCTCGCGGTGGCGTTTCGCCAGCGCGGGTCGTTGGAGAATCGCGCGTGATCCCTTGCCACCGCGAGCACGTCGTCGTAGCGGCTGATGAGCCAGCTCCCGAGGATGGAGCTTCGATGGACCGGGCTGCGCCTGCGAAGCGCCGCGTACACGGGGTAGGGGTTCTGGATGGTGCGCTCGGAGAGCGGGTTGTAGCTCGCGCCGCGGAGCGCGCGCTCGGCGAGGCTGGCCGCGAACGCGCCGAAGCGCCGCCATCGATCATGCTGCGCCGCGTGGGGGTGGCTGCTCTTCACCGGTGGGTGGCGATGTGCGTCAGGAGTCGCTCGCGCGTAGGCGAAGGAGAGTACATGACTTCGGCGGTCGAGGATCGGCGAGTTTTCCGCGAGCGTGAGGGGTGCGCCCGTGAACCGGCCGTGCCGTCCGGCGGCGTGCGAGAATCCGGCGGGTCCGTCCACCACGCCCGATGAGGAGGCGCGCCGACCGCCATGCCCGACGTCGCCGCATTCCGCGCCAAGCTCGCGACCATCGTCCCCTCCACGAACACCATCGTGGAGGCCGACTTCAACCACCTCTTCCGCGTCCCCGGGGTCACCTTCCACACCGGGCGGATGTACATCCCGCGCCCCGCCCTCGACTCGAACGACGCCTTCGAGGCGCTCCTCGGGCAGGTGGACCAGGCGTTCGAGGTCGCCGTCCGCGACGTCATGACCTGCGAGCCCGACTACCTCGTGATGGGGATGTCGGCCCCGACGTTCTGGGGCGGACGGGACGGCAACGCGGCCTTCCTCGAGCGGGCGCGGCAACTGACCGGACTCGAGGTGACGACCGGGGCGGAGGCCTGCGCCGACGCCCTCGCTGCGCTCGGGGCGCGGCGCATCGCGGTGCTCACCCCGTACCAGCCGATCATGCGCGAGCAGATCGTCCGGTTCTTCGAGGAGTCGGGCTACCCGGTGACCCGCTACGTGGACCTCGAGTGCCCGAGCGCGACGGCCATCGCGGCGGTGACCCCGGAAGAGCTCCGGGAGGTGCTCCGCGACATCGACGGCCCGGACGTGGACGCCATCGTGCAGGTGGGGACCAACCTCTCGATGGTGGGGCTCGCGGCGGAGGCGGAGCGCTGGCTCGGGAAGCCCGTCATCGCCATCAACACCGCGATCGTCTGGCACGCCTACCGCGCGATCGGGGTCGACGACCGCATCTACGGCTGCGGCGCGCTGCTGCGCGACCATTGAACGGGGCTGCGGCGGGCGCGGGAACCGGCCGGCCAGGGCCTGCCGTTGACTTCGGTGCCACCGAGTACTACCGTAGCTACGGACCGCAGGGAGACGCTCGTGACCGTCAAATCCTCAATCTCGCTCACCGACGAGCAGCACGCCTTCGCGAGGGCGTTGGTCGAGGCCGGGCGCTACGCGAGCTTGAGCGCCGTCCTGCAGCAGGGCGTCGACCTGCTCCGCCAGCGAACGGACGCCGAGGCGCTGGAAGTCGAGGCGCTACGCGAGCTCGTGTCCCGCCGCGAGAAGGGCGAGTTCATCAGGCCAGACGAGATGGACGCTCGGCTCGAACGGATGTTTGCCGACAAGCGCCGCGCGCATGGGCTTTCGTCTTGAGCTTTCGGCCGAGGCCGAACGCGATTTCGGGCTGCTATTCGACCATCTCCTGCGAAGCTATCTCGACTTCGGCGAGAGCCTCCAGAGCGCGGTCAATCACGCCGAGACGCGAATCCGGGAGATTCGTGCCGCCGCGGAGCGTATCCTGACGGCGCCCCATCGGGGCGAACGCCATGACGACATCCGGCTCGGACTGCGGCACCTGACCATCGAACGGGCGGTCTACTGGTTCGACGTCGACGAAGCGCGCGGGACGGTGCGCGTCCTCGCCGTGTTCCTTGGCGGTCAGGATCACGTTCGGCACATGCTCGCGCGCCTCCTCGAAGGCTGAAGCCGCACGGCGCCCCGCAACCCTTGCGCCCTCCTCCCGGGACTACGGGCATCCTGCCCGCGCGCGTACCGGGTGGGCTGCGTGCCACCGGCTGGAAGCTGGCGCTCCCAACGTGAGCTTTCCGGGGAATCGGGCTCCGGATCGTGCCCGCTCGTCAGCGTTCCGAGGCGTCGTCCCCTTTCGCATCTTCCGCTTCTCCACCCTTTTCGTGCGCCGAAGTCCCCCGGGTCGCCCCGCCGCCGATCGCGTCCGCGGCGGCCGCCTCCCCGCCCGTGCCGAGGAGGACCGCCGCCCAGCGGGTCTCGTCGCTCGCGGCGAGCGCGATCTTGGCCGTGATGGTGAGGGGGACGGAGAGGAACATCCCGACCGGGCCGAGCACCCACCCCCAGAAGATGAGGGACAGGAATACGACGAGGGCGGAGAGGCCGACCCCGCGCCCCATGAACCGGGGCTCGAGCACGTTGCCGAAGACGACGTTGGCCGCAAGGTAGCCGGCCGCCGCCCAGAGCGCGGTCCCCGGGCCGAGCTGGACGAGGGCGAGGAGCACGGCCGGCACGGCCGCGATGATCGACCCGATATTCGGAACGAAGTTGAGGAGGAAGGCGAGGAGCCCCCAGAGGATCGGGTAATCGACACCGAGGAGCGAGAGCCACAGCCACACCGCGACCCCGGTGCCGAGGCTCATGAGGCTCTTGATCCCGAGGTAGCGCCGCACCGTCCCGGTGAACGCGTCGACGCTCGCCTCGGTGAGTTGCGCGTTGCGGGCGATGGCGTGGAGCTTGCCGGAGAACGCCGAAGCCTCGAGCAGGATGAAGACGACGGTGAGGAGGATGAGGAACGCGTTCGCGAGCACCACCCCGAAGCCGTTGAAGAGGTCCCCGGCAAGCTGCAGGACCCAGGCCGGATTGATCTGGTCGAGTACGCCGGCGCGATCCTGCGGGAGCTCGATGCCGAGCCCCTGCAGGGTCGTGATGACGGTGCCGAACTGCCCTTTCAGCCGCTCGGTGTAGCGCGGCAGGTCGTTTGTGAAGTCGTTGACCGAGGCGCCGACGACGACGGAAAGCCCGAGCAGCGCGCCGACCACCGCGAGGATGACGACGAGGAGGGCGGCGCCGCGGGGAAGGCCGCGCGACTCGAGCCAGAACAGGGCCGGTGTGCTGATGACCGCGATGAAGACGGCGAGGAGGAAGGGGTTGACGAGCGCCTGGGCGGCCTTGAGGCCCGCCACCACGACGACGAACGCGGCCGCCGCGAGGAGGACGGACTGAAGCCGGGGGTGGTGCTCCGGTACGTGCATCGCTCCGAAAGGTGCCGGACGGGGCCCCGCGATGCAACCGGCCGCGGGCCGCCGTGCTATAACGCCGCCCGCGTCCGTTCGCCCTGACCGCCGCCGGAACCTGAGCCCGCAATGCCCGCCCCCGCCTCCGCCGACATCGACCTCCCCTCCCTCGAGCCCCTCTTCCGCCCGCGGTCCATCGCGGTGCTCGGGGCTTCGTCCTCGCCCACCAAGGTCGGGGGCCGGCCGGTCGCGGCCCTCATCCGGAACCGCTTCGAGGGCGCGATCTACCCCGTCAACCCGCGCTCGGACACGATCCAGGGCCTGCCCGCGTTCGCGAGCGTGAAGGACATCCCGGGCGCGGTCGACCTCGCGATCTGCACCGTCCCCCCCGCCGCCGTGATGAGCGTGCTCGCGGAGTGCGCCGAGAAGGAGGTCGGCGGGCTCGTCGTGTTCACCTCCGGCTTCGCGGAGGTCGGCGAGACGGCCCCCCAGGAGGCGATGGCGGGGCTCGCCCGCGAGGCCGGAATCCGGCTCATGGGCCCCAACTGCATGGGGATGGTGAACTTCGGAAGCCGCGCGGTCGGCTCGTTCCACCCCGCGTTCGCGGAGGAGGTGGTGCCGGGAGCGATCGGGCTCGTCAGCCAGAGCGGGGCGTTCGGGGGCCTCGCGTACATGCTTGCGCGCACGCGCGCGCAGTCCCTGAGCTACATGTTCACCACCGGCAACGAGGCGGATGTCGACGTCGGGGACTGCACCGCGTTCCTTGCCGACGACCCGGACACGAAGGCGATCCTCCTCTACATGGAAGGGTGCCGGAACGGGCCGAAGTTTCTCGCCGCCCTCGAGCGTGCCCGGGAGAACGAGACCCCGGTCATCGCGGTCAAGCTCGGGCGGACGGAGGCGGGGGCGGCGGCGGCGGCCTCGCACACCGCGGCGCTCGCCGGCGAGGACGCGGTGTTCGACTCCATCTTCCGCCAGTTCGGGGTGTATCGCGCGGAGAGCATCGAAGAATTCTTCGACGTCGCGCGAAGCTGCGTCATCGGCGCCCTGCCGACCAACGATCGGGTCGCCATGGTCACCGTCTCGGGCGGGGTCGGGGTGCTGATGGCGGACGACGCGAACCGGCGAGGACTCGACGTCGCCCCGATGCCGGAGGCGGCGCAGCGGCGCATGCTCGAGCTCGTCCCCTTCGCGGCGGCCCGCAACCCCATCGACGTCACCGGCCAGTTCCTGAACGACCCGAGCCTCCTCGACCAGTTCATCGAGCTCGCCGCGAAGAACGGGGACTACGGGAGCCTCGTGAGCTTCCAGGGTTCGATCGGGCGAAATCCGGCGTTGATGGAGGCGACGCGAAGCTCCTGGATCGCGCGCAAGGCGGCGAACCCCGACATGCACTTCGCGGTGTCGGGGTTCTGCACCCCGGACTACACGCGCGACCTCGAGGCGGCGGGGATCCCGGTCTACGAGGAGGCGACCCACGCGACGCGGGCAATCGCGGCCCTTGCGGGCTTCGCGCGGTCCTTCCGCGAGCGGCGCGCGCGGCTGGCCGTCCCCGCCCCTGCGGACCTCCCCACCGGCCTCGTCAACGAGCTCGCGGCTCTCGACATCGTCGCCGCCGCCGGCGTGCCGACCGTGCCCGCCCGCCGCGTCCGGACCGCCCGAGAAGCGGCAGACGCGGCCGCGAACCTCGGCTTCCCCGTCGTCCTCAAGGTGCTCTCGGCGGACATCCTCCACAAGAGCGACATCGGGGGCGTTCGTCTCGGCATCGCCGACCGCGCCGGCGCGCAAGCCGCCTTCGACGAGATCCTTGCCGCCGCCCGCGACGCCCAACCGGACGCGGCGATCGACGGCTGCCTCGTCGCCCCCATGGTGACGGGGGGCGTCGAGACCATCCTCGGCGTGCAGCGCGACCCCGTGTTCGGCCCGATCGTCATGTTCGGCCTCGGCGGCATCTTCGTCGAGGCCCTGAAGGACGTGACCTTCCGCGCCGCCCCCTTCGACGAGACCGAGGCGCGGGCCATGATCGAGTCGGTCGCCGCCTACCCGCTCCTCACCGGCCTTCGCGGCCAGCCCCCCGCGGACCTCGACACTCTCGCGGCCGCCCTCTCGCGCCTCTCCCTCTTCGCCGCCGCCAACGCCGCCGCGGTCGAGAGCCTCGACATCAATCCCTTTCTCGTCCGCCCCGAAGGCGCCCTCGCCCTCGACGCCGTACTCGTCACCCGCCCCGCCACCCCGTAGCCCGGTCGCCGCCGCCCCGCCCCCGCTACAGGTAACGGACCTCAAGGGCTTCGAAGCGCTCGAAGTCGCGGTCGTTCGTCACGATGGTGTCGATGCCGTTCTCGCGGCAAAGGGCCACGATCTGGGCATCGAACATCAGATTGCCGCGGGCGTCCGCGCGTTGGGCTGTTTCGGCGAGAAGGCGAAGGAACTCCGGTCCGGGGCGGACGATGCAGCACACCGGGGAAGCGACGAGCGCCTCGATGAAGTCGACTGCCTGGGAGATCGTGGAAGGGGGATTGAACACGCGCCGGTGGGTGACCACACGCAGGTATTCGGTGACGCAGAAAATGGGCAGTGCCCACGGCGCCGCTCCCTCGGCGAGATCCGCGAGCCTTGCCGCCGCGGCGTGATGGAGCTCGGTCTCCGTGCGGTGAGCGTAGACGAGGACGTTCGTATCGACCGCAATCATCCCCGGTCCATCACGTCGTAGAGCGCTTCGCGATCGGAGATGTCGACGTTGGGTGGCCGGCTTCCGGTCACGGTCTTCAGTTGCAGCTTGAACCGTGGGCCCGGGCTCTCCGACATCAGCTTCGCGCGCAGCGCATCCTCCACGAACTTTGTCAGTGTGACGCCGTCCTGCGCGGCGCGCCCCTTGGCCTGTTGCAGGACCCGATCGTTCAGGTTGAGGGTCGTCTTCATTGGACGTACGCCGAATGTGTTCCAAGGTAGGGCGAAACCATAACATCAGTTACATATATATGGTCATTGCTGACCATACGACTGCCATGCGGTCCATTTCCACACCCTCGGGCTCCGGGGGACGGAGCGGAAGTTCGATGCGCGCCCGTTGACCGCGACGCCGCAGCGCTTCTTCGTGCGCAGCCATGTCCTCGACACGATGCGGTGGACTTGCGCGAACGCGAACGCGAACGCGAGCGCAAGCGTCAGTGCGTCACGCAGCCGTTACCGCATGCCCGAGGCGCGGGAAGAGGAAGGCCCGTGACTCTGAGAAGCCGCGGGGCCGGGTCGAGGATCTTGCGCAAGCAGGTCAGCGTTTGCGCACGATCACCAGGCACCGCATGAGCGCACGCCAGCGGTCCTTGCCGGCAAGCCGGTAGGCATCCGCGGCCCTTCGGCACTCCAGGGCCTTCGCGCGCAGGTATCGAAGCTGCGCCTCGCCCTCGTAGGCATCGGCCGGATCGGGCCGCGAGTACCAGGTCTCCGCGTACCACGCGCGCATCGTGCGTTCGCATTCCTTGCGGCCCGCGGCCCCCATCGCGAGCGGGGTCGCCTCGTCGACCGCGAGGCAGGCCCGGACGGGCTTGTCCGGATCGCCGGGCGAGGGGACGAACGACTCCGAGCTCCCCGCGCACCCCGCCATCGCGAATACCGCCGTCGTTGCGAATATCGCCGTCAGCGCGAGGTCGACCGGCTTCACCCGCGTCGCTCCGCTCCGCTCTCGAGCTCTGGCGCAATCTTCAGCGGCACCACGATCTCCACGTCGCCCGAAACGCCATCGACATCGACGTCATCAAGCCGCTCCCTTCCCAGCACGCGGCACCCGTCGCCGCGTGAATTCCCCCGCCCGCCCGACCCACTTTCCTCACCGGACCGCCCGGTGCCGGCCGTCGTGCCGCGCAGATCGCGGCAACCGCGATCTGCGCGGCGCGCTCGGCCCGCCTCGCGGGCCCACGGCACGCGACGGGCACGACATCGAGCACCTCGCGTCGGCCGTCCCTGCGTCCCCGCGAGCCAGCTCTCGGGTTCGCGGGCCAGCGCGCCCGCGCGGTCCGCGTTTCGGCCAGAGATCCCCCAGGCTGAGGGTGATCGCATCGAACGGCCGGATGCCGATTGGCTCGTCGTCCTTTGCCGCCGCGAGATGTCCTCTTGCCCGAAGTCGACCGCCAATCCGACAGCGTCGCGCTGACCATGATCCCGATGAGAACTGCAGGTTGATCGTTACAATGCGACGTCCCGGTTGCAAATCCCCGAGAAAGAAAGGACGACAATTTCAACTGTCAGCACCGAAGGCACGGTTCTCGGGGTGGCCCGGTCGCTCCGGGGCCGGGCCTGGCGCGAGCGGCCGGGCGATGCCGGGGCGGCGGCGGCGATAGCCCGGCGCGAGGGGCTGCCGGACATCGCCGCGCGCGTGCTCGCCAACCGGGGCGTGACCCCGGAAGCGGCGGGGGCCTTCCTCAAGCCGCGGCTCAAGACCTCCCTGCCGGACCCATCCTGCTTGAGGGACATGGATGTCGCGGCCGAACGGCTCGCCGACGCCGCCGAAGCGGGCGAACAGGTGGCCGTGTTCGCAGACTACGATGTGGACGGTGCAACTTCGGCCGCGCTGCTCGCGCGGTTTCTCCGCGCAACCGGCGGTGCGGCAACGATCCATGTGCCGGACCGGCTGACCGAAGGCTACGGTCCGAACGAAGCGGCCTTCGACCGGTTCGCGGAGTCGGGACACCGGCTGGTGCTGATCGTCGATTGCGGCACCACCGCCTTCGCGCCGCTTGCCCACGCCGCCCGGATTGGCCTCGAATGTGTTGTCCTCGACCATCACTTGCCCGAAGCCCGCCTTCCGGAAGCGCTTGCCGTCGTGAACCCCAAGCGCGCGGACGAGACCGGCGCGCTCGGCGGCATTGCCGCGGTCGGGGTGGTCTTCCTGCTGGTCGTGGCCGCCAACCGGGCGCTTCGCCGGCGCGGCCATTACCGGTCTCGTCCGGAACCTGACCTTCGCGAATGGCTCGACCTCGTGGCGCTCGGCACGGTGGCGGACGTGATGGAGCTGACCGGCCTCAACCGGACCTTCGTCTCCCGCGGCCTCGAAGTGCTGGCCCGCAGGGGCAATACCGGTCTCGCGGCCCTGCTTGCCGCCGCCGGCGTCGAGCGCCAGCCGGGCGCCTACCATCTGGGCTTCGTGCTCGGGCCCCGGATTAATGCCGGCGGGCGAATCGGCGAGGCGGGGCTGGGCGCCCGGCTGCTCGCCACCGACGACGCCGAAGAGGCGCGCCGCATCGCCGAAGTGCTCGAGGGGCTCAATCGGGAACGCCGGGAGGTCGAGGCCGACGTCCTTGCCGCTGCACTCGCCATGGCACCGGAGGAGAGCGCTCCCTTCGTCCTGGCGATCGGGGAGGGCTGGCATCCCGGCGTCGTCGGCATCGTCGCGAGCCGGCTGGTGGAGCGCTACCGTCGCCCGGCGCTGGTGGGGGCCAGGGAGGGAGACCGGGTGCGGGGCTCGGCGCGCTCGGTCCCCGGCGCACCCATCGGCCCGGCGGTCCTCGCGGCCCGGGAGGCGGGCCTGCTGGAGGCCGGTGGCGGCCACGACATGGCGGCCGGCTTCACGCTCGAGGTCGGCCGGCTGGCCGCCTTCGAGGCGTTTCTCACCGAGCGGTTGGCACCGCTGGTGCCGGCCGGCGGGCATTCTCCGACCCTCGACATCGATGCCGGCCTGTCCATTGCGGGCGCGTCGGGCCGCCTGCTGGAGCACCTGGAGGCGGCCGCGCCCTTCGGCCGCGGCAATCCGGAACCGGTCTTCGCGCTCCCCGGGGTGCGCGTGTGCAATGCCCGCATCGTCGGGAAGGACCATGTTCGCGCCGACCTCGCCGATGCCGGCGGCGGGCGTCTCGCGGCCATTGCCTTCCGCTCGGGGCAAACGCCACTCGGCCGGGCGCTGCTGGAGACGAGCGGGAACGCACTGCATGTCGCCGGCACCTTGCGGGCCGATGACTGGCGCGGAAACGGAGCCGTCCAGTTCGTCGTCTCGGACGCGGCGCCGGCCGGGAGCGTGCACTTTGCAGGTGCGGCGTCCCGCAACGGGCCAATCCACGAAGCGTGATGGTTCGACAGCTCGAGGTCGTTGCCCCATGGCTGGTTCTTTACAAATTGACGTTGAGTAAAGAATCGGATACGTTCGTCTGAACCAGCCACATCGAGAAGGGCGACCTCATGCCGCGAGTGAGCGCCAAGCGCCAGATCACGCTCCCCATCGAACAATGCAGAGAGGTCGGGATTGGGCCGGGGGACGAGTACCGCAGCTACGTTGCCGATGGCCGCATCACCATCGTGCGAAAGACGGCTGGCGCAGCCAGGGGGTTCCTGCGCCACGTAGCCGGCGATCCTGCCGTTGGAGACGAGGAGTCATTGCAGGACGCGCTGAACGAGTCGACGCCTTGATCGCCGTCGACACCAGCGTCCTCCTCCGGTATCTGCTGCACGACGACGAGGCCCAGGCGACCCGCGCGGACGCCGTATTCGATGCCGTGGAGACCGTCCTTGTCACGGACGTCGTGCTGGTGGAAGCGGTGCGGACCCTCGCCGGCCGAAAGTACCGACTGTCCAGGGCCGAGCTGGTGGCCGTCCTTGAACGGCTGTTCGGCGAGCCGAATATCCGTTTCGAGGACGATCAGGTCGTGTGGCGCGCCCTGCAAGCGTACCGGGGGGCCGCGCCGGCGGGCGACGCGGGGCCGGCGAAGGGCGCCGGGTTCGCCGATGCGTTGATCGTGTACAAGGCGTTGCGGGCCGCATCGGACGCCGGCGAGGCGTTGAACGCCGTCTACACCTTCGACGCGGCCATGCAGCGGTTTCCGCACACCGCATCGCTTTAGGTTGGGGTTGGAGAAGCAGCTCACGCACCGGGGACCGGAGATGCAAAGGAGTTCGGCCGGACCCTCCGACCCGGCCGCGGAAGCCCGGTCGCTCCGACTCGCGGAAGGCCACGCCCGGGGTCTCGTAGCGGGAGTACCGGGCGGTGGGGCCGCGCGGTATCCTCCTGTCGATGAACGTCGCGGTGCCTTTTCCGGAAGACCGTCCGGCCGGTTACGAGTGGCTTCCGCACGAAGTCCCCTTCGATCCGGGCAAGCACCTGGCGCTCGAGCCGCCGGCAAGCGTAGTCGGCTTGGCCGAACTTGGCTACGGCAAGGACGAGATCGAGCCGACGGCCACCCCGGTCGGAGCTTCGGCGCCTTTCCGGGTGCTTTCCGACGAGGGCGCCGAGATCATGTTGGACACCGCCCGCCGCCTGCGTGGGTGGGCGGTACGCGCCGGCAATCGCATCGAGAACGTCGTCCGGGGCGGCTGCTACCGATCTCGCTGGCTGCGGGACCTGTGCATCAGCCCCGAGGTCACGGAGGCGATGTGCGACATCTACGGCACCCGCGTCGCCCCGCACTCGATGCCCGTGCACCTCGGCCACTTGAACTTCGAGCCCTCCGACCCGGCGGAGGCGGTCGACAAGTGGCACCACGACACCGTGCCGCTGGACTACGTCATGATGGTGACCGACCCGGCCCGGGTTGCGGGAGGCCGGTTCGAGTACTTTCTGGGCACGAAGGCCGAAGCCGCCGCGCTCGCCGCCGAAGGCAGGACCCCGCCGCCGGAGCGGGTCGCGGTCCCGGACTTTCCCGGCCCCGGCTACGCCATCGCCCTGCACGGCAACATGGTCGTGCACCGCGGCGCCCCCCTCGCCGCGCCCGGAGAGCGCATCACCATGGTCAATGCCTACGTCGCCCTGGACCGGAGCCGGGACGATCAGAGCCGCTTCCGCGATCTCATGGGCGTCGACGATGCGGCGGTCCTCTACACGGAATGGGCCAGACATGCCGCGTGGCGCGCGCAGGGGCGGCTCGGCACGCTGATCGAGACCCTGCCCTTCCATCAGGAGCCGGATGCGGTCATCGCCCGACTGGAAGCGGCGATCGAGGACGTACGACGGGCGATCGACGACATGCGGGCCGGCCCGCGAGAAGCCGAACACTACGAGCGCTGAGGGCGGGCCGTGTCCGGCCCGACGGTGCCCTCGCCCTCGACGCCGTCTTCCTCGCCCGCCCCCCAACCACGCAGCCCGGGCGGCGCCAACGGTCAAGGGCGAGAACGGGACCGATGTCCTTCCTGTGCCGATCTCTCCAGGTGCTCACCGGCCGGGGCGACCGCGCCGGTCCGCGTTACGGCCAGAGATCCCCCAGGCTGAAGGTGATCGCATCGAACGGCCGGATGCTGATCGGATCGTCGTCCTTTGCCGCCGCGATCAGCACCCACTCCCCATCGCGGAACTCGAACGCTTCGAGGGTGCGGTCCGTCGGGTCGACGAGCCACAGGTGCCGGACTTCTTCGCGGGCGTAGATCGGGCGCTTGCCCTGAAGGTCGAGCCGGCGCGTCGAGGCCGACAGCACCTCGCAGACCCAGTCCGGCGCGAGGGTCACGTAGGCGGTGTCGTGGAACTCAGGCATCCGCTCCCGGCGCCAACCGGCGAGATCGGGCACCAGGATGTCCTCGCCGAGATGCAGCTCGGGCTCGAAGACGATCCACCACCCGCCCGGGCCGCCACGTCCCTTGCCGTACGGTCCTACCAACTCGTCGCCCAGATACGAGCTCGCAAGTGCATGCAGCATCGCCGGGCGTGGATGGGTGTGGAGCGCCCCGTCGACGATCTCGGCGACCTGGTGCGCGGGCGCGTCGAGCACGTCCTGGTAGGTCGCCCTGCGCGGGGCGAGCGCCTCGCTCGTGGATGCGGCCATCTCGAGCCTCCGGTCCGGGGTCCGAGCCTGCGCCCACACGCGGCTCACGGACCCCCTCATCGCGATCCTTCGCGGAACCGTCCTTCGAGCCCGAGACGATACATTAGCGCCCGGGAACTGACCACCGCATCGCGCTCGATCCGGGCGAAGCCCCTTCGCCGCCGCCAACGCCGCCGCCATCGAGATGGCCTGCCCCTGGCGACTGGTCCAGTTTCCCGGGAGCAGATCCGGTCTCTCGGCCGAGCCGGGCGTTCAGCGGAGGCAGGTTCGCGCTCGTCTTCGCGCACCGCGTGACGTGCGCTACCGGCGACCGGTCCAGGTACCTGCTCGCCGCAAGCGACGTCTTCATCCGGAGGCCAAATCTGCCGAAGTGCTCCGTTGGAAGTGAGCGCGACCACGAACGGGGCAGGAGTCGCCGCGACGAACCGAGCGATCCTCGGCATTGACCGACACAGCACCTCGGCGATCGCCTCGCCGGTCGCAACCTTCATGCGGATGACGATGACACGGGCCGCGCTGTCCCGGATCGAGTTCATCTCGTGCGTGCGGTAGCGAATGTTCCTGTCCTCAGGTGGCCGCAATCCATCCCCTCGCCGCGACAGACCGGATCCACTCTTCGTCCGGAGAATCGATCGCGAAGTGATCATCGTGCACCTCGACCGCTACGCCCTCGGCGCGAAGACGCGCAGATACGATGTTCTTGCCGAGGTTCCGATCGAGAAAGAGCGTCGGCAGCTCAGGCGGCGGCTTCAAGCTCGCACCGGATCGCTTCCTCGATCTCCGTGCCCGGGCGTTCGTAGTCATCAGCGAGATCGCTGATCGACTCTCCGAGCTTGTAGCGCTCGGCAATGATCTGGGTAGCGAGACCCGTCCCGGCGATGACGGGACGCCCACCTGCGAGCGCCGGGTCAATCAAGACCAGAGCCGGAGCATTCCTGGCGGAGTGCCGGGTAAAGGGGTAGAGCTTGATAGGGATCCCGCCCGGATCGCGCTCGAGTCGCTTTGAGGGCACCGGCGATGACTTCGCGGATGACCGCCTGGCCCGAACGGCTGAGATTGATGAGCTGTCCGTAGTAATCGGTGAAGACATGGACGCCATCGGTCGCCAGCACGCGACTGACAAGTGGATGGCGCGCGTCGATCGGCGTTTGCGCGAGCCTTGCCAAGTGCTGGATTGCCTCTCGAACGGCCGGCATCTTCACCTGGTGCTTGCGCCGAAGCGCGGAGAGGACGTGAAGCTCGGTGAGGTTCAGGAACGAGACGAGCGTCGGAGGACCGCGAGACGGAACGTCGATGAGCGGCAGATAGCTGCCCCGGCCAACGGACCAGTAGCGGATCGTGGCGGCCGGCACCGAGAGGTAGTGCGCCGCTTCGGAGACCGTATAGGTTGGAAGCTCGCGTCGGTCGGTCACTTCATCGCGCCTCGCTCGGCCGGGCCAAGAACGGACACCTGCGCTGCACGTCCCCCAGGCGGATGTAGCACAGCGCTCCGGTCCGGGCAACGCGACGGGGGTTTGGGTGCGAGAGGGGACTCGCCTGCGAGAACCGCCAGATCCCCACCCCGACCGGCGCCGCGTTCAATTGACCCTCCCGGCGCGTGATCGCACGTTTCGCACACGCCGCCCGAAGCAAAGCCCCGGAACGGCGGGTGGCGGCACTCGGTGGGCGGGTGCTGAGCCGGAGCCCTCTCTGACCGGAACCCTGGGCTCCGCCGCAGCTCATGGGCGAGAACGGGACTGATGACCTTCCTCTGCCAACCTCTCCAGGTGCTCATCGAGATTCATCCGTCCATGGAGGATTTCGACGACTTCGAGCGTGTCCGATTTCTCGCGCAGGATCAGGAAGTGTGAGCCCTCGCGGTACCAGGTGAGACCGGAGGCATCTCTGACTCCCTGCATCAAGAGCTCGCAGGGCCGCGCTCTCGGGCCGGTTCCCGTGGCAAGCGCCTCGATCCGCGCCGCCAGTCGCGCGGTATAGGCATCGGCCTGCACCTCACCGAAGTTCTGGATTGTGTATTCGAGTATGTCGGCGAAACGGGCGAAACGGGCGAGAGCGGCAGGAGCGTAGAAGATCTCCTTCACTTGTTGCCGAGCCGTCGCTTGACCTCCGTCAGGACACCGCCGAGGACCTCGGCAGGGGGTCCGCTCGAACCTTCGCCCCGATCCAGTTCGTCGAGGCCTGTACCGACCCGAGCCCGAATCTCGGTGAGTTGGTCGGCATGTTTCCGACGCTGCAATTCACGCAGGCCGTCCCGTACCACCTCGCTGGCGTTGTTGTAGGTGCCGGATGCAACCAGATCGTCCACAAACCTGGCGAGCTGGGGCGTCAGGGCGACGTTGCGGCCATGAGCGGTTGGCATGTTCCATCCTCGTTCCGGCTATTCGATGAGACGATGCTAGCAGAGGGTGTCAAAGTTTGATACCCGTCGCCTAACTCCACAACGGCCGTCGAAGGCGACGCTCCCACGAGACGGTTCACTCCCCGCGCGCGGCTTCGGCCAGACGAAGAAGAACGTCGGCCTTCATGCCCAGCATCTTGCCGAGATCGAGGACGCGGCCGCGGGAGATCTCCTGGCGACGATATGCCTCACGGCGGACGGTGTGTCCGTGCGGGACAGCCGGCTGCTCTGCATCCCGGTGCTGGTGGATGCGGAAGGTGGCGCATCGTCGCCGGAGGACCGCGTCTTCGTCGATGCCGTGCACGTGGCGCTCACCCGGAAGGACTCGGCGCAGGTGTTCGATGTTCCTCTGCCCCCGTCGATTTCGGGAGATTCCGTGCATCGTGCGATGTAGGTGTAAGCGGTGTGTGCGGGTCATCTTGCGGGGCGGTACGGGTGGATGGTCAAACGGTCCTTTTGGCGGAGGACCGAACAGATGGGTTCAAACGGAGGGGTCGAGGGAGGACGAGGGACGATTCGGCGTCGCTGGCCAAAGGCGGAGAAGGCGCGGATCGTTCAGGAGAGCCTGGAGAGCGGAGCGCGGGTATGCGACGTCGCGCGTCGCAACGGGGTGAAGGCGCAGCAGCTATCGGTTTGGCGTAGCCGTGCGCGTCGGGGCGAGCTCGCATTGCCCG
>JAPOPW010000005.1:0-25000 GCA_026712715.1 Immundisolibacterales bacterium | reverse complement strand
GCGGCCCCGAACGCGAGCCGGAGCCGGGCACGGTCCGACGCGTGGCGGAACCGGATGCGCCACCGCACGAGGTTCACCGGTCGCGATCCGGCCGGCAGCCGGCCGGCCTCCCGCACTTGTGCGGGCGCGACCCGTGGATGCCGAATCGTGCGTGTGGGGCGGGTTCGGACGCGGATACGCGGGCGCCGCGAGTTGACCTGGCCGCGATGTTCGAATATATAAGTTCGCGCGCTACCTGGACGATCGCTTCAGTCTGGCTGGTCAAGGAAGGTAGCAGAAGCAGCGATGCGAGGGTCCGGCAATCGTATCTACGCTCCAATTGGTGCGAGCCTTCCTCTCGACCCTGGTCACGGGCACGCCGCGTGTTGCCTGGGGCGCGGCTGGCGTGCTCGGAGTCGCGGTCCTTGCGTATGTCACGCTCGCGTTCTTCGGCTCCGGGCCGGATTCGTCTCGGCTGATCATCAGGGACGGGGACACGCTCGCCCGCCTGTTCGCGCGGGCGAAGCTCCCGGACGACGACCTGCTCGCGGTGATGGAGGCAGGCCACGGGGCCGCATTCGGGCTCGACATCATTCCCGGTGAAGAGGTCCGAATCGCTCGCCGCGATGACGGCAGCCTCGAGAGTCTGGTCGTCGGCCGCGGCGGCGGGCAGGCGATCGAGTTCATCGCGAGCGGTGCCGGCCAGTTCTCGATCGTCTGGCAGGCATCTACCGGCACGCAGGCGGCCCCGGGCGCGGAGACGGAGCGCGTGGCGGCCCGCGATGCGGGAGACGGCTCGGCCACCCCCCCGGCAACGAAGCCCCTCCAGGCGACCGCCGCCCTCACCGAGACCGCACGCACCGGCATCGCCTCGCCGGCGCCGCTCCCCGCAGCGCGCGAAGGTGCGCCGCAGCCGGGAGACGAGATGCAGCGGGTCGAGGTTCGCCGCGGCGACTCGCTCTACCTCATATTCCAACGAAGCGGACTCATGCAGGGGGACCTTCTGGACCTCCTCGCCAGCGGCACGGAAGGCAAGAAGCTCAAGCGCCTTCGTCCGGGCCAGTCCGTTTCCTTCCAGCTCGGTCCCAGCGGCGAGCTCTCCGAGCTTCACCACACGGTGGACGAGCTGACCACCGTTCGTTTCAAGCGCAGTGAAGACGGGTTCGAGTCCCGGGTGGAGACCCGCGACTACGACCGCCAGGTCGCGGTCAAGAACGGAGTGATCCGAAGCTCGCTCTTCGCCGCCGCCGGCGGGGTCCCGGAGAAGGTCGTGCACGAGTTCGTCTCCGTGCTCGAATGGGACATCGACTTTTCGCGAGACCTGCTCCCCGGCGACTCGTTCTCGCTCCTGTACGAAGAGCTGAGCGTGGACGGGCGGCGCGTGCGCAGCGGCAACGTGCTCGCGCTCGAGTTCCGCTCCCAGCGTGCCGGGAAGCCCATTCGCGCCTTCCGCTACACCGACTCGAACGGCGAGACCGACTACTTCACTCCCGACGGCCAGTCGCTGCGGCGCGCCTTCACGCGCAATCCGCTCCGGTTCACTCGCATCAGCTCGAAGTTCTCCAAGTCCCGCCTGCACCCGAAGCTTCGCGTGTGGCGACCCCACCGCGGCGTGGACTATGCCGCGCCGCGCGGCACGAGGATCCGGGCCACCGGCGACGGCCAGATATCCTTCGTCGGCCGCAAGGGCGGGTACGGCAAGACCATCGTGATCACCCACGGGCGCGGCCACACGACCCTCTACGCCCACCTGTCCCGCTACGCGAAGGGCATGAAGAAGGGCGCCCGGGTGCAACAGGGCCAGCTCATCGGCTACGTGGGCGCGACCGGGGTCGCGACCGGTCCGCACCTGCACTACGAGTTCCGCGTCAACGGCGTCCATCGGGACCCGCTGACCGTGGAGCTTCCCAGGTCCGCTCCCCTCGACAAGGACGAAATGAAGCGCTTCCGGCAGACGATCGCGCCGCTCATGGCCCGGATCGAGACCCTCGGCGCCACCAAGCTCGCACGCCTCGAGCGCTGATCGCGCCCTTGTCCGCCCGCTACCTCGGACTCATGTCCGGCACGAGCGTCGACACCGTCGATGCGGCGATCGTGTCCTTCGGGCCGGACTGCCGATCCGCGAACGTCCTCCACGCCGGGGACCACCCCATACCGCGCCGTCTCCGGCGCGAGCTCCTGGAAGCGGCCGCCGACGAGCAGACGACCCTGGCCCGCGTGGCGCACCTCGATACCGAATTGGGCCATCTGTTCGCGGACGCCGCCCTCGCCGCCGTGCGCGGCGCCGGGCTGGACCCGCGCGAGATCGCCGCCGTCGGCAGCCACGGTCAGACGGTCCGCCACGAGCCCGGGGGCCGCTGGCCCGCCACCACCCAGATAGGCGATCCGAACGTCATCGCCCAGCGGACCGGCATCACCACGGTGGCGGACTTCCGGCGGCGCGACGTCGCCGCCGGCGGACAGGGGGCGCCCCTCGCGCCCGCGTTCCATCAGGCCGCGATGTCGCGACCCGGGGTCCGGCGCGCGGTCGTCAACCTGGGCGGAATCGCGAACGTGTCGGTGCTGGATGCGGCGGGCGCGGAGCGCGGCGACCCGCTCGGCTTCGACTGCGGGCCGGCCAACGGACTGCTGGACGCCTGGGCGCGCCGGCACCTCGATGCGTCTTTCGACGAGGGCGGGAGCTGGGCCGCGAAGGGCGCCGTGCACGCTGCGCTCCTCGAGCGGATGCTGGCCGACCCGTACTTCTCGATGCCCGCCCCGAAGAGCACCGGGCGGGGCTATTTCGACGAGGACTGGATCGATCGGCAGGTCCGTTGCGTCGACGAGCGTCCCACCCCGGCCGACGTGCAGCGAACCCTTTGCGAGCTCTGCGCGGCTACCGTCGCCCGGTCCATCGAGGACTACGGTGGTGGAACGCAGGAGGTATACCTGTGCGGCGGCGGGGTGCACAACCGGACGCTGGTCGCGCGTCTCGTCGCCCGCCTCGCCCCCCGCCCGGTGGCCCGGACCGACGTGCTCGGCCTATCGGCCGACCATGTCGAGGCGGCCGCGTTCGCGTGGTTCGCGAAGTGCGCTCTGGAGGGTGTTCCGGCCGGGCGGCCTTCGGTGACCGGGGCGAGCGAGGCGGTCGTGCTGGGGGGGATCTACCCCGGCCGGGGGTGGCCCGATTCGCCACGGGCCCGCGCGCCCCGGTAGCCGGCGCCGCCGGCGGGGCGCCCCGCCGCACCGCACGGCGCGGTTCAGAGCGCGAACGACAGCCCGCAGCCGCAGGTGGTGGAGGCGTTCGGATTCCTGACGACGAACTGGGACCCCTGGAGGTCCTCCTGATAGTCGATCTCGGACCCGACGATGTACTGGTAGCTCAGCGGGTCGACGAGCAGCCGGACCCCGTCACGCTCGATCACGTAATCGTCCGCCTCCGTGTCCCGCTCGAGATCGAAGCCATACTGGAACCCGGAGCATCCGCCGCCCTCGACGTACACCCGGAGCATGCCGCCCGCGTCCGAATCCGCGTGCGCGGCGAAGATCTCCTTCGCCTTGGCGGTGGCCCGGTCGGAGATGCGGATATCGATGTCGGCAGCGGTGTCCATCGCACGGATTGTACCACCGCGCTCGGTCCTGGCCGCCACGTCCCGGGCCCGGAAACCGCAACGACTTCCTGCTGCGGACGCCGGCCCGCGACCCGTCCGCGACCCTTCGGCCGCGCCATTGTCGAAGGGCCGGCGCCCGGTTATGCTTCCGGGCGCCCCCGGTCGTCTCGAGGGGCCGGTCCGACAACGTCACCCCCGCCGTACCGAGTCCGACTCCATGGCCCGCACCGTCAACTGCGTCGTGCTGAAGCAGGTCGCCGAAGGGCTCGAAGAGCCGCCCCTTCCGGGAGAGCTCGGGGAACGCATCTACGAGAACGTGTCGGCCGAGGGTTGGAGCCAGTGGCTCGAACGCCTGCAGATGATCATCAACGAGAACCAGCTCACGAGCGCCGATCCCGAGAACCAGCGCCTCATCGAGCAGCACATGCTCGGGTTTCTCTTCGACGAAGGGGACTACGGCGGACTTCCGGCCGGATTCCGCGGGTTCGGCGGCAAGAAATAGCGGTCGCGCAAAGGGGGCTGTCGAGGGCGGAACGAATCAGGCGGCGGGACTCAGGCGCCACATCGGCGCGATGACGATCCGGAGCCGCCCGGTCGCCTCCCGGAGCGCCCCCTCCACGAGCTCCGGGGTCTCCCCGCGGGCGAACACGTACCCGAGATAGGCGGATCCCTCCGGCAAGGGGAGGAGCTCGGTGCCGGCTCCCGCGGCAATCGAGACGTCTTCCCCCCCCGGCACGCGCAGCGCGTCGAGCACCCCTTCGACCCTGCGCAGGGTTCCCGGCCGCGGGGTCGGCAGCATCATCACTCCGGCGGCGCCGGAGGCGAGCCCGGTGGGGACCCGGCGGCCGAGGGCCGCGGCCAGCACCACCTCCTCCAGGCTGTGGCCGGCGCTGAACCGGAGCAGCTTCGAGCACTCGCCGCCGATGGTGCGCGCGGCGACCTCCAGCAGCCACGCCTCGCCCGCATGCCATCGAACCTCCGCGTGCACGGGCCCCGAGACGAGGCCGAACGCCGCCACCGCCTCGCGCACGCAGGCGACGATCCGGGCCTCGGCCACCGCTCCGAGCCGACTCGGGGTGACGTAGATGCTCTCCTCGAAGTACGGACCGTCGAGCGGATCGGGCTTGTCGAAGACGGCGAGCACCTCGAGCCGGCCGTCGCGCACCAACCCCTCCACCGCCACCTCCACCCCGGGGACGAAGGACTCGACCAGCAGCCGCGAACGCTCTTCCTCGTCGAGAGCCCCGGAGGCGATGGACCGCGCCCGCCCTACCGCGGCCGCGAGCTCCGCTTCGTCATTCGCCCGGATCACCCCGCGGCTGCCGGACATGGCGACCGGCTTGACCACGCAGGGAAACGCAATCCGGGAGAGGTCGAGGGGGCGGCGCAGATCGAGAACGCGGTACTCGGGAATCCCGACCCCGGCCGCCGCGAGCCGATCCCGCGCGAGGTCCTTTCTCCGCGACAGCCGGGCCGCCTCCGGCGGGTTGCCCGCGAGGCCGAGCGCCCCGGCCACCCGCCCGGCCAGCTCCACCGTCGCATCGTCCGGAGCGACCACCGCGGCGAACCCGCCCTCGCGCCCGGCGGCGGCGCGAATCGCCCCGAGGGCCGCCTCCTGGTCGTCTAGGTCGACCCGGAGCCCGCCCGCCGCGGCCAGGGTGTACTCGCCGCCGGAGACCACGAGAAGCCGTATCCCGAGACGGGACGCGGCGCGAAGGTACGCCGGGATCCGGTAGCTTCCCGGCGTTGCGATGAGCAGCGCCGCGGCGCCCAGAGCGGTCAGGCCTGAGCGGCTCCGCAGCCGCTGCAGCCGCCGCTGCCGCCCGTCGCCATGAAGACGTTGTTGAAGACGAAGCTCGAGCCGGTGGGCCGGGCCACGAAATCGATCTCCACCCCCTGCAGGTATCCGAACGCGACCGCGTCGACGTAGATGTCGAACCCCTCTTCGCGCAGAACCTTGTCCCAGGGCGTGCGGCGGTCCGTGAACGTCATGCCGTACGTCATGCCGGAGCAGCCGCCACCGGTCACGTAGATCCGGATCGCTTCCACCTCGTCGTCGTCGATCTGGTCGCAGAGGGTCGCGAGCTGGGTGCGGGCGGCCTTCGTGAGGCTCATCTCGCGCTCCTCGACATGCTCCCGGTACTGTGTTGCGGTCATGGTCGGTCCACCTCCCGGCGGGTCAAATTTCCACCATTTCGAAGTCTTCCTTGCGAGCCCCGCAGTCCGGACAGACCCAGTTCGGCGGAACGTCGTCCCATCGGGTCCCGGGCGCGATGCCTTCCTCCGGCGCGCCGTCCTCCTCGTTGTAGATGAAGCCACAGATTACGCACATCCAGGATTTCATGGTGCTCCCACCAGGCCGGAACGGGGTCGCGAGCGCTGGCACGTTCCGAGGCTCGCCGGGGGCGCATTTTCGCACAGGCGCCGCCCGGCGGATACATCTGTCGCCGCCCGGTCCACGGCGAATCCACCGGGACGACGCGACCGGGCGGTTCCCGGCCGGCACCCCCTCATCCGCGCCGGGAGGCTAACGCACCCCGCCGAATCCGGCGGAAAGATCGCTGCGTTCGAGCACGCCGCCCATCGCCTCGTGCGCCGCGCCGAAGAACGCGCCGGACACCTCGCCCTCGTCCCCGCCGGTACGCCGGAAGGCGTTGCCGCGGACCGCCACCGAATACTCGAGATCGCCGTCGCCCCACCTCGTACCGGATCCGGCCCGCCCCGGCGCCGCCTCCACCCCCCAGCGTTCCAGATCGCTGAGCTCGAGCGCGGCGTCCAGGGTGCGAAGCTCGACGGTCAGGCGCGCCTCGCCGGCGACCGTCTCCGCCGACGGCGTGACCCCGAGCAGCGCGCCGCTCCAGCTCGCGGTGCCGAACAGGGCGGAGTTGTCCGCGAGGTCCGTCAGCGGGGCGGTGCCCGTGGACCAGGGCCGCGCGAGGCCGTTGCGGAGCGCGACGCCGAACGATGCCTCCCCGTCCGCGAGCTCCAGGTCCCCCCGCAGGTGGAAGGACGTGTCCTCCCACGGCCCCAGACTCTCGGCCGACAGGTCTTCGGGCTGCGTGCCGGGGGCGAGCCTGCCGTACGCGGCGAACAGGGCCTCGCCGTCAATGGCCGGGAGGTGCGCGACAAACGGATACGTGTGGTCCCGCACCACCGAGTCCGGGAACTCGGTGTGATCCACGTACCCGAGCAGTCCGAGGACGCGAAGAAGCGCGTTGGCCGTGATCGAGGGGACATACTCGTCCGGGTAGTAATGCTGCACCGAGAAGCTCTCGACGGGACGGGACTTCAGCAGCACCCTCTCCCACTCGTCCGTGTCGCGATTCCGTACCCACGCCGTGTTCAGAGCGGTCTCGAGAACTTCGCGGTCGAACCAGATTCGTCCCGCCCGCGTGCCGAGGTACTCCAATCGCTGCACCGCGGTGTCGTACTCCGAAATCGTATCGACCTCGGCAACCACGACCCGATTCCCGTTCCCATCGCTCAAAGAAGGCGGGTATAGCTTGCTCAGGTCCCAGTCGTCCGCGGACGGAGCGAAGTCGACGAAGACCTGACCATCGGGGACATCCCCGAGCACGCTCAGGGGCGGGGCCGGGTCCGGGCTCAAGCGGATGCGCTTCTCTGCGGGCAAGGCGGTGTTGATGAGCTGGACGGCGTGCTCGACATGCGCGGCGAGCTCCTCGTCCGTGCCTTCCGCCAGACGCACGACCGGCGGCTCCGACAGGGTGGGGAGGCCCGGGGTCCTCGATCCGTACAAACCCTGCGCATCGATGTGCTGCCTCAGGTACTCGACCACCCGCTCGGCACTCTCGCCGTCGCGTACCTCACCGGACGAGACGGCGACCCCACCGAATCCGACTCCGGCCCCGAGCGCGTCGAGCTCCGGCGCGGCGTCGGCTCCGACATGCAGGGCGTCGCCGAGGTCGACGACCGGCGGTGGCGGCGGGGCCGGACCGCGCTCCTCGGACGACACGGCGACCGGCACCCGCCGTGCACCGAAGCTCCCGGCGACCTCCGCATCTTCATGGTGGAACGCGCCGGCCACCTCCACCTGGGCGGGGCCAAAGAGCGCGCCGTCCATCGTGCCTTCGGTGCCGGCGCTCGCAAACGTTCCATCCTCCGCCACCGGAAGGCCCTCGAAGGCGAAGTCGGGAACCTCCCGCCGACCGTCCCGGCTCGCAACTTCGGAGAACGCGACGTCCACGAGATTGTCGGAGAACGAGAAATCGATGCTCGCGAGCCCTTCCACGAATGGCGTCCCGCCGGCCGGGCGCCGAGTCTGGTAACCCAGCATCGGCCCCGACCATCTTGCGACCTCCTCGGGCCGGGCGCCCGACCGCGTCCCCTGGAAACCGGCCCATCCATTGAAGGAAGTGCCCGCCGTCAAGAACGCGCCGTCCGGATCCGTCGACGAGCTCGCCCGGCTCTCGAAACCGCTCGTGAACGAAACGTGCTCGAGCGTTCCCGTATGGCTGCCCGCCGCACGACCGTCCCGGACGCCGTCCGCGGGCGCGACCGACCACCCCTCGATGCGCACGAAGTCGAGGTCCGCGACGGGTCTCTCGTCGTTCCGCCAACGCCATCCCGCCGTCGAGGCGAGGACCTCGGAGCGAGTCGTCGCCGTCCACTCGTCCCATCCTTCCGGGCCGGCACGACGATGCTCGCAGGCCGCATCCGTTCCGCACCGGTACCCGGACCATCCGTCATCGGCCGGATCGGCCGCACCGCTCCGGTAGGCGCTTCCCGCGAGGTAGTCGGCAACGGCGACCACCTCTTCGCGGCTCGGCCGGTCGTCATGGGTCGCGCCGAAGCCGGCCAGCAGTCCCGCGAGCGGGTCATGCAGCTTTCCGGCGACGGACCCGTGCCCCGGTCCGAAGAAGTCGGCCCAGAGCGTCGAACCGGTGTCGGAGCCGACGATTGTGTCGGCCGAAAGCTCGATCGGATAGTGCAGGCTGCCCTCGGCGAAGACCTCGGGAGCTCCGTCGGCGTGCATCGCGAGCGAGGTGAAGCTCGCGGTTCCGAAGAGGGTGTTCAGGTTCACCGCGAGGCTGGTATTCCCGGTCACCGGCGGAAGCCCCGCATGGCCGAGCGCCGCACCCAACAGTCCGCCCGCGTACCGGACCGTCCCGTGGACGGCGGCCGTCGGAAAGGACTGACGAGGATCGCCGAAACTGGGATGCCCGAACACATCGACGTCCACGGCCAGCCAATCCGTGACGTCGAGAGGGTCGCGGCGCCAGTTGCGGCGATAGCCCCCCGATCCGCCACCGAACAGACCGATCCGCAGGTCGCGGGACACGGAGAGCGAGAACCCGGCGTGGTCGGTCCACCCGAGCAGGCCGTACGTCTCGGGCCGCGTGGTCTCCTCCCGCACGGTCATCCCGATGTCCGCGAGGAACGCGAAATCGATGGCATGCGGCACGAACACCGGCCGCGGGTTCCGGCTGCTGCAATAGGCGAGGAGCGAGGTGCAAACCCCGGAGTGGTCGAAATCGTACGTGGTGGCGAACGGACTTCGCTCGCCACCGACCGAGGTGTGCGGATCGGCGGCGTCCTGGAACGGCGCCGGACCACCGTGCAGCGCGACCACGTTCGCCCCGGTCCAGGTTCCCGCCGCCCGGTCGATCCGCGATTCGATGCGCTCCGAGGGCTCGTCCCCGGTCGTCCACGCGCCGAGCACGTGCCCGATCTCGTGCGTCAACGTCCTGAACAGCCCGGCCTCGCCAGCCTCCTCGAGATACTCCGTGTCGATCTGGATCGTTCCAAAACGCGGCTCCCAGAACCGGCCGGGGGCGCGACGGCTCGAGCCGCCGCCCCGCCCAATGGGCGTCCCGGCAAGTTCGTTGTCCTTGACATCGATCTCGAGCCGGGCGCTCGTCTCGCCATCCTCCTCAATCCATACCCTGGTTTCGAGCGTGTCGTCGTCCCACAGCCATCCCTTGTAGTCTCCGGGAGGGCGCTCCCACGCGGGCCAGGTATCCGCGATCCGGCGGGTCCAGGACTTGCCGGCGCGCTCGAGCATGGCGCGGAACGCCGAGTCGTTCCGCACCTGCGGCCCCGCCCGCGAGACGTCGAAGTCGATCGACAGGGTATCCGCCGGACCGCCCGTCCATCGGCCGTAGGTGATGCCACGGCGCGAGCCGAGGAGCCGGACCCCGTCGCCGTCCTCGATCTCCTGCGCCAACCGCCGGCCCGCGTCCGCCAGCACGTCGGCCGGCGGCGCCGTCGCTCCGGCCCCGGCTCCGGCCGTCCCCGGCACGGCGGCGGCGAGGGAAAGACCTTCCACGATGCCCTGGACGCGCCGGTGCCCCCAATGGTCGAGCAGGTCGGCGGCCTCGGGGTTGTCCTGAGAGTGATCCGGAATGCTCAGCGCGCCCGGCCGGGTCCCCGCGATACCCGCGCGGACGGAGGACAAGGGGCTCCGGTCGGCCGGGCCGTCGCCCGGCCAATCGGGGTCGACGGCGGAACCGGGCAGTCGGCCGAAGGGGTCCGGTCCCGGCGCGTGCCGGCCTTGCGGCGCGGCGGTGCCGGCCGAGGCGAGGTCACCGGAGACCGGCGATGCATCCCCCGGCCCGACGGGCGCATCCGGAGCGGACGCGGCCCCCGTCCGCATGGAGAGAACACCGTCTCGCGACAGGGAGGAGCCGGCCTCCCCCGAGCGAAGCGAGCCCGGCCCCGGAATCGTCAGTCCAGGGCTGACGCCACCATCATCGACGCATCCGGAAAGTGCCGTGACCAGAATACCGAACACCGCACCAGCCGGCGAGATCCTTCCCATCAGCTCGAAAACCGTGTCCCTGCCGTCAAGCGTGATCGGTCATCTTACTCGTCACGGCCGTTCCCGGACAGCGCCGTCGATCGGCCTCGATGAATCGCAATCGGCCGCGCCGCCTCGCGCAGTCGGCCACGGCGGAGCGGGCGCCCGCCTCGCGAGGCAGTGGGTTACGAGAAGAGCCCGACGAGGCGGCGCGTCGCGCGGCCGATGTCGGGCGCTCCAAATATCGCGTTGACGATGGCGACGAGATCGATTCCGGCCGCGAGGAGGGGCGGCGCGTTCTCCGCCGTGATGCCGCCGATGGCCACGATCGGGACCGTGACGGATGGGCGGACGGCGGCGGCGAGGCCGGTCGTGGCCCGAATCGCTCCGGGCTTGGTGAGGGAGGGGAAGAAGCTCCCGAACGCCACGTAGTCCGCCCCGCCGCGCGCGGCCGCGCGGGCGCGGCCCGCATCGTCGTAGCAGGAGACGCCGACGGTCACAGCATCGCCGAGCCGGGCCCGGGCGGCGGCAAGGGCTTCGTCGTCGCGGCCGAGGTGCACGCCGTCCGCCCCGGCGGCGGCGGCGAGCTCCACGTCGTCGTTGACGATGAGCGGCACGCGGCGCGGGCGGCAGACCGCGACGAGGGCCGCGGCGTCGCGCCGGCGCCGGGCGGGGTCGGCGGACTTGTCCCGGTACTGAACCGCCGCAACGCCGTTCTCCACGGCGTTCGCGACGGCGGCCGCGAGGTCCGGGCCGGTCAGGCCCTCCGGGGTGACTGCGTAGACCCCGCGTACCGGCCAGGGCAGCGGCGCTTCGGTACTCTGCGGCATTCCGGGTCCCCGTTCGGCTCGCGCCGCCTCGTCAGGCTCTTCTCGTGAGCCAGCTCCCTCGCGAGGCGGCCGCCTACTCCACCGTGACGGATTTCGCGAGGTTGCGCGGCTGATCGATGTCCGTGCCCTTGAGCACCGCCACGTGGTAGGCGAGGAGCTGGAGCAGGATCGTGTGCACCACCGGCGCGACGATGGACCCGACCGAGGGCATGGAGAGCACCCGCGCGCCGTTCCAGTCGCCGCCCATGTCCTCGCCGAACACGTAGAGGATCCCGCCCCGCGCCCGCACCTCCTCCAGGTTCGAGCGAAGCTTCGCGCGCAGCGCGTCGTTCGGGGCCACCGCCACCACCGGCATCTCCTTGTCGACCAGGGCAAGGGGCCCGTGCTTGAGCTCGCCGGCCGGATACGCCTCTGCGTGGATGTACGAGATCTCCTTCAGCTTGAGCGCCCCCTCCATCGCCACCGGGTAGTGCACCCCGCGCCCGAGAAAGAGGGCGTGGCGCTTGTCGGCGAACTCCGCGGCCAGCTCGTCCACGGCCGGACCGAGGCGCAACGCCTTCTCGCACCACTTCGGCAGCGCCTCGAGCTCGCTCACGATACGAGCCTCCATCGCGGCGCTCAGTCGCCGGCGCCGGCCGACCGCCACCACCAGCAGGAGCAGGGCCACGAGCTGGGCGGTGAACGCCTTGGTCGAAGCGACCCCGATCTCCGGTCCCGCGCTGGTCATCAGCACCAGGTCCACGGCACGCACGAGCGAGCTGTTCGGCACGTTCACGATGCCGAGCGACGGCCCGAACCCCTGCCGCCCCGCCTCGTCCAGGGCGCCGAGGGTATCGGCCGTCTCGCCGGACTGGGAGAGCGCCACCACCAGGGTGTCCGGATCGCCCAGCGGCTCGCGGTAGCGGAACTCGCTCGCCTGCTCCACCCGGCACCGCACGCCCGCGAGACGCTCGAACCAGTGCCGGGCCACCAGTCCGGCGTGGTACGCCGTCCCGCACGCGATGATCTGAACCGCCCGGACCCGGTCGAACACCTCCGGCGCGCTCGGACCGAACGCCGCCTCCAGCACCCGCTCGCCGTAGATCCGGCCGGCAAGCGCCGCCGCCACGGTCTGGGGCTGCTCGTGGATCTCCTTCGCCATGAAGTGACGCCACTTCCCGCGATCGACCATCGTGGGGCTCAGGGTGTTGGTGAAGACGGGCCGGTGGACCGCACGGCCGTCGCGGTCCGTCACCTGCACCGCATCGGCGGTGACGTCCGCGATGTCGCCGTCCTGGAGCACCATGTACTGGCGGGTGACCCCGATGAGGGCGGCCACGTCGGAGGCGATGAAGTGCTCGCCCGCGCCGACCCCGACGACGAGCGGGCTGCCCCGCACCGCCGCGACGAGGCGATGCGGATCGCCCGTCGCCACCGCCCCGAACGCGTAGGAGCCCTCCAGGACCAGGACCGTGCTGCGCACCGCCTCGACGAGGTCGTCGCCCCGTGCGAGATCGCGGTGGATCCGGTGTCCGATCACCTCCGTGTCGGTCTCCGAGTCGAACCGGTAACCGGACTCGACGAGCGCGGCGCGGATGTCGGCGTGGTTCTCGATGATCCCGTTGTGCACCACCGCCACTTCTTCGCCGCACATGAGGGGGTGCGCGTTCGTCTCGTTCGGCTCTCCGTGCGTGGCCCACCGGGTGTGGGCGATGCCGGTGCTCCCGTGCGGGCGCGACCGCTCCACGAGCGCCTCGAGCTCGGCCACCTTGCCCGCCGTGCGCACCCGGTCGATGCGGTCGCGCATCACCGCGAGCCCCGCCGAGTCGTAGCCCCGGTACTCGACCCGCCGGAGCCCTTCGAGGAGGAAGGGCACCACGTCGCGCCGCGCGACCGCCCCGACGATTCCGCACATGGTCTTCAGAGCCTCCCCGGCGCGGCGGACGCGACGCGCGGCATCAGCCGCCGCCCCGGAAACGGCGCTTCCAGCGCGCGATGCTCGTCTGCCGGCTGCGCGCCACGGTGAGCTGCCCGGCGGGGGCGTCGCGGGTCAGGGTCGACCCGGCGCCGACCGTCGCCCCCTTCCCGACGGTGATGGGGGCGACGAGCTCGACCCCGGAGCCGATGGACGCCCCGTCCTCGATCGTCGTGCGGTGCTTGGCCTGCCCGTCGTAGTTGCATGTGATGGTCCCGGCCCCGATGTTGACGTCGCGCCCCACCTCGGCGTCGCCGACGTAGGAGAGATGGCTTGCCTTCGAGCCCGCCCCGATCCGCGACGCCTTGACCTCGACGAAGTTCCCGATCCGGGCGTCTTCCCCGACGTCGGTGCCCGGGCGCAGCCGGGCGAACGGTCCGACGGTGGCCCCGGCGGCGACCCGCGCACCCTCGACGACGCAGTGCGAGCGCACCGTCGCACCCTCGCCGATCTCCGCGTCGCGGAGCACGGAATACGGCCCGATGACCGCCCCCCGGCCGATCCGGACCCGGCCCTCGAGGACCACGCCCACGTCGATGGTGACGTCCTGCGCGGCTTCCACCGCCCCGCGAACGTCGATCCGCGACGCATCGCGCACGGTGACCCCGCCGCGCATCAGCTCCTCCGCCCGGCGCCGGCGCATGCGGCTCTCCGCCGCCTCGAGCTCGACGCGGTCGTTGACCCCCATCCAGTCGTCCGGATTCGAAAGCTCCACCGGCTCCACGACGAAGCCCTCCTCCACCGCCATCGCGACCACGTCGGTGAGATAGTACTCGCCCTGCGCGTTGCCGGCCGAGAGCGCGGCCACCCAGCGCCGGAGAGGGCCGACCGGGGCGGCCAGGATGCCGGTATTGACCTCGCGGATCGCGCGCTCGGCCGGGCTCGCGTCGCGCTCCTCCACGATGCCGAGAACCCGGCCGTCAGGGCCCCGCCGCACCCGGCCGTAGCCGTCCGAATACTCGGTCCTCGCGGTAAGGAGCACGAGCCGAGCCGGATCTGCATTTGGCCGGATGCGACGGAGCGAACCGGAATCGACCCCGGGCACGTCGCCGTAGACTACCACCACCGCGCGCCCGTCGGAAACACGAGGGAGCGCCTGGGCGACCGCGTGACCGGTGCCGAGGGGCCGGGGCTGCACCACCCACCGCAACGGCGGCGCGCCCGCCTCCAGCGCGCTCTCGAGGCCCCTACGAACCGCCTCGTCCCGGTAGACGACGTGGATCGCAGCCGGCTCGAGTCCGCGGGCGGCCTCTACCACCCACGCGAGGAGCGGACGCCCCGCCACCTCGTGGAGGACCTTCGAACGGGCGGAGCGCATCCGCGTCCCGTCGCCGGCGGCGAGCACGACGACTTCGAGCTCCATCATGCGCGGCTCCCCCCGGTGGATGCGGCGCCGCGAGCGAGCCCGCCGGCCGGCCGGCCGAGGCGGCGGGCCGCAGGTCTCAGGCCCGGCCGGAGCGCCGGCGCATCCGCTCCAGGGTCCGGAGCTGCGCGACCGCCTGGGCGAGCTCCGCCCGGGCCGTCGCGTAGTCGATCTGCGCCTGCCGATCGTGCAGCGCCTGCTCGGCCTGCTCCTTGGCCGCCGCGGCGGCCGCTTCGTCGACGTCCTCGGCCCGCAGCGCCGTGTCGGTGAGCACCGTCACCACGTGCGGCTGCACCTCGAGGATGCCCCCCGAGACGTAGAACGCCTCCTCTTCGCCCCCCGGCATGACCGCCCGCACCTCGCCCGGCGCGAGGGTGGTGATGAGGGCGCTGTGCCCGGGCATGATCCCGACCTCGCCCTCGGCCGCGGGCGCGAACACCATCTCCACCTCGCCGGAGAAGATCTCGCGCTCGGCGCTCACGACGTCGAGCTGCGTGGTCACGGCCATCGCCTGCCTCCTCCTCCGTCGCGGTCGCGGTCACGGCCGGCGCACTCGCGGTCGGTACGACCGCGGCCGTCGCGGCTACCGCGGCCGGCGCCGCCCGGACGGGCGCCCCGGCTCACAGGGTCTTCGCCTTCTCGACCGCTTCCTCGATGCCGCCGACCATGTAGAAGGCCTGCTCGGGAAGGTGGTCGTACTCGCCGTCGACGATGGCCTTGAACCCCGCGATCGTCTCGCGCAGCGGGACGTACTTGCCGGACGACCCGGTGAACACCTCCGCCACGAAGAACGGCTGCGAGAGGAAGCGCTCGAGCTTGCGCGCCCGGGTCACGGTCAGCCGGTCCTCGTCCGAGAGCTCATCCATGCCGAGGATCGCGATGATGTCCTTCAGCTCCTTGTAGCGCTGCAGGGTGCTCTGCACCGCGCGCGTCACGTCGTAGTGCTCCTGGCCGAGCACCTGGGGGTCGAGCTGACGGCTGGTGGAGTCGAGCGGGTCCACCGCGGGGTAGATGCCGAGCTCCGCGATCTGCCGCGAGAGCACCACCGTCGCGTCGAGGTGGGCGAAGGTCGTCGCGGGCGACGGATCGGTCAGGTCGTCGGCCGGCACGTACACCGCCTGGATGGAGGTGATGGAGCCGGTCCGGGTCGAGGTGATGCGCTCCTGCAGCACCCCCATCTCCTCGGCGAGGGTCGGCTGGTAGCCGACCGCCGAAGGCATGCGCCCGAGGAGGGCCGACACCTCGACCCCGGCCAGGGTGTAGCGGTAGATGTTGTCGATGAAGAGGAGCACGTCGCGCCCCTCCTCGCGGAAGTACTCCGCCATGGTGAGCCCGGTGAGCGCGACCCGGAGCCGGTTCCCGGGCGGCTCGTTCATCTGCCCGTAGCAAAGGGCCACCTTGTCGAGCACCCCGCTCTCCGTCATCTCGTGGAAGAGGTCGTTGCCCTCGCGGGTGCGCTCCCCCACCCCGGCGAAGACGGAGTAGCCGCTGTGCTCGATCGCGATGTTGCGGATGAGCTCCATCACGCACACCGTCTTGCCGACCCCGGCGCCGCCGAAGAGCCCGACCTTGCCGCCCTTGGCGAACGGGCAGATGAGGTCGACGACCTTGATCCCCGTCTCCAGGAGCTCGACCGTCGGCGCCTGATCGGCGTAGGCGGGCGGGTCGCGGTGGATGGTCCAGTGCTCCTCCGCCCCCACGTCGCCCGCCTCGTCCACCGGCCTTCCGAGCACGTCCACGATGCGCCCGAGGGTCTTCTCGCCGACCGGCACCGAGATCGGCTCGCCCGTGTTCACCACCTCGACCCCGCGCTTCAGCCCGTCCGTCGAGCCCATCGCGATCGTCCGGACCACCCCGTCGCCGAGCTGCTGCTGCACCTCGAGGGTGAGGTCCTGCTCGTCGAGCCGGAGCGCGTCATAGACCCTGGGAATCGCGCCGCGCGGGAACTCGACGTCCACCACCGCGCCAATGATCTGTACGACTTCTCCACCGCTCATGCGTCATGTCCTCGGTATTCGTCCCGCCCGGGCGGGAATCGATTGGGTCCGCGTCGTGTCCGCGTCTCTCGTCCGCCTTGCGCTCGCTCCGCGCTCGCTTCGTGTCCGCCTCGGGTTCGTTGCGGGTTCGCCTCCGGCTCGCCTGCGCCCCGGCTCGCGTGCGCCCCGGCGCGCGCCGCGCCGGCTCGCTCACACCGCGGCCGCGCCGCCCACGATCTCCGAGATCTCCTGGGTGATCGCCGCCTGGCGCGCCTTGTTGTAGGCGAGGTTCAGCTCGTCGATGAGCGTCCCCGCGTTGTCCGTCGCCGCCTTCATCGCCACCATCCGGGCCGCCTGCTCGCTCGCCCCGTTCTCCATCACCGCCTGGTACACGAGCGACTCGACGTAGCGCACGAACACCCGGTCGAGCACCTCGGGGGCGCCGGGCTCGTAGAGGTAGTCCCAGTAGACGTCCAGCGACTCCTCCTCCGCGGAGACGAAGGGCAGGATCTGCTCGACCCGCGGCCGCTGGGTCATCGAGTTCACGAAGTCGTTGTAGACCATGTACACCCGGTCGAGGCGCTCCTCCTCGTAGGCGGCGAGCAGCACCCGCACCACCCCGACCAGGTCCGCCACCCGCGGCTCGTCGCCGACGTGGGTGGCCTGGCCGACGACGTTCGCCCGCAGGCGGCGCAGGAACATCGAGCCCTTGTTCCCGATGACGCAGGCGTCGACCTCGAGGCCGGACTCGCTCCACCCCTCCATCTCGCGCAGCAGGCTCCGGAAGAGGTTGGTGTTGAGCCCCCCGCAAGGCCCCCGGTCCGTCGAGACGAGCAGCACGCCGACCCGCTTCGGCTCGCGCACCTCCATGAACGGGTGGCGGTACTCGGAGTGGGCCTGCGCGATGTGGGCGATGACCTGGCGCATCTTGAGGGCATACGGCCGGGCGGCGTTTCGCCGCTCCAGCGCGCGGCGCATCTTGCTCGCGGCCACCATCTCCATCGCGCGCGTGATCTTCTGCGTGTTCGCGATGCTCTTGATCTTGGTCCGGATTTCCTTCGCCGCAGCCATTTCGGTTTCCGTTGTCGTCGCCGCCGTTCGCCGGTTCGCGAGCGCGCCCGCCCGCCCCCGGCCTACCAGGCGTGGGTGGACTTGAAGCTGTCGACGGCCGCGCCGAGGCCGGCCTCGATCTCGTCGTTGAAGTCCGCGGTCTCGTCGATGGTGCCCATGAGCTCGCCGTGCTCGGCGTGCATGTAGCCGTGCAGGGCCACCTCGAAGCCCGCAATCTTGTCGAGCGGCAGGTCGTCGAGGTACCCCCGGTCCACCGCGAACAGGCTGACGGCCATCTGCGAGATGCTCATCGGCGCGTACTGCATCTGCTTCATCATCTCCATGACCCGCTGCCCGCGCTCGAGCTGCCGGCGGGTCGTCTCGTCGAGGTCGGAGGCGAACTGCGCGAACGCGGCGAGCTCGCGGTACTGCGCGAGGGCGAGCCGCACCCCGCCGCCGAGCTTGCGGATGATGGTGGTCTGGGCCGCGCCCCCCACCCGGGACACCGAGAGCCCCGCGTTGACGGCCGGGCGGATGCCGGCGTTGAAGAGATCCGTCTCGAGGAAGATCTGCCCGTCGGTGATGGAGATGACGTTGGTCGGCACGAACGCCGACACGTCGCCCGCCTGGGTCTCGATGATCGGAAGGGCGGTGAGCGAGCCGGTCTGCCCCTTCACCTCGCCGTCCGTGCGCCGCTCGACCTCGTTCGCGTTGATGCGCGCGGCCCGCTCGAGGAGCCGCGAGTGCAGGTAGAAGACGTCCCCGGGGTACGCCTCACGCCCCGGCGGGCGGCGCAGCAGCAGCGAGATCTGGCGGTACGCCCAGGCCTGCTTGGTGAGGTCGTCGTAGATGATGAGGGCGTCCTCGCCCCGGTCGCGGAAGTACTCGCCCATCACGCAGCCGCTGTACGGCGCGATGTACTGCATCGCCGCGGAGTCCGCGGCGGGGGCGGCCACCACCACCGTGTGCTCCATCGCATCGTGCTCCTCGAGCTTGCGGACCACCGCCGCAATGGAGGAGTTCTTCTGCCCGATGGCGACGTAGATGCACTTGATGCCCGAGCCCTTCTGATTGATGATGGTGTCGATCGCGACCGCGGTCTTCCCGGTCTGCCGGTCACCGATGATGAGCTCGCGCTGGCCGCGGCCGATCGGGATCATCGCGTCGATGGACTTTAGCCCGGTCTGCACCGGCTGCCCGACCGACTGGCGGGTGATGACCCCGGGCGCGATCTGCTCGATGGGGCGGCGCGCCTCGGCCTCGATGGGGCCGCGCCCGTCGATCGGCTCGCCGAGCGAGTTGACCACCCGTCCGAGCACCCCGCGCCCGACCGGCACCTCGAGGATGCGCCCGGTGCACCGCACCACGTCGCCCTCGGAGATGTGCTCGTAGTCCCCGAGCACGACGGCGCCGACCGAGTCGCGCTCCAGGTTCAGCGCGAGGCCGTAGGTGTTGCCGGGGAACTCGACCATCTCCCCCTGCATCACGTCGCTCAGGCCGTGGACGCGGGCGATCCCGTCCGTCAGGGTGACGACGCTCCCTTCGGTCCGGGTCTCCGTCCGGATCTCGAAGGTCTCGATCCGCTCGCGGATGAGCTCGCTGATTTCCGTCGCGCTAAGTTTCATCGTTCGTTTCCCGCCTCGCAGACGAATTCGCTCACTTCAGTCGTGCCCGGTTTCATTGTTCGTTTCCTGTCTCGCAGACGAATCCGCTGACTTCAGCCGTGCCCGTTTTCATCGTTCGTTTCCTGCCTCGCAGACGAATTCGCTGACTTCAGCCGTGGCCGGTTTCATTGTTCGCAACCTGCTCCGCGGTTGTCCCGCCCGGCGGCCTCGTTCGACCGCGCCCGGGCCGGGAAGGGATTCACACCAGGTCGTGCGCGAGCTCGCGCAGCCGCCCGGCGAGCGACGCGTCGATGACGGAGTCGCCGATCCGGATGACCACCCCGCCGATGAGCGACTCGTCAACCGACGTCGTGAGGGTCAGCTCGCGGCCGAGCCGCCGCCCGATCGCCGCGGCCAGCATCCTCGCCTGCGCCGCATCGAGCGCGTACGCGGAGACCACCTCGACCGCGCTCCGCCCGGCCCGGCGCCGGCGCTCGGTCTCGTACTGGCGCGCAATCTCCGGCCCCGCGCCGAGGCGTCGGCCCTCGCCGAGCACCCGCACGAAGTTCGCCATCGTCGCGGAGAGCGCGTCGCCGCACACGTCGAGCACGAGCTCGGTCACCCGGTCCGCCGGGACCCGCGGGTCCGCGAGCAGCCCGGCCAGGTCCGGATTCCCGGTCACCGCGGCCAGCAGCTCCAGCCCCGCGGACCACGCATCCACCGCGCCCTCGCGCTCCGCCTGGCGATAGGCGGCCTGCGCGTAGGGCCGGGCGAGGGTAATCGAATCGTCCATCGCGGGAGGCGCCTACAGCTCCTCGGCGAGCTGCCCGAGCAGCTCCGCGTGCCGGTCCGCGTCCACCTCGCGCCGGAGCAGCCGCTCCGCGCCGACGAGCGCGATCCGGCCCACCTCGCTGCGCAGCGCCTCGCGCGCCCGCATGGACTCCTGGTCGACCTCGGCCCGCGCCGCGACGAGGATCCGCTCCCCCTCGTTGCGCGCCGACGCCTTGGACTCCTCGACGATCTCGGAGCCCCGGCGCTGGGCCTGCGAGATGATCTCGCTCGCCTGCTCGCGCGCCTCCTTCAGCACCTCCTGCGCCTGCTCCTCGGCCCGCGCCTGGCTCTCGTGGCCCTGCTCGGCCGCGGCGAGGCCGTCCGCAATCCGCTTGCGGCGGTCCTCCAGCGCGTCGAGTATCGGCCGCCAGAGGAACTTCATCACGAACAGGACGAGCACCAGGAAGGTGCCCATCTGCCCGAACAGTGTGGCCGTCACGTTCACCGTCGTCCCCCTCCTCCGCCGCGCGCGGAGGCTCTCGTGCTCATGGACCGCCCGCGGCTCACGTCAGCCGCCGAGGGCCGCCTGGGCCGCCCCGATGAAGGGATTGGCCAGAATGAGCCACATCGAGATGCCGAGCACGATCATGGGGAAGGCTTCCATCAGCCCCCCGGTGAACAGCATCTGCACGAGGAGCTGCGGGCGAAGCTCCGGCTGACGGGCGATCCCGTCGATGTACTTGCCGCAGATGAGACCCCAGCCGAGGGCGGACCCGAGTCCGGCCGCGGCCAGGATGATGCCGACGCCGATCGCGGTTGCGTAGTAGATCGACGCGATGTCTGCTGCCTCCAGCATTTGTATCTCCTCGAAGGTCGCGTTGGGTGGAAACTCAGTGATCGTCCTGGTATGCGAGCGAGATATAGACGATCGACAGCAACATGAAGATGAACGCCTGCAAGGTGATCACCAGAACGTGGAAGATGGCCCAGGCGCCGCCCGGAACGAACTGGGCCCAGAACGGGAGCAGCGCGATCAGGATGAACAGGAGCTCCCCGGCGAAGAGGTTCCCGAACAGGCGCAGCCCCAGGCTGAGCGGCTTCGCGATCTCCTCGATGAGGGTCATCGCGACGTTGACCGGGAAGAGCCAGATCCCGAACGGATGGCTGAGGTACGTCTTGACGTAGCCCCACGCCCCGCGCTCGCGCACGTTGTGGACGATGATGAGCAGGAAGATGCTGAGCGAGAGCCCGAAGGTGGCGTCGAGGTTGGTGGTCGGGACCACCTTGAAGTAGGGGACGCCGGCCTCGAACATCAGCCACGGGACGAGGTCCACCGGGATGAGGTCCATCAGGTTCATCAGGAAGACCCACACGAAGATGGTGAGCCCGAGCGGGCCGACGAGGACGTTCGGCTTCGGAAAGACGTCGCGCACCATGCCGTTCACGAACTCGACCAGGATCTCGAGCACGTTCTGGAGGCCGGTGGGGTTGTCGGGGTCGATGCGCCGCCCGACCCGCCACGCGGCGAGCATGATGAGCCCGGCGAGGAACAGGCTGACGAGGAAGGTGTCGAGGAAGAACACGGAGAAGTCGATGAGGCCCGACGCCCGGTGGGTCTCGGGGTCGCACCCGAGGCACAGGTTCGTCAGGTGGTGCTGGATGTACTCGACCGGGTTGTCGGTCGCGGGCTGGGCCGCCGCGCTCGTGTCAGCCAAGTCTGTCGACTCCGGTTCTCTTCGCTCGCACGTGCGTCATCTCCGTGGCGTCCCGCCCGCGCCGTGCAGCGACCCGGCGAGGAACCAGCCGACCTGGCACACGGCAAACCCCGCGATCATCGGCACCGGAGCGAGCTTCCAGTAGCCGATCCCGAGGGCGAACAGCGCCGCGGCGACCGCGAAACGCTCGAACACCCCAATCCCGAGCACCAGCGTCTCCGCCCCGGGCCGCGAACGGGTGGCCCGGGTCGCGAGCCGGACACGGCGCGCGTGCAGCGCGGTCAGCGCGAGGGCGATGCCGCTCCCGGCGAGCGCCCCTCCCGCCGCGGCCGCGTCCCGGAACACCAGGAACGCACCGGCGGCGGCGAGCGCGAGGGCCGCTTGCGCCGAGGCGAGGCGAACCACGTCCCGTGCCAGACCATCCCCCGTACCGGGGGCCTCGCGCCGCATCCGCACGCCTCCCCTTCAAACAAAGCGGGAGGCTCCCCTCACCCATTCCGCTGCACCTGGACCCGGGCTCGGGACCCTCCCGTGGGGAGTGCCGCCCTCTCGGACGAAAGGCGGATTGTACCTGCCCGCCCCGCCCCCGATCAACGCCCGAAGGGGGCGCCCCCGGGGCCGGCTCGCACCCGGTCCGACGGGCGATCGGATTCAGCCCGGCGTCTTCGCGGGCATCCTCCGGCGCATCGTCGACGCCGCCTGAACGACGGTCGAGGGCGAACCGTGCGAGACTGGCGCAGCGAGGGTGCGAGGAGCCCGCAGCGGCAACCCCGTTCCGCCGATCCTCTCGCGAGACGGTCGCTCGATATCGATTCACAAGGAGGCATTCAGGTGCAGCAGAACAAGCTCTTCGTAGGCAACCTCGCATACTCGACGACGCAGGACGACGTCGAGGCGGCATTCTCGCCGTACGGCGGCATCGACGAGGTCCGGCTGGTCATGGATCGGGACACGGGCCAGTCCCGGGGCTTCGCGTTCGTCACCTTCTCCGCGCAGAAGTTCGCGGAGAGCGCGCTGGTGATGAACGGCAAGCCGCTGCACGGGCGCAACCTGATCGTCAACATCTCCAAGGAGAAGGCCGGCGGGCGCGGCGGCCGGGGTGGGGGCCGGGGCGGCGGGCGCCGGCGGTACTGACGGGCTCGGCCCGGCGCCGAGTCGGCCGGCCATGTCAAGCGTCGCGACGAGCGCACAGGGCTCGACGCGGTAGCCCTCCGCCGCCAGCTCCGCGCGGACCGCCCGAAGAGTGCGGCGAAGATCGTAGCGCGAGGGCTCGCCTTCCAATGCGAAGTCGAGGTCCTCGGAGTACCGCGGCAGGCCGAACAGGAACCGCAGGCTGGTGCCGCCGTGAAACGCCAGCGACGTCATCGCCCCGGCACGCTGCAGCGCACCGAGAATCCTCGCCTGCAGGTACTCGCGTGCGATGTTGCGGCCCCGCATGGGGTCGTGTCCGGCAACTAGCTGCCCGAGATGGTCCTTCATACCGCTTCGCCGGCCGGCGCGTCGCCGGCGATGGTGCGAAGGACCCGCTCGGCCCGGGCGAGCTTGGGCGTCGCCGCAATGGCCGCAAGCGCCCCCAGCCGATCGAGGTCCAGCGCATCGAAGTCAAGGCGCAGCGCCTCCAGGTACGACCTGCGATTGCCGCCGGGGTGAAGGTGAACCATGTCGAGGATCGCCTTTTCCGGCTCCGCCACGAAAGCGGACTGGCCGTGTCCAAGGGCGAGGTGCCGGTAGCCGAACATCAGGCCGTCCTTCAGGTGCCGGAAGGAGAAGCGGCCGAGCGGCGTGGTGCGAAGCTCCGGCCGGCCCGAGGTGACGCTGGTCGTTTCCGCCACGTACTCCGGAATCGCTCCCGCGAGCGCCAGCGCCGAGAGGCCGCTGACGTAGGAGCCCGGCGCCAGCCGATTCGCGACCAGGAACGGATGGGGGGGCCGTTTCCGCCAGGGAGGCGCCAGCACGTACAGTCCGCGCCGCAACTGGTGAATGCGTCCGCGTCGGGTCCAGCGCGAGAGCTGGCGCCGAACATCGGCCGCATCGACATTTCCCGCCAGCAGCAGCCCGGTCTCGAACAACGGCTCTTCAGAGACGATGTCGACCGCTTCTTCGAATTTCATCGCGAAAAATTACCATATACGGCAATCTCTGAGGTGGTCCCGGAAAGATGTTCGAACGCGGGGGTCGGTTGAGCGTGCGGCGCCAGAGCGAGCTGCTTGGCTCGAGTCGCTTGTCGCTGTACTACACGCCGCGCGGGGCGAGCGCCGAGGACATGGCGCTGATGCGTCGGCTCACGGAAGGAGAAGCTTCAGCAGTCGGAGAATCCGCCCCGGGGACGGTCGAGGGGCGAGCGCCTGGAACGCGGGCCTCGGAAGGAGGGCAACGCGCTCCGGCGCGGTGCGTCTCACGTCACACGATACGCCGTCGAACGGCGCTGAACAACCAGGGGGACGGCGAAGATCTCCCTCACGGCCAAAGGTCTTCGAGGCTGAACGTGATCGCGTCGAAGGGGCGGATGCTCACCGCCTCGTCGTCCTTCGCGCATCCGATTAGCACCCACTCCCCGTCCCGGAGCTCGAACGCCTCGAGCGTCCGGTCGATTGGATCGATGAGCCACAGGTGCGCGACGCCCTCGCGTGCGTAGACCGGCCGCTTCTCCTGAAGGTCGACCCGGCGCGTCGAGGCCGACAGCACCTCGCATGTCCAGTCCGGCGCTACACTGAAATACGCGGTGTCTGGTGGTTCGGGCATGCGCTCCCGGCGCCAGCCCGCAAGATCCGGCACGAGGATGTCGTCGCCCAGGTGCAGCTCGGGCTCGTTGAGGATCCACCATCCGCCCGGGCCACCGCGGCCACGGTGGAACGGCGGATTGAGCTCGCCGCCAAGTACCGAGCTCGCGATGGTGTGCGCCGGCGCCGGCCGCGGGTGCGTGTGGAGCGTCCCGTCAACGATCTCCGCGACCAGGTGCGCCGGCGCGTCGAGCACATCCTGGTAGGTCGCCCTCCCCCGCCTGGCGAGCGCCTCGCGTCTGGATGCGGCCATCTCGTGCCTCCTCTTCGCCCGTCCGATCCTACGCCCACACCCGGCTCACGAGCTCGCGGGCCGCGGCGAGGAAGCGCTCGCGCTCCGCACGGGTGAGATTTTTCCGGCCGCGCGCGTCGAACAGGGTGAACGCTCCGTCCGTCATGGACCGGAAAAGCTACATTACTTCGCGAGTAGTGACCAGTACCGCCCGCGCCCTCCCCTCTCCGGGGCCCGTCAGCGCGCGACACCGGCTGGAGCGACAGTTGCCGGGCGGGGTTCGCACCCGCTGGGGAATGGCGCCTTGCCACGGCGCACCGGGGGTTTCCGGGCTAGCGGCCCGCGAGCCGGGGCCCGGCCCCGGAGAGGGCGAAGAGGGCCGGCGTGGGGCGGCGCGGG
>JAPOPW010000006.1 GCA_026712715.1 Immundisolibacterales bacterium | reverse complement strand
AGGGGTGCGGGATTTCGCGAAGCCCGTGCAGTAGGCTCCGGGGCGCTTGCGCTCGCCGACCGTTCCCTCGATCCAGCGTTTCCCGGCCATCATCCTCACGAACTCGCCCATCCGGGGGGCCACCGAGCCGTACGACGCGGCATGGTAGCCGCCACCATCTGTCTCGGCGTTGCGCTCGCTTTACTCGTTCACGCGTTCGGATAACGCGGTCCTCGGTCAAATCCGTCATCGGCGCGCGATTTGCGCGACACCGGCTCAGAGGCTGTTGGCGCTACTGCCGACGAGGCGAACACCTCCGGTTCTCCGGTCCTTGGTTCCAGTGTCAACAATGTGAGCCGAGTCGCACTCGTTCTGAGCCGAAGCCGAATTCTTGAGTCTGCCTTGGCGGCACGCATGACGGCGCGTCCGACCGGTATGAGGGCTGGTGACTGGGTCGACGAGATCGAGGCTTGCCTGAACGCAGCGAGGAGCTGATTCAATATCCGCTTGATGAAGGCCGCCGCCGTGCGTGTCTTGCCGGTTTCCGTCGCCATCTCGCCCAGCAGTTTGCACCGCCCGCGCGTGACTTCGGTGGACAGCGCCTCCTGGCCTCCAGCGCCGCCATCGGCCAGCCCGGCCGGTCGCAAAGTACGTAATCGGCCTGCGTGCCGTCGGGAAACGCGTGCTCGAACCGGACGCTCGAACCCTTGGTCAGGTTCCAGCCGGCGTCCTTGTGCAGGGCGTCGATCTTGACGCGCGCGAAGACTTCGGTCGTGTCGCTCATGCGGCCGTCCAGGGATTGACGACCTCGACGTCGAAACTCTCGAAGTCCCGCACGTTCCGCGTCGCCACCGTCAGGTCGCGGGAGCGGGCGATCGCCGCGATCTGGCAGTCCGCCGGAGAGACGGTGCGACCGGTGGCACGGCGTGCGGCGGCGATGCCCGCGCAGGCGCGCGCCGCGCCGCTGTCGAACGCGAGAATCCGCTCGTCGAAATCCTCAAGCAGGATCGCCTCGATGGCGGAGGCAAGCGCGGTCAGGTGCCGGTGCCGAGGGAGGAGCGGAACGCCCAGCGGGTCGTTCGCATCTCGATGAAGGCGAAAAGCGCGTACATGGCGATTCCCTCGATGGCGAGCGCGAACAGGCCGGCGAAGACCAGCGGCATCTGGAAGTTCGTTCCCGCGACGCTCATCAGGTAGCCGATGCCGGCGTTCGACGCGATCGTCTCGGAGACGACCGAGCCCACGAATGCAAGGGTGATCGCGACCTTCAACGAGCCGTAGAAGTAGGGCTGCGCTCGCGGGATGCCGACCTTGAGGATGATGTCGAGCTTGCGCGCACCGAGCGCGCGCAGCACGTCCTCGAGCTCGGGCTCCGTGGTCGCGAGCCCGGTCGCGACGTTGACGACGATCGGAAAGAAGGAGATCAGGAACGCGGTCAGGATCGCGGGTATCTCGCCGATGCCGAACCAGATGACGAGGATCGGCACGACGGCGACCTTGGGAATGGAGTTGAAGCCCACCATCACCGGATACAGGCCGCGGTAGATTGCCCGCGACCAGCCGACGACCATGCCGAGCACGACGCCGAAGACGACCGCGATCGCGAACCCCGCCAAGGTGGTCCACATGGTCGCACCCGAATGCCGGAGCAACGGCTTCCAGTACGTTACGGCGGCCTCCGCGATGGCCGAAGGCGCCGGCAAGATGATCGGGTCGATGGCGAAGAGACGGCAGACCGCCTCCCAGACGACGAGCAGGCCGATCGTGAACCCGGCCGGGGCGGCCTTCTCCATCAGGGAGTCCGTCATCAGTGCCGGACCTCCGAGATGCGGCTTCGCAGGTCGTGGACGATATCGACGAACCGCGGCTCGAAGCAGACGTCGAGGTCCCGCGGACGCGGCAGATCGATGGCGCGGCCAGCGACGATCCGGCCCGGCCGCGCGCTCATGACATGCACCGTGTCGGCGAGGAACGCGGCTTCGCGCAGGTCATGCGTGACGAGGACGACGGTGAATCCGATGCGATCCCAGAGGTCGCGCAGCACGCACCACAACTCCTCGCGGGTGAATGCGTCGAGGGCGGCGAACGGCTCGTCGAGCATCAGCAGGGCCGGCTCGTGAATGAGTGCCCGGCAAAGCGAGGTGCGCTGCTGCATGCCGCCCGACAGCTCCCAGGGATAGCGCTCGGCGAAGCCGTCCAGCCCGACGAGCGCGAGCAGGTCGTCCGCGCGCGCGGCGTACTCCGCGCGATGAGACCTGAAACGCCGGCGATGCGGCTCGACGATCTCGAGCGGAAGCAGCACGTTGTCCCGAATGGTCCGCCAAGGCAGCAGGTTCGCGTTCTGAAATGCCATGCCGGCGATCTTGACCGGCCCCTCGACCACCGTGCCGTCGACCGACACGCGGCCGCGGGTCGGCCGGACAAGGCCGGTGGCGAGCTTCATCAGGGTCGACTTCCCGCAGCCCGACGGTCCGACCACGGCGGCGAACGCGCCACGGTCGACCGTCAGGTGCAGGCCTTCGACGGCGGTCACCCCGGCGCCCGGGGAGGCGCCCGCATAGGTGAGGGTCACGTCCTCGACGACGACGATGGCGTGCCTCCCCCCGTGCGGGCGCGCGGGCGCGGGTGCCGACCCCGAACTAGAGCTGGCGGTCCTGCGCCGGCGGCAGGTAGGACGAATCGAATACCGCGGAGGGCTCCGGCCGGTTGGTGAACTCGTAGGTGACGCCGATCTGGTCGAGGGAGCTCGCCAGCCTCGCCGGGTCCACCCCGCCGAACCCGTTCTGCTTCACCTCGTCGGTGACGATGTTGTCGCGAAGAGCCATCTTGAGGCGCGCGAGCTCGAGCGCTTCGTCCGCGATCTCGTTGCGCTTCATGACCGACTTGATCGCGGTGTCGGGATCGGCCGCCGTGGCCTGAACGCCCTTGATCGTCGCGGCGACGAAGCCCTTGACGACATCCGGATTGGCCTTCGCGAAATCGGTGTTGACCATGATCGCGTTGCCGTAGAGATCCAGACCGTAGTCGGCCATCATCATGACCTTCACGTCCTCGGGCGCGACACCGTTGCGGATAAGGTTGAAGTACGAAGAAAAGGAGTATCCCGTGATCGCATCGACGTCGCCCTTGGCAAGCATCGGTTCGCGCACCGGGAAGCCCACGTTCTCGATCTGCACCTTGGAGGCGTCGATGTCGTTCACCTTCACGAATGCCTTCCACTGGGCATAGGCCCCGTCCGGCGCCGGCGCGCCGAGGATGCGGCCCTCGAGGTCCTTGGGCTTCAGGACGCCGCGTTCCGCGGTCGAGACGATCGCGAAGGGCGGCCGGTTGTAGACCATCAGGATGGCGGTGACCGCCCCGTCCGGGTTCTGGTCGAGGAACTTGGCGAGCGAGTTGATGTCCATGAAGCCGATTGGATAGGTACCGGCCGCGATGCGGGTGATCCCCTTAACGGACCCGGGCCCGGAGTCGATGGTGACGTCGAGGCCCTCGGCCGCGAAGTAGCCGTTGTCGATGGCGACGAAATAGGGCGCCGACGGGCCTTCGAACTTCCAGTCGAGCGCGAACTTGATCGCGGTCTGGGCGGTCGCGGCATGCGCCGCGAACGCAAGCGCGGCAGCCGAGAGGAGGGCGGCGCCGTGTCGGCGCAGACGACGCAGGCGAGTGACGTGTGAATTCATGGGTCTCGTTCCCCCGTTTCGTGGATGTGCACGCAACGCGGCGGCACCGCGTTTCGCGGACAGTTTACGCAAGGATCGCGCCCGAGCCTCGCTGCCCGGCGCGTTGCCTCGCGCGGCCGGGCACATCATCCTCCGTTCCGGGGCGCGGTGGAAGGTGTTGGAGCTGCGAGGGTGGCGGGTTTAATCTGGAACGCCAGTCGTCCGGCCTCTCCGTCCAGAACACATGACCGACCTCGAGCCCCGCCGCGCCTCCGCCGCAGACGCGGCTGCGATCTCCGAATGCGTGCACGCCGCCTACACGCACTACGTCGAGCGGATCGGCGGGCCGCCGGGGCCGATGCTCGACGACTACTATCAGGTGGTCCGCGACCACCACGCGTACGTCATCGAGGAGCGCGGCGAGATCCTCGGCGCGCTGGTTCTCGTGGAGAAGGAGCACGGCCTCCTCCTCGACAACGTCGCGGTGCGCCCCTCCCGGCAGGGCGAGGGGATCGGCCGCCGCCTCCTCCTTCACGCGGAATCGGAAGCGCGCCGGCTCGGCTGCCCGGAGCTCGATCTCTACACCCACGAAATGATGACCGAGAACATTGCGATGTACGCACGGTGCGGCTACGAGGAGGTCGAGCGTCGGGTCGAGCGCGGGTTCCCGCGCGTCTACATGCGAAAGCGTCTCTGAGTCCCGGGGCGGGCGAATTCCGGGCCCCGGGCCGGTCAGGGGCCGCGCGCCGGGCGGGCACGGGAGCGCGATTCCGGGAAGGGCGGCCACCGAGAGGCCGGCGCCCGCCCGGTCGGCCGCCTTGCACGCGGGGACGGGCTCCGAGATTCCGCTGCCCCTCCGCCCACCGGGGGCCTACGCCCCGCCCTCAGGCGGAAGGATGGGCCATGCCGCCCGGCGGGTGGGGATGGGAGATGCGGCGGAGCACGACCTCGTCGCCCTCGTTCAGGCCCAGGACGTTGCGGCCGAAGGAGTCGAGTCCGAGCGCCGCGTCGTCCCCCGCTCCCTCCTCTATCCGCACCCAGGCCCTGAGCGGGGCCGGGTGAGCGCCGAGCAGCTCGACCAGGTCGTCGTCCGCCGCCCCGAGCCGCTCCGCGCTCGCAGGCGCGAGGCGAAGCGTGCGCCGACGCCCCCGGACTCCGGTATAGGGGTCCGTCTCGTCCGCGCGCACGGTGAAACGAAAGCGCGTGGTCCGGGACGCTTCGCGGGCCAGCCGGGTCGCCTCCGGGTCCACTTCGCCGGACGCGTCCAGTACCACGGCGTACCCCTCCCGGGCCCGCTCCGCCGACACGAAGCCCGCGAGCACGTCCGTGCGCACCGCTTCGGGGTCGCGCTCGAGCGGATCGCCGTAACCGCCTCCACCGGCCGACTCCATGATCACCACGTCGTCCCGGCGCACCGGATGGCCGGTGACCTTGCCGGGGGTAGGGAACACGTTCTCGGACCCGTTTCGCCGGACCGCCACCCGATAGGGGTGGGAGCTTGCGCCCCCCGCGACTCCGAACGGGGGGATCGCGGCGCGATCGCTCAGCACGGAGTAGCTTCCCTCTTCGCCGCGCACGCGGATCTCGCGGCGCATGCCGAGCCCGCCCCGCCGGGCGCCTTCGCCGCCGGAATCGGCCCGCAGCTCGCACCGCTCTACGAGGAGCGGCATCTCGTTCTCGATGGATTCCGCGGTCTGGATCGTCCGGATGTTGCCGAAATCGACGTTGGCGAAGGCGCTCGAGCCGTCCGCTCCCAAGAGCCCGCCATTCCCGCCGGCCGGCGCCTCGTAGTACACGTACTGGCGCCCTCGCCGGTGGTTGAAGCCTCCGATCGAGTTCGGAAACGAGGTGCCGCAGAGATCGCCGGACACCCGCTCGGGGATGATCTGCGAGAGCGCTCCGAGAGCAACCGATACGGCGCGCTTTCGCACCTCGCCGTGGGCGCCGGCCGGCGCGTCGCTGCGCACGTCCACGACGCTCGCGGGCGGCGCGCGGAGCTCGATGGGACGGAACGCTCCGTCGTTCACCGCTCCCCCCGGGTCGAGGGTGGACTTGACGGCCACGAACACGCCCGCTCCCGCGACCGCAAGGGACGAGTTGACCACTCCCGGCACCTGGGGGTTCGAGCCCGCGAAGTCGGCCACGATGCCGTCGCCCGCGACCGTGAGCGCGAGACGCACCAGCACCGGGTCGAGCCGGCCCTCCTCGTAGTACTCGAGGTAGTCCTCGAAGCAGTACTCCCCGTCCGGGAGCTCGGCGATCCGCTCCCGGAGGCGGCGCTCCGTGCGGTCGAGATTGATCCGGATCGCGGCGTGGACCGTTTCGGTCCCGTAGCGCTCGTACATCCGGCGGATCCGCCGTTCCGCCACCCGGCACGCCCCGAGCGAGGCGTTGAAGTCGCCTTCGCGCTCCTCGGGCACCCGCATGTTGGCCATGAGCAGGGTCATGGCGGAGCGGTTTATCCGGCCACGCTCGAGGATCTTGATGGGCGGGATCCGCACCCCTTCCTGGTAGATGTTGGTCGAAAGGCCCGAGTAGCTCCCCGGCACCATCCCGCCTACGTCCACCCAGTGCGCCCGCACCGCGGGAAAGACGAGAACGTTCCCCTCCTCGTCGAAGACGGGATGAACGAGGGTCACGTCGTTCAGGTGGGTGCCGCCCCGGTAGGGATCGTTCAGCAATACGACATCGCCGGGATGGAGGTCCTCTCCGAAGTCCTCGAACATGCAGCGCACCCCCCACGGCAGGGGAAGCACGTGTCCGGGATGGTCCCAGGACTGGGCGACCATTTCTCCCGCCGGCCCGAAGAGCGCGCACGAAAAGTCGTCGAACTCGTAGATTACCGACGAAAATGAGGAACGGATGATGGTCGCCCGCATCTCGCGCACGATGGCGATCAGCCCTTCGCAGACGACTTCGAGGGTGATCGGGTCAACGACACCGGGATCCGTTCCGGGCGTGCGCGGCGTGCCCGCCGCTCCGCTCGAAGAACCGGGGCCGGAGGAAGGCGGCCGCCCGTGCATTCGTGGAAGGGGTTGCGTAGCGCTCATGCGTCACCTCTCTCGAGCGTCAGGTCTCCCGAGTCGAGGACCCTGAGGGCCCACTCGGGCGGAACCACCGTGGTCGCTCCGTCCTCCTCCAGGATCGCAGGCCCGGCGAGGACGGCTCCGGCCGGCAGCCGGCTCCGATCGAGCACCGGCGTCTCGTGGAACGCGCCGGAGAAGAACACGGCGCGAGTCTCGATGCGAGCGTCGGCCAGGGCACCCGGAACCTCCAGGGCGCCGAATGCGGGCTTGCCGCTGCGTCCGATCCCGGTCAGCCGGAAGCTCACGATCTCGGTCTCGCCGTCGTTGCGATGCCCGAAACGCCGCTCGTGCGTCTCGTGAAAGGCATCTTCCAGCGCCTCGACCGTGTCCATGCCGGGGGGAACCTCCACGTCGATCTCCCAGCTCTGCCCGAGGTAGCGCATGCCGAGCGCACGCCGGGCGGAGAAATCCCCGGGCGCCACCCCCTCCGCTTCGAGACTGCGGCGGCTCTGCGCCTCGAGCTCGTCGAACCCGTTCGCGATCTCGGCGAAGGACGGCAGGCGCCGGGGGATGATGGTGCGGGTGCGGACGAAGTCCTGCTTGACGTCGGAGATGAGGGAGCCAAGCGCGGCGAAGTTGCCGGGCCCGACCGGCACGAGAACCCGCCCGATCTCGAGCTCTTCCGCGATGAACGCACCGTGCATCGGCCCTGCCCCCCCGTAGGCGACGAGGGTGAAGTCCCGCGGGTCGTAGCCCTTGGCAACGGAGATCTGCTTGATCGCGCTCACCATCCGCACGACCGCGATGCGGACGATCCCTTCCGCCGCCTCCTCGTCCGTGAGCGTGTCGAGGCCGAGGGTGCCGACCGCCCGCCGCGCGAGCTCCGCGTCCAGCCCGATGCGGCCCGCCAGGCGTGCCCCAGGCTTCAGCCGCCGGAGCACGACGTTCGCGTCGGTCACCGTCGGCTCCCGGCCGCCCTGCCCGTAGCAGGCGGGCCCGGGGTCGGCGCCCGCGCTTCGCGGCCCGACCATGAGGATGTCGCCCGCATCCATCCACGCGACGCTCCCGCCGCCGGCACCGACCGCGTTGATCTCCGTTTGCGGGGTACGGTTCGCGTACGGCCCGACGAACTGTTCGTTGGTGAGCGGAACGACGAGATCCTCGATGAGGCACACGTCGGTGCTCGTCCCGCCCATGTCGCAGGTGATGAGGTTCGGCATCGCGAGCCGTTTGCCGAGATGGGCGGCGGCGGCGACGCCGCCGGCGGGTCCCGAGAGCACGGTGGCGACCGGCAACCGGCGGGCTCGGCCGGCGGTCGCCACCCCGCCGTTCGACGTCATGATGAACACGGCCCCCTGGTACCCGCGCTCCGCAACCGCCGCCTGGAGCCGGGCGAGATAGCGGTCGATGAGGGGGCCGATGTAGGCATTGAGGGCGGTCGTGTTGAAGCGTTCGTACTCCCGAAACTCCGGGAGCACTTCGCTCGATGCGGTGACGAAGGCGGCCCGTGGACGTTCTCCGTTACCTGAGTTTCGCGCGAGGGCGGCAACCGCGCGTTCGTGATCGGGATTGGCGTAGCTGTGCAGGAAGCAGACCGCGACCGCGGCGCCGGGCGGGAGGCGGTCCACCGCGGCGCGCGCCTCGTCGAGGTCGAGCGCCCGCAGAACGCTCCCGTCCCAGGCCGTGCGCTCGTCGATCTCGAGCGTGCGACTGCGGGGTACGAGCGGCGGAGGCTTCTGGGCGGAAATGTCGTAAAGGACCGTTCGGTTGGTGCGGGCGATCTCGAGCACGTCGCGAAACCCGGCCGTCGTCAGCATCCACACCTCGGCCCCGCGCCCTTCGAGCACGGCGTTCGTACCGATCGTAATTCCGTGGATGAAGCGCCCGACATCGTCGAGGCCGACCCCGAGTCCGTCGAGCACGTCGAGGACCGCTTGAGCAGGATCCTCCGGGGTAGAGGGAGCCTTGGCGTAGCGAAGCAGCCCGTTGCGCCCGTCGAACACCGCCGCGTCGGTGAAGGTGCCGCCGACGTCCACCCCGACCTGGTAGCGTCCTTCGGAACCGCTCGCAGAACCAATCGTCATTGTCCAACCGTCCGTCCAATGCCAGTGTCGCGCATGTGCCCCGGCTCCGCCCTTCGTGCGCCTGCCGCACGCCCCGGGAAGCCCCGTTCCCGCGCCGGGCGCACGTCGCAGCAGAACCGAATCCCATCCGGAGGGCCGGGCGGGAAATCCGAAAGCACGAAGTTGTGCCGGGCACGATTCGGCTAATATGATCGCATAGCCTGCGGACTCCGTCTGGCTGAAGCACCACAACTGGGAGTGTAGCGATGAACGTACCGATTCGATCCGCATTTGCGGCCGCGGCCGCAACGGTGCTCGCCGTAGCATCGACCGCATCCATCACGGGCGCTGCGCAGGCGGCGTGGGAGCCGCTAAAGCCCGTCGATTTCGTCATCATGGCCGGCAAGGGCGGCGGCGCCGACAAGATGGCGCGGCTCATGCAGACCATCGTCGAGAAGCACGACCTCTCGTCGAAGCCCCTCATCCCCATCAACAAGCCGGGCGGCTCCGGGGCCGAGGCACTCATTCATCTCAAGCAGAAGGCGGGCGACGACCATACGATCATGGTCACCCTGAACAGCTTCTATACCACTCCGCTGCGCCAACCGGCCCTCGACGTCGACATCATGACCTTCACACCCGTCGCGCGCATGGCGGAGGACACCTTCCTCCTGTGGGTGCATGCCGACTCCGACATCAACACCGTTGACGAGTTCGTCGAAGCCGCCAGGGCTGCGGGCAACGACTGGATCATGGCCGGCACCGGAAAGGGCCAGGAGGACGAGCTCCTGACCACCTTCCTCAACAACGCCTACGATCTCGACATGAAGTACGTGCCGTTCAAGGGCGGGGGCCGGGTCGCGAAGGAGCTTGCGGGCAAGAACGCGAACTCCACGGTGAACAACCCTTCCGAGCAGCTCGGCTTCTACGAGGCAGGTAAGACCCGTCCGATCGCCGCGTTCACCCCGGAGCGCCTCGAGCTGTTTTCCGACGCTCCGACGTTCCTCGAGCTCGATCAGGACTTCGTGTACTTCATGCAGCGTTCGGTGGTCGGGGCGCCCGGCATGAGCGCGGAGGCGGCCGCCTTCTACCAGGACCTGTTCGCAAAGGTGTTCGCGTCCGATGAATGGCAGACGTACCGCCACGACAAGAGCCTCTACGGTGACCTCATCGCCGGCGACGAGCTGAAGGCCTACTGGCAGCGCGAGCGCGCGATCCACGAGGTCATGCTCAAGGAAATCGGCGAGATCTGACGCCCGGATCGATCTCAGCTCGGCAAGAGCCGGCCCGGACGAGTCCGGGGCCGGGGGTCTCCCCGGTCCCGGAAGGCTGTTGTCCCGCGCCGGTGATTCCGGCGGCCGATTACCGTTCATGCGCCAGGCAGAGTTGGTCCTCGCCCTGATCATGGGGCTGGTCTCGGCCAGCCTCATGTGGAAGAGCGCCGAGCTTCCCGTCGGCTGGATTCCGGACGAAGGGCCGGGGGGAGGGGCGTTCCCGTTCTGGCTCTCCGCGGGGATGCTCGCGTGCTGCGTCTGGATCCTGATCCGCTGGGTCCGAAATCCGACCGGAGTGGCGGCCGACGAAGGCCCCTACATCGCGCCGGAGGCTCGAAGCCAGATCATCGTGGTCACCATCGCCCTCGCGGTGATGATCGGGCTCGTCCACATCATCGGGGTCTACGGAGCGGTGCCGCTCTTTCTCGTCTTCTACCTTCGCGGACTCGGACGACACGGCTGGAAGCTGACCACCGCGTTTGCGGTCGCGACGCCGGTCGTGACGTTCTTCTTCTTCGAGGCGGCGCTCAAGATCACCTTGCCCAAGGGATACACCGAGCCCCTCTTCTATCCTCTCTATGACTGGTTCATGTGAGCGGCCGGTACGGTGCATCGGCAGGTGACATCGTGGCGGCGCGACGGGCCGTACGGCCGCGCGGAACGGGCCGCGGCCGGGAGAGCGCCGCAGGTTCCGCCGCACCAGAAACGATCTCCGCCAGTTTCATGAGAACCCCTGCGACGCGCTGATGGAAATCCTGACCCACCTGCTTGAAGGATTCGGGATCGCGTTCCTGCCCCTCAATCTCGGGCTCGCGATCTTCGGCTGCCTGCTCGGGCTCTTCATCGGGGCGATGCCGGGCCTCGGGTCCGTGAACGGGGTGGCGATCCTCCTTCCGCTCACCTTTCTGGTACCACCGACCTCGGCGGTCATCTTCCTCGGCGCGATCTACTACGGCGCCATGTACGGCGGGGCGATCAGCTCCATCATGCTCGGCATTCCCGGCGCGTCGACCGCCGTCGCGACCACCTTCGACGGCCGACCGCTCGCCCGCAAGGGGATGGCCGACCGTGCCCTCGTTGCGGCCGCCACGGCCTCGTTCGTGGGCGGCACCATCTCGATCGTTCTCTTCACCATGTTCGCCCCCCCGCTCGCCGCGGTCGCCCTCGTCTTCGGCGCGCCCGAGGAATTCGCCCTGATGCTCCTCGCGTTCGCCACCTTCATCGGGCTCGGCGGCGACGACATCCCGAAGACGTTCTTCTCCATCCTCATCGGGCTCGTGCTGAGCGCGGTGGGACTCGACATCGTGAGCGGCCAGCCGCGGCTCATCTTCTTCGACATTCCGGGCTTCTTCCACGGCATCAACTTCCTGGTGCTCGCGATCGGCATCTACGGGATCGGCGAGATCCTCTGGACGATCGAGACGAGCCACAAGGGCATCGAGGTCTCCCAGGCCCGCCTCTCGATCCCACGCTTCGTGGACTCGCTCCGCAGCCTCGCCGGGACCGCGAAGACCATGGTGATGGGGTCGTTCCTCGGGTACTTCGTGGGCATCCTGCCGGCGGCGGGCGCGACCCCCGGATCGCTCATGGCCTACGGGGTCGCCAAGTCGATCTCGAAGGACCCGGATTCCTTCGGAAAGGGAAACGTCGACGGGGTGGTCGCGCCCGAGTCCGCGAACAACGCGGCGAGCACGGGGTCGATGCTCCCGATGCTCACCCTTGGCATACCGGGGTCACCGACGACCGCGATCCTCCTCGGAGGCATGGTGATCTGGGGTCTCGAGCCCGGGCCGATGCTGTTCATCGAGCACACGGACTTCGTCTGGGGGCTCATCGCGAGCCTCTACGCGGCGAACCTCTTCGCGCTCATCCTGAACCTCGCCTTCATTCCGGCGTTCATCGCGGTTCTCAGGCTGCCGTTCACCATCCTCGCACCCGTCATCTTCATCCTGTGCCTCGTCGGCGGCTACGCACCGACCCAGGACATGCACGACGTGTGGCTGATGTTCCTCTTCGGCGTCGTCGGGTACCTGCTGCGCAAGCTCGACTACCCGATGGCTCCGGCGGTCCTCGCGATCGTGCTGGGGCCGCTCGCGGAGACCTCCATGCGCCAGTCGCTCCTCATCGGCCACGGCTCGCCAGCGATCTTCTTCGAGCGGCCCATCTCGGGCGCAATCATGGTGGTTGCAATCGTGCTGCTCGCGTTGCCGTTGATCCGGCTCGTACGCCGCGCCGTGCGGCGCTCCGCCGACGCCTAGGGAGCCAGGCCGCTCGAGCGCTCAGGAATCGGAGGGCTCGGACCGGCCCAGGGCTTCGAGCGCCGTCGCCACGATATCGCTCGACAGCAGGCCGGCGGCGGCGTACTGGAGATCCGGCTTGTCGTGGTCGATGAACCGGTCGGGCAGTACCATGGGGCGGACCCTCGGCCCGCCGTCCAGCCACCCGTTGCCGGCAAGGAGGTGCAGCACCTGCGAGCCGAAGCCGCCGGCCGCCCCCTCCTCGATGGTGACGAGCACCTCGTGCTCGCGGGCAAGCGTCCGAAGCAGCCCCGCGTCGAGAGGCTTCGCGAACCGGGCGTCGGCGACGGTGGTGGAGATGCCCTGCCCGTCCAGCTCCTCGGCCGCGGTCAGCGCCTCCTGAAGCCGCGCACCGTAGGACAGGATGGCAACCGAAGTCCCCTCGCGGAGGACTCGGCCCTTGCCGATCTCGAGGATCTCGCCGCGCTCGGGCAGGGTGACCCCGAAACCGGAGCCCCGCGGGTAGCGAAACGCGCACGGCCGGTCGTCGATCGCCACCGCGGTCCGGACCATGTGCATGAGGTCGCACTCGTCCGCCGCCGCCATCAGCACCATGCCGGGCAGACATCCGAGATAGGCGATGTCGTACGCGCCCGCGTGGGTCTGTCCGTCCGCGCCCACCAGCCCCGCCCGATCCATGGCGAAGCGCACCGGCAGGTTCTGGATCGCGACGTCGTGCACGATCTGGTCGTAGGCACGCTGGAGGAACGTCGAATAGATCGCGACGAACGGCTTCATTCCGTCCGCCGCGAGACCGGCCGCGAAGGTCACCGCGTGCTGCTCGGCGAGCCCGACATCGAACGAGCGCTCCGGGAACACGTCCCCGAATAGATCGACCCCCGTTCCCGACGGCATCGCGGCGGTGATCGCGCAGATTCGGTCGTCCAGACGCGCTTCCGTCACCAGGCTCTGTGCGAACACCTTGGTGAAGGACGGCGCATTGGAGCCGGACTTCTTCTGGGTTCCCGTGCCGACGTCGAAGCTGGAAACCCCGTGGTACCGGTCCGCAGACTCCTCCGCCGGAGCATAGCCCTTCCCCTTCTGCGTGCAGACGTGGACCAGGATCGGACCCGAGCCGGCATCGTCCCTCACGTTGCGCAGGATGGGAAGAAGATGATCCAGGTTGTGGCCATCGATCGGCCCGACGTAGTAGAAGCCGAGCTCCTCGAAGAGGGTTCCGCCGGTCACGAGACCACGGGCGTACTTCTCGGCCCGCTTCACCCCGTGCTCGACCACTCGCGGAAATCTCTCCGCCGCGTGCCGTGCGATTTCGCGGAGCGAACGGTAGCGCTTGGACGAGATCAACCGCGAGAGGTATCCGCTCATCGCGCCGACCGGTGGGGCGATCGACATCTCGTTGTCGTTGAGGACCACGATGAGACGCGAGTCCATCGAGCCGGCATTGTTCATGCCCTCGTAGGCCATGCCGCCGGTGAGCGCGCCGTCTCCGATGACCGCGACGACCCGGTTCCTCTTGCCCTGCAGGTCGCGCGAGACGGCGAACCCGAGCGCCGAGGATATCGAGGTCGATGCGTGCGCCGCGCCGAAGGGGTCGTACTCGCTCTCGGATCGTTTCGTGAATCCGGAGAGCCCGCCTCCCTGGCGGAGGGTACGGATCCGCGCCCGCCGGCCGGTGAGGATCTTGTGCGGATAGCACTGATGCCCGACATCCCAGATGAGGATGTCGTCCGGGGTGTTGAACAGGTAGTGCAGGGCAACCGTGAGCTCGACCACCCCGATCCCGGCCCCGAGGTGCCCTCCGGTCTCGGAGACCGCGTCGATGGTTTCCGCACGAAGCTCGTCGGCGAGGAGCTTGAGCTCCCGCACCGACAGCCCGCGCAGGTCGTATGGCCATTCGACCTGATCGAGATGTGGGGTATCGATGGTCATTGCGGCTCCTTGGTCAGCTTCGACGGGTCAGAACAAACTCGCCGAAGGCACGGAGCGGACCCGCTCGTTCGCCGTGAACATCGAGCCGCGCGGCGGCCTGATCGACCAGGGCGCGCGCCTCGCGGCGCGCTCCGTCTTCGCCGAGCGAGGCGATGAATGTCGCCTTTCCGGCCGCCGCGTCCTTTCCGACCGTCTTTCCGAGGGCGGCCTCGTCGCCGACCACGTCCAGCACGTCGTCGATGATCTGGAACGCGAGGCCGACGTCATAGCCGAACTGCCGAAGGGAATCGCGAAATCCGCCGTCGCGGCCCGCGAGGACGGCGCCGGCCTCGCAGCTCAACGCGATGAGCGCGCCGGTCTTCATGCGCTCGAGCCGCAAGGTCAGCTCGTAGTCCGCCCCGGCGTGCTCTGCGACCAGATCGATCATCTGGCCGCCGACCATCCCGTTGCCGCCCGCGGCCGCAGCCATCGCCCGCACCAGCTCGCATCGGACCGACGGCTCGGGATGCACCCGGTGGTCCGCCGCGAGCTCGAAGGCGAGGGTCAGGAGGGCATCTCCGGCGAGGATGGCGGTCGCCTCGTCGAAGGCGACGTGACAGGACGGTTTTCCCCGGCGAAGGTCGTCGTCATCCATCGCCGGGAGATCGTCGTGGACGAGAGAGTAGCCGTGAATCATCTCCACGGCCGCGCCCACGAGCAGCGCTCCCGTGTCGTCGGCGCCCGCGAGCCGCGCCCCGGAGCGTACCAGGAAGGCGCGCAGCCGCTTGCCACCGCCGAGCACGCTGTAGCGCATCGCCTCGAACAGCCTCGCGTGCGAACCGTTCGGCCGGGGCAGCTCGGCATCGAGCACCGCCTCGACCGCCGCAGCCGTTTCGGCGAGGGTCGCGGCAAAGCCGGGGTCACGCGCCTGCTCACTCATGTCCGGACCGCTCCGTTGCGACTGCTCCCACGGCTTGCGATAAGTCCCCGCCCGGGTCCAATATCGGCGCGGCGGCCAACGTTCGCCCCCCATGGCACGCGAAGGCTCGGCGCACGAAGAGTGAATCACAACTGATTGACCACTCTCAAGCTGGCCGAGAACCGGGTACAAGGCTCGACACATGATCAGAAGCGGACTCCCGGCCCTCGCGACGGCCGCGCATCTCCTGCTCGCGGGCACCGCAGCGGCCCAGTCGATCGAGGCGGCCCGGTCCGCGCAGGACGAGGGCAGGTACGTCGAGGCGGCCGAGCTCGCCGAGGCGCTCGGCACCTCCGACGGCTACGCGCTGGCCGCGGAGTCCCTGGCGATTCATGGCTACTACATCGCCGGGGAGGCCGACCGGGAGACGCTCTTTCTCCGTGCAATGGGGCTTGCGGAAGAGGCCGTGAGAACCGACACGTCAAGTCCGGAGGCCCATTTTCAGGCTGCTCACGCCATGGGCCGGTATGCCCAGACGATCGGGCCCGCGAAGGCGATCGGCAGCGGATACGTCACGAAGATTCGCAAGTCGCTCGAGGAAGCGCTCGCCCTCGATCCGGAAATGGCGGCGGCGCACCTGAGCCTCGCCACCTGGCACGCGGAAGCCATCGCCGGCGCGGGGATCGTGGCTCGTTTGACCTACGGGGCATCCAGGAAGCGCGCGATTGCCCACTACGAGGAGGCGGTGCGGCTCGCCCCCGACGAGACGGTGGTCTACGTCGAATACGCGAATGGCCTGTTGCAGTTGAACAGGAAAAAGTACCGCAAGCGAGCGCGCAAGCTGCTCGAACGCGCAATCGCGACCCCGCCGAAGGATGCCTTCGACCGGCTGCTGCATGAGCGGGCGGCCGCGAAGCTCGCAGGCCTGGATGGGGAATAGCCGAACCGCCGGCACGGACCTCGGCCCGCGCATTCTTCGGGATACACGGCCATGGTCCGGCCCTGCGCGAAGGTGAGCCAGGGTGCGGGGCCGCGGGCAGCCGATCCGGCCAGCACTTGATGGCCTGCTCCACCCACAAGCCGCGCGCGCCAAACGGAGTCGCCGCGCAGAGCACCGGCATCCGCCTGGACGGCCCGCACACCCAGGGCGGACTTCTCATCGGCGCCGTCACGCCGGGCTCGACGGTCGCGTTCGAGGGCATACCGGTACGGGTCTCGCGCGACGGCCGGTTCCTCATCGGATTCGGGCGGGACGCACCTGCGAACGCAAGGCTCGCGGTGTCGTACCCGGACGGACGGTGCGAACGACGGTTGCTCGCCGTGGAACGGCGAACGTACCCCATCGAACGCATCGACGGACTTCCTCCGGTCATGGTCGCGCCACGAAGCGAGGAGGAGTTCGACCGAATCCGCGCGGACACCCGCCTCGTCGCCGAGGCACGGAGAATGGACGACCCGCGCGTCGACTTCCTCGACGGCTTTCGCTGGCCCGCAAGAGGCCGGATCAGCGGAGTCTACGGCTCGCAGCGCATTCTGAACGGCGAGCCGCGCGAGCCGCACTACGGCGTCGACATCGCGGCCCCGGCCGGCACGGCGGTCAAGGCCCCGGCGGGCGGCGTGGTCACCCTCGCCGAACCGGAAATGTTCCTGTCCGGGGGCACTCTCGTCGTCGACCACGGGCACGGGCTCTCGTCCGCGTTCCTGCACCTCTCGCGACTCCTGGTGACCCGAGGCGAACGGGTGCGCCAGGGCCGAACCATCGCCGAGGTCGGCGCGACCGGCCGCGCCACCGGGCCGCACCTCGACTGGAGGGTCAACCTCTTCACCCGGCGCCTCGACCCGGCCCTCCTCGTCGGGCCGATGCCGAAGTAGCCCAACGGCCCGCTCTTCGCTCCGAACCGCTCCTCAATGCTCTCAACATCGTACTGCCAGCGTGTCGCAGCGCGAAGTGCCCCATGAGTCGTTCCCCGCTCGCCCCTTCCCCGCCCTCTCGCGGGTAACTGCGGCCGCTCGGCGGGCACGACCCGTACCCCGAGACCGCCAGTGTTTCGGACGGTGACCAGAGGTGAAATACCGGCGACGCTCGCCACGTGACGCCCTCTCCGGGCGCTCGGTTACGGGGCGGGGGTGCCCAGGTTGACGGTGACGCTCTTCTTGTGGGTGAAGCTGTCGAGCATGCCCTCGAGGGAGAACTCGCGGCCGATGCCGCTCTGCTTTACGCCGCCATAGGACTGGCCCGGCACCTGGCCCGCACCCTGATTCACCTGCACCCAGCCCGCCTCCACGCGGTGCGCGGTCCGAAGCGCCTGTCCGATGTCGCGCGACCAGACGAAGGCGGCGAGCCCATAGTGGCTGTCGTTCGCCATGCGGACCGCGTCGTCGATATCGTCCCAGCGGATCGCGACGAGCACCGGGCCGAAGATCTCCTCGCGGGCGAGGCGCCAGTCGTTCGAGGCATCGGCGAAGATCGTCGGGCGGGCGAAGAACCCTTCGCTCAGCGGGCCGGTCGCGGGCGGAAGACCACCCATCACGAGCCGCGCGTCCGACCGTTCGAGCCCTTCACCGACGTAGCCGCACACCTTCCGGAACTGCTTCTCGTTGATGATGGCGCCCATGTCGGTGGCTTCGTCGAGCGGGTTGCCGAGACGGAGCTCGGACGTGCGGGCGACGAGCCTTTCCAGAAACTCGTCGAAGATGCTCGCGTGGAGGAAGAGGCGCGAACCCGCGGTGCATGACTGGCTCTGGCGGGTGAAGCGCATCGCGGCGACGATGCCGTCCACCACCCAGTCCTCGCTGGCGTCCGGGAACACGATCGACGGGCTCTTGCCGCCGAGCTCGAGGGAGACGGGCACGATGCGCCGGGCCGCCTCCTCCATGATGAGCTTTCCCACCTCGGTGGATCCGGTGAACGAGAGCTTGCGCACGCCGGGATGGGCACTGAGCGCGGCGCCGCAATCCTCGCCGTAGCCGGTGAGGACGTTGAGCGCCGCGGGCGGCAGGTGCTCCTGGCAGATGCCGGCGATCATGAGCACGCCGAGAGGGGCGTCCTCGGCCGCCTTCAGCACCACCGTGTTGCCGGTGCACAGGGCGGGCGCGATCTTGAGCGCGGCAAGGAGCACCGGCGCGTTCCACGGGATGATCGCCCCCACCACCCCGATGGGCTCGCGCCGCGTGTAGCTGAGGACGTGCTCGCCGAGCGGCAGGGTCTCGCCCTTGAGCTCGCTCGCAAGACCGCCGAAGTAGCGAAAGATGTCCGCGCTGAGCGCCGCCTCGGGCCGGGCCTGGGTACGCAGCGCATTGCCCGTCTCGGTGGCGATGGTGCGGGCAAGCTCCTCGGTCCGCTCCTCCACCGCATCGGCAATCCGAAGGAGCCGCCGGCCGCGCTCGCGCGGCGGCACGTCGCGCCAGCTCGCGAACGCGCCCGCTGCCGCCCGCACCGCCCGATCGACGTCCTCGGCTCCCGCGCGCGGCACGTGGGCGAAGACGCCTCGATTGGCGGGGTTCTGCACGGCAATCGTCTCGCCGGATGCGCTGTCGACGAAATCGCCGCCCAGCAGCATCCGGGAAGGGGCGGCAACGGCGGTGTCCTGCATGGTCGCGGTTTCCTGTATCGGGGATGGCAATATGAGAGCGTGCACCGACCGTGGCGCACGATCAACCGGTTGCCGCCAGGAACTCGAGGGCGGGGTAGCGGGCGGCTCGTCCATTGGTCTACCCTGCCGCGCCTTCATTGAGGAGGACGAACATGCAGCTACTACACACGATGCTCCGGGTGGGCGACCTCCAGCGCTCCATCGACTTCTACACGAAAACGATCGGCATGGAGCTGCTGCGCACCACCGAGCGACCCGAGCAGAAGTACACCCTCGCCTTCGTGGCCTTCGGGGGCGGAAACAAGAACGGCGAGGCGGAGCTCGAGCTCACCTACAACCACGGCGTATCCGACTACGACCTCGGCACGGCCTACGGTCATATCGCGCTCGGGGTGGAGGACGTCACCGAGACCTGCGAGCGGATCCGCGCGGCGGGCGGCAACATCACGCGCGAGCCGGGCCCGGTGAAGGGCGGCTCCACGTTCATCGCGTTCGTGGAGGATCCGGACGGCTACAAGGTGGAGCTGATCGAGACGCGCTCGCGCGAGATCTAGCCCTTCGGACCGGAGCGCCCGGGGGAGACCGTCCGGGCGCGGCAGAACCGGCGCGGGGGCCCGCTATACCCGCCAGGTATGGCCGCTGCGGAGCAGCGCGTCGAGGTCGGCAATGCCGCCCCGCGCCTCGCGGACCCCTTCGCGCTGCGCCACCACCGCGTCCACGAACTCGGGCGCAGGATCGCAGTAGACCACCCCGGTCGCGACCGGAAGGTCCGGCGATTCCATCGCGACGAGGAGCTGCGCGAGCACGCGGTTGGTCTCGTCGTGGATGCACACGTCCTCGTCGGTCATCCCGTCGCGGCCCGGCTCCACGACCTCGAGCCGCAGGCGGCGCGGGTCGAGCCGCAGGCCCATCTCGGCGTTCCGGCCGAAGCGCAGCGGCTCGCCGTGGCTCACCTCGATCTGCGCGACCGGCGCCCGCTCGCGCGCCGTGAACGCGGCGAACGCACCGTCGTTGTACACCGGGCAGTTCTGGAAGATCTCGATGAACGAGGCCCCGCGATGCGCGTGCGCCCGCCGGACCACCTCGGCGAGCCGCGGCCGGACGGTGTCGATGCCCCGGCCGATGAAGCGGGCCCCCGCCCCGAGCGCGAAGGCGAGCGGAGAAACCGGATGGTCCACCGAACCCTCGGGAGTGGAGGGGGTACGGGTGCCTTCCCGCGAGGTCGGAGAATACTGGCCCTTGGTGAGACCGTACGCCTCGTTGTTGAACAGCAGCACCTGCACGTCGACGTTGCGCCGGAGCAGGTGCAGCAGGTGGTTGCCGCCGATGCTGAGACCATCCCCGTCGCCGGTGACCAGCCACACGTCGAGCTCCGGATTGGCAAGCTTCACCCCGGTCGCAAACGCGGGCGCGCGCCCGTGGATGGTGTGCATCCCGTACGTGTCCATGTAGTACGGGAACCGGGCCGCGCAGCCGATGCCGGAGACGAAGACGAGCCGCTCCCGCGGCACCCCGAGCTGGGGCATGAGCTGCTGGATGGTCTTCAGGATTGCGTAGTCGCCGCAGCCGGGACACCACCGGACTTCCTGATCCGTGGCGAAGTCCTTCGCGGTGAGGGGCGTGGCCGGCGCCGCCGCCGCATCCGGCGTCGAGCGCGGGTCCGGTAGTCTGACGGGAGCGCTGACCGCGGCGTTCATGACCGTCCCTCCAGGTGATTCCTGATCTCGGCCTCGAGCTCACCGACCCGGAACGGCCGCCCGGCCACCTTCGAAACCCCGGCCGCGTCGATCAGGAACTCGGAACGAAGGAGCCGGAGAAACTGTCCCTTGTTCAGCTCCGGAACGAGGACCGAGCCGAAGGACCGGAGCAACGCTCCGAGGTTCCGGGGCAGCGGCCACAGGTTGCGGACGTGGACGTGGGCGACGTCGAGTCCATCGGCACGCACCCGTCGCACGGCCTGGTGGATCGCGCCCCAGGTCGAGCCCCAGCCGACCACCGCGAGCCGGGATCCCGCCTCCCCCGCCTCGAGAGCCTGCTCGGGGATGCCCGCCGCGATCCCGTCAATCTTGGCCGTGCGCACGTCGGTCATGCGCTGGTGGTTCTCCGGGTCGTAGGAGATGTTGCCGCTGTCGTAGTCCTTCTCGATACCGCCCACCCGGTGCTCGAGCCCCGGCGTGCCGGGCCGCACCCAGGGGCGGGCAAGGGTGCCCGGGTCGCGGACATAGGGATGGAAGCCGTCCGGATCGACGCGGAAGGCGGGCGGGAACGGCTCATGGTCGGCGAGATCGGGAATCCGCCACGGCTCCGATGCGTTGGCGAGGTAGGCGTCGCTCAGCACGATGACCGGAGTCATGTAGCGGGTCGCGATGCGCGCCGCTTCCACCGCGACGCCGAAGCACTCCGCGGGGCTCGCCGCCGCCAGCACCGGGAGCGGGACATCCGCCGCCCGGCCGAAGACGGCCTGGTAGAGGTCCGACTGCTCGGCCTTCGTCGGCATGCCGGTCGAGGGTCCGGCGCGCTGGGTGTTGATCACGATGAGCGGGAGCTCCACGGTCGCCGCGTAGGTGATCGCCTCCGTCTTGAGCGCGATCCCGGGACCCGAGCTGGACGTCACCCCGAGCCCGCCCGCCCAGGCGGCGCCGATCGCGGCGCAGACCGCCGCCATCTCGTCCTCCGCCTGGAACGTCGTCACCCCGAACTCCTTGCGTGCCGCGAGGGCATGCAGCAGGTTCGATGCAGGGGTGATGGGATAGGAAGCGAACGTGATCGGGAGCTCCGCGAGCTGACCGGCCGCGAGGAGCCCGAAGGCCATCGCCTCGGTGCCGTTCACGTTGCGGTAGAGGCCGGGCTGCGTATCGGTCCGGGGAGGAACGTCGTAGGGCCCGGTCTCGGCGGGCAGCTCGGCGGTCTCGCCAAAGGCGTGCCCGGCGTTGAGGGCGGCGATGTTGGCATCGCGGATCGCGGGCAGGCGGGCGAACTTGGTGGCGAGACCGTCGAGGGTGGGCTCGCGCTCCCGGCCGTAGATCCACATCAGGAGCCCCAGCACCCACATGTTCTTGCAGCGCACCGCCTGCTTGTGGGTGAGGCCGAACCCTTCGACCGCGTCCTGGACGTGGCGGGGGATGTCGACCTCGATCCGCCGGTGCGCCGAGACCTCCCCGTTCTCGAGGGGATTGCGTTCGTAGCCCGCCTTGCGGAGGTTCTTGGCTCCGAACGCGCCGGTATCCACGATGAGGAGCCCGCCCGGATGGAGATCGGACAGGTTGGTGCGAAGAGCGGCCGGATTCATCGCCACGAGCACGTCGAGCTCGTCACCCGGGGTCGTGATCTCGTCGCTGCCGAAATTGATCTGGAACGCGGAAACCCCGAACAGGGTCCCGGCGGGGGCGCGGATCTCGGCCGGGAAGTCGGGAAAGGTGGAGAGGTCGTTTCCGTGAAGGGCGGTCGCGTCGGTAAACTGGAGCCCGGTGAGCTGCATGCCGTCTCCGGAATCGCCCGCGAAGCGAACGACGACGTCCGAGAGCACCTCGCGCTCACCCGAGCGTCCGGTCTTCAAAAGCTCTTGCGCTGCCGCCATCGCTCCCGCTCCGGAAGTCGCGCCGCGCGCGGGTGCGCGGCCAAGCCGGCCATTGTAACGCTTGAACGTCTCCAGCGGGCGAGCGCGAGAACGGGCGCGGGGCCGAAACGGGTCCGGGCGCGGCTCATCGGAGCAACCCGCCATATGACTCCCGGACATCGCCGCTCGCGCGAAACCAGGCCTTCGATGCGTCGCGCCGCGGCTGGAAATCCCAGGGTGCGCGCTCGCCGGTGCCCAGGGCCGTGCCCACGAGGCGCCGCGCCGCCTGGCTCTCGCGCACGGCCCGGTCGAGGGCCGGGACGTCCCAGGTATCGGCGGCGATCGACTCGAGCTCCACCCGCGCTCCGGCCAGGGCGGGATCTTCGGCAAGATTCCGCAGCTCGTCCGGATCGGATTCGAGGTCGAAGAGAAGCGGAGGGTCGCCCGGGCTCGCAATGAGCTTGAACGGTCCCTTGCGGACCATCAGCAGCGGCCCGGACACGCCCTCCGCGGTGTACTCCGCGCACACCCGGTCCGGCCAGTCCGCGCCGCCGCCCGAGGCGAGCGGAACGAGGGAGTGACCGTCGATTGGAGCGGCAAGCTCCGGCGGCGGGCCGTCGCGCGCCACTTCGAGCAGGGTGGGAAGGAGATCGACGTGGGAGACGTTCGCCCGCACTCGGCGCGCACCGAATGCAAACGGGGCGTGAACGATGAGCGGCACCCGGACCGACCACTCGAAGAACGACATCTTGAAGAAGAGACCGCGCTCGCCGAGCGAGTCGCCGTGGTCGGAGGTGAAGACGACGACGGTGTCGGACGCCGCGCCGATGTCTTCCAGGGCCTCGAGCAGCCGACCGACCTTCGCGTCCACGTAGCTCGTCATCGCGTAGTAGGCGCGGCGCATGCGAAGCACGTCCGACTCGCCGATATCTTCCCGGTGACGTCCGGTAAGGAACCAGTGGCGGCGGCTGTGGGGGTCGCGTTGGTCGAGAGGGAGGTCCGGGACCTGCGGCGGGTCGATCTCGGTATCCCGATAGAGCTCCCACCAGCGGGGTGGGGCAAGGTAGGGATCGTGCGGCGAGATGAACGAAACGGTAAGGGCGAACGGCCGACCGTCTCCGCTGTCCGCATGCTCGTGCAGCCAGCGTATCGCCTCGAACTCGACCTCGTCGTCGTAGGCCACGTTGACGCTTCGCCGGTGCATCCCGGCATCGAGCACCGCCCGCATGCCGTGGTACCACTCGAGCCAGCTCTCGTCGCCGAGCCGCCAGTCCGGCGTCCACAGGAAATCGGCGGGATAGATGTCGGTGGTCACCCGCTCCTCGTATCCGTGGAGCTGATCGGGCCCGATGAAGTGCATCTTGCCCGCGAGGCAGGCGCGATAGCCGGCGCGGCGAAGATAGTGATGAACGGTCGGCACGGAGGCCGGGAACTCGGCCGCGTTGTCGAACGCCCCGATCCGCGAAGGGAGCCGCCCGCTCAGCATCGAGACCCGCGCCGGTGCACAGAGCGGATAGTTGCAGTAGGCGTTCTCGAACACGACGCCCTCTCCGGCGAGCCGGTCGAGGTGCGGGGTGCGCACCCGCGGGTGGCCGTAGGCCGGCAGCACCTGCGGCGCGAGCTGATCGGCCATGACGATGAGGAGGTTCGGACGCCTGGCCATCGCGCTCGCTCCCGGGAAGAGGAGGGCGGCTTAAGTACGCCCCGGCTCGCGCGGCGTCAAGGGCCGGACCGCGGAGCTGCCGACCGGCGCCGCCGGGGGGTCAGCCGACGGTGCGTTCGAGGGCCGCGAAGAGCCGGTCGACGTCCTCGCCGGTGTTGTAGAGGTGGGGGGTCACCCGCATCGAGGCGCCGCGCACGCTCACGTGGACCTGCTCCGCGGCGAGCGCGCCCAGGAGGCCGTCCGGGAGGCCGCCGCCCGGGAAGCGCAGGCCGAGGAAGTGCCCGGCGCGAAGGGCGGCGGGCGCCGAGCCGAGTCCGAGCGCGGCCGCGCGTGCGGCGATGTCGGCGTTGCGGTCGGCAAGGGTCGCCTCGATGGCATCGACCCCCCACGCGAGGATCTGCTCGAGGGCGGCGTTCAGCATCGGGACCAGGATGAAGTTCGAGCGCTCGCCCACGTCGAAGCGGCGTGCACCCGGCTGATACTCGTCACGGTAGTCGACGAGCCGGGCGAAATCGTCCGCCCCCGCCCGTCCGATCCAGTTGAACTCGATCGGCCTTCCGTCGCGGTGCTCCGGCGCCACCCAGAGAAAGCCGAGGGAGTAGGGGCCGAGCAGCCACTTGTAGCCCGCGCAGACCACGTAGTCGGGTCGCACCTCGCCCGCGTCGAATCGCAGCGCCCCGGCCGACTGCGTGAGGTCGAGCACCAGCGCCGCCCCCACCTCGCGGCAGCGCGCGCCGATGCGCACGAGATCGAGATCGCCGCCGTCCGTCCAGTGGCAGTGGGGCAGGGCGGCGACCGCGGTTCGTTCGTCGATCACGGCGAGGGTCGCCCGGGTCCAGTCGTCGTCCGCCGGGCGCGCCACCGTGACGAGCGCGGCGCCCCTCGTCTGCGCGACCTCCCGCCAGGTATAGACGTTCGACGGAAACTGCTCGGCCAGCACGACGATCCGATCACCCGGAGAAACGTCGATGTTGCGCGCCGCGCAGGAGAGCCCGTAGCTCGCGGCCGGAACCATCGCGACCCCTTCGGCATCCGCTCCGATGATCCGGGCGAACCGCTCGCGCGCCCGCTCGCCCGCGTCGAAGAAGTCGTCGGGAGAGATTCCCCAGGGGCGGGCCTTGGCCCGGATCCCCCGGTCTCCCGCCTCGACCACGGAGTGCATGAGAGGCCCCATGTAGGCGCAGTTGAGATAGGCCACCTCTTCGGGAATATCGAAGAGATGGCGCTGGTTCGGGATGCGGGCCGGGGTTCCGTTCTTCACTTCGTGCCTCCGAAGGCTCTCATCGCGCTCGCAAGGGTCCGGGGATGGGCGCAGGGCGGCAATACGGACCGGGATGCACCTGGCGCCCCCTCCGCTCGGTCCACCAGGTCCGCACGCCCGGAAGGCTCCACACCGGCCGCCGGCACGTGCCGGCGCCGGTCACGCGGCGGCGGGAACGATTTCCTTCGCGATCCGGTCGATCACCTCCCGGATCTCGGACGCCGTCGGATAGAAGACGTCCCAGACGATCTCCTGCACCCCGGCCGCGGCGTAGGCGGCGACGTCCTCCGCGATCCGGCCCGGCTCGCCCGTCATCACCCCGTCCCGCGCGCCTCCCGGGCGGATGGGGCAACGGAACACGGTGGGCACGTCCGCCGGGTCGCGACCCCGCTCCTCGCACATCCGATCGAGGCGGTCGCGCTTCTCCTTCAACTCCGAGGGGTCGAGGCCGGCCGGCGCCCGCAGCCCGATCGGATGCCATCCGTCCCCGAGCTCCGCCGTGCGCCGGAGCGCCCGGCCGGTATGGCCGCCGACGAGGAGCGGGATGCCTCCCGCCTGGGCCGGCTTGGGCGAGCAGTCGATGTTCGAGTACCGGTAGAAGTCGCCGGAGAACTCGGGCCGTTCCTCGGTCCACAGGTTCCGGAAGATCCGCATGTACTCGTCGGTCCGCGGCCCCCGCTCCGCAAAGTGGCCGGGGATCCCGAGGGCTGCGTACTCGGCCTCCCACCACCCGGTGCCGACCCCGAGGAAGATCCGGCCTCCCGACATCGCGTCGGCCGTGGCGCACACCTTCGCGGTCACGATCGGGTTGCGGTAGCTGATGATGAGCACGCTGGTCCCGATCCGGATCCGGCTGGTCGCCCCGGCGAGGAACGAGATCGTCGCGAGCGGCTCGTAGTAGTCATGGGCATCCGCGACCGGGAAGTGACCCTGCGGGTGGTACGGATAGTTGTGGGTGGTCTCCTGCGGCACGACGATGTGGTCGGAAATGGTGACCGAGTGGAAGCCGAGGCTCTCCGCCTGCCGGGTGAAACCGACGAGGTTCTCCGGGGTGGCGAGCGAGCCGCGGCTGATGAGGCTGATGCCGAATTTCATGAAGCTGGTTTCCCTGATCGCGGAAGGTGGACGGTCCGTCGCCCGCCGGAATTCCGGGGGCGCGCGAAGACGGCGAATTTAATGCATTCGGGAGGGAAGCGAAGACTACACTCTCTTCGGGTCCGCAGATTCTTCGGCCTCTCGTCCCGATGGCCAGACTTCCCGCGCCTTCGATTCCTGTTTTACCGGTCGAAACCCTCGCTCCGCATCGGCTGGCGCAGCGCCCGATGCGGACGGCGCGGGCGCGAAGAGGAGCCACGGTCCTTTCGGGCGGGAAGGATGCGCGCCCGGCATCCGGAAGGCGACCGCGCTTTCGGCCCCGCCCGGCGGTATGCGGCTCGCCGTCATCGAGGCGAAGACCAGCCGCGAGGATGGGGAGTACACAGGCTTGAAGCGTTCGACGAGAATCGCCGGTGGCTCGATCCTGGTTCTGTTGCTGGCCGCCGGAGTCGCCTTGTTCTTCTCGCAGTCGCGGGTCGCCTCCCTCGTCAAGGCGGTGGCCGGAATCGAAGCGGCCGCCGAGAGGCTGATGACGGAAGCCGTAGGCGCCCGCGTGTCGATCGCATCGATCGAGACTTCCCTCACCCGTGGGGAGATGCGCATACGCGGACTGACGGTAGGAAACCCCGAGGGGTTTCGGACCAGGGCGGCGCTCGAGGCGGGCGAGGTCCGCGTCGTGGTCGATCTCGGGACCCTCCTCGGAGAAACCGTGGTCATCCGGGAGATCGTGGTCGAAAGGCCGCTCGTCACCTACGAGTACGGCCCTGACGGAAGCAACCTCGACGCGCTCGGGCGGAACGTGCGGTCGTTCGCCGATTCGGGCCACGAGCCGGGGCGTCCCCGATCCTCGAGGAAAATCGTGATCGAGAACCTCCACGTTCGGGGCGGGAGCGTCGCGGCGAGCGCTGTCTTTCTGGACGGAAAATCCCTCAGGGTTCCGTTTCCGGACCTCCACCTCCGGAATCTCTCGGCGGGAGAGGGCGGAAAGGCCACCGCCGACATCGTCGACGAGGTCACCTCCGGGATAGTCAAGGACGTTCAGGAGGCCGTCGATCCCTTCAGCGGAATCGCGGGAGAAATCCGGGACCGCATCGCCGGCGGCGCGTCACGGGCCGTCAGCGACGTGAAAGAGGAAATCGAGGAGGGCTCCGATTCCGCGCGGAGGGCGCTGGACGATGGCATGGAGGCCGTCGAGAGAGAGCTGGGCCGAAAGGTCGATTCCGCCCGGGACACCCTGGAGCGGGGAACGGAATCGGCGCAAGAGGCCCTGGAGAGAAGAACCGATTCGACCCGTGAGGCGCTGGAGCGAGGAGCCGATTCCGCCAGGGAAGCCGTGGACAAGGGAGCGGACAAGGTCAAGGATGCGCTGAAGAAGCTCCTCCGGAAGAAGTCCGGGACCGAATGAACCTGGACGGGGGCGGGTCGGCGTGGCGCCCGCCCCCAGTGTCCAACCCGGGTGTCCAACCCGGGTGTCCAACCCTGGCGTCCGCCCCCGCGAACTTCCGGATTCCCGGCTAGAAGCGGAACGCTTCGGGGCGGAAAGAGTCGTAGGTTCGGCGCTGTTCCGCGGGGTCGTCGGAGGGGCAGGCGATGATGTGGGTGGTAATGCCGCCCGCGGCGAGCTCGCGTACGCGCGCCCGGCACTCGTCCGCCGTTCCGAGGATCGCGATCTCGTCCACGAGGGTGTCGTCGAGGGCGCCGGTGGTCCGTTCCCGATCGCGGGCCGCCCAACCGGCTTCGATGGTCGCCGCGGCCTCCTCGAATCCCGCCCAGGCGAGAAAGCGGTTGTAGACCGGCGTCGCGTAGTAGGGCGCGAATCGCCGGCGGATGAGCGCCCGGGCCGCCGGCTTGTCGTCGGTCACGAGCACCTGATGCCGGCAGACGATCTCGCGGTCCGCGAGCGTGCGTCCCGCGCGCTCCGCGCCCCGCCCGATGTGCTCCATGATCTTCGGGAGGGCCCGAATCGGGAACAGGTTCACCACCACCCCGTCACCCACCTCGCCCGCGAGCTCCAGCATCCGGCCGCGAAGCGCGGCGAGGTGGATCGGTACCGATCCGGCGGACAGAGGCGGCTGGCGATAGCCGTGGCTGCGCAGGGTCTCCCCGTCGAATCCGCTCCTTTCGCCCGCGAGGAGCGTGCGCACCAGGGTCGCGGTCTCGCGCACCCGCGCGAGCGGCTTCGCGAACTCCACCCCGTGCCATTGCTCCATCATGGTCTGGCTCGACGACCCGAGCCCGAGAATGAATCGCCCGCCCGTGGCGTGGTGGAGAGCAAATGCGGAGGCCGCGAAGACGGCCGGGGTGCGCGTGTAGACGGGAATGACGGCGGTCCCGATCCGCACCCGGTGGGTCTGCACCCCGATGGCGGCCGCGAGGGAGAGCGCGTCGATGCCCCCCGAATCGGAGAACCAGACGTCGTCGAAGCCCTCTTCCTCCGCCCAACGGGCATGCGCGAGAGTGGCCTCGACCCCGGGCTGAATGGGCACGGTGACCGCGATGCGAAGGGGATGGCTCAAATCGAAAGCACTCCGAACGGTATTTCCATTTCATCGGGCGAGAGTCCGCCGTGGTCCCCCGGATGACGGCTCTCGAACCGGTCTTCCTCGTACCACCATACGGCACGTCCGGGGTAGGGAAGGATAACCGCGTTGCCGACCCGGTCGAGGAACCGGGGCGACGGCGGGGCGTCGCCGAAGTAACCGGCGGCGACGAGATCGCCCACCGCGCGAACCTCGGCCACCCCGGCAAGGGCGTCGCGAATCGCGTCGACCGCCTCCTCGAAGCATTCCTCGCGAAGGTGGAGGAAGAAGTCGCGGGGCGAGCCGGCCGGCACCTTGGGTCCCCCGGCGGCGCCGCGTTCGAACCATTCCGCGACGGCGGGCAACACCCGATTGAGGTAGACGGTTCGCGCCGGATCGTGCCCCATCATCCCGTGGTCGGCGGTGAGAACGATGCAGGTCTCGCCTGACGCCCCGGTCCCGGCCCCGGTCACGGCTTCGTTCGCCTCCGTTCGTCGGCCTCCGGTCGCACCGCCATCCCGGTCTCGTTCAAGCACCGCGAAGAACCGGCGCTCGAGCTCGTCGAAGAAGCGTCGAACGGTGGCTCGCAACTCCGTCGATCCGGGTCCGAAGCGGTGCGCGTTCCGGTCGATGCCGCCGTAGTAGTAGTGAATCAGCCGGGGTTCGGGGCCGCCGGGCGCTCGGACCTCGCGCACGAGCGCGTTCAGCCCGCGGGCGAGCCCCTTGTACGGCACCTCCGTGGTGCCCCTGGTGAATTCGTCATTGAACGGCGAAGGCGTGAACTCGGCCGGCGTCACCGAGGTCGAGCGCACCCCCCGGGCGGCGAGGCGCTCGTGCAGCGTTTCCCCTTCGAAGAGAACCCCGGGGGGAAGGTCGAGCCCGTCGCGGCCCTTTTCGCCCGCCCGCGAGCTGAGGAGCGGCGCGATCATCTCCCCGACCGCCGGTTCGTACTGGTACCACTCGTAGATCCCGCTCTCCGCCGGGGTCAGCCCGGAGTGCAGGCACGCGACGTGGGCGGAGGTGGTGGAAGGGAATAGCGAGGTCAGCTTCGACACCGTGCCGTCGCGAAGAAAGCGGGCGAGGGCCGGGGTCCTTTCCGCGTGCTCCTCGAAGAACCGCCAGCCGAACGCGTCGACGAAGAGCAGGACGACCGTGCGCGGGCGGCCGGCAAGAGCGCCCAGCGTGTCGGGGGGCAGGGACCGCGGGTTCGGCTCGCCGGTCAGGGCCGACTCGAGCGTCCACGGAATGCGCGAGAAGCAGTACGAGCCGTACAGCGGACGGGTCTCGCGCGCGCTGACCGCCGCGGCCGCGACCGCATCGACGGACCGGCGGTTCAGCATGCGGCGGCACTCCAAGAGAATCGTTGCACCGATTCATTGTGGTTGCATCTCATAGGTATCGCGTCTACCCGAGCACCCGAAGCTCTGCCGCGCGGGCCGGGTGGCTGGAACGCGCGAGATGATGGTACGTCGGAACTACGTCGTGGTCTACGCCGAAGCTGCCGGCGCGGTCACGGTCTTGAGGGTGCTCCACGCCGCCCGGGAATGGCCTCGGACCGAAGCGCCGGGGCCTTCGTGACCAGAAATGCGTCGGACAGGTACGCGTCATGGCGCGCCGAGACGTCGGTGATCCCATCCCTGGCGCTGTACGACCCGATGGCGGCAAGGAAACGGTCCCACGCCGATTCCGTTTGCTCGGCGGCAAGAAGCTGATCCACGCCCTCTCGAACGAGCTGCGCGAAAGATTTCGACTGGCGTGCCGCGAGCGCCTTGAGGCGCTCGAACTGGACCGGCTCAAGCTGGATCCTAGCCCGCATGTTGCATGAAGGTCGCGATTTTGTTTTCTGGCGCGTTGTTTCGCTTTCTTCGGAGCGTTTTCGAGAGGTCGGTCGGCGGTTGATGGCCCGGAGGGTCGGTGTGGAGCGGGGGAGAGGGGCATTTCAGTGT
>JAPOPW010000007.1 GCA_026712715.1 Immundisolibacterales bacterium | reverse complement strand
CGCGAGGGCGTCGAGACGGCGCTGTGGCTGGCCGCACGGACCGAAAGACGCTGAAGGCGTAGTCGACACTACGTCGAAGCGGCTTGAGGGAGTACGGCCAGTCACAGCGCATGGATCGGCGTCCGCAGCAGGAAGTTGGTGAGTTTTCCGGGCTCGCCTTGGCCGCGCGGTGAGGGCGGGTGCCCGCGCCAGCTCGTCACATCGGGCAGGACGAGTCGTCCTCGTAGTTGTGGACGGAGATCCCGCCGGAGATGATGGCCTCCTTCGCCGCAGCCACCGCCGCCTCGATGTCGCCCGCCACGAGGTCCCGGTTGTGCTCGTCCACGGCCCAGTCCACCCCGCCTTCGGCGAGTCCGAGCTGCATGATCCCGGCCGAGAACATTCCCTTGTGGGCGTCCTTGAAGTGCTGGTACGCGGCGACGTCCACCCGCTTCACCATGGACGTCAGCACGTTGCCCGGGGCGAGGTAGTTCTGGTTCGCGTCGACCCCGATCGCGAGCTTGCCCGCGTCCGCCGTCGTCTGGATGCCCCCGATGCCGGTGCCGCCCGCCGCGTGGTACACGACGTCCGCGCCCCGGTCGATCTGGCTCTGCGCGAGCTCGCCACCCTTCACCGGATCGTTCCAGGCCGACGGGGTGGTGCCGGTCATGTTCTGGAGCACTTCGATGTCCGCGTTGACCGACTTGACCCCCTGCACGTAGCCGCAGGCGAACTTGCGGATGAGGGGCACGTCCATGCCGCCCACGAATCCCACCGTGCCGGTCTCCGACTTCATGGCCGCGGCCACGCCGACGAGGTAGCTCCCTTCGTGCTCCTTGAACGAGTACTGGCGAAGGTTCGGCTGGTCGAGCCAGAAGACGTCGATGATCCCGAACTGGACCTCCGGATGGGCCTCCGCCACTGCGCTGATCGCGTCGGCCTGGCCGAACCCGACCCCGAGGAGGGCGGTCGCGCCGCGCTGCACCAGTCGCTCCATGGCCCGTTGGCGCTGGGCTTCGTTGGTGACCTCGAACTCCATCACCTCGATGCCGGTCTCCTCCGTGAACCGCTTCACGCCGTTGTAGACGCCCTCGTTGAACGACTTGTCGAACTTGCCGCCCATGTCGTAGACGACGGCCGGCTTGAAGTCGGCGGCGTGGACGGCGGTCGCGACCAGCGCGATCGCGGCGGCGGCGAGCAGTCGAAATGCGCTCTTCATCGGGTAGCTCCTTGGCGTTGCGTGACGGGACCGCGCCCGACCCTCGCCGCCGCGCGGCGAGGGGACCGGCCGGCGAAGGCTATCCCTTCGCCCCGAGCTTCCGCAAGCGGTCTCGGCTCCGCGGCGGGGGCGCTTCACGCTGGCCGGCGGCCGGGAGCGTGCGTGCATTCTCACCACTCCCGGGGGGGAGAGGGGCTTTACCCCGTCCAGCGTGAAATGGCCCTGGCGTCGGGGCGGCTCGGGCGATGGCACGGTCCGCGCGGTTCTCTTGACGGGCGCCGGCGGGCTTCGTGACCTCCGGGCTCACGGAAGGCGGGAGAGCGCACCGAGCGGGACCGCGGTTCGATTTGCTCGATCGGGAAACGACACTCGCATTGCTCGCCATGGTGATGATGCGCAGTCGTGCGCGGCATCGCTCCCCCGGCCCGAGGCCGGACCAACCCGAGAGAGCGGCCGCCCGGGTGTTTCGCGGATGGCACGTACGGCGTGACTTGTTTCGCCAATGCGAAAAACTTTCACATATAGTAAAAAACATACTATTTGCTTCGATCCATCGAAATAACATAAATAATATAGTAGGCTACGATGAATAATCATATAATAACCACTGGTACAGCATAGTGGGTATTGGCTACTGGCAACCCGAGCGGTCCCTCCGGTGGCGAGCGACGGCTCCGGTCATGGGCCGCGCATGCGATGCCAGGGAGGCCGACAAATCGGATTTTTCAACGGATCCTTCGCAAGTTGTGGCGCCGTAGCGTACGCGGCTCGCGTCATGGGGGCGGGACAGGGAATACATCCGATGGACGCGATGGAATCGAACCGTCAACTCCTCGCTTGACGCGAACGAGCCGAGTCTTGTCCCGGATCGAGAAGCGTCGTGCCGTCCTCCCCGAGCTCATCACCGTTGCGCCATTCGGCTGTCGCGTGCAGGGGCGCGGGCAGGGATTGGCGATCTCCATTGCGGCTTCGCGCAGAGCGTCGCGGAACAGCCTGACACCCGGTGGCGTCGCATGAGCCGGGGCAGCGAGCCAACCGGGAGCCGGAATCGACTCGCGATGCTGCGGGCCTTCTGCCAGGCGGCGCGGCTCGGAAGCATCACCGGCGCGGCCAGGCATCTCGGTTCCACCCAGCCGGCGGTGTCGCTGCGGGTGCGGACCTTGGAGAAGGTGCTCGGGGTTCGGCTGTTCGAGCGCCGAGGTCCGCATATTTCGCTCACGCGCGTTGGCCTCAGGGTCTACGAGGTCGCCATGCCGCTGGTGATCTCTTTCGATCGCCTGCCCGGCACGTTCGCCGAGGACCACCGCGGGGAGGTTGCGGGGTCTTTCAGAGTCGGTGCAGGTCAGACCTCCGCCGCCTACGTGCTCCCCAAGTACCTGAAGATGTTCAGAGAAGAGTTTCCGGAGACCGAAGTCGAAGTCAGGATCGGCACCGGCCGGCAGCGGCTTGCCTGGCTTCGCGACTACGAGCTCGATGTCGTCGTCGGCGCCATGGACGTTGCTCCGCCCGACGTGAGATTTCACCCGATACTCGAGTCCGAGCCCGTGCTCGTCACTCCACTGGACCATCCCCTGGCCGGTCGCAATACGGTGACCGTCGGCGAGACGGCCGCCTATCCCTTCGTCGGACACGCGGCCAGGCACTTCGTGAGGCAGTTCGAAGATACCTTCATGCGGTTGCACGGAGTCGTTCCCGACACCGTTGTCGAGGTCGACGGATGGGGCGATGTCACGAGCTATGTTGCGGCGGGTGTCGGAATCGCCTTCGTGCCCGACCTTTGCCTGACCGAGCACGACCAGGTCTGGAAGATCTCGTTCAAGGGCGTGGTTCCGCCACGGCGGTACGGCCCGGTTACCCGCGGTGACGGGATCCTGACCCTGGCCGCCCGTCGTTTCGTGCAGATCATGGGTGCGAAGCCGTCCAACGTGTTGGAGTGGCCGTGAACAGGGCCGCCGACCGCCGACGCACCGTCCAGGAGCGGGACCGCCTCCGGCAATTGGAGGTGTTCTCGTACGTGGTGCGGCTCGGGAGCCTCTCGCGGGCGGCGAAGCGCCTTGGCATCACCCAGCCGGCGGTGTCGCTTCAGGTACGAGAGCTGGAGAACGAGCTTCGGACGAGTCTGATGGACCGAGGCACGTCCGGCATCTCCCTCACCGTTGCGGGCGAGCGATTCTACAAGCGTGTCAAGCCGCTGATGGAGCGGATGGGCATGCTGTTCGAGGACCGTGCCGATCTGATCCATGAACAGGTCACGGGCTGGCTCGACCTGGCGGCGAATCCGATCGGGGCGACCAACGTTCTGCCCAGGTACGCGAAGCAGCTACGGGATCTGCACCCCGGGGTCCGGGTCCGCGTGCACAAGTGCGTGCAGAGCAAGGGGCTTTCGATGCTGCACGCCAACGACGTGGAGCTGGTGTTGGGCGTCCCGGACTCGGGCCAGGACAATTCGCTCGAGTACCGCGAGATCCTCACCTACAAGATCGTGCTCATCACCTCGCGGGACCACCCACTGGCCGGCCGCGAGCGAGTAAGCTTGCAGGAGGCGGCGAGCTGGCCCGCAATCGTGCCGCCGCCCGGCACCGCCAACCGTCGAATGGCCGAGGCAGCCGCCCGCCGTTTCGGCATCAGGTTCCGCGCCGTGATCGAAGTAGGCGGATGGGATGCTCTGAAGCGCTTCGTGGAAATGGGGATCGGGGTGGCGGCCGTACCGAGCATTTGCATTCGAGAGACCGATAAGGTATCGGTGGTCCCGGTAGAAGAGTACCTCGAGAGCAGGAGCTTCGGCGTATTCACGCGACGCGGGGACTACCTGACCGCGCCTGCGAGGCGGATCCTCGGGATGATGATTCCCGATTCGTAGCGCGCGTTGACGGGCGCCGGGGCGTGCGCCTCGGTTAACCAGGCGACCGCGTCACCCGGCATTCGAACCGCGCGGGGAATTGCGGAACGGCCGAGCGACGGGGAAAGCCGTCGCTCGCGTGCGGCGATTCCGGGCGCGGGGCCCCTGGCCCGACGAAGGATGACGAGCTTTTCTTGATTCGCCTCCCCGGCAACTCGCTTCGTCTCCGGACCCCGGGAATCGTCCCTCGAGGCAAGTCCGTTTCCATCGTGTTCGAGGGAGAGACGGTACCGGCCCTCGAAGGGGAGACGCTGGCCGCCGCGCTCACCGCCGCGGGCATTCTCGCGCTTCGCCGCTCACGCACCGGCGAACCCCGCGGCATCTTCTGCGGCATGGGGGTCTGTTGCGAGTGCCTGGTGACGGTGGACGGCCGCCGGGCACAACGCGCGTGCATGACGAAGGTGCGGGGCGGGATGGCGGTCGCTTCCCATTGCGACGACCTCCGGTCGCACCTGGACGAGGCACCTTCTTCGCTGGCTCGCGACCCGCCGGTCCGGATGCCGGCAGCGGACCTGGACCTCCTCATCGTCGGGGCCGGCCCGGCGGGACTCGCCGCGGCCGAGGCGGCGGCCCGGGCCGGCGTGCGCGCGACCGTCCTCGACGAACGACCCGACCCGGGAGGGCAGTACTTCAAACAGCTCGCCTCGAGCCACCGGTTCGCAGGTCGCCGGTCGTGCGATCGCCAGTTCGCGGACGGGGCCGGCCTCATCGAGCGGGTCCGTGCCGCAGGGGTGGAGATCGTGAGCTCGGCCACGGTGTGGAGCGCCCGCGCGGATGCTGACGGGGCGGACGACGCGATGTGCGCCAGGACGGGCGCCACGCCTCCGGCGGCGGAGGTCGAAGTCTTCGCGGGCGGGGTCGCGCGTCGCATCCGCGCGCGCCACCTCGTCATCGCGTCCGGGGCGTACGAGCGGGCCCATCCGGTGCCCGGCTGGACCCTCCCCGGGGTCATGACCACCGGCGCGGCCCAGACCCTCGCCCGTGCCTACCGCGTCGCGCCGGGGGAACGGGTGCTCATCGCCGGCAACGGGCCGCTCAACTTCCAGGTGGCGTGCGAGCTCGCGGCCGGTGGAGTCGAGGTGGCGGCGGTCGCCGAAGCCGCCGCTTCGCCCCTCGCCCGGCCCGGGGCGGCGCTCGGCGCGCTTCGCCGCTCGCCCGAGCTCGTCGCGCGGGGCCTCGGCTACCTCGCGCGCCTCGCGCGCCGTCGCATCCCGGTGCTCCACCGGCACGTCCTCGTGCGGGTCGAGGGGTCGGACGAGCGGGCGGAGCGAGCGGTTCTCGCCCGCATCGACGAGGGTGGCGCCGTCGTTCCCGGGAGCGAGCGCGCGTTCGCCGTGGACGCGGTGTGCATGGGATACGGCTTCCATCCCTCGACCGAGCTCACCCGGCTCCTCGACTGCGAGCATCTCTTCGACCCCGGGACCGGAAGCCTCGCAGTCGTCCGGGACGAGGAGACCCGGACTTCCCTGGCCGGGGTATACGCGCCCGGTGACGGGGGAGGGATGGGCGGAGCGCACTGCGCCCTCGCCGAGGGAACCCTCGCCGGGCTTGCCGCCGCGCGCCGCCTCGGCCGCCCCATCTCGCCGCAGCTCGAGGCGCTCGGGCGGCGGGCGCGCCGGGCGCGGGAGCACGCCCGCCGGTTTCAGGATGCCCTCTGGTCGCTTTTCGCGGCGCCTCGGGATTTCTCCGGTCTCGCCGGCGACTCGGTGACGGTCTGTCGCTGCGAGTCCGCCACGGCGGGCGTGCTGCGGGCGTGCATCGCGTCCGGCGCCGACGAGACGGGGGCGCTCAAGCGCCTCACCCGGGCCGGCATGGGTCGCTGCCAGGGACGCTACTGCGGGCCGATGGTCGCCGCGTGGTGCGCGGCGGCCCGCCGCGAGCCGCCGGGCTCTGCCCCATTGTTTACCCCGCGTTTTCCCGTGAAGCCGGTGCCCGCCCTCGCGCTCGCCCGCGAGAAGCCGGAGTGGAGCCACGACGACCAGGGGGAGGCGCTCCCTCGTGATGCGCCCCGGCCGGCGGTCGCCGCGACCCCTTCCGGGTCCGTCGCCGAGGCGAGCGTCGCCATCGTCGGGGCCGGCATCGTCGGCATCTGCACCGCCTGGGAGCTCGCCCGTGACGGCGTCGACGTCATCCTCGTCGAGCGCGACCAGCCGAACGCCCACGCGTCGGGCAACAACGCGGGGTCCCTCCACGTTCAGCTCCTCGCCTACAACTTCGGCGATCTCGCCACCGCCGCGGGCCTCCCCGCCGCCCAGACCCTTCCGCTTCAGCGCGAGTCTGCGCGCCTCTGGCCGAAGGTGGCCGACACCCTGGGAGTGGACCTCGAAATCTCGCGGACCGGGGGGCTCATGGTGGCGGAGACCGGCGAGCAGATGGCGAAGCTCGCCCGAAAGACGGCGCTCGAGGCGCGGTTCGGGACGCCGGTCGAAGTGATCGACCGTACCGCGCTCCGCGAGCTTGCCCCCCATCTCTCCGAGCGGCTGGTCGGGGCCGCCTGGTGCGCGGAGGAAGGCAAGATGAGTCCGCTCGCGGCCGGCCCCGCGGTGCTCGAAGCGGCCCTCGCGGCGGGCGCGCGCCTCTATCGCGAGACCGAGGTGCTCGCCATCGAGCGTGCCGGTCCGGCCTTCGTCCTTCGCACGTCGCGGGGCGCGATGCGGGCCGGGCGTGTGCTCAACGCCGCCGGCGGCTGGGCGCCGCGGGTGGCCGCCATGCTCGGGGTGGCGCTGCCGGTCCGTGCGAGCCCGATCCAGCTCGTCGTCACCGAGACCGCCCCGCCGCTTCTCACCCATCTCCTCGCGTACGCCGACCGGCACCTCACCATGAAGCAGATGGCGGCGGGGAACTTCGTCATCGGCGGCGGCTGGCCGTCGGAGCTCGACCCCGCGACCGAACGCGCCCGGGTGCGCCGGTCGAGCGTCGAGGGGAACCTCTGGGTCGCGGATCGGGTGCTGCCGGCCCTCCGGTCGCTCCACGTCATCCGCACCTGGGCGGCGATGAACGTGCTGGCGGACGGCGCCCCCATCCTCGGGGAGGTGCCGGGGGTGCCCGGCTTCTTCACCGCGACCACCGTGAACGGACTCACCCTCGCCCCGCTGCTCGGCCGCATCAACGCCGAGCTCCTTCGCACCGGACGGACCGGTTGCGAGCTCGCCCCCTTCACCCTGGACCGCTTCAACTGACCACCGCATTCCGGTTGCATTCCGGTTGCGGGCCGGCCGATCGCCGAACCTCGGGCGGCGGTTTGAATCGGCACCCGAATTCGGGCAACGTGGTCGCGCCCACGTCGCGCGCGCCATCCCCGGCCGACCCGGGCACCGAACTCTTCAAGAAGGCATTTTTCGATGAAGAACAAGCTCCGCGGCACCTACACGGTGATCATCACCCCGTTCACCGAGGACGGGTCCGCCGTGAACGAGAAAATGCTCCGCTGGCTCGTGGACTACCAGATCGGGGAGGGAATCCACGGTCTCATCCCGCTCGCGAGCAACGGGGAGCTCCTATCGCTCACCGACGAGGAGCGCCACGAGGTCGCCCGCATCACCGTGGAGCAGGCGGCGGGACGGGTGCCGGTGGTGGTCAGCACCACCCACGAGAGCACCGACTTCGCGATCCGCTACACGCGCGACGCCGAGGCGCTCGGCGCCGACGCGGCGATGGTGATGACCCCGTACTACGCGTGGATCGACGAGGAGGAGATCTACACCCACTTCCGGCGGATCGCGGAGGCGGTGTCCATACCCATCATGCTCTACAACCACCCGGCCTCGACGGTTCTCGACATGCAGCCCGCGCTGGTCGCCCGACTCGCGGAGATCGACAACGTCTCCTACATCAAGGAGTCCACCACCGACACGCGCCGGGTCTATCGGATCAACGAGCTCTGCGGCGACCGGATGACGGTGTTCGCGGGCTACCTCGGCTACGAGTCGTTCATGGTCGGGGCCGAAGGGTGGGTGTCGGTCTGCGCCAACATCATGCCGCGCGAATCGGCCCGGATGTTCGAGCTCGCGGTGGACGAGAACGACCGGGAAGGCGCGTGGGCGGTCTTCCGCGACCTCGTGCAGGTGATCGACTGGCTCGGGGACCATCTCTACGCGCACGGGATGAAGGCCGCCTTCCAGCTCCTCGGCCGGGACATGGGGCCGCCCCGTCCCCCGCGCCTCCCCCTCCCGCCGGCGAAGGTCGAGGAGCTCCGGGGGGTGATGGACCGGCTCGGGCTGTTCGACCGGACTTTGCCTCCGGTCGAGTGACCGGCGGCCGGCCCGGACGCCGGCGACCTCGGGCGAAATCGCCGCGCGCGCCGTCAGGAGGGGCGTTCTCGAGGGTTCGCCGGACGGTGCTTGCGAATTTCCGCGCACTTCGCGCCGCCGGACGTTCGGGCACGCTCGCGCCGTTCCTCGCACAGATGACGGAACGTGCGGTTCGGGTCCGCGCCTACTCGGCCATGGAGACGACGATGTTGCCGACGTGGCGCTTGGCGACGAATGCCTCCTGGGCGGCGGCAAGGTCGGGCAGGGCACAGGTCGCGGCCAGAATCGGCTTGATCGCCCCGCGTTCGATATGCCCGACGACATCGGCAAACGTCCCCGGCGGGACGACGGTCGCGCCGGTCAGGACCAGGTCGCGCAGGTAGAAGGCCCGCAAGTCGAAGCGGACGATCGGCCCCGCGATGGCGCCGGCGCACGCGTAGCGCCCGCCCCGCGCGAGCGCCGCGAGCAGTTGCGGCCAGAGCGGTCCGCCCACCACGTCCGCGACCACCGTCACGTCGGCCCGTCCGGTGACCGCCTCGAGGGACCCGCCGAGGTCTCCCGGGGAGCGCGGCAGGACATGGTCGGCGCCGAGGGACCGGACCGCATCCGCCTTCGCCTCGGAGCAGAGCGCGATCGTCTCGGCCCCGCGGACCCGCGCCAACTGGACGAGTGCCGATCCGACGCCTCCCGAGGCGCCCGTGATCAGGACCCGGTCGCCACCGTGGACCCGGGCCCGGTTCAGCATGTTCTCCGCGGTCACGTACGCGGTCGGAAAGGTCGCGAGCTCCTCGTCGCGGAGCGCGCTCTCCACGACGTGGACATTGCACGCATGTACCGCGGTGTAGTCGGCGAAGCCGCCATTGCACTCGGAGCCGAAGTAGCCGCACTTGTCGTGGTCGAGGGGGTCGCGCCAGTCGCGCAGCCAGGGGTCGACGAGCACCCGCCGGCCGAGCAGCGACGGGTCGGCCCCGCGGCCGAGAGCGACGACCCGGCCGCACACGTCCGCCCCCTGCACCCGCGGGAACGCGATCGCGCCGCCGCCCCAGGTCGCGTCCGTGCCGGCGGCATCCGCGGACGCTTCGCCGCTGGTCCCGTCGATCACCCCGGCCGAGTACCACGCCGTGCGGGTGTTGACGTCGGTGTTGTTGATCCCGCAGGCGCCCACCCGGACGAGAACCTGTTCGGGCGCGGGTCGGGGGACCGGCCAGTCGTCGCGAAAGACGAGCTGTTCGGGGCCACCGTGCCCCATCAGGACCATGGCCCGCATGTTGGCGGGGAGGGCCTTCGGCCCCATCCCTCTCGAATCGGACGACGTGCGGTCGGTCATCGGCGCAGCGGCTTCCCGGTATGGAGGTGCGGAACGCGTTGCGGTACCGGACCGCCGGCCCGGTTCGCGGGCAAACGGGCGCCCGAGGCCCGACCCGACCGCATTCGGCGTCCTCGACGCAGCCGGCGGCCCCGGATTATGCTTGACGGCGTCGCGAACCGGGACGAGGAGACCCGCGGGGAGATGGCCGGCGAACCGGTGTGCGCGTTCCACACCATGCACCGAACCGACGACGAGACTCCGTTCGCCGGGGGCGGTTCTCCCGCGCGCGCAAGCGGTGCGATTCCGGATTCCGCGGCTCGCGGCAATCCTCCTGCAGCCGGGCGCAGGGTTGCACCTTGCGCCGCCGACCTGATGCGCCGGTGAGCCGGACTCGTCTGATCGTCCGGGGCGGCCGCGTGCTCGATGGAGACGGGTGGAGCGGCGACCATGCCGACCTCCTGATCGAGGAGGCCACGATTCGTGCCGTCGGCGCCCCGGGCATGGACGCGCCCGAGGACGCGGTCGAGGTGGACGCGGCCGACCGGCTGATCCTTCCCGGTCTCGTCAATGCCCACACCCACGGCGACGCCACCCTTTCCAAGGGACTCGGCGATCGCTGGACCCTCGAGCTCCTCCTCAACGCGACGCCCGGTCGCCGGGAAGGCGTTCAGTTCCGCGACAAGGCGCTGGCCGCGCGGCTCGCCGCGGCGGAGATGGTGCGAAACGGCATCACCGCCTGCTACGACCTGTTCAGCGAGTTTCCGGCCCCGACCCCGGAGGGGCTCGCGGCGGTCGCGGGGGCTTACGCCGAGGTGGGGGTGCGGGCGGTGGTGGCTCCGCTCATGGCGGATCGGAGCTTCTGGCGGGCCGTGCCGGGGCTCTTCGGAGCGCTGCCCGACGATCTCCGGCGGGCCGTCGACGGGATCGCCGGAGCGTCGGGCGAGGCGGCGCTCGATGCCTGCCGGCACGCATTCGCGCGCTGGCCGTTCGACCGCGACACGGCGCGGCTCGCCCTCGCCCCGACCATCCCCCACCACTGCGAGGACGACTTCTTCCGGGCCTGCCGCGACCTTGCCGCGGAGCACGGGGCCGGCATCCACACCCACGTCGCGGAGTCGAAGGTGCAGGCGGTGGCCGGACGGCGCAAGTTCGGCAAGACCCTCGCCGCCCACCTCGACGATCTCGGCATTCTCGGCCCGGACTTCACCGCCGCCCATGCGGTCTGGGTCGACGACGACGACCTCGCGCGCCTCAAGGACCGGGGCGCGAGCGTCGCCCACAACCCGACGAGCAACATGCGCCTCGGGGTCGGCCTCGCGCGGGTCGAGGCGATGCGGCGCCGGGGCCTGCCGGTGGGGCTCGGTACCGATACGAGCACCTGCTCCGACGCGCTCAACCTGTTCGAGGCGATGCGGCTTGCGGTGTTCGCGAGTCGGGTGCAGTCCCCGGACCCCGGCCGCTGGCTGGGTGCCGAGGACGCCCTCGACATGGCGACCCGGGGCGGGGCCCGGGCGCTCGGGATGGCGGATCGGATCGGGCGCCTGTGCCCCGGCTACCTCGCCGACCTCGTGTTCCTGGATCTCCGCGACCTGGCCTATGCGCCCCTCCACCACCCGGCCCGCCAGGTGGTGTTCCAGGAGAACGGAGCCAACGTCGAGAGCGTCATGATCGGCGGGCGCTTCGTGTATCGCGACCGCCGGCACCTCACGGTGGACGTCGACCGGCTCCGGGCCGAGGCGGAGGAGGCCCACGAACGGCTCGAGGCGGCGAACCGTGCGTCGCGCGAGCTCGTGCGTCGCCTCGAGCCCGCGGTGAGCGCATTTTGCGTCGGCCTTTGCCGGGAGCCGTTCCCGGTGCAACGCTACGCCGACCACGGCGTCCCCTGAGCCGCTGCCCCTTTCCCGGCGGAAAGAAGGGGTCGGCGTCGGACTCGCGACAATCCCGCGAACCCGCCACCGACCGGGGCCGGGGCCGGGGCCGGGGTCGAGGCTCGTGTGTCGTCCCGTCCCCGTTCGAATCTCGCGGCCGTGGCCGCATGATTCACGCGAAACAGCCTCCGGAACCCCGGCAGCGGATCACGGGCCGGTTTCCGGCGACAGGCGGCCGGGGGGCCGGCGGCTGACGAGAAACGCAAGGAGCCTCAGTGTCAGCGCGTTGTCGTCCGATTCCAGCAGCTCGCGCGCGGCGGAGGTCAGCAGCATGGTGCGGCAGGGTTCGCGAGCGATCACGGTGGCTGCGGCGACGTGCTCGGAAAAGGCCGCCCACGACTCGACAACATCGCCTGGACCGCACTGGAACAGCCTTGCCCCGTCGGCATCGTGAACGACCGCTTGTCCGAAGACCACGAGCTGCAAGCCGTCCTGGACTTCGCCCCGCACGGCTAGCGCTTCTCCCGCCTCGTACTCGCGCGGCTCGAGCCAGGGCTCGAGCTCCTCCAGCAGCTCCTCGAACTGCGCCAGACCGGCCAGGCGACGCCCCAGATCTTCGGTGACACGATCCAGCAAGCGGCCACGCTGGCGGTTTGACGGCTCGGACAGCCCGGAAGCCGCCGCGGTGACGATCATGTCCTCGCAACGTTCCAGGCCGTGGTCGAGATCCGTCTCGAACCGGAGTCTTCGCCAGACTTGCGCGGGTAGATTTCTCCGCAGGCCCTCTTCGAAACTTCCGGGAGCGGCGCTGAACACCGCCCGAACCCCGGCCAAGTCCGCAGACTGAACGAATTGGCACAGGGCATTGACGGCCGAGAAGTCGCAGCCGGAAACCGCGGCGAAATCGAGGAGGATGCACGCCGGGGGCGGATGTTCGCGGAGCGGCTGCTTGAGACGGGCGATCAGCGGATGAGCGGTGCCGAAGAAAATGTAGCCGCGAAGCCGGTAGGCACGCAGCAGCTCACCCCGGTCGAGCAGCATGACGCGATCGGGAACCGAGCGCAGCTTCGTGCTCTGCTGCTCGCGTCCGGTGAACTCCTCCTCGACCACGTCCACCCGACTCAAGCGGATGGCGAACAAGGTCAGCGTCGCAAGCATCCCTGCGCCCACGCCCTCGATGAATCCGAACACCGCGACGGTGACGGCAATGAGCACGATCACGCCGTAGTCCGTCCAGTGGAGCCTCTCTCGGACCTTGACGAGCCAGTTGTCCAGGAGACTGATGCCGATGAAGAGCAACAGCCCTCCGATGATCGGCATCGGCAGCAGGGTCAGGATCCCGTTACCGAAGAACAGGGAAACGCCCAGCACGAAGGCGACGACGACCCCGACCCACGGCGTGTCGGCTCCGAACATCCGGCACGGCAGGGTCAAGGCGAACGAATGGCACCCGGGGGCGCTCCCTCCGGCGCCGGCGCACACTCCGGCGAGACCCGCGGCCCGGAATTCGCGGTCCAGATCGACCTCCACGCCGGTGGCCACCTCGAGGCCGTTCACGGTCACGAGCAGGCACAGCAGCGTGACCAGCGTGACCGTGAGAAGCGCCGGTATCTGGCCGGCGACGACGTTCCAGTCCACGCGACCCAGATCGCCCGGTCCGAACGCGGGCCACAGGCCGACCTCCGGCATTCCCGACAGCAGGAACCCCTGCGCCCTGGCGTCCTCCACCGAGAGGTCGAAAAAGGCCAGACCGGCGTGGTATAGCGCGCTCACGATCAAGAGGCTGCCAATCATCACCACGAGGTTGGCTCTTCGCCTCATGACGAAGGCGAGGGCGAGGCCGTATGCCGCCCCCGGCCCCCATTTCGACATCGCGGCGGGCTCGAACATCCGGGGAAGCGTCTGCCAGTCGAGAACCATCCCGCTCATTACCGAAAGTGCGGCCACCGACAACACCCACCCGGCTCCGGCGAAGAATCCCCCCGCGACCGGATAGGGGATGAAGCGGAAGAGATACGACAGCCGGAACTTCCCGATGGCAAGGAACGCGACCCCCGTGAGCAAGCCCGAGAGAACCAGCATCGCCGCCATGGTCATGAACGAACTGGCATCCGGGCCACCGGCCGTGCTGCCGACGACGGCGGCGCCGAGCGTTCCGATCACCGTCGCGGGCACCTCCTGCGGAACCGCGAGCATGCCCGGGAAGCTGCTCGTCACGCCGATCAGCAGGCAGAAGACGAGACCACCGAACAGCATCATGCCGGCGCCCTGCACGGCGAAGGGCAGCATCGGACCGCTGAATACGACGGCCGAGAGAGCGATGCAGTGAATGACGATCACCGCCCCCATGAGCCAGCCGACGGCGACCGCACGCACCAGCTTCGCCGGAACGAAGTCGGCGCGGAGCCGCGACCACGGGCTCATTCGCCCCTCGAACACCGCCACCGCGACACCGTGGGGGGCACTCTCCGAGCGACACGCGAGGCCGGCTCGCCGAACCGGCGGCATGGTGGTGGGCAAGACGCCAACTCGGCTCTCATGATTGATTTGAATCAAGAACGAGAATACGCACGCGCCCCCGCCCTGTCCACATCGCCCGGCGAGCGTCGCGGACGCGGGAGCTCGGCCCGCCCACTTCATCCGGACGTCTCCGGCCGAAGTCCGGCGAGAGGGGCGACCCTCTCGGGAAGGGACGAGCGCCGGCGGATTGATACAGGGTCCGAATCCGGCCTCGCGGCGAGCATGGACCGGGCGCCCGGTCTCGCTGTCGAATGCGAGTTGCCCTCGTTCCCCGGCACATCGAGCGTGGGGCGAACGGTCGCATCGCAGGTCCCGCGCGCTCGGCGGCGAACGGGTCGGCTTGCGGCCCGTCGTGAATTCCGTGAGTATCGGGGATGGTCGCGGTTCGCGGCCGCGTCGGGGAGGAGAGGACGATGGCCGAGTTTCGTGGCAGCTACACGGTAATGGTGACTCCCTTCCGGGAGGACGGACGGGGCATCGACGAGGCGGCCACCCGCCGCTTCGTCGACTGGCAGATCCGCGAAGGCGTGCCCGGCCTCATCCCCCTCGGGAGCACCGGCGAGTTCCTCTCCGTCACCGACGACGAACGCACGCAGCTCATCGAGGTCCTCGTCGACCAGGCGCGGGGACGCATCCCCGTCATCGCCGGCACCGCCGCGGAGTGGACGGACGTCGCCGTGCGCCACAGCCGCGAGGCGGAGCGCCTCGGGGCCGCCGGGGTGATGGTGGTCCCGCCCTTCTACAGCTCTCCGACCGAGGACGAGCTCTTCGAGCACTACCGCCGGATCGGCGAAGCAATCTCCATTCCGATCATGGTGTACAACAATCCGAACACCGCGAACGTGGATCTGCGCCCCGAGTTCGTTGCCCGCCTCGGCGAGATCGACGCAGTGCGATACATCAAGGAGTCGAGCGGGGACATCACGCGGGTGCGCGAAATTGCGCGCCTCTCCGAGGGCCGGGTCACCGTCTTCGCCGGATACCACGCCTTCGACTCGCTGGTCCTCGGGGCGGACGGCTACGTTTCGGTCTGCGGCAACATCGTTCCGCGGCACTCCGCCGATCTCTACCGCCTGACCGTGACGGAGGGCGATCCCGACCGCGGCCGGGAGGCCTACCATCGGCTGCTGCCGCTCCTCGACGCCATCGCGGGCGATCTCTACGTCTCCGCCACCCGGGCGGGAATGGAGATGGTCGGCATGCCGGCGGGCGACCCGCGCCCGCCCCGCCTGCCGCTCCCCGAGGGGCCGCGCAAGGCGCTCCGGACCGTGCTCGAGGATCTCGGGGTCCTCACCGCCAGGGCGGCCTGACCCGAGGCCGTCCCGGCCTCGCGACGAGCCGCCGTTCACTCGACGTCATTTCCCTACAGGAGACTCGAACCATGCGTAAATTATTGATGGCCGGCGTAGTTGCAGCAGTCGGTCTCGGTGGAGCGCTGTCCTCGTCCCTCGCCGGCGCGGCCGACATCGTGCTCAAGGCGGGGCACTCGCAGAACGCGGGCGAGCCCATGGACCTCGGCCTCCAGATGATCGGGGAGCACCTCGAGAAGGCGACCGGAGGCAAGGTGACCCTCGAGGTCTTTCCCAACATGCAGCTCGGCGGCGAGGTCGAGATGATCAAGCAGGTGCTGACCGGCAGCCTCGACATCACCTCGCCCTCGAACGCGCCGCTCACCAACTTCGTCCCGGAGCTCAAGCTCTTCGACATGCCGTTCCTGTTCCGCGACCAGGACCACATGATCGCGGTCCTGCGCGGGCCGGTGCTCCAGGAGATCAACAAGGTCGTCGCGAAGCGCGGCATCCGCCTCCTCGGGGTGTACAACGTCGGGGTGCGCCATCTCATGACCAAGGAGCCGGTGACGAGCATCGAGGATCTCAAGGGCCTCAAGATCCGGACCATGCAGAGCAAGTACCACATGGCGGCCTGGAACGCGTTCGGTGCGAATGCGACCCCCATCAGCTATGCAGAGCTCTATTCGTCACTCCAGACCGGGGTCGTGGACGGCGCCGAAGCGGCCAACACGAACTACTACGAGAAGAAGTTCTACGAGGTCGCGCCCAACTGGGGGCAGGTCGGCTGGACCATCCTCACCGCGCCGATCATCATGTCGGAGAAGAAGTTCCAGTCGCTGTCGGCCGACGTGCAGACGGCCCTCCTCGAGGGCGGGGCCAAGGCGGCGGAGTGGGAGCAGGACCACTACGCGAGTGTGGACGCGGGTCGCCTCGGGAAGATCGAGGAGGCGGGGGTCACGATCACCGCGCTCGATCCGGTTCCGTTCCGCGAAGCCGCGAAGAAGGTCTACGAGGAGTTCCTCACCGACGAGAACGAGAAGCGCCTGCTCCAGATGATCCTGGACACGAAGTAGGGGCGACCCTCGCGTCGCAGATTGCCGGTGACCGGCGGGCCGGGCGAACGCGCGTTCGCCCGGCCCTTTTTCTTCGAGAATCCGGGTCGGAGCAGGTCTTCGGGTTCGGGGGAGCGCACCGGATGAGGACCGCGGAATCCCACTTTGACCAGGCGTACCCCGCGACGGAGCGGGAGCGTGTGGGCCGTATGCATTCACGCGGGCGAGGATTGCGCACCGGGGCGGGAGCCGTTCCGGTAGTCGGGGCGGGATCGCGATGAGCGCGATCCTCGCGCGGATCGTCGCGGGGGTGCGGATCGCGGTCGCGGCGATCGTCGTCGCCTGCTTCGCGTACATGACCCTCGCGGTGCTCGCGCAGGTCTTCGGGCGCTACGTCTTCAACTACTCGATCTCCTGGACCGAGGAAACGGCCCGCTACGCGCAGATCTGGGTGGTGCTCATGGGGGCCGGGATCGCCATGCGCCGGGGGCTGCACGTGGCGGTGGACGCGGTCGCGGCCCTGCTGCCGCTCAAGTGGGCGCGGGCCCTAAGCCTCCTCATAGCGGCCGGCGCGCTCTGGTTCCTCGGAGTCGTGGTCTACGGGAGCTTTCCCCTCATCGAGCTCGGCTGGCTCTTCGAGACCTCCCCGGTGCTCCAGGTCCCGATGTGGATCATCTATCTCTCCCTGCCCCTCGGAGCGGCGTACTTCGCCCTCGAGCTCGTCGCGCGGGTGGTGGACCGGTGGGACCGGCCGTTCGGGCTGCACCCTCCGGCGGAAGGGGATTCCCCCTCGTGATCTTCGCCTTCTCCGCCTTCCTCCTCTTTCTGGTGATCGGAACTCCGATCGTCTTCGTGCTCGGGATTGCGGCCACCCTCACCCTGCTCCTCACCACCGACGTGCCGCTCACCATCGTCTCGCAGCGGATCTACGACGGCCTCAACTCGTTCACCATCATGGCCATCCCGTTCTTCGTGTTCGCGGGCGCGATCATGGATGCGGGGGGGATCTCGCGGCGCATCGTCGAGTTCGCGACCGCGCTCGTCGGATGGGTCGTCGGAAGCCTCCTGATGGTGTCCGTGGTGGCGGCGACCGGGCTCGCGGCCATCTCCGGATCGGGCTCGGCGGACGTCGCCGCGATCTCGTCGATCATGCAGCCCGAGCTCCGGCGGCGCCGCTACGACATCGACTTCTCGGCCGCGGTCATCGCCTGCTCGGGCTCCCTCGCCCAGGTGATTCCCCCGAGCCTCATGATGGTGGTGGTGGCACTCGTCTCGAACCTCTCGGTGGGGGCGATGTTCCTCGCCGGGGTGCTGCCGGGGCTGCTGACGGTGCCGGGGCTGCTCTTCGCGGCCTGGCTCCACGCGCGCCGGGGCGGCCCCCAGTACCGGGAGGTCGAGCCCTTCACCGCGGCCCGGCTCCGGCGCACCTTCGTGCGGGCGCTCCCGGCCCTCGGGATGCCGGTCATCATCATCGGCGGGATCGTGGGCGGGGGGTTCACGCCGACGGAGGCTGCGGCGGTGGCGGTCCTCTACGGCCTCGCCGTCGCGATGGTCATCCACCGGGACCTGCGTGTGCGCGATCTGCCTGCCCTCGTGCTGCGGGCGGCCGCGCTCTCGGCGGCCGTGATGGTCATCATCGGCACGGCCAGCATCTTCGGCTGGCTCGTCGCGAACGCGAACGTGCCGGCGATGCTCGCCGCGTGGATCAAGTCGGTCTCCGAGCAGCCGTGGACCTTCCTGCTGCTCATCAACGTCCTGCTCATGCTCATCGGGATGTTCATGGAGAGCATCGCCGCCATCCTCATCCTCGTGCCGGTGCTGATGCCGATCGCGATCCACTTCGGGGTCGACCCCGTGCACTTCGGCCTCGTGGTGGTCATGAACTTCGCGATCGGCATGGTGACCCCGCCCTACGGGATCACCCTCTTCGTCGCCTCGAGCATCGCCGAGCGGAGCATCGTGCAGGTGTCGCGGCGCATGTTCTGGCCGTGGCTGATGATGACCGCGATCCTGGTGCTCGTGACCTACGTGCCCGACATCCCGCTCTTCCTGCCCCGGCTCGCGGGACTCCTCTAGCCCCCATCGGGGTTCGCCGGGGGCGGGCCGGAACACCGGTGGGGCGGGGACACCGCCCGACCTGGTGAGATAGAGTTGTTCCGCAGTTCGAACGCCGCACGGTCCGGCCGGCGGCGTTCGCCTCGTCCCGACCTGGAGGATCCTGATTTTCATGGCCACCAAGCACGTGCAGGCGGCACCGTACCGCATCGGCTTCGACATCGGCGGAACGTTCACGGACTTCATCCTGGTCGGCGGTGCGACGGGATCCCTGCACCTTCACAAGTGCCTCACGACGCCGGAGGACCCGTCGATCGGGGCGCTCGAGGGCATGACCGACCTCCTGCGCGCGGCCGGGGTCCGCCTCGACGAAGTCGGCCACGTCGTGCACGGCACGACCCTCGTCACCAACGCCATCATCGAACGCAGCGGGGCGCGGCTCGGGCTGCTGACGACGCGCGGGTTCCGGGACATCCTCGAGATGGGCACCGAGCAGCGCTACGACATCCACGACCTCTTCCTGACCTTCCCCGAGCCGCTCGCGGCGCGACGCGACCGGCGCGAGATCGCCGAACGGGTGAGCCGCGACGGCGACGTGCTCGAGGCCCTCGACCCGGAGGCCGTGCGCCGCGAGGTCCGCGCGCTGGTCGACGACGGGGTGGAGGCCCTCGCCGTGTGTTTCCTCCACGCCTACCGGAACCCGGTCCACGAGCGGGCGGTGCGCGATCTCGTCCGCGCCGAGTTCCCCGATCTGCCGGTGTCCGTCTCGAGCGACGTGCACCCGCAGATCAACGAGTACGAGCGCTCCTCGACCACCGCCGCGAACGCGTACGTGCAGCCCCTCATGTCGGCCTACGTCCGCCGGCTCGAGCGGGTGCTCCGTGAGCGGGGCTTTCGCGGGCGCTTTCACCTCATTCAGTCCTCCGGGGGGCTCACCGCTCCCGAGACCGCGGAACGGCTGCCCATCCGCTTCCTCGAATCGGGGCCGGCGGGCGGAGCGCAGGCGAGCGCGCTCGTCGGTCGGACGATCGGCCACGACGACCTTCTTTCCTTCGACATGGGGGGCACTACCGCCAAGGCGTCGCTCATACAGGACGGCGAGCCGGACATTGCGCCGATGCTGGAGGCGGCAAGGGTGCGCCGGTTCAAGAAGGGGAGCGGCCTTCCGGTCCACGCGCCGGTCATCGACATGATGGAGATTGGCGCAGGGGGCGGCTCGATCGCCCGGGTCGACGCGCTCGGCCTGCTCAAGATCGGGCCGGAGAGCGCCGGCGCGGAGCCGGGGCCCGCCTGTTACGGGCAGGGCGGCACCCGGGCGACGGTGACGGACGCGAACCTGCTCCTCGGATACCTCGACCCCCGCTACTTCCTCGGCGGACGGATGGCCCTCGACACCGCCGCGTCCGAGTCCGCGATGGCGAAGCTCGCGGCGGACCTCGGTCTCTCGGTCGAGGAGGCGGCGTGGGGTGTCTACGACCTCGTGAGCGAGAACATGGCGGGGGCCGCCCGCGTGCACATCGTCGAGAAGGGCCGCGATCCGCGCCGCTACGCGATGGTGGCGATGGGCGGCGCGGGGCCGCTCCACGCGGCCCGGGTCGCCCGCAAGCTCGGGATGCGCGAGGTGGTGGTCCCGCCCGCGTCGGGGGCCGCTTCGGCGCTCGGTTTCCTCGCCGCCCCGGTCGCCTACGAGGCGGCCCGTTCCTGGCCGATGCGGATCGCGGACCCGGACTTCGCTCGTGTCGAGTCGCTGCTGCGCGAGCTCGAGACCGAGGGACGCGCCCATCTCGCGGAGGCGGGTGTCGCGGAGGCGGACCGGGCGCTCGATCCGCAACCGGACGACGGGGGCGCGCCGTCGACGTCCGGCCCCGAGGCCCGGCCGGGACGCGAAGGCGTGGGGTTCACCGTCCAGCGGCAGGCGGACATGCGCCTTCGCGGACAGATGCACCAGATCTCCGTTGCGCTGCCGGCGGAGCCCCTCTCCGCGGAGAACCTCCCCGCCGTGCGCGATGCGTTCGCGGCCGAGTACCAGCGCCGCTATACCCATCTATACGACGGCGCGGAGATCGAGGTGCTCAACTGGCGCGTGGTGTGCACCGGTCCCGCGCCCAACCTCTCCGCCCGGCTCGCAGGCGGCCACGGAGCCGACGGGCCGGGCGCCGAAGGCATGGGCTCCGGCGCGCCGGACGGCGCCCTGAAGGGCTGCCGCCGGGCATGGGTGCCGGGGCGCGGCGCCTTCGCCGACGTTCCGGTTTACGACCGATACGCGATGGGAGCCGGCACCGCGATCGAGGGGCCGGCGATCGTCGAGGAGCGCGAGGCGACCACCATCGTCCCCGACACGTGCACGCTCACCGTGGACGAGGGGCTCAACCTTCGCCTCGCCCTCGCCGAGACGGTGCCGTCACGGACCGTCGTCGGCGCCGACACCGCGCTCGCGGAGGCGGTGGCCCGCATCGAGGCCGATCCGGTCGGGCTCGAGATCATGTGGAGCCGGATGATCAACATCGCGGAGGAATGCTGGCAGACCGTCATCCGCACCGCGTTCTCCCTCATCATCGGCGAGGCGCAGGACTTCGCGTGCGAGATCCTCGACGCGGGCGGGCGCCAGATTGTCCATTCCCCGCGGGCCATGCCGGTCTTCAACCTTACCCTGCCGATCGCGGTGAACGCGATGATCGAGCGCTACCCGCCCGAGACCCTGGAGCCGGGCGACGTGCTCGTCACCAACGATCCGTGGCTCTGCGCCGGGCACCTCTTCGACATCGCCGTTGCGGTGCCGGTGTTCCGCGGGGGCGAAGTGGTCGCGTTCTGCGGGGTGGTGGGCCACGTCACCGACATCGGCGGCACCAAGGACAGCCTCCATGCGCGCGAGATCTACGAGGAAGGGTTCCAGATCCCGCCCATGAAGCTCTTTCGGGCCGGCGAGCCCAACGAGGACCTCTTCACCCTTCTCGCCGAGAACGTGCGCCGCCCGGACCAGGTGCTGGGCGACGTGCACGCCCTCGTCGCGGCCGGGCTCACCGGGGCGGAGCGGATCGGCGAGTTCATGGAAGAGTACGGAATGCACGATCTCGAGGCGCTCGCCACCGTGGTTCAGCGGCGGGCGGAGGCGGCGATGCGCCAGGCGATCGCGGACCTCCCGGACGGCCGCTACGAGCACCGGGTCGAGGCGGACGGGCTCGACGCTCCCATGAGCTTCCCCATCCGGATCACGGTCGAGGGCGACGAGATCGAGGTCGGCTTCGAAGGGTCGCCCCCGCAGATGGACCAGGGCGGCAGCAACTGCACGCTGACGTACACGAAGGCGCACGCGACGTATCCGCTCAAGTGCATCCTCTCGCCGGAGGTGCCGGGCAACGCGGGCTGCTACCGGCCGATGAGGGTGACGGCGCCGGAGGGGAGCGTCATGAACTGCGACCGTCCGCTCGCGGTGAACATGCGCACCCGCACCGGCTGGTACATCGCGCCCAACGTGTTCGGTGCGCTCGCGGCGGCGGCCCCGGGCCGGGTCCAGGCGTTCACCGGACTGCCTTCGAGCGCGCTCTTTTACGGGATCGGCCCGGACGGCGTCTTCTACAGCGATCACCTGTTCCAGGGCGGCGGCCAGGGCGCCTCGGAGCACGGGGACGGACACTCCGCGCTGCTCTATCCGACGAGCGCAGGGAACACGTCGGTCGAGCTCTTCGAGACGCGGGTGCCCGCGCTCGTCATCGAGAAGTCGTTCCTGGCCGACAGCGGCGGGCCGGGGCGGACGCGGGGCGGACTCGGCCAGGTCATCTCGGCCCGCAAGCTCGACGACGACGGGAAGCCGTGCCAGGTCGGGCTCTATCCCATGGGGGTGCTGCGGCCGGTGACGGGGCTCTTCGGTGGCCGGCCGGGCGGACGCTCGGGCGGAACCGTCGGCGGCATCGACGGGGCGACCCGCGACGTCGGGGTGGGGGCGCTCTCGGTGCTGGAGACCGCGGACGAGTACGCGGAGCTTCGCGTCGCCGGCGGCTCCGGATTCGGGGACCCGCTGGAGCGCCCCTTCGAGGACGTGCAGCGCGACCTCGACGCGGGCTTCGTCACCGCGGCGGGTGCGGAGCGGGACTACGGGTGCGTCGTCGCGGCGGACGGGATCATCGACCGGGCCGCGAGCGAGCGGCTCCGCGCCGGACGCACCGGACGCGACGCCGTGCCGGCGCCCGCGCCGACCTCCGCCGAGGCTGACTGATCCCCACGGCGGTACGGCGTCGGGCTGGCGGCCGCTGCCCGGAAATTTCGCCCCGACCGGGCACCGTGCCGGTGCCCGGTCGGGTGCACCGAGTCGGTTCGTCTCCGAGCGTTTGCAGCCGCGCGCCGATTCCGGTCGGGGTCAGGTCTGCCGATTGGCCGGGAGGTCGTTGATGGCGGCGAGGAACGGCGCGGCGAACTGCTTCAGCTTGGCCGCGCCGACGCCGTTGACCTCGGCGAACTCCGCCTCGCTTTGCGGCCGCCGCCGCACCATGTCGACCAGGGTGCGGTCCGGGAACACGACGTAGGCCGGCACCCCGCGCTCCTTCGCAAGATCGAGCCGCAGCGCCTTGAGAGCCGCGAGCATCGTGGCGTCGCCGTCGTCGAGCGCCGGCTCCGGCAGGGTGGCGTGCCGTTCGCGGCGCCCCCGGGGCGGTGGCGGCCCGTCGATGAGCGTGTCTTCCCGGTACCGGAACTCGCCTTCGCCGCGCAGCAGGGCGCGGCCCCGGTCGGTGACGGCGATGCTGCCGTAGCCCGTCATGTCGAGCCGCAGGAATCCGGTCGCGATCATCTGGCGGATGATCGACCGCCATGCGTTCTTCCCCCGCTCCGCCCCGGCCCCGAAGGTCGGCAGCCGCTGATGCCCGAAGCGCGTGATCTTCTCGGTCTCGGTCCCGCGCAGGAGGTCGACGAGGTGCGCCGCGCCGAAGCGCTCCCCGGTCCGAAGCGCGGCCGACAGGACCTTGAGCGCGTCTTCGGTCCCGTCGGTGCGCCCGGAGGGATCGAGGCAGACGTCGCAGTTGCCGCAGGGCGCGATCCCTTCGCCGAAGTAGGCGAGCAAGGTCACCCGCCGGCAAGCCGGAGCCTCGCAGTAGCCGAGCAGCGCGTCGAGCCGCTTGTGCTCGCGGCGCTTGCGCTCTTCGCCCGCATCCTCGTCCTCGATGAACCGGCGGCGCATCCGGATGTCCGCGAGGCCGTAGAGCATGTGCGCCTCGGCGCGCGCGCCGTCGCGCCCGGCGCGCCCGATCTCCTGGTAGTACGCCTCCACGCTGCCCGGCAGATCGGTGTGGAACACGTACCGCACGTCCGCCTTGTCGATCCCCATGCCGAACGCGATGGTGGCGACGATGACGACCCCCGGCTCGGTCATGAAGACGTTCTGGTGCTCCTCGCGCACCTCCTTGTCCATGCCGGCGTGATAGGGAAGCGCCCGCACCCCGGCGGCCGCCAGCAGCTCGGCCGCCTCCTCGGTCCTCTTCCGCGACAGGCAGTACACGATGCCGCTCGCCCCCTCGTGGCGGGCGACGAAGCTGCGGAGCTGGCGCTTCCATTCGCGCTTCGTCTCCACCGCGAGCGCGATGTTCGGCCGGTCGAATCCGAGGACGAAAGACTCGACGTCGCCGCCGAACAGCTTCTCGGCGACGTCCGCGCGGGTCACCTCGTCCGCGGTCGCGGTCAGCGCGGCGATCGGCACCCCGGGAAAGCGTTCCCGCAGCTCGCGCAGATCCCCGTACTCCGGTCGAAACGACGGTCCCCACTGCGAGATGCAGTGGGCCTCGTCGATCGCGAAAAGGGCAACCGGCAGCCGCGAGAGCGCCGCGAGCATCCGCTCCGTCATCAGCCGTTCCGGGGCCATGTAGAGCAGCCGGGTCGCTCCCGAGGCCGCCCGTCTCCACGCCGCCACGTTCTCGGCCCGCCCGTTGCCGGAGTGGATGCCGTCCGCCGCGACTCCCACGAGCCGAAGGGCCGCGACCTGGTCCTGCATCAGCGCCACCAGCGGCGACACGACGACCGTGAGACCTTCCCGGATCAGCGCCGGAACCTGAAAGCAAAGCGACTTGCCCGAGCCCGTCGGCATGACGGCCAGTACGTTGCGGCCCGCGAGCACCGCCTCGATCGCCGCCTCCTGGCCCGGGCGGAACGCCGCGAACCCGAAGACCTCCGCGAGCACCCGGCGCGCGGCGCTCATCGCGGGAGCGTCATCGGCGTCCGCGCCGGCATCGGCGCCGGCGTCGCGGCGTTCCGGCACGTGTCGACCGGTCAACGAGTGCTCGTAGGTTGCGTCCCTGCGCACCGTCTCATCCCGGAATCCCCGTGGTCTGCCACCCGACCCGCCGGGCGGTGAACAATCCCCGATGCGCATGGCGCGGTTCGCGGCCGGGCATCCGTCGTGCCGCCCGCGGCACCGCCCGGCGTGGTGGGTCTACGGCGCGCCCCATCCATACCCGCAACCGGAACGAGCCGGCGCGAGCGCGCGATCACGGCGCCCCAACCCAGTTTAACGGCACCGCCTCGTATTGCGCGACACGGGCGGGCGGCGTCCAATTCCGGGACCGAGTCCGTTTTCCGCTGCGTTCCTCCCGGACGCGGGAACGGGGGTCGGGGTCGAAGCGGAGTCGACCGTCCCCGCACATGGTGCGCGGGCGTCGTATCGCGTACCGGGACCGGGTGAATGGATTCGAGTACCGCCCGGCGCGGTTCGGAGAGCGCTTGGGGTATGAGCTCATCGGCCTGGATGAACAGGAAGTCAGGGAGGCCCTCGGTCATGCGATCCTCCGACTCGGGACCTTGGCAACGCTCCCCGATACACCCCGCAACTCGGAGCGAGTCCCATCCCTCACGGGAATCGCGGTCATGGCGCGGAGCCTCGTGAACCGGCGTTGCGTCGGCCAGGGGACACGGTCCCGCTCGCGCGAACGGAGACGAGTCGAACCGCTCGTCTCCCGCCCTCTGGCCGTCTCCGTTCCCGCTGGCCCGGTCCCGACGGGCCTTGTCCCGATGCAGGGCCCGCGCCCGGAAGATCGCGGTCGCGGCCATGTCGTTTCTTGAGCACCGGTTCACCTCCCGGGACGCCCTCGGCCTCTACCATTGCGAATTCGGCGATCCGGCGTCAACTGCAACGCCGGCGCATTGTCTTGCCGGACTCTTTCGAAACGCCCGCGATTTCGATCCCGTCGCGCGCAGTGGCTGCAGCTCCTGCGCCGACGCCGTGCTTCGCGCCGGCGCCGGTCTCGCCACGCGCGGCGGGGTTGCGGCGCTGTGCTTCGCGGCGGGCGGAGAAGCCGGTCCCCGCTTCCGCGGGACGTCGCGCGACTCTTACCGGGTGTCGTGTCGGTGATATCTCGAGCGGCGAAGGTCTCGTGAAATGAGAGTCGGGCAATCCCCGACCCTCATCCCGAGATCTGGAGAGAGCACATGCAACAACGACGGATCCGACCCCTTCATCCGGCCTTGCTGCGGCGCGGCCTCGCCGCCGAGTTCGACCCGCGCCAGGAGATGCACCCGCGGGCGCGCCCCCGCGGGAGCCGGGCTCCGCGCCGCAAGCGCGCATCCGCCGAGGCGCGGCCGGAGGAACAGCCGCGCGGAAAATCGGACGATCTACCCCGATGAAGCAGAGCAGGCGCTGCCGCTCCATGCGATCTCGCGAAGCACCCGCCCGAAATCGACGCAGGGGTTGTCGAGCGGGGGAAGCTTCTGGCCCGGAGGCCGCCGGACGAGCTCCTCGTAGTGGCTCTCAATCCGGGCGCAGGTTGCTGCCAGAGCCGGAACCCGCTGGCTGATCGCGGCTCTCCGCGCTGCGGCGGCTTCTTCGTTCCAGGCCCTGAGCATGAGGACATGGATGAAGTGCTGCTGAACGGCGGCCAACTGAAGGCGAAGGACGCGATTGAAGCCTTGGAGCACGGCTTCGTTCATCGGAGCCGGGCCGCTTGGCAAGTTCCCTGCCCGGGTGTCCGAAGGAGCATGATCTGGTTCGACGAGTACGTCGCGACCAGCTCCTGGCGCTGGTTCCGGGTGTCGAAGCGCATCGTCACGTAGCCGCGGTCGGGGCGGGTTCGCGAGAGCCGTTTCTCGAGCACCGTGATGTCCGTGTGAAGCTTGTCGCCGGGACGCGCGGGACTGACCCAGCGCACTTCGAAGATGCCGGGCGACCCCTGGCCGCCGCCCTCGAAGATCCCGGTGCGAGCGACCTCCCCGAACGCCATCGAGAAGATGTGGAAACCGCTCGCGATGAGTCCGCGATAGATGGACGCCTCGGCTGCTACGGGGTCGAGATGGAATGGCTGGGGGTCGTAGCGGCGGGCGTACTCGACGATCCCTTCGGCGGTCACCTCCACGCTCGCGGTAACGAAGGTGTCGCCGACCGTAAAGTCCTCGAAGTACATTGCGGAATTATAGGTGCGGGTACCGTTGCGGGGCGGAACGGACGGATGGGTGGTTCGGACACCGGGCCCGGACCCTGGCGGAACGTGTGCCCCCGGGAGCAGTCCGTCCGGTCCGCGGGCAGTGCCGCGGCCCGGATTCCACGTGGGGCGCGACGGCCGGGCGCGTGGCCCGCCCGACCTGCGCGCCGGACGCTCGATTCGCACGCGGATCGCTCGATCGGCATGCCGATCGCAGGATAATGGGCGCGCGAAAACGAGGGAGAAAGCGATGCGGCTCGGCGTCAGCCTGAACCTGCACGGCCCACGGACGGCGACCGGGCGCGCCTTTACCGGCGCCATGCGGACCGCGGAGGCGGTCGGATTCGACGGGATCTGGTTCTTCGACACGGTTGGGCGCGGCACCTTCCGCGTCGACCCGGTGAGCGCGATGGCCGCCGCCGCCGCGGTGACCGAGCGGATCGAGCTCGGCACGTGCATCCTGCAGGTGCCGCTTCGCCGGCCCGTCGAGCTCGCGCATCGCATTCTCGGGGTTCACTATCTGTCCGGGGGACGGGTCCGGCTCGGGGTCGGCGCGGGCTCGACGGAGGCCGACTTCAGGGCGACCGGGAACGACTACGAAGCGCGGTTTCGCTCCCTCGCCGAAGCATTGCCGATCATGCGTTCGCTATGGCGCGGCGAGACGGTGGGGGACGCCAATCTGACACCTCTCGACACGGCCGGCGGCGGCCCGCCGGTCCTCGTCGGGAGCTGGGCGGGAAGCCGCTGGATCCCGATTGCCGCGAAGGAATACGACGGTTGGATCGGCTCCGCCCACTTCGCCGACATCGCGACCCTGAAGGAGGGGTTCGAGCGCTTCAAGGGCGAGGGCGGCGGCCGGACGGTGGCGGCCAACATCCCGGTCGACCTCGCGGCCGGCGGGGGTCCGCTCTCGGACCGCGACTACCTCGACCTGCGCTGCGGTCCGCAGGAGGCGAAGGCGCGCCTCGGGCGGCTGGCGGAGATCGGATTCGACGACGCCGTGGTCACCGTCACGGATTTCTCCGAGGAGCACATGGCGGCGGTCCGTGCGCTGCTCGCCTGAGCAAGGTCATCCCGAAGGGAGGAGGTCAAGCATGAGTTCCGTCTATCTGTTCTCGGTCACCCCGGACACGCCCCCGGTGGCGACCATCGAGTCCGGCGAGGAGGTCTCGCTGGTGGTTCGCGGTGCGTTCGCCGACGTCGAGGACATCCGCGACGTCCCGACCCCGTTCACCCCGGCCTGCGACGGCCACCCGCTCGCCCCGGTGTCCGGGCCGATCCGGGTGAGCGGAGCCGAACCGGGCGACGCGGTCCTCATCGACATCCTGAACATGGACGTCCACGAGGACGGAATGACCGCCATCCTGCGCGACTTCGGGGTGCTGAGGAGGGAGTTCGGCGATCCCAAGATCCTGCATTGCCCGGTTCGCGACGGGCAGGCGTGGTTCGCCGACCGCGTCCCGCTGCCGCTCAACCCGAACCTCGGCACCGTCTCGACCATGCCGCCGGAAGGCTACAAGCCATCGTATGCGGGCGCCTACGGAGGCGACTTCGATCAGAAGGACGCTGGAGTCGGGAGCCGGATCCATCTCCCGGTCATGGTGTCGGGCGCGATGGTGTTCTTCGCCGACCCGCACGCGGCGATCAGCGACGGCATCATCACCGGGACCGGGGTCGAATGCACCTCGACCGTCACCGCGCGGATCACCCTGGTGAAGAACCACCGGGTGGAGCACCCGATCATCGAGTACGAGGGCTCGATCCAGTTCGTGGGCACCGGCCCGTCCGTCGAGGCGGCCACCGAGGCGGCGGCGGAGCACGCGGTCGGCTACGTCACGGCCGGGACCGACCTCGACCGCGAACAGGCATACATGCTGCTCAGCATCATCGGGGAGCTGCGAATCGGGACCTCGCCGCGCCCGATCATGGCGGCGCGGCTGATCGTTCCCCGCGACACCCTCGAGCGGACTGGCTGGAGCGGCCCCGTCGCGCCTTGACGCCCGCGCCGTGCGGGGGCGGGCAGGCTGACGGTAGAGGAATCCGACCGTGCGGCGCGCGTGGCTCGAACCATCGCTCTCGCCGAGAGGACCTTCGCGAACCGGGACAAGGGCTACCGCTGGCTTCACAAGAGCCTGAACAGCCTGGGTGGGCGATCTCCCATGGACCTCATCCGCACCGACATCGGAGCCCGAATCGTTGAGAACATGCTGGCGCGAATCGCCTGGGGTGCACCCACCTGATGCGGATATGGCGCCTGTCGGGGGAGGCATATGCCGGGCGTTTCGATGGAGGATACGGGGTTCAACACGGGGGCCGATAGAACGATCCGGGCCGAGGAAGATCTCGGTGGCGAACCGCTCTACCGACTGGGCTATCCCAACCGCGAGGTACGCCAGAGCCTCAACCGGAGCCTTCTCCGATACCTGGTCAAGGATGCGTCGCGCCAGGCGGGAACAGCGTCCGACTCTACCGGCTGCTGGAGGCGAACGACTTCGCCGAGCTCGAGCTGCTCTTCCGCACGCTCTTCGCCAGCATTCCCTGCGAGTGGTACACGAACAACGACATCGCACGCTACGAAGGCTACTACGCGAGCGTGTTCTACTCCTATTTTGCGGCGCTCGGGCTGGACCTCACGGTGGAAGACAGCAGCCATCACGGCCGCCTGGACATGGCGTTGCGCATCAACGACAACGTCTACCTCTTCGAGTTCAAGGCAGTCGATCTCGCTCCGGAAGGGGCTGCCATGGCCCAACTGAAGGACAAGCGCTACGCGGACAAGTACCGTGGTCTCGGCCAGCCGATCCACCTCATTGCCGTGGAGTTCAGCAAGGACGCCCGCAACCCTGCCGCTTTCGAGGTCGAGCGGGCGTGAGCACAGGCTGCAGTCCGGGAAACTGCCGCGGGAACGGGCCACGACTCGACCGCCCCCTCCGTTGACGAACGAGAGCAACCCAAAATGAGAAACCAGCCGATTTTCGCGATTCTTCCGCCGAATGACGAGGACGTGCGTGCCTTGGCCGAACGGCTCAGAAACGACGCACCAGGGTTCGAGGTCGAAGTCGCTGAAGACGACGAAGCGGTACGAGACCTCGTCGCGCGCGCCGACGCGGCCTTCGGCTGGGTGCCGCCCGAGGCGCTGCCGGCGGCGCGGAATCTTCGTTGGCTCCAGAGCCCGTTCGCGGCCCCGTTCCCGGGCTACTACTACCAGGGGCTCATCGAGCACCCGGTGGTGGTGACGAATGCGCGGGGGATCTACTCCGACCACATTGCGCACCACATTCTCATGTTCATGCTGGCGCTCTCGCGCGGGCTGCCGTACTGGATGGAAGCGCAGCGCCATCGCCGGTGGGACCAGCAAGCGCGCCGGCGCGGCTACATCAACATCGTCGGTTCCACTGTGCTCATCAACGGGGTCGGCGGCATCGGCGCGGAGACCGCGCGGCTGTGCGCGGCGCTCGGCGCGAGGGTCGTCGGCATCGATCCCCGGCCGGAGCACGACTGCCCGGCCGAGGTGCATTCACCGTCGGCGCTCGACGACCTCCTGCCCGCCGCCGACTTCGTCGTCACCACCGCGCCGCACACCCCGGAAAGCGAGCTCATGTGGAATGCGGACCGATTCCGGCGCATGAAGCCCTCCGCGTACTTCATCAACATCGGTCGGGGGATGACCGCGCGCCTCGATGATCTGACGGCGGCGCTCACGGAAGGGGAGATCGCGGGGGCCGGACTCGATGTCTTCGAGATTGAGCCGTTACCTGCGGAGCATCCGCTCTGGACTCTCGAGAACGTGCTGCTGACGCCGCATGTCGCCGTCGCCGATGCCGCGGATGTCGCCGAGCGGCGCTACGCGCTGCTTGCCGACAACGCGCGCCGCTTCCTCGCCGGCGAGCCCCTGCGAAATGCGGTGGACAAGGCTCGGTGGTATTGATTCGGCCTGCTTCACCGAGCGGTACCGTCGAAAGAGGCCCCGACAAATCCGCTGGAAATGATCGCTCGGAAACCGGCCGGACGACTCGTCGAACTCGGCGGTCGTGCGTGGGCGTTTCGAGAGTGGACGGGCCGCGCCTCAGAAGAGGGCGCGACCCGATGACGTTCCGCCAGCGGCACCCCGTACCGCCCGAATTCATGCCAAGTCGACAAGAGGCTCAGTTTCTTGGTTCAACGGCCCGCCGGGGAGCATTGAACCCCGCGGCGAACCCTTCGTCAATTGCGGTCAACCTGTGGCATTGAACCGCCCCGCACTACGCGCCAATACTGCTCCAACGAGGCCCCGGCGGATTCACCGGGGAATGGAGGGGAGCTTCAATTCGACACTTGGCCACGCGCAGTCCTCATCCGTCTTCGGTCAGGAGATGCGATAGACCTCGCGAGCAGGCCGGAGACTGCCGAACGACCATCAGGATAAACGGCAGCACCGTCGCGTGTTCGCCTGCATCCGGTCTTCCAGGTACCAGCGTCGCAACCTGGGCCTTGTGCGCAGTTCGGGAGCCGGAAACGAGTTCACGGCGGACTGCCGCTTGCGGTCGCGGCTGCCGTCCTTGCCCGGCTGCCGCCAGATTCCCACGAGGCCATGGCCACCATCACCGCCTGGTCGTAGTCAACCGGCTGCCCGTCCCATCGCGCCGTCGCCGTCCGGCCGTCGATGACCATCCCGAGCACCTCGTTCTGGCGGACGATGACTCCCGGTGAGGAGTCGCCGGGGGTACCCGGAGGCCGGACCGTCCATCCGTGGGGAGAGACGAAGCGGAACGCCCCGTCGCCCTGCCGTTGCACGTCGAAGCCGCCCTCGTGCACCAGCCGGTGGTGGAAGGGGCACAGCAGAATCAGGTTGTCGAGCGAGGTGTCGCCGCCCTTGGCCCAGTGCCGAACGTGATGTCCGTGCAGCCGGTGGGTGGAAGCGCACCCGGGGAAGCGGCAACCACCGTCGCGGACGACGAGCGCGCGGCGCATCGCCGGGGGAATGGAGCGGGTGCGACGCCCCACGGCCAGCGGCTCTCCGGCCGGGCCGTCGACGGTGGCGACAATGCCCGCATCGCAGCAAAGACGCCGCGCCGTCTCCCCCGCAAGGGCCGAGTGACCCTCGATTTCACATCGTCCGGTCCCTCCGCCCGCGAGCACCGCAGCATCCACGTGGACCACGATCTCATGCCGGTCGGGGGAAAGGGCCGGCGCGTCGCCCGATTCGAACGCACGATCGGCCATCCATGCGAGCGCATCGGCCCGTCGTACGGTGACCGGTGGCTTCGGGGATGGCGTCCCACGTGGGACGTCCGGCGGGGAGCCCGCAGAGTGCTCCTGGCTCCAGTCCGCGGCCGGCTGCTCGGCCGCGTGGGCATCCATCGCCGCCTCCAGGGCACCGAGGATGCGCGCGGCCATCTCCGGCGGAAACCGCCCGTGCAGGACCACCGTGCCGTCGTCCTCGTGCCAGAAGGTCAGGCCGCGCTCGCGCTGCCGCGCATCGGCGCGTTCGGTTTCGTTCGCCCGGGTCGCCTGCCGATAGAGGCGCGCGAACTTCTCGACGTGCGCCGCGGTGCCGTGCAGGCCGATCTCGAGCAGGTGCGCTTCGTTGTCGGAAGTGGCGACGCGGGTGAGCGCGCGGGCCTTGGAGTAGCCGAGCTCCCCCCTGGACAGCGCCTCGGAGAGAAGCGGCAGATCCTCGAGCGCCCGCGCGACCCGGACCTTCTCGCGGGCGGTGTGAGCGTCAATGCCGCAGGCCCAACTGAGCCAGTGGGCGCACGACATCGCCCCCTGGGTGGCCCACAGCTCGCGCCGGTCCAGCTCGGCGATGAGGACGAGAAGCCGGTAGGTGGCGGCGTGAATATGGGCCGCAAGGGTAGCGACGGACGCGGCGAGCGTATCGTCGTCCATGCCCCCGGGATGGTCCGAGACAGTAGCCATTAGAGCCGTCATGGGAGAAAACCTAAAATAGGTGACGAGTAACGGAAATTATACAATGAAGTGCCGAACCAATAAATATCAGAGTTGAAAAATTCCGTTGTCTGATTACACTCCATTGCCATGCGGTAAATCCGACCGAAGTCCATGCCCGGATTCGATCGACCGCCACTGCGCCTTGCCGCACTCTCTTGTCGCCTTGCAGCCGCTACATGCTTCCAAAGGCAAGAATTCCTGTGAGTTCGGGGGATTCAATATCATGCGTAGTCAATATTCTCAATCTGTATTTCCTTTGGAAGTTTCAATGAGGCCCCGGCGAATTCGTCGGGGAATGCCGGAACCGGTGCTGGTTCGCCGGGAGGGTGCTCGAGGTGCTTCAATGAGGCCCCGGCGGATTCGCCGGGGAATGGAGATTGACGCCGGGGAAGTCGCGCTCCTCGACAACGAGCTTCAATGAGGCCCCGGCGGATTTGCCGGGGAATGCCCCTACGCCTCGGCGCTCCTCGAGGACGGGATCCCGCAGCGCTTCAATGAGGCCCCGGCGGATTCGCCGGGGAATGGGCGCCGGTCGAAGTGGCGGAAATCTGGCATGGAACGCGGTCGCTTGCGAGCGCTGGCGCCGATCGTGTCGTTCTGGCGTTCGGCGGTGGCCTGTGCCGCATCCGGATTGTCAAAGAACGGTTATCTATTCAGTAGGTTATGGCGTTGCGAGCGCTGCCCGGGGTCTTGCGCGTATCGGAGCGTTCGCATGATGGCCTGCAGTCCTGAACGGGCCTTGTCTAGACGATGATAGCTCTTCGTTCCGGCGCGTTGTAGCTCTTGCCGAGGCTCTCCCCCCTCGGGTCGACCTCTCCCGCCGGTCCCAGGTCCAGGATCACGACATGGTCTTCCGAGGGCTTGATCGCCTCTTCCAGGCGCTCGGTCATCTCGAACCGGCGCCGAGCGGTCAGTCTGCACTGGAAGACCGAGAGCTGGAGCCAGTGCCCGTAGCCCTTCATCGTCTTGAACACCTTCTTCCATCGCTTGCGGTCGCTGATGTCGTAGGCAACCACGTAGAGTCGTTCCCTGGCCATGTCCTATCTCGGCAGGTAGTGGGGGTAGGCGCGTATTTCACCCTGCAGGTATCGGGCAAGCAGCCTGGCCTGCACGTCGATCAAACGCCGCATGGAAATGCGGTAGCCGAAGGCCGGATGGGTGGTCTCCTGGTCGAGTCGGCGCTCGTACGCCGCGATCAGCGACTTTCGGCCGGGCGGCTTCAGCGCCCAGGCCGGACCGTTGGTGGTGAAATCGTCGATTCGGACCTCGCCGTTGTTGATCACCTGCAGCACGCACGAGTCCGAGACAATCGGGCGGAACGGCTCCATCAGATCGAGGGCGAGCGCCGGGCGCCCGTGCCGGGGTCGATGGTAGAGGCCCATGTATGGATCGAGCCCTACCGCCGAGAGTGCGGTGAGCATGGTTCGGCTCAGCAGCGAATAGCCGAACGAGAGCAGGGCGTTGACCGGGTCCGTCGGCGGGCGCCGGGTTCGCCGCGCGAATTCGAACGCGGGAAGGTCCTTTGCCGGTGCCGGGGCGAGCATCGCCTCGAACTGGCCGAAGTACTCTGCTGCCGCCTCCCCCTCATAGCCGAGCAGGCGCGGCTCGTCCGGCGCGGTCCGCGCGTGGTCGGCGATCCGGCGAAGGCTGAGCAGGACGCGGTCCCGGTCGTCGGAAGGCCGGTCCGGGCGCCAGTTGCGGCGCAGCAGGGTCCGCGTGTTCCTGATCTTGGCCGCCACCAGCTCCCGGGAGAACGACATGCGCCTTCGTTCGTCCGCCGCGACCCGGAACTGTGCTTCACGCACCGCCACGTTCCGGTTGCCGGTCCCGACCGTGTGTCCCAGCAGCCATCCGCCCGACGACATCCAGCTCACCGGGACGTCGGCCCGCATCAGGGCGTGCAGGGTCGGGGTGGTGATCCCGACCGGTCCGAGCAACGCGACCTGCGACACGTCGATGAGCGGCACTTCGATTCGTTGTTCGTCCGCCTCGACCACCAGTCGCTCACCCTGCTTTCGAAGCCGCGCGCCCGGTGTCTGCACGTACAACGGAAGCGCCGGGTCGTCCGCGGGATTGAGCGGGCGGGGTGGCTGGCCCTTGTCGAAGAAGTTGGTCTCGTCCGGAAGGCAGATGCCGGCGAGCGAGCACCGCGTGCACTTTGGGCTGTCCTCGAGGGGCGGCGGCCGGCGACCGGCCGTGGAGGCGAGCCGTAGCTCGGAGATGGCCGCCCGGGTTCGCTCTCGAAGATCGGCGTCGAAGGCGACACGGACTCGTTCGCGCGAGCCCGCGAACCAGAGCGCACCCTCCGTCACGCTGTATCCGTTGTCCTCGAGGATCAGCCCCTGAGCGCATAGCTGAACCCGTTCCGGTTCGTACGCTCCGGCCGCCACGTGTGGCCGCTTGCCCTTCTTGAAGTCCACGGGAACGACCCGGTCGTCCTGCGCCTCCACCACGTCCATCTTCGCGATGATCCCGAGCGTTTCGGAAGAAAGGGTCACCGAGCTCGCCTTCGTGAGATCCCGGTCGCCGTCCTCGGGCGGCGGGAGCGTGCCCTGCTCCTTGTCGACCCGGCGGTGGACTCTTCGGCCCTGCGCCGTGTCACCGGTCTCCGCCCACTCTCCCTCCACCCATTCGAGGTAGGCGAGCCGAGGGCAGTAGACCCATTCGTTCACCATTCGCACGGGCACGAGCGCCTCCTCCGCGCCGCGCGTCGGGGCGAGGAGCGGAAGGGCGATCTGGGAGGGGCGGCTCATGCGGTGCTGTTTCGGTCCCGGTCTTCGTCGATTCGGCGGAGCATGTACGGACCTTGGCAGCAGGCCCTTGGCGATTCGCCAAATTCTTCGGGAGTGACGTCGGTCCGTTCCGCCCTTGATTGGTGGGAGGCATTCCGTATGCGACGTTCGAACGGATCGGGGTCCGCGCCCGCATGCCGCAAATTTTCCTATGCGCCCAAGAAATTCAACTCTTGCGCCGATCGGCCGGATCCCCGCACGTGATGCGGGAAGCGACATGTACCTATAATGCGGAGATGCGCGCCGGGCGGGCGCGTGCATCGCGAGGCGGCATTCAGATGGCGGAACGAAGCTTTGCGAAGGAGGTCCGGACCCTCGCGCTCGGGGACGGCGACGTCTTTCACGGCGAGGGCATCCTCGCCGTCGCCAAGGCGCTGCTCCAGTCCGGGGTCTCCTATGTGGGCGGTTACCAGGGCGCTCCGGTCTCCCACATGATGGACGTCTTCAACGACGCCCGGGAGATCCTCGATTCGCTCGGGGTGCACGTCGAGACGTGCGCGAACGAGGCGGCGGCCTGCGCCATGCTCTCCGCATCCATCAACTACCCGGTGCGCGGCTGCGCGGTGTGGAAGTCCACCGTCGGCACCAACGTCGCCTCGGACGCGCTCTCGAACCTCGCGTCCGCCGGGGTCACCGGCGGCGCGCTCATCGTGGTGGGCGAGGACTACGGCGACGGCGCGAGCATCATCCAGGAGCGAAGCCACGCCTTCGCCATGAAGTCGCAGGTGTGGCTGCTCGATCCACGTCCCAGCCTGCCCTCCATGGTGCGGGCCGTCGAGAAGGGCTTCGAGCTCTCCGAAGCGAGCGGCACACCGGTGATGCTCGAGCTTCGCATCCGCGCCTGCCACGTGCACGGGAGCTTCGCCACCAAGACGAACCGCCCGCCGGACTTCTCGAGCCGCCGCCCCCTCGACGGCCCCCGATTCGACTATGAGCGGATCTGTCTCCCGCCCGCCACCTACCTTCAGGAGCAGAAGAAGGTGAAGGAGCGGTGGCCGGCCGCCGTCGAGTTCATCCGCGAGAGCGGCCTCAACGAGCACTTTCCCGCATCCGGTCCGGACGCGATCGAAGACATCGGCATCGTCACCCAGGGCGGGATGTACAACGCGGTGCTTCGCGCCCTCGCGCTCCTCGGATTCGCCGACTCCTCGGGCCGGTCACGAATTCCGATGTTCGTGCTCAACGCCACCTATCCCCTGGTACCGGAGGAGATTTCCGGCTTCTGCGCGGGCAAGCGTTCGGTCCTGGTGGTGGAGGAGGGCCAGCCCAACTACCTCGAGGAGGCGATCGGGAGCCTGCTCCGCCGCGCCGACGTGAACACGAACCTGCTCGGCAAGGGGCCGTTTCCGATGGCCGGCGAGTACACCGGCGAGGTCGTGCTCCGCGGCGTCGACACCTTCCTTCGCGACACCCTGGGTCACAACGCGGCCCCGGACCGCGGGGTCGTCGGCGCGGTGGACGACGCCAAGCGGCGCGCGGCCGAGATCCTGGCCGCCCCGGTGCCCGGGCGCCCGCCCGGGTTCTGCACCGGCTGCCCGGAGCGCCCGGTGTTCAGCGCCCTCAAGATCGTGCAGCGCGAAGTCGGCGAGATGCACGTGAGCGCCGACATCGGCTGCCACACCTTTGCCACCTTGCCGCCCTTCCACATCGGCAACACGGTGCTCGGTTACGGCCTGGGGCTCGCGAGCTCGGCCGCGATCACCCCCCACATGGGAAAGCGCACCGTCAGCATCATGGGCGACGGTGGGTTCTGGCACAACGGACTCACGACCGGGGTCGCGAGCTCGGTGTTCAACCGCTCCGACGATGTCCTCATCGTCATGAACAACGGCTACACCTCGGCCACCGGCGGCCAGGCCATCCCCTCCACGCAGATCGGCGCCGGGGCGAACGGAAGCGGGGGCAGGGGGCGGGTCGAGGTCCACTTCGAGGAGTCCGGTCCGGGAGCGAGCCGGACCATCGAGTCGGCCCTTCGCGGGGTGGGGGTGAAGTGGATCCGCCGGGTCCGCACCTACTCGGTCGCGACGATGGTGAAGACGCTGCGCGCCGCGCTCACCGGAGACGTCAAGGGGCTCAAGGTCATCGTCGCGGACGGCGAATGCCAGCTCATGCGCCAGCGCCGCTATCGGCCGTGGTTCGCCAAACGACTCAAGGAGGGCCGCCGGATCGTGCGCACCCGCTTCGGGGTGGACGAGGACGTTTGCACCGGCGATCACTCCTGCATCCGCCTCTCCGGGTGTCCGAGTCTCACCGTGAAGGAGAGCTCCGACCCGCTGCGCTCCGATCCGGTCGCGCACGTCAACAACGACTGCGTGGGATGCGGGCTCTGCGGCGAGGTCGCGCATGCGGCGGTGCTCTGCCCCTCGTTCTTCCGGGCCGAGGTCGTGAACAATCCCTCCGCCTGGGACCGGCTCCTCCACGGCGTGCGGAGCCGGGTGATCGGCGCGCTCGCCCGCGCCTGACGCGCGCGCCGTCATGGCCGGGTCGAATCCTCCTCCGGACGCCGATCCCGACGGGAGGCGGCCGGTAGGGGCGGAGTCGCGGTTGGTGGATTCGGCGCTCGGAGCGGTGAGCGAAACGGGTGTCGAACCCGGAGAGGGTCCCGGCCCCGCCGACACCGGTACGGCGGCGGAGCCGCCCGATCGGACCTGGACGGTGCTCATCGCGGCGCTCGGTGGCGAGGGCGGCGGGGTGCTCTCGAACTGGCTCGTCGATGCGGCGTCGATGGACGGCCGCCGGGTGCAGGCGACGTCGGTGCCCGGGGTCGCGCAGCGCACCGGCGCCACTACGTACTATCTCGAGATCGGTCCGCGTTTCGACGAAGGCGGCTCGCGCGAAGGGAGCGACCGCGGTCCCCCGGGCACGGACTCCGGGAACGGGGCGCTCCGGTCGGGTCCGGGTCCGAACCCGGACGCGCCCCCCGGTGCCCGGGGGCAGGTGATGGCGCTGCTTCCCACTCCCGGAAACGTGGACCTCCTCGTCGCGTCCGAGCTCCTCGAAGCCGGCCGGGCCGCGCAGAACGGGATGATCACTCCGGAGCGCACGACCGTCATCGCGTCCACCCACCGGATGTTCGCCATCGCGGAGAAGAGCGCGATGGGCGACGGCCGCTTCAACGACGAGCGCGTGCGCCGCGCGGTGAGCGAGCTCTCGCGCCGCCACGTACTCACCGATCTCGGAAAGGTCGCGGAGCGGGCGGGCACGGTGCTGAGCTCGGTGCTGCTCGGCGCCATCGCGGGAAGCGGGGCGCTTCCCATCGCGCGCGAGCGGCTGCGGGGCGCCATCGATCGGGCCGGGATCGCGGTCGAGGCGAACCAGCGCGGATTCGATGCCGGCTGCCGGCTCTTCGACGACGAGGCGTCCCCCCCCCCGGACTCTCGCCCGGCGGTCGATCGCGAGCGTGGCCAACCGGCTGCGACGTCCGCCGCGGCCGGCCACCGGCCTTCCGCGCTCGCCGCCCGCGTGGACGCGCTCCCCGAGCCGGTTCGCGAATTCGCCGGCCGGGGCCTCGAGCGCGCAGTCGACTACCAGGACGCGCGCTACGGGGCGCTCTACCTCGACCGTATCGAAGGCCTGCTCGAGCGGACCGCATCGAAGCGGCACGCCGGGCCGGGTTCGCGCGGAACGGAGGCGGCGGCTCCCGCGTCGCCCCGACCGGCGGCGGGCGGAAACGGCCGCGCGAATCACGCGACGGGAGAAGAGCCCGCAGCGCACCACGCCGTCGCACGGGAAGCCGCCCGCGAGCTTGCCCTGTGGATGTGTTTCGAGGACCTCATCCGGGTCGCGGACCTGAAGACCCGGCGCTCGAGGATCGAGCGGGTGCGGGCCGAGGTGCGGGCGAAGCCCGGACAGCCGGTCGCCATCACCGAGTTCCTGAAGCCGGGGGTGGACGAGTGGTGCTCGGTCCTCCCGGGCTGGCTCGCGCGACCCATCCTTCGCGCCGCCGACCGGGGCGGCTGGCGCCGCCGGCTGAACGTCGGGCTCCATGTGCGGACGAGCTCGGTGAGCGGATTCCTCCTCCTCTGGACCCTTGCGCGCCTCAAGGGCCTGCGGCGCGGCATGCACCGCTATCGCGAGGAGCAGGAGCGAATCGAGGCGTGGCTCGGGCACGTCGCCGATGCGTACGCCACGAGCCCCGCGCTCGCGCTCGAGACGGCGAAGTGCGCGAACCTCGTCAAGGGGTACGGCGACACCCACGAACGCGGGGTGCGGAACTTCGAGCGCACGATGGCCGCCATCGCCGCCTGCAGGTCCGCGCCCGAGCCCGCCGCGAGCCTTCGTGCACTGCGGGAGGCGGCCCTCGCCGATCCGGAGGGCACGAAGCTCGACGATGCGATCGCCGCGCTCGCGGGCGCCCCTTCCCGCGCCGAATCGCACTGACGGCGGTGCCGGGTCGAGCCCGTAGCCGCCGGCGGTCAGGGGTGGCGGCGGGTCCGACCGAGCTTGGCCATGAACGCGTCGCAGGCCCGCAGGATCTCCATCACCTTCTCTGTACGCGGCGTCACGGCCGCGTCGGTGCCGCGCGTGCAGGAATTGAGGAGGTTCGGCGTGGTCCCGACGATTGCCCCGCCGTCCTCGCCGGGCGGTCGGCGGCATCCGGAGCCAGGATGGCCGCCTACAGCACGCCGTTGATGGCGCGAAGGAAGAGCGCCTCGAGGTTGTCCGCGTCGAGGGGGACCGGGTTGGTCGGTGAGGACGGGTCGGCGGCGGCCATCGGGGCGAGGCGCCCGGCGTGGGCTTCGGCGACGCCGATTTCCGCCAGGGTGTGGGGAATGCCGATCCCCTCGCGCAGGCCGAGGACCCAGTCGAGAACGGCGGCGAACGACGGGGCCGGCAGGTCGAGGTAGCGGGCGAGGGCGGCCATCCGGTCCTCGATGGCCGGGCGGTTGAAGTCGAGCACGTAGGGCATCACCACCGCGTTCGTGAGGCCGTGGTGGGTGTCGAGCACCGCGCCGCAGGGGTGGCTCAGGGAGTGCATCGCGCCGAGTCCCTTCTGGAACGCGGTCGAGCCCATGGAGGCCGCGACCTGCATGCGGGCGCGCGCCGCGAGGTCGGCGCCGTCCGCGACGGCGGCGCGGAGCGCGGCGTGGACGAGGCGCATCCCTTCGAGCGCGATCCCTTGCGCGAGCGGATGGAAGACGGGGCTCGAGAATGCTTCGAGGCAGTGGGAGAGGGCGTCCATGCCGACCGCCGCGGTGAGCGGGGCGGGAAGCCCCACGGTGAGCGCGGGGTCGAGGATGACCCGGCCGGGCATCATCGCGGGGTGGAAGATGATCCGCTTGACGGGTTCGCCGCGGGTGTCGGTGATGGCGGACGCGCGCCCGGTCTCCGAGCCGGTGCCGGAGGTGGTGGGAACGGCGACCACCGGCACCATGCCGGCTTCGTCCACCCGGGTCCACCAGTCCTCGCGGTCCTCGAAGTCCCAGATGGGGCGGGACTGGCCCGTCATGAGGGCGACCGCCTTCCCGGCGTCGAGGGCGCTGCCGCCGCCGAAGGCGATGACCCCGTCGTGGTCTCCGGCCTCGAGCGCCGCCACTCCGTCGAGGACGTTCGCCTCCACCGGATTGCCGCGGACGTCCGCGAAGACCGCGCAGCCAAGCCCCGCTTCCTCGCAGGTGGCGACCGCGTCCGCCACCATCGGCAAGGCGGCGAGCCCCGGGTCCGTGACGAGCAGCGGGCGCCTGATCCCGAGCTCGCGGCAGGCGTCCGGCAGCTCCCGCATGCGCCCCGCCCCGAAGCGGATCGAGGTGGGGTAGCCCCAGTTTCCCGCGAGCGCGGCCAGCTCTTCCATCGTTTGCTCCTTGGTTCGAGAGGCGAAGCCTACCCGACGTCGGGTGCCGACGAGCAGCGGGTCGAGCAGCGCGGGAAACGCGGGGAGGGGCAGAGGCTCTCGGCCTGGCGGGTTGCACGCTGCCGTGTCCCGACCCGATTCGCGGATCAGTCGCGGCTCAACAGCGGGCTCGGCATTCCGTAGCTGAGCACCGGCAGCTCCCTCCTGGCTCGCGTCGCGGCGACGTACACGAGCGCCCGTTCCTCGGTCTCCGCCGACTCGCGAGCCGCGTCATCGCTTCGAGTGTCCATGGCAGCCGAGAGCGGCACCAGACCGTCGTTGACGCTTGCCATCACTACCCGCTCGAACTCGAGGCCCTTGACACGGTGCATGGTGGCGAGTCTTGCGGCGTCGTCCTTGCCGTCGTCGATCGCGTTCCGTTCGATGACGGTGGTTTCGACTCCCTGTGCACGAAGAGCCTGCTCCACTGCCTTGTGCTCTCCGGCAGTTCGTGCGACCACACAGACGGCGCGAAGCGACTCGCCGCAGTCCTGAAGGTCCAGAAGGTAGCGGCTCAGGTAGTCGTTCTGCTCCTCCCGGGAGCCGAAGTGCCTGAGCAACGGCTCACCCGGCCCCGCAGCGACGGCGGGTTGTGGATGGTCTCGGCGATTCGCCGCGCCTGGTCCGTCACGAGGGCGTTCATCGGGTAGATGAGGATCGACTTGATTCCCTCGCGTCTTTCGCCTGGGGCTCCTGCCTGCTCACGGCAATTGTCGAGGATCGGAAAGAGGAAGCACTCCGTCTTGCCCGAGCCCGTGCCGGTGGCGATTACCGTCGATCGCCCGGCACCCGCCGCGAGCCGCGAGAAGGCAATCCGCTGATGGCGGTACGGGGTGAATCCGAGGGGCAACTCCGGGAACGGCTCGCCGCCTTCGGGCGCCCGGCGGAACGGGAGGGAAAGAGAGATACGGACCCTTGACGAGGTTCGTCGAATCCGCGAGGAAGTCGTCCTTCAGGACGCCCGCAAGTGCCGGAGTCGAAGGTTCGAAGGCGGTGATGAGAAAGTCGCGCAGCGCGTCGGAGACTTCGGATGCGACGACGGAAGGGATCACGGGAGGGAGTATCCAGTCAGTGCGTAATCAAAGTGGCGCGTGTGGAAGGCGGTCGGTCGGACTGGCGGCGGGGCACGGCGGTGGTCGCGGGAACCGAGTCTCTCGTGCATGGGGCCGACTGTCCATGGCTCCACCCCTCGCTACACGCCATATGGTTGGCGCAAGAGCTGGACCGTGTCGTGCCGATCGTTGTATCGTGTCAACGTGTCCAGGGCAAGGCATCCGAAGAAGGAAGTCGAGGCTGCGTTGCGCGATGCCGAGGAGGCGGGCTGGACGGTGGCTGCCACGCGGTCCGGGCATCGCTGGGGCGTCATCCGGTGCGGTGAGTTCAGCCGCGCAGGGTGTTAGTGCGAAAATTTCGCCGATCCGCGTCCGCAATCGTTAATCGGTGAAAATTTCGCACTGGATGTCAATCTGGTCCACGCCCCGCGATGCAGGCAATCACGCCCGGCAAGTGCGCCGCTTCATTGCGCGTTGCCCGCACGAGTGGGGTCCGGCAACAGAAGAGGGTTCGTAGATGACGATTCATCACTTCACCCTGATTGTCGATGGACCCGACCTGCAGGACGATTCGCTGATCGACGCGCTGTTCGAGGCGGGCTGCGGCGATGCCGCAATCGGCCGGGTCGATGGCATCCAGTACGTCGATTTCGATCGTGAGGCAGCCAGCCTCGACCGGGCGATTCTGTCGGCGGTAGCCGACCTTGAGCGCATTGAAGGCGTCGAGGTCGTGCGGATCGCCGATGCCGGTCTTGTTTCCATGGCCGACATTGCGACTCGCATCGGTCGTACCCGAGAAGGCGTGCGACTCTTGATCACGGGTGCTCGCGGACCTGGCGGGTTTCCCGCCCCGATTACTGACCCCCGCAGCCGCTATCGACTGTGGCGCTGGTCGGACGTGGCGGTCTGGTTCACGAGACACCTCAGCGAGAACCTGGCTGATGCGGACGACGAGGTCCTGGCCGCATTCAACGCTGTCCTCGAGCTTCGTCACCACCGGCGCCGACTAGGTCCCGCCGACCAGACCAGGCTTGCGGCATTGGCCGGGCTGTAGCTGGAACGACGATGGGGGCCCGCTCAACATCACGCAGGGCGATGGCCATCGGCAGTCAGATGACGGTCGGTCGCAAACGGCGGCAAGAGTGGATGCATCGTGCCGAGCGGGAACGTAGTCCTCGAGAGTGGCGTACCGGGAATGGTCGACTCGCTCGGCCGAGTCGTCGCGTAGCGCGTCGGTGACTTCGGTCGCGACGATGGACGGGTTCATGGTGTGGATGCCGGCGAACGTCGCCGTGGTGTCGGCCATGTCCTCAGTCCCTTCCCGTCATCCAGGTTTCGACGGACAGGCCCGGCACGCGCCGGAACTCGGAGAGGTTGTGCGTGACGAGCGGAACGTCGCGGGCCAGCGCGTGGGCGGCGATCCAGAGGTCGTTGGGGCCGATGGGCTGACCGATCGAACGCAGATGAGCACGGATCTGGCCGTATTCGCGTGCGACATCCGCGTCGAGATCGACGACCTGGACGGCAGAGATGAATTCCCTCACGGAAACGAAGCTCGCGCCTTTGCGATTCGAAATCCGGGCGCCCCACTCCAGCTCACCCAACACGATGATCGAGACTCCGCAGGCATGGAGCGGAAGCCTCTCCTTGAACCCTGCGACCCGCTTCATCGCGTAGATGCAGGTATTCGTGTCGAGCATGGCTCTCAATCGAATGGCTCCCTGTCTTCGAGGGGCAGTTCGCCCTTGCGCATCTCCGGCGTCGCGGCCTCGAAATCATCCGGCAACGGGGTGGAGTTCCTGAAGTAGTCGTCCCAGTCCTTGAACATGGGGCTCAACACCACGTGCCGGCCCTCACGCCGAACGAGCACGCGGTCCGTGTCGAATCGGAACTCCTTGGGCAGCCTCACCGCCTGCGACCGCCCGTTCATGAATACGCGCGCGAACTTGCGGGAGTCACGTGCAGGTGGTTTGTCCACGTTCGTCTTCTTTATCGGTCGGGACATCGTGTCGCTCCTGAAGCCGACGGGGGGAAGAAACCTAGCAGGTTTGGTCTATATCCACAATGTATATCAGGGTCATCTCAGGCCGCCCCCACCATCGCGCAGATGACCTTGAGCCAGGGCTCCCGCTCCGTCGACATGCTGTCCTGGATCCAGTCCCGGTACTCGTTGAACACGGTCTCGATGTCACGGCTCTCGCGCTCCTTGCGGCGCGTCTTGTGCGCCTCGGGCCGGGCGGATCGCTCGCAAGAAAGGGGATCGCGGCGGTGGTGGAGGGTCGTCCGGCACGTTCGTCGCGGTTGCCGCTTCGCCCCCCGTGCCGAGAAGGAGCGCCAGCAGGTCTTCTCCTTCGCTCGAGCTCCGGGTGAGGCGCTCGTCGAGATGGGTGGGATCTTCTCCGGTTGCGATCGCCTCCTCGGTGATCTTCTTCTCCGGTTCGATGTCGCGGACGTTCATGAATGTGGACGGATCGCCGACATTCTCAATGGGGCGTCGCGGACAGCATGACGAGGGTGTCGGAACGTCGCGCGAGGAGGCGGGCGAAGCGTGACCGACCGGTGGGCGACAAGTGCATGAGGCAAAGGGGAGGGGAAACGGACGCGGGAGGACGAGGTGTGCGAACCTGGGCGGAAGCGGGCGCGGTCAGCCGTTGCGGTAGACGTAGCTGTAGGCGTTGATCGCGGGGACGCCCCCGAGGTGGGCGTAGAGGACCTTCGAGCCGGCGGGGAAGAAGCCCTTGCGGACGAGATCGATGAGGCCCTGCATCGACTTACCCTCGTAGACGGGGTCCGTCATCATTCCCTCGGTGCGGGCGCAGAGGCGGATGGCGTCGTTCGTCTCGGGGGATGGAATGCCGTAGGCGGGGTAGGCGTAGTCTTCGATGAGGACGACGTCGTCCGCGGTGATGTCGCGCCCGAGCTCGACGAGGTCGGCCGTGTTCCCGGCGATGTCGAGGACCTGGGCGCGGGTCTGCGCCGGGGTCGCGGAGGCGTCGATGCCGATGACGTTGCGGGCGCGCCCGTCCTTGGCGAATCCGACCACCATTCCCGCGTGCGTCGAGCCCGTCACGGTGCAGACGATGATGTAGTCGAACCGGATCCCGGCCTCCACCTCCTGCGCGCGCACTTCCTCCGCGAAGCCGACGTAGCCGAGGCCGCCCAGGCGGTGCACCGAGGCGCCGGCCGGTATCGGGTAGGGCTTCCCGCCCTTCGCCTTGACGCCCTCGAGGGCCCGCTCCCAGCTCTCACGGATGCCGATGTCGAAGCCCTCGTCCACGAACTCGATCTCCGCCCCCATCACCCGGCTCATGAGGATGTTTCCGACCCGGTCGTAGACCGCGTCCTCGAACGGCACCCAGCTCTCCTGGACGAGGCGGCACTTCATGCCGAGCTTGGCCGCGACCGCCGCGACCTGCCGGGTGTGGTTCGACTGGACCCCGCCGATGGTGACGAGGGTGTCCGCGTTCGAGGCGATGGCGTCCGGGACGATGTACTCGAGCTTGCGGATCTTGTTGCCGCCGAAGGCGAGCCCGGAGTTGCAGTCGTCGCGCTTGGCGAAGACCTCGACCTCCCCGCCGAGCGCTTCGGTGAGCCGGCCCAGCCGCTCGATCGGCGTCGGGCCGAACATGAGCGGGTAGCGTTCGAACTTCTCGAGCATCGTCGTCCTCCGTTTCCCGGGCGGCCCGCGCCTGCACCGGCCCTCGGCACGGGGATCTCCAAGGGTTGTGTCCGGATCCGGCAGGCTCCAGAATGCCTTACCGCTGAGTAAGGATTCAAGGTCTCGGTAATGCAGGCAACGATCACGAGCAAGGGTCAGGTGACCGTTCCGAAGCCCATTCGAGACCGGCTCCACCTCAAGGCGGGCGACAAGATGGACTTCGTTCTCGAAGATGACGGCTGTGTACGGGTCACCCCCGTCAACGTCTCGGTCACCCGGCTCAAGGGCATGGTGCCCAAGCCCGAGGTTCCGGTCGGCCTCGAAGAGATGGACGCAGCCATCGCGCGGGCCGCCGTTCGCAAGCGATGATCGGACTGGATACCAACGTCCTCGTGCGCTACATCGTCCAGGACGACCCCGAACAGTCGCACGCGGCGGAACGTCTCATCGAGAGCCGGTGCACCGTCCAGTCTCCCGGGTACGTCGGGATTCCGGTGCTGGTGGAGCTGGTGTGGGTCCTGACCACCGCCTATCGATACGACCGTTCGGTGGTCGCTTCGGTAGTCCGCCAGCTACTCAGAACGGCCGAGTTCCTGGTCGAGGATCGAGAGACCGCGTGGATGGCCCTGCGCGAGTTCGAAGCGGGCGGGACGGTTTTCGCGGATTGCCTGATTGGACACCGCAACCGCGCGCGGGGTTGTGACCGGACCTACACCTTCGACCGGGGCGCTGCCCGCGGACACCATTTCAAGCTCGTTTCCTGACGGACACGGTCGGAGCTGGCTGCGGCGGCGCTCAACCGACGCGGGCGAACTTGGCGGCCCTCTTCAGCGCTGGTGGAAACCACCCGGCGTTGTTGCCCAGGCACGATTCGGTTCGCCCGCGTTCCTCGGGAGCAGCGGACCTGCGCTCAACTGACGCGGGCGAATTTTGAGGCGGGAGTCTGAACCACGTCCGCGAGCGGAGCCGCGTCGAGGGAGGCGAGCCGGCGCTCGTGTGCCGCGTCGCCGTAGAGGGTGGTCCGCTGGCGCGGGGTGCGGCCGAGCGATCGGATCGCCTCCTCCATCGATGCCGGGGGCATCTCCTGGCCGTGCGCGGCGCCCGCCGCCCGGGAGATGCTTTCGTTCATGAGCGTCCCGCCGAGGTCGTTGGCTCCCGCCTCGAGGCACCGCTTCGCGCCCTCGAGACCCATCTTCGTCCAGGACACCTGGATGTTGGAGATGTGGGGGTGGAGCACGAGCCGGCATACCGCGTGCATCAGCACCGCCTCGCGGAAGGTCGGGCCTTCGCGCGCGAAGCCCTTGCGGAAGATGGGCGCCTCCATGTGGACGAAGGGGAGGGGGACCATCTCGGTGATTCCGCCCGTGCGAGCCTGGAGGTCGCGGACGGCGAGGAGGTGCCGCGCCCACGACCGGTAGCCGTCGACATGCCCGAACATGATGGTGGCGGTGGAGCGAAGCCCGATTTCGTGCGCCGTCCCCACCACGTCGAGCCACTCGCGGGTGCGGATCTTGTCCGGGCAGAGAACCTCGCGCACCTCGTCGTCGAGGATCTCCGCCGCCGTTCCGGGAAGCGTCCCGAGCCCCGCGTCGCGGAGCGCGCCGAGGAAGTCGCGAACGCCAAGCCCTGCCGTCGCCGCGCCCTGGCTGATCTCGAGCGGCGAGAACGCGTGGACGTGAATGTCCGGCACCGCCTCCTTCACCGCCCGGCAGAGCGCGAGATAGGTGTGGCCGGTGTAGCCGGGGTGGATGCCGCCCTGCATGCAGACCTCGGTCGCCCCGCGCTCCCACGCCTCGCGCACCCGCCGGGTGATCTCGCCGAGGTCGAGGTCGTAGGGCTTCCCCCGCAGGTTCTCGCTCGCCTTGCCCTTGGAGAACGCGCAGAACTGGCAGCGGAAGTAGCAGACGTTGGTGTAGTTGATGTTGCGGGTGACGACGTAGCTCACGGGGTCGCCGCACATCTCGCGGCGCAGCCGGTCGGCCGCGTCGCACACTTCGTCGAAGTCGCCGCCCCGGGCCCGGAACAGGCGCACGATATCGTCCTCGCCGAGCCGCTCCCCGGCCGCGGCGCGCGCCGCGATGTCGACCACGCCGCGCCGGGCGAGGTCCCGCTCCGCGCCGGGAACGGCGCGCCCGGCCGGCGGTGCGAAGGGCGAGGCGCCCGCCACCCAGCGGTCCTCGCGCCCGTGCCCCTCGGTGTCGATGGCGCGCGCGCAGCGCGCCCGGAGGCCGGGGTCGAGCCAGGTATCGGGTTCGAGCACGTAGCGCGGGTAGATCGCAAGTCGCGGCACGAGGCGCTTTCCGGCGGCCGCGGTCGCGGCCCGGAGCGCGGCGAGCTCCGGCCACGGCGCCTCCGGATTCACGTGGTCGATGGTGACGGGGGACACCCCGCCCCAGTCGTCGATGCCCGCCTCCACCAGCCGTCGCATGGGCTCGGCGCCCGGCGAGAGGTTGGGGGGTGCCTGCACGCTCATCTCCGGACCGAAGACGAGGCGCGCGGCCGCGACCGTCCAGAGCAGGTCCTCGAGGCTCGGCTCCGGCGCGCCGGCCATCTTGGTGCCCGGCTTCGCCCGGAAGTTCTGGACGATGATCTCCTGGATGTGGCCGTAGCGGTCCTGGATCTCCCGTATTGCGAGGAGCGACTCGATTCGTTCGCGCCGGGTCTCTCCGATGCCGATGAGGATTCCGGTGGTGAACGGCACCCGCGCCTCGCCCGCCCGGCGCAGGGTCGCGAGCCGGACCTCGGGCCTCTTGTCCGGAGACCCGTGGTGGACCCCGCCCCGCTCGCAGAGCCTCGCCGACGCGCTCTCGAGCATGATCCCGGCCGACACCGACACCGTGCGCAGCCGCTGGACGTCCTCGCTGGAGAGCACCCCCGGGTTCACGTGCGGGAGGAGCCGGGTCTTCTCGAGGACGAGCCGGCACATGGCGACGAGATAGTCGATGGTGGTCGCGTACCCGAGGCGCGCGAGCTCCTCGCGCGCCGCCCGGTAACGGAGCTCGGGCTTGTCGCCGAGGGTGAAGAGCGCCTCGCGGCAGCCAGCCCGTTCGCCGGCCTCGGCGATGGCGAGCACTTCGTCGGGCGAGAGGAAGGCCGAGCGGAGGCGGCGCGGAGCCTTCGCGAACGTGCAGTAGTGGCACACGTCGCGGCAAAGCTCGGTGAGAGGGATGAACACCTTCGGCGAGAACGTGGTCACCTCGGGGCGCGCCTCGTCGCGAACCGCCGCGGCGGCGCGAAGGAGACTCGCGAGGTCGCGAGCATCGAGGAGATCGAACGCCTCTCCGGCTTCCGGGCGCCGGGACCCGATCCAGGCGGCCAGGCGGCCCGGCGCCGCCGGTACCGCCCTGGCACCGTGCGTCCCCGATGTCGGAGCCGTCTCGCCCACCCCCGGAGCGCGGTCCGAGCCCTTTGCCTCGGGTTGCATTTCCTTCCTCGCGTCAGCGCGGTCTCGGCTATCGATCTTCGCGTTCCCCATGGGGTCTCCCGAAGGGTCGTCGTTCGTGTCGTTCGAGGTCGATCGGTGTGTCGAGGTCGAACCGGAGTCCCGGCCGATCGACCGTTTCGACCCGCGCCCCCGCTCTCCGTGCCTGTTCGTGGTGCCGTCGGCAGCTCGATTCGCCGTACTCGAACGCGAGCAGGGAGGGGGGGCGAACGTACAGCGCATTCGTCCCGGTCCCGGCCTCGTCCGGCGCGATCCGCACCACTGCACGCTTCCGCGGCATCGCGGATTCGGCGCGCTCCGCGATCTGCGCGCCGGCAGGGTTCCATGCCCGATCTGGCGCCGGTGAGATCGACTCCGGGTCCGGCGGCGGCAGCATAGCACGCAGATCCTCCGCTTCGAGGTCCGGCAGGTCGGCGGAGACGACGAGGAGCGCCTCGGCCCCCCGCTTCGCGGCCTCCCGGGCCGCGAGCTCGAGAGCGTGGTTGAGTCCGACCGGGCGCGGCTCCTCGAGCGCGGCGGCACCGGCGTTGCGGGCGAGGGAGAGGGCGTCCGGGTCGGGGCTCACGACGAGGGCGCGCGGGCCGGCCTCGAGCGCGGCGCGAAGGGTGCGTTCGAACAGCCGGCGCACCAGCCGGGCGCGCGCGTCCGGCTCGAGTACCGGAGCGAGCCGGCGCTTCCCGTCGGTCAGCGAACGGACGGGAATGACAATCCAGGTGGAGCGGTCCACGGCGCGGGCGGCAGGCAGGGCTCTTCGTTCGGGTGGAGGATTCGGGCGTGCAGGCGTGACGGGTCCGGAACGCGATCCTAGCCCGGTTACATCGCCAACTTCTTGGCTGGCGGACGCCTTTTCGCCCGCTGGGACAAGGCGTGCTGCCTCAAGCCGCTTCCACGGCGCGTGGCGCTGGTGTCGACCACGCTCTCGGCTCCTTTCGGTCCGTGCGCCCGGTCACCGCGGCATCTCCGCGCCCGGACCCGAAGGGCTCGGAGAGTCTCTCGGGCAGCCAGCAATCTTCAGGAGATCGCAGATTCTCTCGAGCATGCGACGAAAGTCGGTGAGATTTCCGCGCTAGCTCTCACGGAGGGCTCGCGCGAACGCGAGTACGCCGGCGGCGAGCCGCCTGCGGTCGTCGGGCCCGCGCATGACCGTCGGCTCCTCCCGGACCCGAAGCCCCGCGAGCTCCGATTCGATCCGCGGCGCGAGCGCGCGGTCCGTCTCGTCGAGCACGAAGCCGTCGAGGAGGTCGCGGTAGCGGGCGGCGACCGTGCGGGCGGATGCCTCGACCCCCAGCTCCGCCATGATCTTGGCCGCCGGACCCTTGATCGCCCGGCCTCCCACGATGGGCGAGACCCCCACCACCGGAGCCGGGCAGGCGGCGAGCTTCGCACGGACTCCGGGCACGGCGAGGATGGGGTCCACGCTGAGGTACGGGTTCGACGGGCAGACAATCACCCCCTCGAGGGACGGATCGGCGAGGGCGGCCTCGAACGCGGCCGACATCCGCGCCGCCGGCGCGCCCTCGAAACGGAGGTCCCGCACCGCCGGTTCACACCGCCGCCTAACGAAGTACTCCTGGAAGGGCAGGGCGCCCTCGCCGGTCTCGACCACGGTGCGGACCGGGTCGTCGCTCATGGGCGCGATGCGCGACGGCACGCCGAGGCGGGCGGCGAGGTCCGCGGTGACCGCGCTCAGGCTCTCCCCCGCCCGCATGCGATGGGTGCGCTCGACGTGGGTCGCGAGATCGCGATCGCCGAGGCGGAACCAGCTCTCGCCGCCGAGGACCGCGAGCGCGTCGAGGAAATGCCAGCTCTCGCCGGCGAGTCCCCATCCGGTCTCCGGATTGGCGCGCCCGGAGAGGGTGTACATGACGGTGTCGAGATCGGGGCAGATGCTCAAGCCCAGGTGCTCGAAGTCGTCTCCGGTATTGACGACGGTGAGGAGCTGGTCCGGCGCGCCGAGCGCCGCCTGGAGGCCGGCGGCGAGCTTCGCGCCGCCGACGCCGCCCGCGAGGGCGAGGATCATCGGAAGAGGTCCCGTTCGCGCGGTCGCACGAGGTCGCGGGCCCGCCCCGCCCGCTCGGCGCCGCTGCGGTCGTCGAACGAGAGCCCGCGGACCAGCGCCGCCGGCCGCCCCTCCGCGCCTTCGCCCATGACGATGGACGCGGCGGAAGCGATCGAGTCGGCGATCGCGACTTCGGTGACATGGAGCTCGCGTCCGTAGAAGTCGCGCTCCCCGCGGCGATCGAGGCGGGCGGGGGGGCCGCTCACCCCGATCGCGAGTCCGACCGTTCCCTCGCGCCACGCCCGTCCGACGCTGTCGGCAACGATGACCCCGATCCTCGCCCCGCCGCCTCCGGCATCCAGCGCGGAGCGAAGACGGTCCGCGGAAGCGTCCGGGTCTTCGGGGAGCAGGAGCAGGTGGTCATCCTCCTCGTCGTGCTCGATGTTCGACATGTCGGCTCCGGCGTTCGCGAGGATGATTCCGTGCCGGGTCTCGACGATGAGCACCCCGGGCACCGCTCGCAGCACCTCGACCGCCTCTCCGAGGATGGCCTCGACCGCCCGCGGATCCTTTTCGGTCTTCGCCGCGAGCTCGACGGCCCGCGGCGACGGGACGAGGTCCGTGAGCCGCACGATCCGCCCCTCCGCCTTCGACACGACCTTCTGGGCGACCACCATCACGTCGCCTTCCCGCAACACCTCGCCCGAGCGGCCGATCGCGTCCGCAAGGAGCGCGCCGAGATCGTCGCCCGCCCGAACCCGGGGCATGCCGGAAATCCCGCGTATCCGCAGCTCCACCGGGGTCATGCCGCGCGCCCGAGCGCGGGAGCGAAGGGAGCCGCCCGGACCATGCGGGCAGCCACGGCGGGAAACCCGGCTTCACCGGCATCCGGCAAGGTCGTTGCGGGTCCGCCCGAACCGCGCCGGAGCGCCTGCGGGCCGCTGCGGCAGATCTGCCGCGAGGCGAACGTGCCGGCACACGGTGAAAGAAGGCCACGCAGCGTCTGCCTCGCGGTCTTGCACCCCGGCCCGGTGCGCATGGCGTCCGGCGTTCGCTCCGGACCGCGGCCGTCAATGGCCATCGAGCCCCGTGATGCGGATGCCGGTGCCGGTCGCCTTGTGGCGCTGGTTGAGCCAGATGAGGATCGACGTGAGCGCCTCCGCGGCGACCGAGTTGGCGAGACGGCCCGCCTGGATCCCCCGGAGTCCGGCCTCTGCGGCGAGCCGGACCACGACCTCGCGCGCCTGCGGGTCGTCGCCGCAGACGAGCACGTCGCAGTCCACGGGGTGCCCGAGCTCGGCGAGGTGGACCGCGCTCACGTTCTGGAAGGCGGAGACGACGCGTACCCCTTCCCCGAGCAGCTCCTGGGTCACGAGGGCGGCGGAGTCTTCGGGTGGGAGCTGGACCCGGCTCACCCGGGGCGGGACCAGCGGCACCGTCACGTCGATGACGATCTTTCCCTGGCAGCCCTCGCGGATGCCCTCGAGGGTCGGGCGCTGCGCCGCGAACGGCACGGTCACCGCCACGATGTCCGCCGCCGCCGCCGCCTCGGGGTTCACGAGCCCCGCGAGCTCGCCCGCGCCCCGGCCTTCGGCGAGCCGCGCGCGGAGCTCGTTCGCGGCCGCCTCCGCCCGATCCGCCGCACGCGAACCGATGAGCACCCGGTGACCCTTCTCGGCCCAGCGAAGGGCGAGCCCGTAGCCGATGTTGCCGGTACCGCCGACGACGGCGATCGTTTCGTTGGTCAACCTCGTTCCTCCACCCCGCGCGGCGAGGCGCGATGATAGCGGATCGACACGTCCCGCCCGCCGCGCCGATTCTGGCAACCCTCGGGTCTCTCGGCTAGACTGTACAGACCGTACAGACAATGATGTGAGACCGTCATGGAATCGATCGGAGCGGAGGAAGCGCGCAAGAGACTGCCCGAGATTCTGGCCCGTTCACACCGCAACGGGACCGTGACGATCGTGACCCGACACGGCGTGCCGTACGCCGCGATCGTTCCGGTGTCCCAGGTCGCAAGGGAGGCGCCGGAGCTCACCGGGCTGCGCGGATCGGGACGTGGCTGCTATGGCGAGGTCGCGGCGTACGTCGAGCGGTTGCGAGACGAGTGGTAATGGAGAACATCGAGAGTGTTCCGGCTCGGGGACGGTTCGTCGTCGACAGCGCTCCCATCATCTACGTACTCGAAGACCATCCCGTGCTCGCCCCGCGCTTTCTGCCAATCTTCGAGCGTGCGGAGGCCGGTCGCTACGAGTTGGTCATCACGACGGTTACCTTGGCGGAGGTTCTTGCCGGGCCCCTCCGAATGGGGGAAGAGTCGAAAGCCGAAGAGTATCGCGAGGCGCTCACGTCGCCCCCGGTTTGGCGGGTTGCGGATCTGACCGCCGAGATCGCCTATCGAGCCGCCCGTGTGCGGGCGCGAACCGGACTGCGGCTCCCCGATGCGGTGCAGGTCGCGACCGCCATTCACACGTCCAGCCTGGGCCTCGTGACGTACGACCGAGATTTCTCCGCGCTCGAGAGGTCGACGGAGCGGGTTGCCGTCTACTCGTGACGGAGGTCGGATGTCCGTCCGGCTCGAAAGGGTCGGTTCCTTCCCGGGGCGTCTTTCGGACCGCGGCCTGATCGTTGGACAAACGCGCGATACCGGTTCGCGTCCCATGCAGGACGGAACGGAGCCCGGATCCACAATTCCCGACCGCCGCGTCCATGGCGGGCGGCGGGCGGGTTACCCTGTGCGCCGGATCTCTCGACCTCGAACAGGGAGCGGAGCACGGTGAAGCTGGGTCTCGTGACGGGCTACTCGCCCGCGGACATGTCGGTGCCGATGGACGTCATTCTCGAAGCGGAGAACCTCGGCTTCGACTCGGTTTGGACCTCGGAGGCATGGGGCTCGGACGCGGTGACCCCGGCCGCGTGGATCCTCGCCCGGACGTCGCGCATCAACGTCGGCACAGCCATCATCCAGATGGGGGCGCGGACTCCGTCGTGCGCCGCGATGACCGCGATGACCCTGGACGCGATGTCCGGCGGGCGGTTCATCCTCGGGATCGGGCCGAGCGGACCGCAGGTCATCGAGGGCTGGTACGGCGTTCCCTACGGCCGCCCCCTTACCCGCACCCGCGAGTACATCTCCATCATCCGGAAGATCCTCGCCCGCACCGAGCCCCTCACCCACGAGGGCGAGCACTACCAGATCCCCTTCCGCGGGGAGGGCGCCACGGGGCTCGGCAAGCCGCTCCGGAGCATCCTCCACGGCAATCCCGCGCTTCGCATCTTCACCGGCGCGTTCACCGAGAACGGCCTTCGCACGAGCGCGGAGGTGGCGGACGGGGTGTTCCCGGTGTGGATGAACCCGGAGCGCTTCGATCTCTTCGAGAGCGCCCTCGACGAGGGCTTTGCGCGGGCCGGGAACGGGAAGAGCCTCGACACGTTCGAGATCGCTCCCTTCGTCGAAGTGGTGCTGGACGACGACCTCGAGCGCGCCCGCCGGGTGGTCCGCGAGCACCTTGCCCTCTACATCGGCGGCATGGGCGCGCGCACCAAGAACTTCTACAACGACTACACCAAGCGGCTCGGATACGAGGCGGCCGCGGTCGAGATCCAGGACCATTTCCTCGCCGGGCGCCGCCCCGAGGCCGCCGCCGCGGTCCCGGACCAGCTCATCGACGACGTCGCCCTCGTCGGACCGACGGACCGGGTCCGCGACCGGCTCAAGCGCTGGAAGGAGGCGGGGGCGAAGGGTCACGTCAGGTCGCTCCTCGCCCGCCGTACGACGGTGGAGGCGGTCCGCCTGCTCGCGGAAGAGGTGCTTTGACGGCGGGCGGGCACGGCGGGCACGGCGGGGCCGCTCGCGGCGTTCGAGGCCGCGGAGGCGGCGCACCCCCTCGAGGATGAGCTCCCGCAGGCCCCCTGTCGGCGGCGACGGGCCTGGCCGGAGCACCGGTCCCCGGCCCTCGGCCGAACGCGCCGGGCGTACCGATCGCGGTGGACCCGCCGGAGGCACCGGGCCCGAAGGGGCCGGGCGCGGCGGTTGCGGCGAGCACGCCGGCGGGGCGGCTCGGTGAAGACCGCGGTCTCGTTCGGCGGCGCGGGCGCGACCGGTGAAGACTGGCCGGAGGTGGTCGAGTACGTGCGCGAGGCGGAGCGCCTCGGGGTGGACTTCGCGTGGTCGGCGGAGGCATGGGGTCAGGACGCGGTTACGACCGTCGCCTACCTCGCCGCCGTCACGTCGCGGATCCGGCTCGGCACCGGCATCATGCAGATCACCGCCCGCGCGCCGTCCATGACCGCGATGACCGCGCGGAGCCTCGATCTCCTCTCCGGGGGCAGGTTCGTGCTCGGGCTCGGGGTGAGCGGTCCGCAGGTCGTGGAAGGGATGCACGGAGTGCGCTTCGACCGCCCTCTCGAGCGCCTCCGGGAGACCCTCGACGTCGTCGAGATGGGTCTTCGCGGTGAGCGGATCGCCTATTCGGGGAGGCACCACACGTTCCCGCTGCCGGGCGGGGAGGGCAAGGCCATCGCCCTCGACGGGCCGTCCCGCCCGGACCTTCCGATCTACTTTGCCACCCTCGGTCCGCGCAGCCTCGAGCTGACCGGCGAGCGGGCCGCGGGCTGGCTCGGCACGTCCTTCGTTCCGGAGCGGGCGGACGTCCAGCTCGATTCCCTGCGCCGCGGCGCGGCCCGCGCCGGACGCTCGATCGCCGACCTCGACATCCAGGCCGGAGGGCGGCTCCGGATTACCGACGATGTGGACGAGACGGTGGCGAAGCTCAAGCCGGCCATGGCCTTCCAGCTCGGCGGCATGGGGTCCGCGACCCGCAACTTCTACAACGACGTGTTCCGCCGTGCCGGCTGGGACGCCGAAGCGCGCGAGGTGCAGCGGCTCTGGATCGAGCGGCGCCGCGCGGAGGCGGCGACGGCCGTTCCCGACGACCTCATCCTGAAGAGCAGCCTCATCGGTCCGCCCGATGCGGTCCGCGAGCGCATTCGACGGTGCCGCGAGGCGGGTGTCACCACCTTGCGCCTGAGCCCGATCGGAGACACGCTCGCGATGCGCCTCGACCAGCTCGGGCAGGCCCTCGACCTCGTCGCCGCATCCTGACGAGGGCCCTCTCGCCCGGCCGCGCCCGGCCGGCGCGTTCTACGCGCTCATTTCTCGTCGAAGTACCGAAGCCCGCGCCTGAACGCCTCGCCATCCGCGATCCGCTTCGCGCCGAAGAGAACCGGTCCGTCATCGGGGGGAGGCCGGGCCGAGACGGCCACCGCCACCCCGCTGGCCGACGCCGGATCGGCCACCACGTCGCGCCAGGCGGCGAGGAGCTCGTCCCGGGTGATCGCGCGCACCGCCTCGAGGAACCGTTTGCGCGAGTCGAACCCGTACCGTTCCCGGCCGATCTCGGCCCAGTACCGCGCGGTGCGCTCGTCGAGCTGCGTCACCGCCTCCAGCAGCTCGCTCTCCACCGCCCGGCGGTGGCGTTCGAGCTCCTCGTGCGACATGTCGCGGAGGGTTGCGTCGAAGCGGTCGAGGAATTCTTCCACCTCCTTCAAGAGCGTCGCGGGCGGGATCGTGTCGGACTGGACGACGAACGCGAGACCCGGTACCGCGCGCAAGGTGAGCGGGGTGGCGTAGACGACGTATCCGATCCTGCGCTCGGTCCGAAGCTCGAGGAAGAACCGGTTGCGAATCGTCTGGGCAATCAGCGCCACCCTCGCCCTCTCGCGCACGCTTTGCCGGTGTCCCTGACGATAGACGACGACGGCGTGGTCTTCGTGGTGGCTGTCGATCCAGCGCGCGAAGCGCCTCCCGGGATCGAGCGCCGCGACCCGGCCCCGCGCCACCGCGACCGGGCGCATCGTAGCGAGCAGCTCGTTCACGAGCACCTCCCCGAGCTCCGTCGCCCCTGCCGCGGTCAGGTTCCCGTGGGCGAGGGCGACGATGCTGCCCAGTGCGAAGAAGCGCTCGACGTAGTCGCGGAGATCTTCCGGAGTCACCTTCTCGAGCGCCGCGAGCAGCACATCGGTGGGCCATTCCGGCGCGAGCAGCAGCTCGCCGAGGTCACCCAATGCGCGCCGGTAGGGCGGGCGCTCGTCCAGGTTGCGAAGCAGCCGCGCATACTCCTTCCTCTCCGCGTCGAAGCGCGACGAAGAGACGGGCGGTGCGCGCAGGACCGAAACGAGCCGCTCGAGCACCTCGCGCTGCTTGTCGCTCCAACCCGAAAGGCCGAAGGTGATGCCGCGGTGATGCCGGTACAGAAGGTACGTATGCCCGGCGAGCGCGGCGGGGTATGCGAACTCGGTGAGCGCGTCCTCGACGATGCGGGTATGGAGCGAGCTCAGAACCGCGTGTCGCGGGGTGTCGTTGGCGATCGGCGAGCGCACCGTGAACCGGAAGTTCGCGCGCGGCTGGCCGAACTCGACGTCGGCACGGTGCCAGAGATCGAATCCTGGACGGTCGGCGATCCGGATCGGATGCGATTCGACGGCCTCGGCCTCGGCTTCGGCTACGGCTACGGTTTCGATCAGCTCGAGCTCCTCCGGCACGAACGGATTCGGTACCGGGAGCGCGAGGCCGCCGGACGGGGGCGGCTTGCGCCAGCGTGCCACCGTCTCCGGCGGGACGGAGCGAAGCCGGTACGGCACGTTGAAGAACGGCGCGACGGAGTCGGACGGGCTCCCCTTCGACATCACGGTCAGGAGCAGGCGTTCCGGGGTGAGGACGGCGAGGAAACGTCGTTCGAGCTCCGGGTCGGCATCCTCGAACCGAAAGGGGCCGGTCAGGACCTCTTTGGCCGGATAGCGGTGAAGGGACGCCGCGAGCGCGGCCGCGTGGCGAAGGGCGGGCGCTTTCTCCATGAAGCGGAGCTCGATCTCGGCCATCCGCGCGAGCACCGCCCGGTAGCGCGGCGCGAGTCCCTGCGCGCGGACGAGGTCGAGGTAGGCGAACACCAGGGCGACGACGTCGTCGGCGTTCTCGATGCCTTCGTCGGTGGCGAGGATAGTGATTGCGAACGTCGCGAAGTCGGGATGGGAGACACCGGGCCCCGCGCCAAGACCCTCCGCCCAGCCCCGTTCCTTGAGGGCGGAGAGGAGGCTCCCCCGGCCTTCATGACCGAGCAGGTGCGAGATGCGGGCGAGCGGCTTTGTCCGGTAGTGCGGGTGGAGGGGCGGGATCGCGAACGAGAGGGTAAGGGTGCGGGACTCGCGAATCGACGCGACGTCGAGCCGCGCGGGAAGCAGCCCTTCCCGGAAGAGCGGGGCGGTGATGCGCAGGGGCTCGGCCGGGCGTCGCTCGACCGCGGCAAAGCGGGTCCGGACGGTTCGTTCCAGCACGTCGAGCGGCTCGCGGCCGAGGACCACGAGCTTCATCAGGTGCGACGAATAGCGGCGCTCGTAGAAGTCGACGAGCTCGGTCCGCAGATCGGTGCCGGGACGTTCCGCAAGGGTCGACGCGGACCCGATGTGAAATCGCGAGAGCGGGTTTCGGGGGTCGAGGGCTCGTTTCCATGCGGCGAGCCCGCGGAGGCGATCGCTGCGGCTGCGCGAAACGAACTCCGACTGGACGATCGAGCGTTCGCCGGCGATGGACTCGCGATCGAATCGGGGCGAGATGAAGAACTGGGCGAACCGGTCGAGCGCGCCTTCGAGGTGCCCGGCGTCGACCTCGAAGAAGTACGTCGTGTGCGCGAGTGCGGTTCCGGCGTTTCCGAACCCGCCGTGCTCGGAAAGGAAGCGGTCGTACTCGTCCGGTGCGGGATACTTCTCGGTACCGAGGAAGAGCACGTGCTCGAGAAGGTGCGCGAGTCCCGGGCGTGACTCCGGGTCGTCCGCGCTCCCCACGTTGACGTCGAGCACCGCCGCCGCGGTGTCGGCGCTCGGGTCCGACACGACGAGCGCCTCGAGCCCGTTCTCGAGCACGACCGCGCGGTAGTCCCTCGTATCCGCGGGGCTGCGCTCGATCTCGACGCCGTATGCGGGCGCGGCGCCGGCCAGGAGGAGGGCGAGACCCGCCTGAAACACGTGCCGGATCCGGGAGCTCACCGCCTTCTCGATCAAGAGACGAGAAACCCGCCGAGCGGCGGCGATCCTTCCTGCGGCATCGGGTCTGGCACGGGGCGGGTCGATTGAACGGTTCCCGGGTGGACAGCCCGCCGCGTCGGCCTCGGCACGCCTGGTCGGGCGTGCCGAGATCGATGCGTCTCGAGGTGCCCGGTGGACCGGGGGGCTCTCCCTAGATGTGGTAGTAGTGGAAGAACTCCGCGGGAACCGGGTGCATGAACACGTCGCGCGATTCCTGCTCCTTGAACGCGATGTAGTGGTCGATGACGTCCTGGGTGAAGACGCCGCCCTCGAGCAGGTAGTCGTGATCGTCGCCGAGCGCGGCCACCGCCTGCTCCATCGAGGACGGAACCTGGGGGATATCCCCCGCCTCCTCGGGCGAGAGCTCGTAGATGTCCACGTCCGTGGGGTTGCCGGGGTCGATCCGGTTGCGGATGCCGTCGAGGCCCGCCATCATCATCGCGGCGAACGCGAGGTACGTGTTCGCGGACGGGTCCGGCGGGCGGAACTCGATGCGCTTGCTGGCCGCGGACGTCTCGTAGGTGGGGATCCGCACGGCCGCCGAGCGGTTGCGCTGCGAGTACGCGAGATAGGTCGGCGCCTCGAAGCCCGGGACGAGCCGCTTGTAGGAGTTGGTCGTCGGGGCACAGAAGGCGAGCAGTGACGGGCCGTGCCGGAGCAGTCCGCCGATGTAGTGGCGCGCGAGCTCCGAGAGCTGGGCGTAGCCGTCCGCGTCGTAGAAGAGCGGAGTGTCCCCGAGCCACAGCGACTGATGCACGTGCATGCCGGTGCCGTTGTCGCCGAAGAGCGGCTTGGGCATGAACGTCGCCGACTTGCCGTGCGCAAGGGCCACGTTGCGCACGATGTGCTTGTACCACTGGGTCTCGTCCGCCTTGTTGCGCAGCGTGCCGAAGCGGGTCGCGATCTCGCCCTGTCCGCCGGTCGCCACCTCATGGTGATGGACCTCGAACTCCATGCCGATCCGGACCATCTTCTCCGCCATTTCCCACCGCAGGTCCGCGAGCTTGTCGAAGGGCGAGACCGGGGTGTAGCCCTGCTTGGGCGGGATCTTGTAGCCGGTGTTGTTGCCGTCCTCCTCGCGCGACGAGTTCCAGTCCGCCTCGTCGGACTCCACGACGTGGGACGACGAGTTGATCTTGAGGCCGAACTGCACGTGGTCGAACAGGAAGAACTCGAGCTCCGGACCGAAGAACGCCTTGTCGGCGATGCCGGAGGCCGTGAGGTAGTTCTCGGCCTTGGTTGCCACGTAGCGCGGATCGCGCGAGTAGTTGTCGCCGGTCATCGGGTCGTGCACGTCGCAGATGAGCTTCAGGATCGGCTCGGACTCCGTCGGATCGATGCGCGCGGAGTCGAGGTCCGGCCGCAGCAGCATGTCGGACTCGTCGATCGACTGGAATCCCCGCAGGCTCGAGCCGTCGAAGCCGAGGCCGCGTTCGGTGATGCTCTCGTCGAGCCGCGAAGCGGGGATCGAGAAGTGCTGCCAGCGACCGATGAGGTCGGTGACGAGCAGGTCCACCCGCCGTATGTCGTTGTCCCTGATTGTTGTCTGTACATCGGCAAGTGTCGCCATCGTTCGGTACCTCTCATTGCAATCGAGCCCCTGCCCGGCGATGGGGCGGCGGCTGCCAAGGGAACGGGTGCGACTCGCATTTTCGCCACCTGGCTCCGAGCCTGGGACGCGGAATCGATGCAGAATCGCGGAAGGGCGTATGTTGTTATAGCGAGACGCGAATTTCAACCGGGCGGAAAACCGCGGAAGCGGGCCGTTCTCCGGCTTCGCGACTGCGCGCAGACGACATCCGGTTCGTTCCCCGGCCTCCGAATTCCCGCACTGACTTCGATTTCGGGATACCGCCTCCGGGACTAGCCCGGAAGATTCACCGATTTCCTGCTGCGGACACCAATCTGCTCGTTGTGGCGAGCCGTACTCCCTCACGTCGCTTCGACGTAGTGTCGGCTACGCCTTCGGCGCCGTTCAGTCCGTTCGGCCCGCATGCACGGAAAAATCTCCGATTTTTCCGTGCGGTACACCCATGAGGAAACATCCTCGATGTTTCCTCATGTCAACGGCATCTTGGCGCCCAAACCCGAAAAGTTCGGAGAACTTTTCGGGTAACCGGCTGTCTCGAAAAACTCGCAGAGTTATTCGAGTATGCGACGAAAATCGGTGAATCTTCCGGGCTAGCTCCCTGCCGCATCGTCGCGCAGCCGGAACTTCTGGATCTTGCCGGTGGACGTCTTGGGCAGCTCCCGGAATACGACCGCCGTCGGGCACTTGAAGTGGGCGAGACGGGAGCGGCACCAGTCGATGATCTCGCGTTCCGTCGCCTGCGCCCCGGCACGCAGGGTGACGAAGGCGCAGGGGGTCTCGCCCCAGTGGTCGTGGGGTTTCGCGACGACCGCCGCCTCGAGCACCGCGGGGTGCCGGAACAGGCAGTCCTCGACCTCGATGGAAGAGATGTTCTCGCCCCCGGAGATGATGATGTCCTTCGAGCGGTCCTTGAGCTGGACGTAGCCGTCGGGGTGGCTCACTCCGAGGTCTCCGGAGTGGAACCAGCCGCCCTCGAACGCCTCACGGGTCGCGCCGGAGTTCTTGAGGTAGCCCTTCATGACGATGTTGCCCCGCATCATCACCTCGCCCATCGTCTCGCCGTCCGACGGCACCGGGGTCATGGATTCCGGGTCCATTACCGCAAGTCCGTCGAGCGCGTGGTATCGCACGCCCTGGCGGGCCTTGATCACCGCGCGCTCCGCGGGCGGCAGCTCGTCCCATTCGGGTTTCCAGGAGCAGATGACGGAGGGGCCGTACGTCTCGGTGAGTCCGTAGACGTGGGTGATCCGGAAGCCGCTCGCCTCCATCCCCTCGAGCACCGCCGCAGGGGGCGCCGCGCCCGCCGTCATGACCTGCACCGTCCGCTCGAGCGGGCGCCGGTCCGTCTCCGGCGCGTTGAGGAGGAAGTTGAGGACGACGGGCGCCCCGCAGAAGTGGGTGACCCCTTCGCCGGCGATCGCGTCGTAGATCGCCTTCGCCTCGACCCTGCGAAGGCAAACGCCCGTGCCCGCGACCGCGGCGAGGGTCCACGGGAAGCACCAGCCGTTGCAGTGGAACATCGGCAGGGTCCAGAGATACACCGGATGGTGGGCCATGTTCCACACGACCGCGTTGGTCATCGCGTTGAGGTACGCGCCCCGGTGGCTGTAGACCACCCCCTTGGGGTTCCCGGTGGTGCCGGAGGTGTAGTTGAGCGAGATGGAGTCCCACTCGTCGTCCGGCATCCTCCATTCGAACCCCGGGTCCCCGCCGGCGAGAAGCGCTTCGTACTCGACTTCGCCGAGCCGCTCGCCCCCCGCCGCCTCCGGGTCGTCGACGTCGATGACGAGCGGGCGCCGTTCGAGCTTCGCGAGGGCCGGCTCCACGGTCGGCGAGAGCTCCCGGTCGGTGATGATCGCCTTCGCCTCCCCGTGCTCGAGGATGAAGGCCACCGTGCCCGCGTCGAGCCGGGTGTTGATGGTGTTGACCACCGCTCCGAGCATCGGCACGGCCAGGGTCGCCTCCCAGGCGGCAGGCACGTTGGGGGCCATGACGGAGACGGTGTCGCCCCGTCCCACTCCGCGCGCCGCGAGGCTCGACGCGAGCCGGCGGCACCGGGCGTAGGTCTCGGCCCAGGTCTGGCGACGGTTCCCGTACACGATCGCCGTGTGGTCGGGGTAGACGGTGGCGCTTCGCTCGAGGAAGCCGAGCGGCGTGAGGGGAGCGTAGTTCGCGGGGTTCGGGTCGAGGCCGATCTCGTAGGGGCTTTCGGACATCGGGCAGGCTCCGGGGTCGGGTTCTTCGTCTCCGCGCCCGGCGCGGCTCGGGCCGGGACGGCATCCCGGCGGTCACCGGATGGGCACGAGCCCCCGGCCGGCCGGCGGCGCGTCTGCCGGCTCATGATAAACGTCGATCCGCGCCGGCTCGAAGGGGGGTGCGGTAGAGTCCGGAGATGAATGCTCCAAGAACCTTTCGAATCGCCGTCCCCGACGCGATCCTTGACCGGATCCGCACCCGGGTCGCGGACTACCGCTGGCACGAAATGCCGGACGACGGCGGCTGGGCGTACGGCACCAACCTCGACTACCTGAAGGAGCTGTGCGCCTACTGGGTCGAAACGTTCGACTGGCGCGAGCGGGAGACTGCCCTCAACCGCTTTTCGCACTTCGTCGCACCCGTCGACGGCATCGACATCCACTTCATCCGCGAGCCGGGGAGCGGCACCGCGCCGATGCCGCTCGTCATCTCCCACGGCTGGCCGGGGTCGGTGGTCGAGTTCCGGGAGATCATCGAGCCGCTCGCCCATCCCGAGCGTTTCGGCGGCGACCCCGACGACGCGTTCGAGGTGATTGCGCCTTCCCTCCCGGGGTTCGGATTCTCGGGTCGTCCGCCCCGCCCGATGGGTCCCCGCGGCATGGCCCGGCTCTTCGACCGCCTGATGACCGGCGTGCTGGGCCACGACCGGTACATCGCCCAGGGCGGAGACTGGGGCGGGGCGATCTCGAGCTGGCTCGGCTACGAGCACGCACCGGCCTGCCGCGCCATCCATCTCAACATCATGACCATGCGGCATCCGGACGGGCCCCGGGGTGCCGAGGAGGAGGCGTGGGCGGAGCGCTTCGAGCGCGAACAGGCGCTCGAGGAAGGCTACCGCACCCAGCAGGCGACGAAGCCACAGACCCTGAGCTACGCCATGATGGACAGCCCGGTCGGGGTCGCGGCGTGGATCGTCGAGAAGTTCAACTCCTGGTCGGACACCCGGGGAGACGACGTAGAGAGCGTCTACACCAAGGACGAGCTGCTCACGAACATCATGGTCTACCTCGTCACCGGAACCTTCAATACCGCGAGCTGGGTCTACTACGGCCGGCGCGAGGAGGGTGGGCGCGTGCTGTCGCCGGAGGGCCGGCGGGTCGAGGTGCCGACCGGGTGCGCCCTCTTTCCCGCGGAGCTCCTGGCGTGGCCGCCGCGAAGCTACGTCGAGCGGGTCTACAACGTGACCCGGTGGACGGAGATGCCGCGCGGCGGGCACTTTGCGGCCATGGAGCAGCCGGAGCTCTTCGTCGAGGACGTGCGCGCCTTCGCCCGCTCCCTGCGGTAGCCGGCAGCCCCATCGCGACGCGGTGTCGTTCCCTTCTGCACCCAATGCGAGTGAGAGATTGTGGCAAGGACCGTGCGTGACACTCTCGAGAGAGTCCGTACGTCGATCTCGGAAGGCGGCGTCCGCAAATCGGCGCACGGATACGACGAGCTCGCCGCAGACGGGTTGTCCGCAAGGGAACTTGTCGAAGGTGCGAGCGCAGCGGAGGTCGTGGAGGACTATCCGGACTACGCCAAGGGACCCTGTGTGCTGCTGCTCCAGCGAACTCGGGATGGGCGGCCGGTCCACGCGGTGTGGGGACTCCCCGCCGGCCATGCAAGTCCGGCCGTGCTGATTACGGCATACTTGCCCGATCCGGAAAGGTGGGAGCCCGGATTCAGACGGAGACGCGGATGAGCAGAAGGAAACGGACCAGGCTCGTTCACGAGGGGGACTACGTCGCGGAGGTCGACGTGGAGCTGCTGGAGGAGCCTGGAGGATGGTCGCCATACCTTTCTCTTGAGGATGCGTATCGCATTGACGAAGTGAGGGAGGCACTTCGCCGGGGTGACGTCAAGGGTGCGGCGAGACATTCGCGCGTGTTCAGCCTGACTCCGGTCGCGGTCTAGAGCCGCACGGTTGTCTTCGTGCGATGACCGCAGCCCGCGCGCATGCATCTCTTGCTGGACGACGAGCTGCTGACCGAACTCGACCGGCGTGCCGGCTCCCAAGGTCGCAGCGCTTTCGTAGCGAAGTTGATCGCACGTGGGCTCGAGGACGAACGACGCCGGAATGAAATCGAGTCTGCCTTGGGCAGCCAGCCCGATACTGGGCACGACGGGAGCGAGCATCCCGGGGAGTGGGTGCGACGGCAGCGACACGGGGACGCCAAACGATCCGGTTGACGATAGCTCGACTGCCCTGGATTTCTTGAGGGCCCCCGATCTTCATGAACGAGTCAAGTTTGCAAAACGGTTTCCTGGATGAGAGGTACGAGGCTGCCAACGCCATGGAGCGGCCGGGTTTCGAACCAGGATGGGTGGCTTCGAACAGGTCTCGTCGGTCCGAGGCGCAGCCTCGCTAGTATTCGACGTTGAACTGGAATGATTCGGTCTCGAAGATGAGCAAGCCGCTGTGGGCGCCGAGCGCCGAGGAGGTCGAGCGGGCGGGGGTCACCCGCTTCGCCGCCTTCGTGCGCGAGCGGCACGGAGTCGAGGCATCGGACTACGCGGCCCTGCACGCCTGGTCGGTGGCGGAGCCGGCCGCCTTCTGGTACAGCGTCTGGGAATTCTGCGGGGTCGCCGCCCCGGAGAAGGGCGACGCGGTCCTTGAGGATGCGGACCGGATGCCGGGCGCGCGCTGGTTTCCGGGCGCCCGCCTCAACTTCGCCGAGAACCTCCTCCGGCGCCGCGACGACGGACCGGCCATCGTCTTCCGGGGCGAGGTGCCGTCCGCGGGCATCGATCGGATCGACGACCGCCGCATCTCCTGGCGGCAGCTCCACGACCACGTCTCGCGGGCCGCCCAGGGCTTGCGGGCGGCCGGGGTCGGCCCCGGGGACCGGGTCGCGGGCTACCTGCCCAACCTCCCCGAGACGGTCATCTCGATGCTTGCCGCGACCAGCCTCGGGGCGGTGTGGTCCTCGTGCTCGCCCGACTTCGGGGTGCAGGGAGTGCTCGATCGCTTCGGGCAGATCGAGCCCAGGGTCCTCGTCGCCGCGGACGGCTACCGCTACAACGGGGCCGCAATCGATTCGCTTGGGCGCGTCCGCGAGGTCCTCGCCGGCGTCCCGAGCGTGGAGCGGGCGGTCATCGTGCCCTATCTCCGGAAGGCGCCGGACCTCCGGTCGGTCCCGGGCGCGGTCTCCTGGGACGAGCTGACCCTCTCCCACCCGGCCCGCGAGATCGAGTTCGAGCCGGTCCCCTTCGACCACCCGCTCTACATCATGTACTCGTCCGGCACCACCGGCGCCCCGAAGTGCATCGTCCACGGCACCGGCGGGACCCTGCTCCAGCACCTGAAGGAGCACCGCCTCCACGCGGACGTGCGTCCCGGCGACACCCTCTTCTACTTCACCACCTGCGGGTGGATGATGTGGAACTGGCTCGTTTCGGGGCTTGGCAGCGGCGCCTGCCTCGCGCTCTACGAAGGCTCACCGGGCTGGCCGGACATGCGCGCGCTCTTCGACTTCGCGGACGCGGCCCGCATCGACCTCTTCGGAACCTCCGCGAAGTACCTCGACGCGGTCAAGAAGTCCGGGCTCCGTCCGCGCGAGAGTCACGATCTCTCGAGCGTGCGGGCGATTCTCTCCACCGGCTCGCCCCTCGTCCCCGAGACGTTCGATTTCGTGTACGACGCGGTGAAGCCGGATGTGCGTCTCTCTTCGATCACGGGCGGCACGGACATCATCGGCTGCTTCGCCCAGGGCAACCCCGTCGTGCCGGTCCGGCGGGGCGAGATCCAGTGCCTCGCCCTCGGGATGCAGGTCGAGGTCTTCGACGACGACGGCCGTCCTCTTCCCGCCGGCGAGCCGGGTGAGCTCGTGTGCACCGCTCCGTTCCCCTCGATGCCGGTCGGGTTCTGGAACGATCCGGACGGGGCGAAGTACCGCGATGCCTACTTCGAGCGGTTCCCGGGGGTGTGGCACCACGGGGACTGGGTGGAGCGCACCGGGCACGGCGGGCTCGTCGTGCACGGGCGCTCCGACGCAGTGCTCAATCCGGGCGGGGTGCGCATCGGCACGGCCGAGATCTACCGCCAGGTCGAGCAGCTCGACGAGGTCGAGGAGGCCATCGTCATCGGCCAGCAATGGGAGGGCGACGTGCGGGTCGTCCTCTTCGTGCGCCTGCGCGCGGGCGACCGCCTCGACGACGCGCTCACGGACCGGATCCGCCGGCGGATCCGGACGAACGCGACGCCGCGCCACGTGCCGGCCCGGATCCTCGAGGTCGCGGACATTCCGCGCACCCGGAACGGGAAGATCGTGGAGCTCGCGGTGCGCGACGTGGTGCACGGGCGTCCGATCCGCAACCGCGAGGCGCTTGCCAACCCGGAGGCGCTCGAGCTCTTCGCCGGGCGCCCCGAGCTTGGCGAGTAGAGCGGCGGCCGGTGTCGGCACGGGTTTCCGTGCGAGACGCCGGCGAGGCTGCGACTCGGACCGACGAGGCATGTTCGAAGCCACCCATCCTTGTTCGAAACCCGACCGCTCCGTAGCGTTGGCGGCCTCGTACGTTGCATTCGTGAAACCGCTTTGCAAGTCCGACCCGTCTGTAGCGCTCGGGGCCCTTCAAGAAGTCCGGGCAGGTGAGCGAGAGGAGCATGACGAACGATGACAGGAGGGGTCGGGTTCCGGATCCGCGCGATTCGCGACGGCGACGAGGACGAGGTGATCGAGCTCTGGCGCGCCTGCGATCTGGTTCGACCCTGGAACGATCCGCGTCGCGACATTGAAGGCGCGCGAGCCCGCGCCACGTCGGAGGTCTTCGTCGCGGTCGACGAGAAACGCGCCGGGCACATCGCCGGGAGCGTCATGGCCGGATTCGACGGGCATCGGGCATGGGTCTACTACGTCGCGGTGGCGCCGGCGCATCGATCGGGAGGGCTCGGCGGGCGGTTGATGCGCCATGCCGAGAGCTGGCTCGCGGGGCTTGGCGCGCCCAAGGTGATGCTGATGATCCGGGAGGAGAACGAGGGGGTGCGCCGCTTTTACGACGGGCTCGGCTACGAGGTCGAGAAGCGTACGATCATGAGCCGGCGAGTGTCGGGCTCGCCGGTCGTCGACCCGAGTTGACGGATGGCGTTCCCGACGGGTCGAACGCGGAAACGAGCGAATGGAGCGGAAGAAACGAATGGAAGTCGCGGCATGAATTCGGCGACCGGGGATAGTGGCGGCGCGGACACCGGTTGCGGCCCGCGTGACGGTGGGTCCACGACGCGGCCGGCGGCCGGCTCGACCGTACCGGTGACGGTGACCTGGCTCGAGATGCGGTCGCCGGACCGGCGAGCGCCGGCGGCGGGAGTGCTGGAGCCGACCGCGATCCTGCGCGCGGAGCGGCCCACCATCTCGTTCTACCGCTACCTCTACGACACGATCGGCGCCGAGTGGAACTGGTTCATGCGCCGGCGCCTGTCCGACGAAGAGCTCGCCGCGATCATCCACGACGACCGGGTGGAGGTGTTCGTCCTCCACGTTCGCGGGGTCCCCGCCGGCTACGTCGAGCTCGACCGCCGGGTCGAGGGCGAGGTCGAGATCGCCTACTTCGGCCTCATTCCGGAGTATGTGGGGCGCGGCTTCGGCAAGTACCTGCTCGACTGGGGGCTCGCGCGGGCGTGGAGCTACCGTCCGGGCCGGGTCTGGCTGCACACCTGCTCGCTCGATCATCCGCGCGCGCTCGGCGTCTACCAGAGCGCGGGCCTCGAGGTGTACGACCGCACGGTCGAGCATGAGCCGGTGGAGAATCTGCTGTTCGTTCCCGGCGCGGCGTCCGGCCATGCCGCGGTGCCGTAGCGGGGCGTCCGGTCCGGGCAGGGCCGCGCAGGGCGGGGCGGGGCCGCAGCTCGAAGCGCGGCGGGCGGGCGGACGAACCGGTCGGGAGGAGCTGGACCCGGGAGGCCCCGGGACGAAGCGACGGATGAGACTGCAGGGGAGGGAGGCATGCACCTTTCGGCGTTCGGACAGCGGTTGACGGGTGAGTCGGGCACCCGCTCGCTAATGGACGATCTCGGCGCGATCGCGGCCGCCGGGGGCGACATCATGAATCTCGGCGGCGGGAACCCGAGCCTCATCCCCGCCGCGGAGATGGTCTTCCGGGTCAGGATGCAGGCCCTCATGCAGCACGACGGCGCCTTCGAGCGCGCGATCGGCACCTACGACGCGCCGGAAGGAGAGCGGCGCTTCGCCCGGGCCCTTGCGGCATTGCTCCGCCGCGAGCACGGCTGGGACCTCGGCGAGCGCAACATCGCGCTCACCAACGGCAGCCAGTCCGCCTTCCTCGCCCTGTTCAACCTGCTCGCGGGGCCGCCCGCGAACGGGGACGGAGGGCGGCCGCGACGGGTCCTGCTGCCGCTCTCTCCGGAGTACATCGGGTACGCGGACGTCGGGCTCGCGCCCGGCATGCTGACCTCGGTGCGCTCGACGATCACCGAGCTCGGGGACCGGCTCTTCAAGTACGGGGTGGATTTCGATCAGGTGGAGTCCGTCGAGGACGTCGCCGCGATCTGCGTGTCGCGGCCCACCAACCCGACCGGCAACGTGGTCACCGACGACGAGCTTGCACGACTCGGGGCCAGCGCCCGCGCCCGGGGCGTGCCGCTCATCGTCGACAACGCCTACGGGCTCCCCTTCCCCGGAATCGTGTATGGCGAGGCCGCGCCCGCATGGGACGAGAACACCGTGCTGTGCATGAGCCTCTCGAAGCTCGGACTGCCCGGGGTGCGCACCGGAATCGTGGTCGCGAACGAGGAGATCGTCTCCGCCCTCGCGGCGGTCAACGCCATCTTCTGTCTCGCGCCCGGAAGTCTCGGCCCTGCGCTCGCCGCGGACCTCGTCGAGAGCGGCGAGGTGCTGACCCTGTCCCGCGACGTCATCCGGCCCCACTACGCGGAGCGCGCCGAGCGGGCGGTCGACATCCTCCGCGAAGGTCTCGAAGGGTGCGACATCCGCATCCACAAGCCGGAGGGCGCGTTCTTCCTGTGGCTGTGGATGCGCGGGCTCCCGATCACGAACGCGGAGCTGTACGAGCGGCTGAAGGAGCGCGGGGTCGTCATCGTCTCCGGCCACCACTTCTTCCCCGGTCTCGAGGACGACGACTGGCCGCACCGGCACGAGTGCATCCGCATCACCTACGCCGACGACTGGAGCCGGATCGAGCGCGGGCTCGCGGTCATCGTCGAGGAGGTGCGCCGCGCCTTCGACGGGGCCTGAACGGGCGGCACGGAGTCCGGCGCCGGGGCCGGGCGTCTCTTCGTCGGCGGGGGCGGCCGGCGGGGACGGCCGCTACAATGCGCCGGCCGCGACCGAGTCCACCGATGATCCACCTCACCGACGTCACCCTCAAGCGAGGGCAGAAGACGCTGTTCAGCGGCCTCGACCTCACGGTGCACGCGGGTCATCGGGCGGGCATCGTGGGGCGCAACGGAGTCGGCAAGTCGACCCTCTTCCTCCTGCTTCGCGGACGACTCGTTCCGGAGGAAGGAGAGGTCCGGGTCCCGCGGAGCTGGACGATCGCCCACCTCGACCAGGAGACCGAGCCGAGCCCGGCGAGCGCGCTCGAATGGACGATTGACGGCGACCGACCGCTCGGGGCGGTCCGGCGCCGCATCGAGGCGGCCGAGGCCGGGGACGACCAACGGCGCCTGCCCGCGCTCTACGCGGAGCTCGAGGCCATGGACGGGTACACCGCGGAGACGCGCGCGGGACGGATCCTGCACGGCCTCGGATTCGAGCCGGGGGATCTCACCCGGCCCGTGTCCGATTTCTCGGGCGGTTGGCGGATCCGCCTCAATCTCGCGCAGACGCTGATGTGCCGGAGCGATCTCCTGCTCCTCGACGAACCGACCAACCACCTCGATCTCGACGCGGTGGTGTGGCTCGAGCAATGGCTCACCCGGCGCGCCGGCACGACCCTGCTCGTCTCCCACGACCGGGACTTCCTCGACCGGACCGCCACCGACATCGTCCATCTCGAGGACGGCCGCGCCCGCGCCTACCGCGGCGGCTACTCCTCGTTCGAGGTGCAGCGAAGCGAGCGCCTGGCGCTCGAGCGGTCGACCTTCGAGAAGCAGCAGCGAAGGGCACGCGAGATCCGGGCCTTCGTCACCCGCTTCGGGGCGAAGGCGACCAAGGCGCGCCAGGCGCGAAGCCGCATGAAGGAGCTCGAGCGGCTGGCCCTCGTCGCCCCCGCCCACGCCGACTCCTCGTACCGCTTTTCGTTCCCGAGCCCCGAGCGGGTCTCGAACCCGCTGCTCCGCATCGAGGAGGCAAGTCTCGGGTATGCAGGGTCCGCGGTCCTCGCCGGGGTGAACCTGACCTTGCAGCCCGGGGCGCGGATCGGCCTCCTCGGTCGCAACGGCGCCGGCAAGTCGACCCTGATGCGCGCCGTCGCGGGCGAGCTCGGGTTCCTTGCGGGGAGCTGCGAGCGAGGCCGCAACGCACCGGTCGGCTACTTCGCGCAGCACACCATGGAAACGCTCGAACCCGCGAAGAATCCCATGGAACACCTCCTGGCGGCGGACCCGACGGCGACCGATCAGGCCGCGCGCAACTTTCTCGGTGGATGGGGGTTCTCGGGCGATGCGGCGTTCACGCGGTCCGCGTTCCTGTCGGGGGGCGAGAAGGCCCGCCTCGCCCTCGCGCTCATCGCATGGCGCAAACCGGCCGTCCTCCTCCTCGACGAGCCGACCAACCACCTCGATCTCGACATGCGTCACGCCCTGACCGTCGCCCTCCAGTCGTATGACGGGGCCCTGGTCATCGTCTCCCACGACCGGCACCTCCTCGGGAACACGGTGGACGAGCTGCTGCTCGTCGCGGACGGCGGGGTGGACCCCTACGACGGGACCCTGGACGAGTACCGCGACTGGCTGCTCGGTCGCGATGATCCCGGTCCGTCCGTCGGGCCGGCAGCCGTTCGCGGGGCGGCGGCCGCGCGGCGCCGCGCCGGCGCGAAGGCACGCGCGAGGCTCAAGCCCCTCCGGGACGAGCTTCGCGGGATCGAGGAGCGCCTCGCGGCGCTCCAGTCGAAGCTCGACTCGATCACCGTGGTGCTCGCCGACGCGGATGCCTACCGGCGGCTGAGCGGCGAGGAGGTGACGGCCCTCATCGCCCGCCACAAGCGCTATCGGGCGCGGGTGGAGAGCCTCGAGGAGGAGTGGATGTCCGTCAGCGAGAGGCTCGACGCCGCGACCGCCGCGTGAGCCCGCCGGCGCAGACGGTGCATTGGCAATCGCGTCCCGAAGGTAGCATGCTGCGCGGACACGGCAACTGCGGGAGGAGCCCGTTGATGAACGCAAAGCTGCGCAGACTTTTTCTCGGCACGGTGCTGATCCTCACCTCGGGCGGCGGACAGGTGGCGCTCGCCGCGGGCGCGGGGAGCGCCAGCTCCTCCGGCGGTGAGGACGCGGCGCTGCGCGAAGCCCGAACCCTGATCGACCGCGAACGGTTCGAGGAGGCCCTCGCGGCCCTCGAAGACGTGGTCGCGCGGGACGCGGGCAACGCCGACGCCTGGAACCTCATCGGCTACAGTCACCGCAAGGCCGGGAGCTACGGTCCCGCGATGGACGCCTACGCGAAGGCCCTCGCGATCGATCCGCGGCACACCGAGGCGATCGAGTACCTCGGCGAGCTCCACCTTGCCCTGGACGACCTCGCGGAGGCGGAGCGACAGCTCGCGAGGCTGGGCGAAATCTGCCGTTCCGGCTGCGACGAGTACGACGAGCTCGAGGAGGCCATCGCGAGCTACCGGGCCGCGAAGGGCGGCTGACCGTCCCCCGTCCCGCGTGGCGCGGGTCGGACGATCGGTCAGGCACCCGGTCCGCAGGGGCCGGCCGGCGCGACATTCGCGTGGGACATGCCTCGCGCACGAGTGGTTGGCGCGGACACGAGGTTCGCGAAGAACGTGCCCGCGTGCGCCCATCCGAGCGGGTTCAATCGGAGCGCTGCGACTTCTCGAGCGCCTGGTCGATGTCCCAGAGAATGTCGTCGACGGACTCGAGCCCGACCGAGATCCGGATCATGTCGGGGGTGACCCCGGCCGCGATCTGCTCCTCCTCCGATAGCTGCCGGTGGGTGGTGGAGGCGGGATGGATGACGAGGGTGCGGGCGTCGCCGACGTTCGCGAGATGGCTCATGAACTGCGCCGCCTCGATGAACTTGATCCCGGCCTCGTGTCCGCCCCGCACGCCGAAGGTGAGGATTGCGCTCGCGCCTCGCGGGACGTACTTCTGCGCGAGATCGTGGTAGCGGCTTCCGGGAAGGCTCGGATAGTTCACCCACGGGACGAGGGGGGGGTCCTCGAGGAGGCGGGCGACGGCCATGGCGTTGTCGCAGTGCCGGTCCATCCGCACCGGCAGGGTCTCGAGCCCCTGAAGCATCAGGAACGAGTTGAAGGGGCTCAAGACCGCGCCCATCGTGCGCAACGTCTCGCAGCGCGCCTTCATGGTGTAGCCGAAGTCGCCGAACGTCTCGTAGAAGCGCACCCCGTGGTACCCCCTCGACGGCTCCATCATCCCCGGGAAGTTCCCGTTGTCGTAAGGGAAGCGGCCGGACTCGACGATGACCCCGCCCATGCTGGTGCCGTGCCCGCCGATGTACTTCGTCGCCGAGTGGACGACGATGTCCGCCCCCCATTCGAACGGCCGGCAGAGATAAGGCGTCGCGAACGTGTTGTCGATGACGAGCGGGATCCCCCGGTCGGACGCCACCTCGCCCACCGCCTCGAGGTCGAGCACGTTGATGGAGGGGTTGCCGAGGGTCTCGCCGTAGAGGAGCTTGGTCCGGTCGGTAATCGCGCCGGCGAAGTTCTCGGGCTCGTCGGGGTCGACGAAGGTGGTGTCGATGCCCATGCGCCGGAACGTGACGTCGAAGAGCGAACGCGTGCCGCCGTAGAGGGTGCTCGCGGAAACGATGTGGTCGCCCGCTTCGAGCAGGGTGAGGAGAGCCGTCGTTTCCGCCGCCTGTCCGCTCGCGGTGGCGAGCGCGGCCCGCCCGTTCTCGAGCGCCGCCATCCGCTCCTCGAAGACGGCGGTGGTGGGGTTCATGAGCCGGGTGTAGATGTTCCCGAACGTCTGCAGGTTGAACAGGCTCGCGGCGTGGTCCGCATCGTCGAACACGTAGGAGGTCGTCTGGTAGATCGGCACCGCCCGCGATCCGGTGGCCGGGTCCGGGAGCTGCCCCGCGTGCAGGCAGAGGGTCTCGAGCCCAAAGTCGCGATCAGCCATCGGCCGGTATCCTCAGGTTCCGGGCGGGTGCCGCCCGCCGCGCGTGGTCGTCGTGACGCCGGCCGGGCCGCACGGTGGCGGCCGGGGCGGGCTAGTAGGGGACGTGGAGGGGGCGTTTGGCGGAGACGACCCGCGTGTTCACCCCGACGAAGTTGAGCCCGCCGAACAGGCGCGCGTACTCGATCTTCATGCAGCGGTCCATCACCACCTCCAGGCCCCCGTCGCGGGCGATCCGGGCCGCGTCCTCGTTCACGATGCCAAGCTGCATCCAGAGCACCTTCGCCCCGATCGCGACCGCCTGCTCCGCGATGGCCGGGATCTCCTCCGCCCGCCGGAAGCAGTCGACCACGTCGGGCGGCTCGGGAAGCTCGCTCACGCTCGGGACGCACGCCTCGCCCAGCACCTCCTCGTAGGCCGGGGTCACCGGGATGACCCGGTAGCCGTGGTCGATGAGGTACTTGGCCGCGAAGAAGCTCGGGCGGTACCAGTTCGCGGAGAGGCCCACCATGGCGACGGTCTTCGCGTCGCGAAGGATCCGGCGAAGGGTGGGAATGTCGTTTCCGTCGGGCATCGTTCGCCTCGCTCCGGCTCTCGGCCAGCGCCAACATAGACGCAGGAGGCATGGAATGGCAACCGTGGGTATCGGCAGGATCGGGTCCCTTGCGCACCGGTCGAGCGGCCGGTCGGCGAAGTCCCGGGGAGGCCGTGTCGAACGGCCGCGCGGGCGAGCCCGGCTTTTTCGCGGGTGTGCGATCCGTCACACTCGCGGTCATGGACGGGCCGGTGCGATGCGCCTGGGTCGGAGACGACCCGATCTACGTCGCCTACCACGACGACGAGTGGGGGGTGCCCTCGCTCGACGACGGCTACCTCTTCGAGATGCTGCTCCTCGAGGGTGCCCAGGCGGGGCTCAACTGGCGGCTCATCCTCGGCAAGCGCGAGGGGTACCGCCGCGCCTATGACGGGTTCGACCCGGTCCGGATCGCGGCCTGGGACGACGAGAGGATCGAGAGCCTCGCGCACGATCCCGGCATTGTCCGAAATCGGCTCAAGATCCGGGCCGCCCGCACCAACGCGCGGGCCGCGCTCGCGGTGATCGACGAGCGGGGCGGGCTTGCACCGTTCTTCTGGGACTTCGTGGACGGAACCCCGGTCGTCAACCGCTGGCGGAGCGTCGACGAGATGCCCGCGTCTAGCCCGCTCTCCGATCGGGTGAGCCGCGAGCTCAAGCGCCGCGGCTTCAAGTTCGCGGGCTCCGTCATCTGCTACTCGTTCCTCCAGGCGATCGGGATCATCGACGACCACACCCGCGACTGCTTTCGCGGCCGGCTCCCCTGACCGCCGCGAAGGCCGCCTCCGGATACGGACCGGTCCGCGCCGCCAGGCCCGCCGCGGGAGCGGCCGGAGGGAGGTGCGGGAGGAACGCAGGCGCTTGCAACCATTCGCGGATTGGACTACGGTTGAGGGCGAAGCTGGGGGTGTCGGGCATCGGCCCGACTGAGAAAAAACCCTTTGAACCTGAACCGGATGATGCCGGCGGAGGAAAGCTTCCCCCCCATCGGCATCTCCTCGATTCCGCGATCCGGTACGGGTCCGGGCGCCGGCCGACAGTTCGGCGCAAGCACCGGGAAGGACCGTGTCCACCCGGGGCATGAAACGGAGAGAATTCCGCCATGAGTGCAATTCCGAAGGCTTTCATCGAGAGGACCTCGCGCCTGTCCGACGAGGTAACCCGCCCCTTCCCGGGCTCGCGAAAGATCCATGTCCAGGGGTCCCGGCCCGATCTCAGGGTCGGCATGCGCGAGGTGGAGCTGAGCGATACCCCCGCGAGCTTCGGCGCCGAGAAGAACGCGCCCCTCACCATCTACGACACCTCCGGTCCGTACACGGACCCGGGCGCCGACATCGATCTGCTCGCCGGCCTCCCCCGCACCCGCGAGACCTGGATCGAGGAGCGGGGCGACACCGTGGTCCTCGACCGGCCGAGCTCGGAGTACGGGCGCAAGCGGCTCGCGGACCCGAAGCTCGCCTCCCTTCGCTTCGAGCACATCCGGCGGCCGCGCCGTGCCGTTCCGGGTGCCAACGTCACCCAGATGCACTACGCCCGGCGAGGCATCGTCACCCCGGAGATGGAATACATCGCGATCCGCGAGAACCTCCGCCGCGAGGAAGTCCGGGATCAAGGGCTCCTCGCCCGGCACCCCGGGCAGTCGTTCGGCGCCGCCATTCCGGATCGGGTGACCCCCGAGTTCGTGCGCGAGGAGGTCGCCCGCGGGCGCGCCATCATTCCCGCCAACATCAACCACCCCGAGCTCGAGCCGATGGTGATCGGGCGCAACTTCATCGTGAAGGTCAACACCAACATCGGCAACTCCGCGGTCACCTCGTCCATCGAGGAGGAGGTGGAGAAGATGGTGTGGTCCACCCGCTGGGGCGGGGACACCCTGATGGATCTCTCGACGGGCAAGAACATCCACGAGACCCGGGAGTGGATCATCCGCAACTCCCCGGTCCCGATCGGCACGGTCCCGATCTACCAGGCCCTCGAGAAGGTGGGCAAGCCCGAGGACCTCACCTGGGAGCTCTTCCGCGACACCCTCGTCGAGCAGGCGGAGCAGGGGGTCGACTACTTCACGATCCACGCCGGGGTGCGGCTCGCGCACGTGCCCCTCACCGCGAAGCGGGTGACCGGCATCGTCTCCCGGGGCGGCTCCATCATGGCGAAGTGGTGCCTCGCGCATCACACGGAGAGCTTCCTCTACACCCGTTTCCCCGAGATCTGCGAGATCATGCAGGCCTACGACGTGTCGTTCTCGCTCGGCGACGGGCTTCGCCCGGGGTCGGTGGCGGACGCGAACGACGAGGCGCAGTTCGCCGAGCTGAAGACGCTCGGAGAGCTCACCCAGGTCGCCTGGGAGCACGACGTCCAGGTGATGATCGAGGGGCCGGGGCACGTCCCCATGCAGCTCATCAAGGAGAACATGGAGCGCGAGCTCGAGGACTGCGCGCAGGCGCCGTTCTACACCCTGGGGCCCCTCACGACGGACATCGCCCCCGGCTACGACCACATCACCTCGGCCATCGGGGCGGCCCAGATCGGCTGGTACGGCACGGCCATGCTGTGCTACGTGACCCCGAAGGAGCACCTCGGCCTTCCGAACAAGCACGACGTTCGCGAGGGCATCATCACCTACAAGATCGCCGCCCACGCGGCGGACCTCGCCAAGGGTCACCCCGGGGCGCAGATCCGGGACAACGCGCTCTCCAAGGCCCGCTTCGAGTTTCGGTGGGAGGATCAGTTCAACCTCGGCCTCGACCCGGAGCGGGCGCGCGAATACCACGACGAGACCCTGCCCAAGGACTCGGCCAAGGTGGCGCACTTCTGCTCGATGTGCGGGCCGAAGTTCTGCTCGATGAAGATCACCCAGGACGTGCGCGACTATGCGAAGGAGCGCGGCATCGGCAGGGTCCAGGACGCCGTGCAGGTGGGTCTCGTCGAGAAGGCGGAGGAGTTCCGGCGCGCCGGCAGCGAGATCTACCAGCGGACCTGAGGGACGAGGGTCGCGGGGGGGCGCGGAGCGCCCGACCCGCGGGAAATCCGTCTCTCCGGATTCGCCGGAGCCCTCGGACCGTCCGGAAGATGAGCGGGGCATGAAGAGACGGCTCCCTTCGCTCAATGCCCTGCGCGCGTTCGAGGCGGTCGCGCGGCACCTCAGCATGACCAAGGCGGCGGAGGAGCTGAGCGTCACTCCGGCCGCGGTGAGCCGCCAGGTGAAGACCCTGGAGGACTATCTCGAGGTCACCCTGTTGCGGCGCGCAAACAAGGCGCTGTTCCTCACCGACGCGGGCCAGGCGTGCCTGCCGGCCCTCACGCGCGGATTCGATCTGCTCGCCGCCGCCATCCGCGATCTCGGCGTGTTCGACGCGCGCCGCCCGCTGACCGTGAGCGTCACCCCGTCCTTCGGGGCGCAGTGGCTCGTGCCCCGCCTCGACCGCTTTCGGGCTCTTCATCCGACGTTCGACGTCCGCATCGACGCTTCGACCCGGCTCGTGGACTTTCGGCACGACGACGTCGACCTCGCGGTCCGTTACGGTCCGGGGGGCCGGCCGGGACTTCGGGCCGAGCGGCTGATGTCGGAGGAGATCTTCCCGATGTGCAGCCCGAGGCTCGTCGAGGAGGCGGGCCCGCTCGATTCTCCGGCGCGGCTTCGCGGCCATACCCTGCTGCACGTCGACAACGCCCAGCTCGACGAGGCGTGGCCGGACTGGGAAACCTGGCTCATCACCGCGGGGGTGACGGGGGTGGACGCGCGCCGCGGCCCGCGCTTCACCCAGCCGAGCATGGCCCTCCAGGCGGCCCGCGACGGGCTCGGGATCGCGCTGTGCGGGAGCGTGCTCGCGTCGGACGACCTGCGCGCGGGCCGCCTGGTGCAGCCCTTCGATCTCAGCTTTCCGGTGAACTTCGCCTACCACGTGATCTGCCCCGAATCGACGGCGGATCGCCCGCGGGTGGTGGCGTTCCGGGACTGGCTCCTGCGCGAGGCGAGGAGCGGCCAGGCCCCGGGCTGAGCGGGGCGCGGTACGGTTCAGGGAGTGCGGAAGTGCCGCGCCCACACCGGGACGATGGCGGGGCGGGCGGCGACGGCCGCAGTCAGGCGCTCCACCTTCGGAATGTGGGTGGGCCGCCATGCGTTCTGCTGAGCCCAGCGGCTGACCACCGCGAGGTAGATGTCGGTGAGGGTGAACCCCTCACGCGAGAGGTACGGATCGCCGGCGATGTTCGCCTCCACGACGAGCCACCTCGTCCTCCAGATCTCCCGCGCCCGCTCGCGCATTGCCTCGGTCCGGGCGGGGTCGGTGGCGAAGCGCTCCGGGTAGTCGTTGATCTCCACGATCGGATAGATCTCCGTCGCGGCGAAGAGGAGCCAGCGAAGGGCGTGCGCGCGCTGCGCGGTCCCTTTCGGCGGCAGCAGCCCCGCGTCCGGGTGCCGCTCGTCCAGGGTCAGCAGGATCGCCACGGACTCGGTGAGGAGCTGGTCTTGATCGATGACCAGCGCGGGCACCTTGCGCTGGGGATTGATCGCCTCGTACTCCGTCCCCCGCTGTTCGTCGTTTCGGAGCGAGAGCTTGCGAAGCTCGTAGTGCGCCCCGATCTCGGCCAGCGCGCACTCGATCGCGCAGGACCCGGAGCCCCGGGCGCCGTAGAGGAAATAGGTCACTTGAGCCTCCAGCCTGAATTCGGGTGGGGATGATTTGCGCCTCCTTCCGGCCCTGTCAACCGGGCCTCAGGCCCACTCGCACGGGTGGCTTCCGAGCGGTGCGGCGGGCAGGTCGAATCGCGGCGGGGTCGCGGGCAGCTCCTCCGCGCATCGGACCGAGGTCATTTCCCCGAATGCGGTGCTCCGGCGTTCCAGCCGGTCGGCCACCGCGGCGAGGTCCGGGTCCGGGGCGCCGAGTCCGTCGACGCGGCCGAGCCCGTCGAGCCAACGCCCGGCGGCGGCGAGCGAGACCCGCACCAGCCAGCTTCCGCCCTCCGTCGCCCGGCGCGCGAGCGCCGCCATGGCGCCGGCCGAGGCGAGATAGCCCGTGCTGTGGTCGAGGGCCTGGCAGGGGAGGGGAGCGGGCTCTTCGACGCCGCGCGCCGCGCTTCCCGCGGCGACGATGCCGGTCGCGGTCTGGACGAGGCTGTCGAATCCGTGCCGGTTCGCCCACGGCCCCGACTCCCCCCACGCGCTCAGGGTGACGTACACGATGCCCGGCCGACGCTCCGCCAGCTCCTCCGGTCCGTAGCCGAGGGAGGCGATTGCGCCGGGTCGGAATCCCTGCACGAAGACGTCCGCGCCCTCGACGAGCGCGTCGAACGCGCGGCGATCGTCGCAGTTGCGAAGATCGACGTGCGCGCAGCGTTTGCCCCGGCCGCCGTCCATCGCGAGCACCGGCACCTCGGGGAGGTGCGGGGGGTGGATGCGGAGCACGTCCGCGCCGTGGGCGGCGAGGGTCCGGCCGCAGACCGGTCCGGCGATGACCCGGGTGAGGTCGGCGACCCTGCCCCCCGCGAGGGGCCGTTCGCCCACCGGCAGGGAGCGCGCAGGCGCGTCGCCGAGCCGCGCGACCTCCAGCACCGGGACGCAGCCGAGCGCGGCCGCCTGGGGATGACGCGCCCACTCCTCGGGCGTGCGAAGCGCGTATCCCGGCAGTCCCTGCGCCGCCAGCGTGTCTTCGACCTCGAAGGCGTCCCTGCGGGAGAGCGCGCGAGCGATCTCGGGTCCGTCGTCACGGCAGCCGAGCTCGCGGAGGATCCCGTCGCGGTGGTGCGGGTACCCCATGTGGAGCTGCATCCACCTTCCCGAAGTGTCGCGGAAGTACGAGCGCGCCCGGTCCGGCCCCTCGACCGGCGCCCCGTCGATGCGAAGGTAATGCTCGCTCCGGTAGGCGACGGCGGCGGGCCGCATGCCGACCCGGACCGGCTGCGCGATGCCCGAGCGCAACCGCCACAGCTCGCTCGCCGCGAGCCCCACCGCCCCGATGCAGGCGCTCGCCGCGGTGCCGACGGCAAACACCGACGGGAGGGCGGGCTCGCTGCCGGCGAGCTCGATGCGTTCGAGCGCCGCCCGATCGCCGCGCGCCAGCGTCCAGATCCGCTCGAGCGCTTCGTGCGGTGCCACCGTTCGTCGTTCGGTTCCGGTCATGGAAGGGCTCCCGTTCAGCCGTGGCAGGCGACGCGATCGGCGCGCGCCGTCATTCATTCCCTCCGTGGCGGGGTCCTCATGAACCGGGCGAGGAGAGATGTCTCATGCCCGAGGCCGTCAGTGGCCACGTGCTCCGCGGCCCGCAGCCGGACCTCGTCCGTCTTGGTCTGGTTGAGCTTCCACGTGCCGTCGACCGATTCGACGGCGAGCTCGATCGGAACGATGGCCCGCATCAGGCCCGCCAGTGCGTCGGCGGAGACCTTGGACGTCCGCCACGGAGGCTTCGGCCGGAGCTCGCGCTCGAATCGGGCCGACAGCGTGTCGAGGAACGGACGAAGCGTCTCGTCGGGGCGCAGCCGGAGGGTTCCCCGCAGGTGCACGGCCACGTAGTTCCAGGTCGGCACCTGGTCGGGCACCGCCCCGTACCAGTCGGGAGAGACGTAGCCGTCCGGGCCGCTCACCGCGAGCACCGCCATGCGCTCCGCGGCGAGGAGGAGGCGGGCGATGGGGTTCGACCGGACGAGGTGGGCGTGAACGGCGGCGCCGTCCTCGGTCAGGACGAAGGGAATGTGGCTGAGGAGAGGGGCCTGCGCCTCTCCGGTGCCGACCGCGAGCATGCCGAAACCGCGTTCCCCGGCAAACTCGAGGTTCCTCTCCGGAGAAGCGGGCCGGTAGGCAGGATTCGGGTGCATGAACGTGGGCCCCGCGCTTCGAGGCGGACAGAGTAGCGGAATATCTCCCGCGGGTGGCCGTTGCGGATGCGTGCGGGTCCGGTCTCCTTCGCGGCCGGGCCGGGGTCCGCCCCGGCCACGTCAGGCGAGCGCCTGCTCGAGATCCGCGACGAGCTCGTCCGCGCGCTCGATTCCGATGGACAGGCGAAGGAGGCTTGCCGATACCGCGCTCAGGGGCCCTTCGACCGACGCCCGGTGCTCGATGAGGCTCTCGACCCCGCCGAGCGACGTCGCGGGCACGAAGAGGCGGGTGCGGGTCGCCACCCGCTTCGCGCCCTCCGCACCGCCCGGGACGAGGAGCGAGAGCATCGCCCCGAAGCCTCCGGTCATCTGCCGTTTCGCGACCGCGTGCCCCGGGTGGGACTCGAGCCCGGGGTAGAGCACCGCCTCGACCCCGGGGTGGTGCTCGAAGTGCCGGGCGATCGCAAGGGCGTTCGCGGCCTGGCGTTCGTATCGAACGTGGAGGGTGCGCATGCCGCGCAGCAGCAGCCACGACTCGAACGCACCGAGGACCCCGCCCATCAGGGTGCGGGCGGTCTTGACGTCCTCCCAGCGTTCGTCGGCGACGCGGGTCGCGAGCACCCCGGCGAGCACGTCGCTGTGCCCGGCGAGGTACTTGGTGCCGGAGTGGAAGACGACGTCGGCCCCGAGATCGAGGGCCCGCAGGGTCACCGCCGGGGTCACGGTGGCGTCGACGCCGAGGACCGCCCCGGCGCCGTGGGCGATCTCCGCCGCCGACCGCACGTCGATCACGTCCCAGGTCGGGTTCACCGAAGGCTCTATCCAGACCACGGCGGTCTCCCCGGCCCGGACCGCGGCCGCGAGCGAATCCGGCGCGGTTGCGTCGAAGAACGTGACTTCGACTCCGCGGCGTTCGCCGAGGCGGCGGAGCCAGTCCGCGGTTCCGTGGTACATCACCCGGGGAGCGACGACGTGCTCCCCGGCGCGCACGGTGTCGAAGAAGGTCGTGATCCCGGCCAGCCCGGATGCGAACACGAGGGCGTCCTCGGCCCCTTCGAGCTTCGCCAGCACGTCTTCGACCTGCGCGCCGGTCGGGTTGGCGTTGCGGCCGTAGCGGAACCCGGGGAGCTCGTAGCGGTCGTTGCGGGCATACGTCGTCGAGGGATGGATCGGCGCCACGATGGCGCCGGTCACCGGATCGACGAAGTGCCCTCCCTGCGCGAGCAGGGTCTCGAGAGACTGTTCGGTCATGATGGCGTCCGTGAGGCTTGCAGCCGGCCGGAGGTGCGCCTCCGTCCGGCTCGAGGGCGAGAGGAGCGAGCGGTCAGGCGATGCCGGTCGGGAACGGGCGCACGGGATCCCGGCCGTCCCATGCTTGCGACTCCGCGCGGATGTGCTCGAAGAGCCTTCGCTTGGCGCCGCCCACGTCGGAGAGCTCGATGACCGAGCCCGGATGGGCGGACGAGTCGAAGTAGACGAACGGCCCGTAGTCGCCGATCCGCCCTTCGTGTCCGATGGTGAAGCCGGCCTCCAGGGCCCGGGCGCGGTCGGTGTCGAAGTCTTCCGTCCAGTAGGCGACGTGCTGAAGCCCCTCGTGTCCCGTGTCGAGGAACTCGCGGTAGAGACTCGGCGCGTCGTTGCGCTGCTCGATGAGCTCGAGCTGAAGCGGCCCGGAGTTGGTGAGGGCGATCGAGAGGTGGATCTCGCATGGCCGGCCGCGATGCTCGAAGTGGTGGATGGGTGCGCGCTCCACGTAGAACCACGGGCCGACCCCGGCCACCCCGCTCCAGTGGGCCATCGCCGCCTCGATGTCACGGACCACGTATCCGTTCTGGCGAACCGGGCCGAACATGCGGCTCATGTGGACAAGCCCACTTCCACTCGTGCAGCGGGCGACTCTACCATGCAGCGCGCGGCCGAAGGCGCACGTGGGCCTCGGCGGCAACGGCGCGTACCGGGGGGCGGTCGAGGGCCGATCGCGCACCCGCGCCGCGCGGTCGGACGACGAACGGGTATCCTGAAGATTCGGGGACCCGGCGGCGGACCTCCCGGAGCGGGCCGGGCGCGGACCGGTCCTCCGCGCGGCCCGGAGCAGGCAGCATACGCATGAGCGCAACGTTACGTTCCGAGAACGCAGGGCAGGAGGATCGCCGGCGGGTGACCGCATTCGACGTCGCCCGCCTCGCGGGGGTGTCCCGCTCCACCGTCTCGCGCTCCTTCACCGCCGGCGCGCCGGTATCGCCCGAGAAGCGCGAGCGAATCCTCGCCGTTGCCGAACGGCTCGGCTATCGCCCCAACGCGCTCGCGGCCGGGCTCAACTCGCGAAGCTCCAACCTCGTCGCCGTCGTCACCGGGAGCCTCGCGAACCACTACGACACCGTCGTCACCGGGCAGCTCGTCGAGCGGCTGAGCCGCATCGGCAAGTGGGCGGTGCTCGTGGCGGGTTCGTCGAGCGATCCGGGAAGCCGCGAGATCCTCGAGGTCCTCGGTTATCCCCTGGAAGCAATGGTGGTCCGGGCCGGGAGCGTGGATGCCGAGACCGCGTCCAAGTGCCTGAAACTGAACGTGCCGCTGGTCGTCTCGGGGCGAATCGTGGACATCGAAGGGGTGGACAGTCTCGGCTGCGACAACGTCGCCGGCGCGAGGATCGCCGTCGAGGAGATGCTTCGTACCGGGCGGCGAAGGATCGGCTACATCGGGGGCGAGCCCGCCCTCGTATCGGAGCAGGAACGGTGCGCGGGCTTTCGCTCCGCCCTTGCGGAGGCCGGAATGCAGCCGGTGGCGATGGAGTGGTCCGACTTCACGTTCGAGGGCGGCTTCGCCTCCGCGTCGCGCATGCTCGCGCGCCCCGAACGTCCGGACGCGCTCTTCTGCTGCAACGACGCGATGGCGATCGGGGCCCTGAACGCAGCCCGGGACGTGCTGGGTCTCCCGGTTCCCGAGGAGCTCGCAATCATCGGATTCGACGACATCGACATGGCGTCATGGGCGTGCTTCAACCTGACCACCGTGCGCAACCCCATCGACCGAACGGTGGACGAGATCATGCGGCTCGTTGTCAGCCGCCTCGCCGAGCCCGCCCGCCGGTCGGAGATGGTGAGCCTGACGCCGGCCCTCGTCCGGCGGGGCACCCACTGATTCCCGCACCGGAGAGAGCCCGCCCGGCCGCGGGCCCGGACGCCGCTTCGTTCCTTCCCGCGGCGTTCGTCCCCGGGAAGAACGGCGGACCGGAGCGAGGACGGCGATGAGCCGGGGGGCGCTGCTTCCGGGGCTGTTCGTCATCCTCTGGTGCACCGGGTACCTGGTGGTCCGGCTCGCGATGCCGGACGCGGGTCCCGTACGCTTTCTCGCGTGGCGATTCGGGGTGGCCGCCCTGCTGCTTGCGGTCGCCGCATGGCCGCTCCGCGCCCCGTGGGCGGGCCGGACCGTCGACTACGCGCACATGGCCATCGTGGGACTGCTGGTCCACGGAATCGGGCTCGGCGGGGTCTGGGTCGGGCTCGACCTCGGGGTCGAGGCCGGGGTGGCCGCGCTCGTGATGGGCACCCAGCCCCTGCTCACCGCCGCGCTCGCGATCGGCCTCATCGGGGAGCGGATAGACCGGCGCATGGCGGCCGGTCTCGCGCTCGGATTTCTCGGCGTGACCCTGGTCATTCACCACAAGCTCGGCGGCGTCGGGGACCCGACCGGCCTTGCCGCGGTCGTGGTGGCGGTCGTCGCCATGACCCTCGGAGTGCTCTACCAGAAGCGCCGCTGTGCCCACATCGACCTCGTGACCGGCAACGCGGTGCAGCTCGGGGCCGCGGGCGCCGCCTGCCTCGCGGTCGCCTGGTGGATCGACGACCGTCCCGTCGCGTGGACGCTGCAGATCTTCGCGGTCCTCGGCTGGTCGGTGCTGGTGCTCTCGATCGTGGCGACGCTCCTCCTTTACCGGATGCTGCGCCGGGGCGACGCTTCCCGGGTCGCGAGCCTCCTCTATCTCGTGCCGCCGGTCACCGCCCTCTTGGCGTGGGCGGTCTTCGGGGAGACCCTCGGTACGCTCGCCATTGCCGGCATGGCGTTCACGGCGGTCGGGGTAGCACTGGTCGCGTCCGGCCCCGCGTCGCCCGGGCGCAGGGAGAAGGAAGGGGCGTGACCGCAAGCCGCGGTCCCCTTTCGAGCGGCGCCGGAGGTGCGGCCGGCCGGAACGAAGGGAGGTCTCCCGCCGGCGTTTCCTCGTGCGGCGCATGGCGCCTTCGCGGTTGACGCGCCGTGCTACGCTCGGAAGGAGATCGAACGGCGGCCCAGGGCATGATTCGCGATCGTCGAAGCGCACCGGGGTGTATTCGGGGTCGGGACGACTTCCGGGCCGGCGCCGATCGCCCCGTGGACGGGCAACCCGATCGACGGCCCGGGCCGGGCCGGGTCGGGAATCGCGGCGCTTCGCCTGGGGTCGGGCGACGGGGATGAGCGAGCCGGCCGAGTCGACGAGCGGCGGCCGGGAGCGCATCGCACGACCGCGTGACGCGGCGCCCGAGCGTTACGCGATCATTCGCCGGGTCACCCTGGTCGGTGCGGCGGTCGATCTGAGCCTCGCCCTCGTCAAGGTCGGCGGCGGGATCGTCGCCCAGTCGCAGTCGCTGGTCGCCGACGGCGTGCACTCGATCTCGGACCTCGTCACCGACCTGCTCGTCCTGCTTGCGGCAAGGTTCGCGCGCGGCAAGCCCGATGCGGACCACCCCTACGGCCACGAGCGTATCGAGACGGTCGCCACCGTCGCGCTCGGCATGGTGCTGATCGTCGTCGGCGCCGGCATCGCCATCGATGCGGTTCGCAGGCTTTTCCACCCCGAGGAGCTCAAGATCCCCGCCTGGTGGGCGATGGCCATCGCGGCGGTATCGGTCGCGCTCAAGGAAGCCGTCTACCACTACACCATGCGCGCCGCCCGGCGCCATCGCTCGCGGCTCCTCGAGGCGAACGCCTGGCACGCGCGAAGCGACGCGGCGTCGTCGATCGTCGTCATGGTCGGGGTCGGGGGCTCGCTGCTCGGGCTTGCGTATCTCGACGCGATCGCCGCGGTGGTGGTGTCCTGGATGATTGTCCGGATGGGATACCGCCTTGCCCGCCGGAGCGTGGAGGAGCTGATCGACACTGGTCTCGATCCGGAGCAGGTCGAGGCGATCCGGGGGGCGCTCATGGCGGTCGACGGGGTGCGGGATCTCCATATGCTGCGCACGCGCCAGATGGGTCCGAAATCGCTCGTCGATGTCCACATCCTGCTCGACGATCCGAAGCTCAGCGTGTCGGAGGGGCACCAGATCAGCGAGACCGCCCGGGCCGAGCTCATACGCGAGTTCCGCGACATCGAGGACGTGACGGTCCACATCGATCCGGAGGATGACGAGGAGGTCGCCCAGGGGCGCCACCTCGGCCTGCGCGGCGAGGTGGAAGGGAAGCTGCGCGCGGCGTGGTCCGAGGTGCCCGAAGCCGCTTCCATCCGGCGCATCACGCTGCACTACCTCGATGGGAGAATTCAGGTCGAGATCGAGCTGCCGCTCGACCTCGCGCTTGGCGGCGAGTCTCCGGAGCCAATCCGGCGTCGCTTCGAGCAGGCGCTGCGCGGGGAGCCGGACGTGAGCGCGGTCAGGGTCCTGTTCGGCTGACCGACCCGCGACCCGCCACGCCGTCCGGCGCGGCGCACCGGGTGTTCGACCCGGCCGGCCCGGGGACTCCCCGGGTCAGGTTCCGACCTTGGCCAGGACGTCCGCGCGCAGGAACTTCTCGATGACAAGCATGAAGGCGACCGACGGAACGAGGAGGATGAGGGCGGTGATCGAGGCGATCTGGTAGTTCCCCTCCATGCTCGCGGTGAAGAGGAGCAGGGGCATGGTGGTGATGTCGGGCACCCCGACGAAGAAGGTCCCGGTGAACTCGTCGAGGGAGATGAGGAACACGAAGATGGCGCTCGCGAGAATTCCCGGAAGCGCGAGCGGCAGGGTCACCGTGCGGAACGCCTGGAAGGCGGTCGCTCCCATGTTGCGGGCGGCCTCCTCGAGCTCGCGGTCCACCGCCGCGAACGCGGCGGTCGCGATCCAGACCGCGAACACGAGCCCCTGGATGGTATGGACCAGCATGACCCCCGCGTACGTCCCGTTCAGCCCGAGCTTGTAGAAGATGTGCGCGATGTTCATGTGCACCGCCACCGACGGAAACGCCTGCGGCAACAGGAAGAGGAGGAGGAAGAAGCTCCGCCAAGGCAGGTTGCCGCGCCCGAGGGCGAGACCGGCCGGGATCGCGATGGCGAGGCTCGCGACCACCGTCGCGAGCGCGATGAGCACCGAGTTGACGAGCGACTCCATCGCGTTCCCCTGCGGGCGAAAGACCCGCTCCCAGAACGAGAAGCCCCACTCCACGGGGAGCTTGTGGGGGAAGTACCAGGCTTCCGCGACCGCCCACAGGAGCATGTTGGCGATGGGTCCGAAGATGGCGAACGCGAGCAGGCCGAGGACCACCGCCGTGAGGGTCGAGGCCGAGGTCCGGGCGATCACGCCGGCTTCCCTCCTTCGCGAATGCCCTGGCGGAGGTAGATCCAGGCGATGACGGCGGTCATCGCGTAGGAGATGAAGCCGAGGGCATTCGCCACCGGGTAGTCGCCGTAGGAATTGATGCGCCAGGCCATGTCTACCGTCAGCATGGTCGGGGTCTGGGCGTTGATCATGAGCGGCACCGAGAGCACCGACATCATCACCACGTAGGAGAGGATGAGGGCGACCATGAGGGTCGTCGCGACCTGCGGGACGACGATCTCGAGGAGCACCCGGACGCGCCCCGCCCCGAGGTTCCGGGCCGCCTCCATGGTCGAACGGTCGAGCGAGGCCATCGCCCCCGCCACCAGCAGGGCGGCGAACGGGGTCTGCTTCCACACGAAGGTGATGACGATCCCCCGCCAGTCGAGAAAGCTCGTCGTGCTCAGCGGATCGAGCACCCCGGAGCCGACCAGCATGTTGTTCATCATCCCGTTCTTGGCGAGGAAGGTGCGCATGAGCTGGCCCGCGACCACGAAGGGGATGAAGAGCGGCCAGCGATAGAGCCAGCGAAGGGCGGCCACCGCGACCCGGTTCTCCCCGAGGGTGAGGTAGCCGCCGATCGCGATGGAAAGGACCCCGATGAACAGGGTCGCGAGGGTCACGATGACCACCGTGAAGAGCATGTCGAGGGAGTAGAAGTCGTACGCCTTGATGAAGTTGGCGAACGACCAGCCGCCTGCGGTCTCGTCGCGAAACGCCCAGACGAGCGAGTAGCCGAGGGGATAGAGGAAGAGCAGGCCGACGGTGACGAGGGCGGGCGCGATCAGCAGCAGGCTCCGGAGGTGGGCGTGCGTGTCGCGGGAGGCGGCGGGGCGGATCGTCTTCGTCGCGGCGGTTCCGGCGGGGACGGGGTGGTGGCGCGGGCGGCGGGAGAATGGCCTCACGATAGCCGAGGCGGACCCGCCCCGACAAGGCTCCGTCCGGAGCCGGGCCGGGGCGGGTTGGCAGCGGGGCGCCTCCCTGCGCCCTCCGGTTCAGGTGCCGGTCAGTTCGTGACCTTCTGCTCGTAGGCTTCCTTGATGTCCGCGAAGAACGGGCCGAGCGGGAACGGCCGCCCCTTCTCGGCGAGGTCCGCCGGGGTCACGTCGCTGAAGATCTTCTCCCACACCGCCGGGTCGAGCGAGTCCTGGACGTGCTGCGCGTCGATGCCGGGGTACCAGTTGAAGCGGTTGACGATGCCCTCGGCCTGGACCGCAGGACTCGTTGCGAGCTCGATGAACTTCTTCGCCGCATCCCGGTTCGCGGCCTTGGCGGGGATCGCGTAGTAGTAGGGTTGCCCCGGCATGCCGGGACCGAGGACGAGGAGCTTCATGTTCGGGGGCACGCGGCCGTCCGCCTGCCAGGTGTAGAACATGTCGACCCAGACCGGGCCCATGACGATCTCGCCGCGGTTCAGCATGTCGAGGGTGCCCGCGTTGCCGGGAGTGAAGGTGATGTGCTCGTTGAACGCCTTCAAGTCGGCGAGGGCGCCGTCCCAGGTATCCTTGAGGGCGGGGTCGTAGGGACCGTTTATGACCTGGTCGGTATTCCCTCCGTAGGTGTAGATCCAGCCCACCACGAACGCGACGCCGGACATCCCGTTCTTGATGCCGTTGTAACCGAACGCCTTCGGATGCGCATCGACCCACGCGCGGAGCTCGTCGTAGCTCCCCGGCGGGTCCGACACGAGCTCCGGGAAGTAGGCGAGGGCGGTCTGGCTGTGGAACATCGGCATGACGTAGCCGCCGACGTTCGTGCCGAGCGCCATCTCGGCCGTGTCGCGGGTGACGAGGTCGCCGGTCGAGATCTCGGAACGGTACCGGGACAGCAGCCCGGCCTCGACCATCTCGCCGGTCTTCTTCTGGTTGGTCGCGATGACGTCGGTGTCCCAGGCGTCGTTGTCCACCTGGGCCTCGAGCTTCTCCTTGATCTTCTGCGAGCCCGCGTCCCCGGGTCCGGTGCCGACGACGCGGACCTTCCATCCCGGGTTCTGCTCCTCGAAGAGGGGGCCGAGGTAGTCGGTCACGTAGTCGACCATGTTCTGCGAGCCGCCGCTCGCGACGTTGAGCGTGTTCTCGGCGGTCGCGCTGCCGGCGGCAAGACCGGCGGCGAGCGCCGCCGCGGCCAGGGCCGTCGTGCGGCCGGGGCGGTTGGATGGATGCGATTTCATTGCCTTGTCTCCTTTGCGAGGGTCGGGGGTGATGGTGCCCGGCCGCCCGCCGCATCGGCTGCAACGGGGTCCGGGCCCGTGACGGGACTCGGGTACGGGTGCGGGTGCGGACTCGGCAACCGGTCCGATGCGGGGTCCGGCTCGAAAAGGTTGAGCGCCCCGGCCGGAATGCAGACCGCGACCGTCCGGTCCGCGGCGATGCGCCGGGGGTGGTCGACCAGGAACTCGTGCTCGCCGACCCGCACCGAGTGGCGGTAGACGTTCCCGAGGTAGCTCTGTCGGGTGACCCGACCCGCGAGGGCGAGGTGGTCCTCGGGGAGGCGGGCGGACTCGACGAGCGCCGCCGCCTCGCTCCGGAAGCGGGCCACCATCGGGCCGCCGTTCCCGGCCGGGCAATGGACGCCGCGTTCGTCCAGGGAGGCGGCGAAGGGGAGACGGGTCTCTCCGGCGACGTGCGGGCCGGAGACGAACACCGCCCCGTTCGCGCGCCGCACGTTCACCGGGTACGCGTTCTCCGCCCCCATGAAGGCGGCGACGAAGGCCGTGTCGGGGCGCTGGTAGACCTCCTCCGGAGTGCCGACCTGGGCAATCCGACCCGTGTCGAGGATCACCATCCGGTCGGCCATGGACATGGCTTCCTCGCGGTCGTGGGTCACGAGGATGGCGGTGAGGCCGAGGCGTTGCTGGAGGCTTCTCACCTCGTGGCGCATGTTCTGCCGGATCCGCGCATCGAGGTTCGAGAGGGGCTCGTCGAGGAGGAGGATGGGCGGATCGATGGCGAGAGCGCGGGCGAGGGCGACCCGCTGGCGTTGCCCGCCGGAAAGGCGGGTCACGTTGCGGCGCTCGAGTCCCTCGAGGCCGACGAGGGCAACCATCTCCCGGACCCGCTCGGCGATGCGGGCCTTCGGCCACCGGCGAAGGCGAAGCCCGTAGCCGATGTTCTGGGCCGCGTTCATGTGCGGCCACAGGGCGTAGGACTGGAACATCATCGCCATGTTGCGCCGCTCGGGCGGAAGCGTCCCGACCGGCTCTCCGCCGACCTCGATATGGCCGTCCGCGACCGGGATGAAGCCCGCGAGCGCCCGCAGGAGCGTGGTCTTGCCGCAGCCGGAGGCGCCGAGGAGGGCGATGAACTCGCCCGGGGCGACGGTCAGGTCGATGCCGTGGAGGACCGGAACGTCGCCGTAGGAAACGTCCAGGTTCTCGATCCGGATCGGCAGACCGTTCACGCCCTGCGTTCTCCCGCCGTGGGAAGGCTCCGGGGATGGGTCACGACGCGGCGGCTGCGCCGCCCGTACCCGGGCCGGAGCACCATTGCACACGTGTGCATTCTACGTTGCCGATGTGACTTCGTCGTGTCAATTGCGAAGGTGGCGCGAAGGCGGGGCGAAGGTGGTACGGCGTCGGGGTCCCGGGTCCCGCCGTTCCCGCGCTTGGGAAGCGGCCGGGTCAGGCGTATTCGCGGCTCTCGCGGAGCTGGATGCTGATCCTGGGTCCCGCCGACCGTACCTTCGGAATGCCGTGGCGCCACGTGCGCTGGCACGCACCGCCCATGACCAGCAGGTCGCCGCCCCCGAGGTCGAAGCGCAGCGCCCGCCCGCCCGTCGCGGGCTTGAGGAGAAAGCGCCGCGGCGCGCCGAGAGAGAGGATCGCGACGACGGTGTCCGCGATGCGTCGTCCGATCCGGTCGCCGTGCATCGCGACGCTGTCGCGGCCGTCGCGGTACCAGGCGAGCCGGATGCTCTCGAACCGCCGCCGGTAGCGCCGTTCCAGCGCGCCGTGGGCCCGCTCGAGCGCGGGCGGACACGGTCCGTCGTCCGGGATCGTCGCGGTGAGGCGCGGAACCTCGATGACCGTGTCGAACATCGCACGGCGCTCCGCGCGCCATTGCATGCCCCGGCGGAGCGCGTCGAAGAGCGCTTCGTGCTCCGCGAGCCAGCCGGGCTCATGGTCGACCCACGACCGTGCGTCGAGCCGCATCCGACTGGCGACCGCGCGGCCGGAATGCTGCCGCGTGGAGTCCGGCGGGTCGTGCTGAAAGAGATCGAGCTGCGGCATGGTTCACCGGGAGGCCGCTTGGAACGGTGCCGGCGGCCCCGCAACGCGCAGGGCGCTTCCTGCGCGGGCGCCGGCCACGCGGCCGTTCCCGTGCGAAGGGGCCGCCTGGTCTCGCTCGGGTGAAGCGCGCATCCGGGCGATTCGAATTCTCGGGCCGGGCGTCCGGGGCCGTTCCGCGGAATCAGGCCGCTTCGAGCGGGGCGCTCGGCACCGTTTCCGCGCCGACGATCCCGCCCGGCCGGTCGACCGCCCCGCGGGGCCCGTGCCGGTCGTAGAACCAGTGCGGGAGGGGGCGCCCGTCGAAGCACTTGAGCCAGATCCGGAAGAGATGGCGTTTGCGTTCGGGCTCGGGGTGGTCGTCGTAGGCGGAACGCGTGTGGAACGTGACGTGGCTGTTGATGAACTGGATGTCGCCGGGGCGAAACCCCATCGAGAAGTGCTGCGCCTCGCAGATCCGCTGCACCTCCGCGATCGCCTCGCGCTGGAGGTCGCTCTTTCGGGGCACCTCCGGAAAGCGCTCCGCCGATCCGATGTAGGTGGGCTCGATGGTGGCCGAGAACCACCCTTCGTGGACGTTGAACACCGGGATCGCGTACCACTCGTCCATGCCGGGGGGGACCTCCCCGCGCCGGTCCCGGTAGATGGGCCGGCTCAGCGCCTCCACCAGATCGGGACGTCGTTCGAGCAGCTCGTTGTAGACGGCGACCGACGAGATGACGGTGCTCTCGCCTCCCCGCCTTGCCGGGTGCAGGCAGTAGAGTCCGGCAAGGTCGCAGCAATCGGTGTGGTAGGGCATCGCCTCGCGCGAATAGGGTCCGCGCTGGAGCACGTTGCGGCGCGTCTGACCGATGTCCCGGACGTGGCCGAGCACGTGTCCCTTCGCGTTCTGGGAGAGGACTTCGTCGCCGAGGTGCATCGCGATCCCCCAGAAGGCGACGGCGGCCCGGTGCCGGTCGGCGAGGTCGACGTCGAGCCCCCGGAAGAGCACGATGCCCCGGCCCCAGAGGAGCTCGGCGCGGATCTCCGCAAGCTTCGGCCCGAGCTCGGGCAGGGGAAAGGCGTCCCGGTCGATCGCGAGGAAGTCGAGATCCCGCGCCATCACCGCCTCGACCGCGTCGTGGACCTCCGCCCGTTCCCGGTCGGTCAGGGGGTGGAGCCAGTCCTGCGTCGCCGCCATCTCCCCGGCCGTCCAGCCGGCCGGATCGCGGGCCGGACGCATCAGGACGTCGGGTCCGGTACCCCGGGAACCGCTCATGACCCGTGCCGCCCCCCTTGCAGTCAGGATTCGGAGAAGTCGCGGGAGGAACGTCGCGCCCGTACCGAGTCCGGAATCGTGCGCTTCAGGTACTGCCCGTCGGAGAGGTCGCCGTGGAACGTGCCGTCCTCGACGACGACCTTGCCGCGCAGGACGGTGGTCGTCGGCCACGCGGACACCTCCTGACCTTCCCACGGGGTGTAGTCGGACTCGTGGAGGTCATCGTTGCGCACCGTGCGCGCGGCGGTGGGATCGAGGACGGTGATGTCCGCGTCAGCCCCGACCGCGATCGCCCCCTTGCGCGGATAGAGCCCCATCAGCTTCGCGGCGTTGGTGGAGGTGAGCTCGACGAAGGTCTCGAGCGGCCAGCCGCGTTCGGTCACCATCTGGGTGTACATGACCGCGAGGCGCGGCTCGACCCCGGCGTTGCCCCCGGTGGTGTCGTCGATCCGCCGTCCCTGGAGCTTGACGGCGAGCGTGCAGCAGATCTCGTCCGTCGCGACGGTGTGGATCACCCCGTCGCGCAGGCCCGCCCAGAGCGCGCGCTGGTCCGACTTCGACTTGAGGGACGGGTACGTGTGGTAGATCTGGCCGCGAGGGCGCCGGTAGTCCTCCGAGGTGAACATGAGGTACTGGTGCAGGGTCTCGCCGTAGATGGGAAAGCCCCGCGCCCGCGACTCCGCGACCGCCTCCACCCCGCTCGCCGCGCTCGTGTGCATCATGTAGAGCGCGGTGCCCGGAACGTTCTCGGCGAGGCGGATGACCCGCCGGAAGGAGAGTTCCTCGGACAGGGCGTTGTGCACCTCCGCCATGTTCTCGAACGCCGCCCGGTCCTCGCCGATGAGCTTGTCGTACATGTGCATGACGATGTCGTCGTCCTCGGCGTGGATGACGCCGAGGCCGCCGTGGGCGGCGATCACCTTGAAGATTTCCCAGATGTCGCCGAAGCGGATCATCCGCCCGCGCCGGCTCGGGGGGATGTCGGTGGTGAAAATCTTGACCGTCGGGTAGCCCGCGTCGATGAGCCGTCCGAGCTCTTCGAGGCGCTCGGGCGGGATCCGGTCGCGCAGCATGATGTGGTAGGCGTAGTCGCAATGGCACTTCCCCGCCCACGCCTCGTCACGCTTCTCGACGGTCTGCGCGAGGGTCTCCCCGGGTTCCCACGCCGCGAAGTCGATCATCGTGGTGGTGCCGCCGAACAGGGCCGCCCGGCTCACCTGCGCCGGCGGCCCGGTGAGCTGCGCCTCGCCGCCTTCGATGGCGGGGATGTGCCAGGCGCAGTGCACGTGCGGGTCGATGCCGCCCGGCATGACGATCTTTCCGCTCGCGTCAATTTCCCGGGCCGCGTCCCGGAGGGTTCCCGACTCGGCAACGGCCGCGATGCGCCCGTCGCGAACGCCGAGGTCGGCCTTGGTCACGCCGTGCGGGGGGACGATTCGGTCGCCGCGCATGATGAGGTCGTACATGGCTCTCGAGCTCTCCTGCGGGATGCCCGGGATCAGGCGGTTCCCGTCCGCTGCGAAGTGTACCCCCGGAACCTCGCAGCCTCCCGCACGTCCAGGTCGAGGGCGTCCAGCATGCGATCGCACCAGGGGGCGGAGATGCCCTCCCCGATGAGGACGAGGCGGCTTCGTCGGTCGGGACCCGGCCAGCCGCTCGAGCGAGGCTCCACCGGCTCGAAGACGTGACCTGCGCCGTTGACGGTGACCGGCCGGCCGGGCGCTTCCGCGATCTCGACGAATCCCTTGAGCCGAAGCAGCCGCGGGCCCGCGTGCTCGACGAGGGCGCGGAGGAAAAGGGTCAGCGCCGCGCCCGCGATCGGTTCGTGCCGGACGAGGGTGAACGTGTCGATTCCGACTGCGTGCGGGACGGACTCGTCGGACGCGGGTGCCGGCAACCGGCGGGAGAATCGGCGCAGGGGAAGGACGTCCGCATGGGTGCCGTCCGTCTCGGCGTTGTCGGCGGCGCCGTCCGCCGGTCGCACCCGCCCGAACTCGGCGGCGACCCGATTCGCGCCCGGGTTGATGTACCGCAGGCGCTCGTCGAGAGCGGCCGGCACCGCCGCGAGGTCGGTCTTGGTGGTGACGAGAAGATTGGCGGCCGCGACCTGGCGCACCGCCTCGGGGTACCGGTCGAGCACCGAGTCGCCGGTCGTCGCGGCCACGCAGGCGGTGACGCCGGCGAGCTTCATGCGCTCCGCGAGCGCGGGGTCAGCGAGCAGGAGCGACTCGATCGGCGTCGGGTCCGCAAGGCCGCTCGTCTCGATGAGGATGCGGGAAAATGGTGCGCAGGCGCCCGCCTCGCGCCGCGCGACTAGCTCACTCAAGGTGCGGGCGAGGTCTCCGCGGACCGCGCAGCAAAGGCACCCCCCCGCAAGCTCGACCACCGAGTCGTCGTCGCTCGACTCGACGAGCAGGTGGTCGATGCCGATGGCGCCCAGCTCGTTGACGACGACCGCGGTGTCGCGAAACCCCTCCGCCCGAAGCAGCCGGTTGAGGAGTGTCGTCTTGCCGCTTCCGAGGAACCCGGTGAGGACGAAGACGGGCAGCCGCCCGACCGCGCCCTCGGTTCCGCGCCGCGGGTCGAAGTCCCGAATCCCGGGTCCGTCCTCGTCGTCCGGAGGCGGGGGGCCGATCCGAAGTCGCGCCGGCGCGAAGTCCGGGTCCACCGCGTGCCGCACCTCGCGCAGTACCTCGAGGACCGAGGCCAGCGGCTCGTCGTCGAGCGTCCAGGCCGCCCCCGTCCCGTCCGCCGCCCGCCGCCGCCCGATCCGCACGGCCGCGCCGTCTCCCCACCGCACCACCGCAGCGTCGCCCGCCGGCTCAAGGCGCGCGTCGACCGCCCACTGGGCGAGCGACGCACCGAGGAGCGCCGCGAGATCGATTGCCGGCTCTGCGCTTGCGTTCGTCATCTTCCGTACCCGCAAGCGCTAGTCTAGCGAGGCTGCGTCCCGGATCGACGAGACCTGTTCGAACCCCCTCTGGTTCGAGACCCGGCCGCTGCGTAGCGGTAGCAGCCTCGTACGTTTCGCTCCCGAAACCGATTCGCAGACTTGACTCATCCGTAAAGATTCGGGGCGCCTCAAGGAGTCTGGCGAAGCCGCCCTCGACCGGGCGGTCGGCGGAAACCCCCATCCGTTCGTCACCCCGGATATGATCGTCGACCGGTTCGTACGGCGGCGCGCGTCCGGGGTGGACGGCGTGCAGGTCAACTTGGATGGCGGGAGGAAGCGCGAAGTGAAGAACGAGAGCATCGTCTACCTGAACGGCGAGTTCGTGCCCAAGTCCGAGGCCATGATTCCGGTCGAGGATCGGGGTTTCCTCTTCGGCGACGGCGTCTACGAAGCGACTCCCGCCTACCATGGTGAGCCCTTTCTCCTCGATCGCCACCTCGCAAGGCTCTCCCGCAGTCTCGAGGGACTGCGCATCGGCTACGACGTCGCCGCGATGCCGGAGATCCATCGCCGGCTGCTCGCGGAGAACGGCCTCGACGACGTTCCGTTCTCTTTCGTCTACGTGCAGGTGAGCCGCGGGGTCGCACCGCGCGGTCACGCCTTCCCGTCCGGGGCGGTCCCGCCCACCGTCTATGGATTCGCGAACCCTATCGTGCGGCCTCCCCGGAGCCGCTGGGAGGAGGGATTCGCTGCGGTCACCTACCCCGATCGCAGGTGGGGGCGGGCGGACATCAAGGTGATCTCGCTCGTCGCGAACGTGCTCGCCCAGCAGACCGCGGTCGACGCGGGGGTGGAAGATGCGATCTTCGTCCGCGACGGCATGGCCCTCGAGGGGACCAACAACAACCTCTTCGCGGTGCTCGACGGAACCGTCACCACGTCGCCCGCCTCGAACTACATCCTGCACGGGATCACCCGGGGCTTCGTCCTCGAGCGGGCGAGGGCGCTCGGATTTCCGGTGGAGGAACGGGCGATTCCGGTCGAGGAGCTGCGCGCGGCCGAGGAGGTCTTCTTCACCGGGACTTCGACCGAGATCCGGCCAACCGTCCGGGTGGACGGGCATCCGGTGGGAAACGGACGGGTCGGCCCCGTCACCCGGCGCCTCTTCGACGACTATGTGAAGATGACCGGGAGCGGGGGAGACGCACCGGCCGCGTGACGGGGCGGGGCGCCCGACCCCGACCGGGACGGCCGGGTCGGCGCTCAGTCGTCGCCGGCCGCGATTCCGGTCAGTTTCGGCACGACCGGGACCGCCGCCGGCAATTCACAGCCCGTATCGCAGCACTGCCCCGGCTGAGCGGCGCGCTCGCCGGGCGCGGCGTCGCCCGCGCCCGCGGCCACGCCCCGGTCGATGAGCCGTTCCACCAGCGCCTTGCGGTCCGCGATGGGGTAGCGGCGGTGGATCTCGCCCTTCATCGCCTCCGGCGAGCCGCCGCCGTGCAGGCTGATGACCGACATCCAGCCCCCCGCGTAGGAGGCGGTGATGTCCTCGATGAACCGGGCGACCGCCGCGCGTTTCGCGTACGGCACGTCCGGGCGGCCGGTCAGCACCTCGGCGAGGTCCGCCCCGGTCTCCGGGTTGTGGTCGTCCTCTGGCGTCGGAAGGGCGACGATGAGCCCCCCCGAGACGGTGTGCGCGAGGCGGTGCATGTCGTAGATCTTGGTCGAGAGCAGCAGCTTGCCGATGTTGGCGTAGACCGCTTCGGGCTCCGCCGCGCCGGATGGGTCGATGGTGCCGTAGACGGAGGCGGCGACCCCGCAGGCGTAGAAGCTCTCCACCACCTTGATGAGCTCGACCATCGTGTCGCGGAGAGGGGCGCTCCGGGAGGCGCAGAGCCCGTTCGCCTCGATCATGAGCGCGCCGGCGCCGATGAGGAGGTCCCCGAATCCGGCCCGGGCGCCGATGCAGGTCTGCCGGTGGTGGGCCGCGTAGGTCTTGGTAAGCGGGTCGGCGAAGGCCCACTCCCCGCACATGAACACCCGCTCCCAGGGCACGAACACCCGGTCGAAGATGCACACCCCGGTGGTCTGCCCGTACTTGCCGGAGAAGACCGCGCCCGACTCGCCGGGCCGCCCGGCCGGCCGGGCGACGATCGTCAGCCCCTCGGCGTCGACGGGCACCGCGCATGCGACGGCGAAGTCAGCGTCCGCCTCGAGCATGTTGCGGCCGGGGAGGGCGAGCAGATGATGGACGTAGGGCGCGGAGGTGACGATCGCCTTCGTCCCGGAGACCACGATGCCTGCCGGGCGTCGCTCCACCACCCGGAGGTAGGCGTCCGGGTTCGGCTGCTCGTGGGGGCGAAGGCTCCGGTCCCCCTTCGCGTCGGTCATCGCGATGCCGACGGTGAGGTCCTGCTCCTGGGCCTCGTGCAGGTAATCGACGAAGCGAGGGTGGTAGTCGGTGCCGTTCTCCTCGTCCATCCGATGCGTGGTCTGCCACACCGCGTTGAAGCCGTCCATGGTGAGGTAGCGCATCGCGCAGCCCGTTTCCTGGCAGACGGCGCGCGTGTACTCGAGCTTCGCAAGGAGGTCGTCGGTCGTCCGGTTGATGTGGAGAAAGCGGTTGACGGTGGATCCGCTCGTGTGCTGAATGGCCGTCGCGACCGGCCGGTAGCGCTCCGAACGGGCGAAGTCGTAGGTGACGCCGACCGCATTGACGCCGGGCGCGAGGCGTGGCTCGTCGGGCACGCTCTCGACCCGGCTGCCCTGCACGAAGACGCGCGGCCGGTAGGCGCGCAGCGACTCCCGATAGTCCGCGGACGACATCAGCATCGGCCCATCTCCTCTCGCTCGCCTCTCTCTCGCCGGAGCGCGCTCCATGGTACCAGCGGATTAGAATCGTCCGCGCGCCGCACGTCCGTTCGAGCACGAGGGAGAAGCTTCATGCCGCTATTCCGATCCCTTCTCTTCGCCCCCGGAAATCATCCCCGCAAGGTGGAGAAGTCGCTCGGCCTCGATGCCGACGTGGTGATCCTCGACCTCGAGGACGCGGTGGCGATTGCGGAGAAGGAGGCGACCCGGAGCGTGGTCGTCGGCGCCCTTGCGAACCGGCCGCACCGCGCCCGGGGCTACGTGCGGGTGAACGCGGTCGACACCCCCTACTGCTGGGGCGACCTCCAGGCCGTCGTCCGGCCCGGAATCGACGGGATCGTGCTGCCCAAGCTCGAGTCCGCGTCCGACCTTCGGACCGTGGACTGGGTGGTCGGTCAGCTCGAGCGCGAGCGCGGGCTCGAGCCGGGCGGCTTCGACATCGTGCCGATCATCGAGACCGGCCGGGGGGTGGCGGCGATTGCCTCCATCTGCGAGGCGGGCACCCGGGTGCGCCGCCTGTCGTTCGGGGCGGGGGACTACACCCTCGACATGGGGCTTCGGTGGACGGACGGCGAGCGTGAGCTCGACCAGGCGCGGTCCGCGATCGCGCTCGCGAGCCGGACAGCGGGGATCGAGCCGCCGATCGACACCGTGTTCATCCACATCGGCAAGCTCGACTCGCTGCGGCGTTCCGCGGAGCTCGCGCGCGACTTCGGCTTTCAGGGCAAGCTCTGCATTCACCCCGAGCAGGTGGAACCGGTGAACGAGGCGTTCTCGCCGACCGCCGAGGAGGTCGCGCAGGCGCACCGCTACCTCGAGGCGTTCCGCGAGGCGGAGGCGCGCGGGTCGGCGTCGATCCAGGTGGACGGCTACTTCATCGACTATCCGATCGTGGACAAGGCGCAGCGGGTGATCGACCTCGCCGAGGCGATCGACCGCGCCGCCGGAGGAGAAGCATGATGGACGCGAAGGAATTCAGGGCCGCGGCAAAGGGCGCGGCCGGGGAGCCGCCGGAAGGTCTCAGCCCCGCCCTGCGGGCGCTCTGGCACCTCGCCCGCGACGAGTGGGACGCGGCCCACGGCGCCGCCCAGAGCGACGGCGGCCGGGACGGCTCGTGGGTGCACGCCCACCTGCACCGGGTCGAGGGCGACCTCGCGAACGCCGGCTACTGGTACCGGCGCGCGGACCTCCCCGCCTCGGCCGCCCCCCTCGACGACGAATGGGAGGAGATCGCCGCCGCCCTCCTCGCCGCCGCCGACCCCTGATCTACATTTTCGAATATCGACGAACTCCCGGACGATGCGCTGATGGCCGCGGCCGTTGCGGGCCGGGACGGGACCGATTTCCGGTGGCGCGCACGGGACCCCCCCCGATGGATTCTCGCCCCGGCGTCCCCCGCCCGGGCGCCGCCGGCGACGTTCCGTGCCGGATGTTCAGGACTATTCAGATCATTCTCAGATCATTCAGGTGGCCCAGATGATCTATACGGGAAAATCGAAAAATACATCTTAGATTTTCCCGTATAATTCCACGGATGATTCCTCGGGCTCAGCACGAAGCATCGGTCCGTGAGCTGCTCCGGCGGTTTCCGGTCGTCGGACTCATCGGCGCACGGCAGGTCGGCAAGACGACGCTGGCTCGCGGGCTGATTGGCCGCGAACGGGAACCGGTCACGGTCTTCGATCTCGAAGACCCGACGGACGAGGCGAAGCTTGCGGACCCGAAGCTCGCGCTCGAACCTCTTCGGGGGCTGATCGTCATCGACGAGGTACAGCGCCTGGAAGGGCTCTTTCGGCTGCTTCGCGTCCTTGTGGACCGGCCCGACAATGCGGCCCGCTTTCTCGTTCTGGGCAGCGCGGGACCCGAGCTGCTCCGGCAGTCCTCCGAGACGCTGGCGGGCCGCATCGCATACCACGAGCTTCCCCCCTTCAGCCTTGGAGAGACGGGTACCGAGTTGGTCGAGCGTCTCTGGTCGCGCGGCGGCTTCCCACCTTCCTTTCTCGCTCCGGACGACGAGGGGAGCTACGGATGGCGGGGAGCGTTCATTCGGACTTTCCTCGAACGCGACCTTCCACAGCTTGGGGTATCGGTGCCTGCGACGACGATGCGCCGCTTCTGGACGATGGTCGCGCACTACCACGCGAATCGCTGGAACGGCGCGGAGATTGGCCGAGCCTTGGGCGTAACCGCTCCTACCGTCAACACCTATGTCGATGCGCTCGTCGACTCCCTCGTGGTGCGGAAGCTGCTGCCATGGCACGAGAATCTGAAGAAACGGCAGGTCAAGGCGCCAAAAGTCTACGTGGCTGACACGGGCTTGCTGCATGCATTGCTGGGAGTCGGCAGCGAGTTTGCGCTCACGGGCCATCCCAAGTCCGGCGCTTCGTGGGAGGGGTTCGCCATGCAGGAGATCGTGCGGACTCTCGGAGTCGACTGGGATCGGTGCTACTACTGGGCGACGCACCGGGGCGCGGAGCTCGACCTGCTGGTGAGCGACGGCGGACGGCGGATCGGGTTCGAGTTCAAGCGGACGAGCGCGCCGGCGATGACGCGGTCGATGCACTCGGCGTTGTCCGACCTCATGCTCGAACGGCTGTGCCTGATCTTTCCCGGCGACTCCCGGTTTCCCATCCACGAGCGTGTCGAGGCGATAGGGCTGAACGTCGCAATCGCCCAAGGAATCTGACGCCGCCCGGGCGACCGCCCAAGAACGCGGGAACTTTCTTCCGGGTTGCCGCGAGGGGCGAAGGGTGCGGAGAGTGCAGCCGGTCTTCGGCCGCGTTGCGTGAGTAGGTCGGTAGTCGTATCGCGGTTGCGACAACTGCGGCGGCTTGCCGCGTTGCGGCGCCTACTCTCGGGAATCGAAGGGCCGGGCGCGAACGACGGTTCCGTCCGCAACCGGGTCGAGGTCGCAGCGTCAGTAGCCGCGCTTCCAGTCGATGACGTTCTCGAGGGGCTCGCCGGCGACGTAGCGGCGCAGGTTCGCGACGAAGAGGTCGGCTCCCCGGTGGCTGCCGACGTCGGAGGCGGCCGAGATGTGCGGGGTGAGCAGCACCCTCGGGTCGCTCCACAGGCGCGGGTCCGGTGCGTGGTCGAACTCGCCGACGTAGACGTCGAGCGCGGCGCCGCGGAGCTTCCCCGTCGCAAGGGCGGCGACCAGCGCCTCCTCGTCGACGATCTCGCCGCGCGCGATGTTGACGAGCACCGCGCCGTCCTTCATCGCCGCGAAGGCAGCGTGGCCGATCAGCTTCTCGGTCTCCGGGGTCCACTGGCAGCAGACCGCGACGAAGTCGCTCTCCGCGAGCAGATCGAACAGCTCGCCCGCGCCGCGGATTTCACGGAAGGGATCGTCGGGCGGCGCAGGGCCCCGTCTCGTGCCGACGACCCGCATCCCGAGCGCCGCGCAGAGCCGCCCGACCTCCCGCCCGATTCCGCCGGCGCCGACCACGCAGACCGTCTTGCCGGCAAGCTGCACGGGCGCGTAGTCCACGGCCCGGAAGCGCCGGTCCGCGCGCTCGATGGCCGCGACCCGGAGGCCCTTCGCGAAGTGCAGGATGCCGGCCAGCACGTACTCCGCGATCGGCAGGTTGTGGGCGTGTCCGCGCGACGAGGTGACCACCACCCCGGCGTCCCAGAGGTCGCCGCGCAGCATGTTCGACGCCCCCGCCGGCCTCTGGTGCACCCATTTGAGCCTCGGCGCCCGTGCCCGTATGTCGAGCGGAAACGGGAAGCCGACGACGACGACCTCGGCCTTCGCGAGGAGCGCATCGCGTTCCGCCCGCTTGCCGCGGCCCATCGCGTCCGCGCGGAGGTAACGCTCCGTCGTGTATGCCGGCCAGGTCTCCCGAATCTCCCCGTCGAACCACCCCGGTGCCATCGTGAGCTCGATCGACGGATCGACCGCCCGGATCTCCTCCCGGACGGCCTCGGGCAGTGCAATGAGGGAAAGGACGGAGAGGCTCACGTTCGGTCCTCGGTTCGAATGCGCGCCACGCCAGCCTTGCGAGGATGCTCAGGCCGCGCCGCGAATGAAGTCGGCCGCCTTCTCCGCGATCATGATCGTCGGCGAGTTGGTGTTGCCGGAGGTGATGGTGGGCATGATGGAGGCATCCGCCACCCGCAGCCCTTCGATGCCGTGCACCCGCAGGCGCTCGTCCACCGCTCCGTCCCGGCCCATCCGCGCCGTCCCCACGGGATGGAAGATCGTCGTCCCGATGTCGCCCGCCGCCCGCGCGAGCGCCTCGTCGGTTTCGTTCTCCGCGCCCGGCAGGTGCTCGCGGGGCGAGAAGGGAGCGAGGGACGGCGCGGCGCAGATCCGGCGGGTGAGACGGATCGCCTCGACCGCCACCTGCCGGTCCCCCGGCGTCGCGAGATAGTTCGGCCGGATCGCGGGGCTCGCGAAGGGATCGGGGCTGGTCGCGAGCACCGACCCGCGGCTCTCGGGGCGGACGTTGCAGACCGAGGCGGTGAACGCCGGGAAGGGGTGCAGGGGCTCCCCGAAACGGTCGAGGGAGAGCGGCTGCACGTGGTACTGGAGGTTCGCGGTCTCGCGCGACGGATCGGACTTCGCGAACAGCCCGAGCTGGCTCGGGGCCATGGTGAGGGGGCCGCGCCGGAACAGCAGGTACTCGACGGCCATCCCCACCCGTGCACTCAGGCGGCCGGACCACTCGTTGAGGGTGCGGGTGTTGCTCACCTTGAAGATGAGGCGGAGCTGGAGATGGTCCTGGAGGTTCTCCCCGACCGCGGGGAGGGCGTGGACCACCGGAATGCCGGCCGCCTGAAGCCGCGCTCCGGCGCCGATTCCACTTACCTGCATGAGGTGCGGCGAGCCGATCGCGCCCGCGGCGAGGACGACCTCGCGCCGCGCCCGGAATGCGACGTCTTCCCCGCCCACCCGCGCCTCGATACCGGCCGCCCGCGGGTTCCCGTCCCGTGCGTCGAGCACGATCCGCCTCGCCCGGGCGTGGGTGACGATGTCGAGGTTCGCCCGACCGCGGACCGGACGCAGGAACGCGCGCGAGGTGTTCCAGCGCATTCCCGTTCGCTGGTTCACCTGGAAGTAGCTCGACCCTTCGTTGTCGCCGCGGTTGAAGTCGTCGATCTTCGGCACCCCGGCCTCGGCCGCGGCCTCGCGGAACGCGTCGAGCAGCTCCCAGGAGATCCGGGGGTGCTCGACCCGCCATTCGCCGCCCGACCCGTGCAGCTCGTCCCCGCCGTCCGCGTGGTCCTCGGAGCGGATGAAGTAGGGCAGCACGTCCTCCCAGCTCCAGCCCGCGTTCCCGAGCTGGCGCCACTGGTCGTAGTCGCGGGCCTGGCCGCGCATGTAGATCATGCCGTTGATGGACGAGCACCCGCCAAGGCCGAGTCCGCGCGGATAGGCGAGCGCCCGGCCGTTCAGCCCCGGTTCCGCCTCCGTCTTCAGGCACCAGTCCGTGCGCGGGTTGTTCATCGTGTAGAGGTAGCCGATGGGGATGCGGATCCAGAAGTAGCTGTCCTTCCCACCCGCCTCGAGGAGCGCGACCCGCGCCCCCGGGTCCGCCGAAAGCCGGTTGGCGAGCACGCACCCGGCGGAGCCTGCCCCCACGATCACGTAGTCGTACGTTCGTTCCTGCATTTGCGCGTCAGTCCGAGGGTCGGCTCCGCTTGCGGTTGGAGATACGGTTCGATGCGACGGGATCCTGCCACCGATCGGTGCGGTGGTTCGTGTCCGGGCGCCCATCCGCTCTTTCGCACCTGCGGCCCGCCCGACCCCTGGTTGCTCGCATCCTGCCGGAAAGGCGGCCGAGGCGCATCACCCGGGCGTCGCTCCGCGCCGACCCGTCGCGCCGCGACTGCCCGCCCCGAAGGGTCCGTGGGGATTCGCGGGAACGTCGCGGCGCTGCGCGACCGCGACGGGTGTGCGGCCGCGCCGCCCTACCCGCCGACCCAGGCCACCGCCTCGATCTCGACCTTCATGGCGGGCGAGACCAGGGCGGAGACCTCGACGAGGGTCGAGGCGGGCCGGTGCTCCCCGAAGTACTCCTCGCGGATGGGGTTGATCTTCGCGCGGTCGTTCACGTCGGTGAGGTACACCGTCACCTTGACGATGTTCTCCGGTCCGGTGCCGCCGGCCGCCCGGAGCGCGGTGTCCACCGCTTCGAGGGCGATCCGGAACTGCTCGGCGACCGACTCCGGGAGCTCGTCCCGGTCCTTGCGCGCCCCCACCATGCCCGATATCCAGACGTGGTCGCCGGCCCGCACGGCGTGGCAGTAGTGACTCACCGGGGCAAGGAGTCCCGGCACCATGGTTCGTTCGATTCCGCTCATTTCCTGCTCCTCTCCTTCGGCGGAACGGTCTCCGCCTTCCGACGTTCATGGTCTGCCCGGCCGGCGTTGCGGCCGGCCGCGGCCGGCCGCAACGCCGGAGCCCCGCCCGTTCCCAAACGGGTCGGACTGCCGGCCGGCGACACGAGACTGCGTTCCCGGCCCGAGCGCCTCCTTGCCCGGGACGAGGCGTGGGCCGGGACTATCCGGCTCCGCTCCGGCGTTCTTCGTCCGTTCCCTCGCTGTCGTCCTCCGGAGGCCTACCCGTCTCCCTCTCGCGCACCGTGAACAGCCGGGTGGGAACCGACTGCCCGCGCACCGTGGTCGTGCCGACCGGTTCGACGGGGAGGTCCTCCGCGTCCGCCGCGGTCTCGCCGCAGAGGAGGTTGGACGTGCCGTGATCGCGGTTCAGCGATTCGAGCCGGGCCGCGAGGTTGACCGCGTCGCCGTAGACGGTGTAGCTGAGACGCCCCGAGGCGCCTACCGCCGCGGCGACCACCGTCCCGGTGCCGACTCCGATCCGGCACTCGAGCTCGCGGCCGCCCGCGGTCAGCCGGCGGGTGGCCGCGAGCATATCCAGCGCGGCCCGGACCGCCTGACGCGCGTGATCGGGATCGGCGACGGGAACGTTGAAGGTCGCGAGCAGCGCGTCCCCCTGGAACTGGATGACGGTGCCCCCGCGCCGCTCCAGGACCTCGGTCATGCGCGAGAACCACTCGTTGAGGACAGCCACGATGCCGGTCGGGCCGAGCGTCTCGGTGAGGGAGGTGAATCCGACGAGGTCGCAGAACAGGACCGTCGCCCGCACCTCGGTGGGTTCGATCCGCCCGCCGGCCGAGAGGAGCTCGCTGGCGACCCTCTCCGGGACGTACCGGCCGAGGGTCCGGCGAATCAACTGCCGCTCGCGAAGCCCCTCGACCATCCGGTTGAACGAGCGGTTGGCGTCGTCCATCTCGCGGATCCAGCTCGGCCGGAGCCGGCGGACTTCGTCCAGGCGGTTCCCTTCCACCACGCGGGCGGCCGCGGCGATGGCCCGCACCGGTCGGCTGATCCGGCGCCCGACGAGCACCGCGAGCACGACCGCGACGACGAGCACGGCGACTCCGGCGGCCGCCGCCTGCACCATGTGCTGAACCGTGCGGTCCTCGTTCGCTTCGACGTTGACGTGGACCCCGACCGTCCACTCGCCATAGCGAGGCATCCGGCGTTGCAGCACGAGGTGCCAGACGTCGTCCAGGACCACCCAGCTCACGTCGATCCCCGGGGCCGAGCGGATGAGCCACCGACCCTCGCGGGTCGCGTTCGTCCCGAGGGCGGCGAGCACCGGATCACCCACCTCGTCGATGACTGCGAGGGGTCTCGACTCGCCCGTGCCGAGAGGCGACCAGTGGACGAGCTGCGGGTGGGCGAGGACGTCGCGATCCCGATGAAGCACGAATGGGACCGTGTTGGGCGCTACGTTGCCGGTGAGGTCCCGCGAGAGCTCCTCGGTCAGCACGACCTGACCGAGCATGCCGACGAAGCGACCGCCCCGGCGAAGGGGCGAATCATGCAGCACCGCCGCCTTGCCGAGGGTGTCGATCCAGATGGGATCGCGCCAGGCGGTGGTCGTGGCCTGCGTGCCCGCCTGCATCCACTGGCGAAGGTTCGGATCCTGCGACCGGTCCTCGCTGATCGCGACCCGCGCATCCCGGTACCACACCCGTCCCGTGCCGTCGGGGCGGAAGAATCCGATCCCCGCCACCTGGGGGGTTGCCGCGAGCGCTCCGAACATGAAGGCGTCGAGACCGGCCGGATCCGCGAGGTCGAGCTTCCCGTCCTCGACGAGGGCGGCAATCCAGCGGGCCTGCTCGGTGATCGGCTCGAGGCGGCTGCCGAGCTCCTGTTCGAGGGAGTCGAGCACCGTGTCCGAGCGCTCGTGGATGAGGCGTCTCGTGCTCTCCGCGGCGCTCCCGAGCCCGAGCCAGAGCACCGCTCCGGCGGCGATCGCGACGAGGGCGCCGAGCCCGAACACGGCCACCGACGTGACCGAGATCCGCCGGCGGCTCGCAGGAGGGGGGAGAGCGGTCCCGACCACCGGTTCGTCCGCGGGCGGGCTTCGGTACCCGCCGGCCGCTCAGGAGCGGCGGCGGAGGAATTTCGCCATGATCGCCTGGGGCTCGCCGCGCGCGAAGGCGGCCTGCTGCCCCAGGGTGCCGGCGCGGAACGCCTCCTCGAACCCGCGCATGGCGAGCTCGCGAAAGCGCGCCTTCGTGCGGCGGAAGGCGAGCGGCGCCTTTGCGGCGAGCTCGCCGGCGAGCTCCTTCGCCCGGGCGATCCCCCGGTCCGCCTCCACGACCGCAGCGAGCAGGCCGAGCCGCTCGCACTCGTCGCAGTCCATGAAGCGGCCGGTGTACGAAAGCTCCTGGTTCTTCGCCCACCCGAGGTGCAGGGTCATCCAGTACGAGCCCATGATGCTCGGGAGTCCCGCGTTGATCTCGGGTTGGCCCATCCGGATCCCGGGGTGGCCGACCCGGAGATCAGAGACGAGCGCGATCTGGAACCCCGCGCCGGCCGCGAGCCCGTTCAGGGCGGCGACGACCGGCTTGTCGACCGCGAGGATGCCGGTGTAGGTGCGGCACACGGTACCGAACCACTCCTCGATGCGCGCCACCTCCATGGTGGACGCTTCGCGCAGATCGACGCCGGCCGAGAACGCGCGGCCGCCGGCCCCGGTGAGGACGATTGCGCGCGTCGCATCGTCGCGGCCGCATTCCTCGAGCGCGGCCGTGAGCGACTCGGCAAGCTCGATGCTAACCGCGTTCAGCGCCTGCGGCCGGTTCAGGGTGAGGACGGCAATCCCGCCGTCGTCGCGTTCGATACGAACGACTTCCGTCATTTTCCGCGTCTCCACGGCGACCCGCGGCCGCCGGCCGCTTCCGTTCTCGTGCGAGCAGGGCAGGGGGAAGGAGGGCTCGCCGGAGCCGGCTCAGCCCCCGGTCCCCGGCGGCCGAAGCCGGTCTCCATTCCAGCGTTCGTGCACGGCGAAACCTTCGACCGGCCCCCGCCGGAGCTTCGTCAACTGCTTCACGGGGCGGCCAAGCGGAACCACCGCGCATACCGCGACGTTCTCCGGAACGCCGAGCAGGCCCTTGATCCTGCCTTCCTGCGCGATCGCGAGGGTGGTGATGGTTCCGCCGTACCCTTCTTGACGTGCCCCCATCAGGATGTTCCAGACGAAGGGGTAGATGGACGCGCCGCTGATGACTCCGACCCGGTCCAGGTACTGGTCGGTGGATGCGACGAGACGCAGGTCGACGCACACCACGAGCACGACGGACGCCTCGCGGAACGTCTCGGTGAGGCGCCGCGCGGGCTCGGTGCGCTCGATCTCCTCCGCTTCCACGGCGAGCGGCTCGACCGAGTTCCAGGGGCTCTGCCCGGCCGCGATCTGGGCCGTGTAGCGTTTCGCGGCGGGCACCGCGAGGTCCGCGAGCACGTCGCGGGTGCCGGAATCGCGCACCACCACCACGTGCCAGCCCTGCCGGTTGCCGCCGCTCGGCGCAAAGCGTGCATGGTCGAGGACGCGGTAGAGAACGTCGTCCGGAATCGGCTCGCCGGTATAGGAGCGGGCCGCGAAGGTGGTTCGCATCACGTCGAAGAGTTCCATTGTTGTTCGCTTTCTCACGGTTGCGGGCTGCGCCATAATCTAACCGAAGCGGCGGCGCGTATCGGGACCGGCGTGCGTAACTGCATTCGCGCCTCGTGCGTCCGGACCGGGATACCGGCCCATGGCGGCTTGCCGCACTCGATGGACATGAACGAGCCGGAGGTGAAGACCGTGCACGACCTGGTAATACGCAACGCGACCCTGGTGGACGGGCTCGGGAATCCGCGACGGGAGGGCGAGTCGCTCGGCGTTCGTGATGGGCGGATCGCCGCCATGGGTCCGGATGTGGGTCGCGGCGCGGAGGAGGTCGACGCGGCGGGGCGGGTGCTTTGTCCCGGCATCGTGGATCTGCACACCCACTTCGACGCACAGCTCACCTGGGACGGCTACGCGACGCCGTCGGTCGAGCTCGGGGTGACGACGGTCGTGGCCGGCAACTGCGGCTTCACCATCGCGCCGTGCCGCGAGGCGGACCGCGATCGGACCCTGCGCAACCTGACCCACGTGGAAGGGATGTCGCTCGACGCGTTGCGGACCGGCGTCGACTGGGACTTCGAGTCGTACCCCGAGTACCTCGCGATGCTGGAGCGCAAGGGCGCGGTGCCGAACGTCGCCTGCTTCGTCGGCCACTCGTCGGTGCGCACGTATGTGCTGGGGGAGGAAGCCTCCTCTCGTCCGGCGACCCGTGAAGAGGTCGCCGAGATGAAGCGGCTCGTCGTCGACGCGATGAATGCCGGGGCGATCGGCTTCTCCACCACCACCCTCGAGCAGCACAACGGCGAGAACGGGATCCCCATGCCGTCGCGGCTCGCCGACGAGCACGAGATGTTCGAGCTGACCGGGGCTCTCGGCGAGGTCGGCAAGGGCGTCTTCATGCTGACCAAGGGGATGACCAGCACCGTCCCCTGGCTCGAGGAGATCGCCGCCCGCAACGGCCGGCCGGTGATGATCGCGGCCATGTTCGTGGACCCCAACGACCCGGAGCGCGTTTTCCGGGAGCTCGACGAGATCGGCGATGCGAAGGGCCGCGGGCGCGAGCTCTGGGGGCAGGTCGGGTGCTTCCCGCTCGGGATGGAGTTCTGTCTCAGCCATCCCTATCCGCTGGAGGCGCTCCTCGCCTGGCGCCCGGCGATGGAGGCTGCGAGCGGCGGCGAGTTCCGGCGGATCCTGTCCGACGCGTCGTTTCGTGACGCGGTCAAGGCGGAGGCGAGGACCGTCGGGGTCCCCCTGCGATTCTCCTATCACCAGTGGGACCACATGCGGATCATGGAAGCGGCCAGGCCGGAGAACGGCGAACTCGTGGGCCGGGTGGTCGGCGATCTCGCCCGCGAGGCGGGAAAGGACCCGTTCGACTGGTTCCTCGACCATTGCCTCGACGGCGAGATGGATTCGCTGGTGGACTGCCACATGTTCAACGTGGACGAGGACCGGGTGAAGGAACTGCTCGAGCATCCGCACGGGGTCCTCGGACTGTCGGACGCAGGCGCCCATCTCTCGTTCCTCTGCGACGCCGGCTTCGGTCTCCACATGCTCGGGCACTGGGCGCGCGACCGGGCCGACATGACCCTGGAGCACGCGGTGCAGGCGGTGACGAGCCGCCTCGCGGACGTCTATCGCATCAGGGAACGGGGGCGGCTCGAGGTCGGTGCCTGCGCCGACCTGCTCCTGTTCGACCCCGGGTCGGTGGGTCGCGGCGACCGGGTGCGAAAGTGGGACCTCCCGGCCGGCGCGAGCCGGGTCCACACCCCCGCCCGCGGCGTGCACGGCGTCTGGGTCAACGGTCACCGCGTCGCGAACGACGACGGCATCATGAAGAACGGCGCGCGTCCCGGAAAGGTCCTGCGCGACTTCACCGACTGAGGGTGCGATACCACGCGCCGGACCCCGGGCGCCCGTCCGGCGTCCGGCACGCGGAGATGATGTCCTGGGGTTGGCTCCGGGCCGGCGTGTCGGCCCGAAGCCGGGATCAGATGTTGCTGTCGAGAAACGCGGTGAGCTGCGACTTGGAGAGGGCGCCGACCTTGGTGGCTTCGACGGTTCCATTCTTGAAGAGCATCAGGGTGGGGATGCCCCGGATACCGTATTTCGGCGGAATGGACGGATTCTCGTCGATGTTCAGTTTTGCAATCGTGACCCGACCGTCGTATTCTTCCGCGATATCTTCGAGAATCGGTGCGATCATCTTGCAGGGTCCACACCATTCGGCCCAGTAATCCACCAGCACCGGCTTCGTGGACTCGAGCACATCCTGCTCGAAGCCTGCATCCGACAGGTGGACAATCTTGTCGCTCATTCCGGTTTTCTCCCGTTCGCTGGAGGGTGTGCAGCCCATTGGAAACAAGTTGAACAGTGATTGCAAGCGGCCCGTCGAGGCCGAATCGGCCGGTGATGCCGGCATCTTTTCCGACACTCGATTCGAGGACATGGACCTCGAGCCGGCGCTTCTCGAGGGGGTGAGGGAGGCCGGGTTCGAACATTGCACCCCAATCCAGGCGCAGGCCCTGCCGCTCGCCCTCGCGGGGCGCGACGTCGCGGGGCAGGCGCGCACCGGGACCGGCAAGACCGCGGCCTTCCTCATCGCGGCGATGAACCGGGTCCTGCGCGGAGATTCGCCAGCGCAGGCGGATGGCTCGAACGTGCCGGCGGACTCGCCGGAGACGGCGGCTCATCGCGAATCGAGGGAAGGCGCATCGCCGCGCAGCCCGGACCGGGGCGCCCGGAGCGGTCCGGCCTGCCGTCCCCGAATCTTCATCGTCGCGCCGACGCGCGAGCTCGCCATCCAGATCCACAAGGACGCCGAGATCATCGGCCGGCATACCGGACTCGTCACGGGGGTGGTCTACGGCGGGACCGGCTACGAGAGCCAGCGGCGAATGATCGAGGCGGGTCTCGACGTCCTCGTCGGCACCCCGGGGCGGCTCATCGACTATCACCGGCAGCGCCTCTACGACCTGCGTTCGGTCGAGGTGTTCGTTCTCGACGAGGCGGACCGGATGTTCGACCTCGGCTTCATTCGCGACATACGGTACCTGTTCCGGCGCCTTCGTCCGCCGACGGAGCGGTTGAGCTTCCTGTTCTCCGCGACCCTGTCGCAGCGGGTTCTCGAGCTCGCGTACGAGCACATGAACGAAGCGACCCTGATCGACACCCGTCCGCCCGACCGGGTGGTTGTCGACGAGGTGGTCCAGCGTCTCTTCCACGTCGGCCAGGAGGAGAAGGTCCCGCTGCTGCTCGGCCTGCTTCGCGAGCCGGACGTGGAGCGGGCGATCGTGTTCGTCAATACCCGCCAGATGGCGGACCGGCTGGGAAGCGCGCTCGAGGGCAACGGGCACGCGGCCGCCGTCCTCTCGGGGGACGTGCCGCAGCGGCGCCGGCTTTCCCTGCTGGAGCGGTTCCACGGGGGCGGAGTCTCCATCCTGGTCGCGACGGACGTCGCCGCCCGCGGGCTCCACATACCGGGGGTGACGCACGTGTTCAACTTCGATCTTCCCCAGGATGCCGAGGACTACGTGCACCGTATCGGCCGGACTGCCCGGGTGGGCGCGAAGGGCGAGGCGGTGAGTCTCGCCTGCGAGCGATTCGTCTATTCGTTGATGGAGATCGAGGAGCTTCTCGGGATGCGGATCCCGGCCGAGCCGGTGGACGAATCGAAGCTGGTCGAGCCGCGTCCGTCCGCGCCGCTGCCGAAACGCCGGCGTCCGTCCGGACCGCGGGACAACCGTCCGCGCGGCGGGCGCCACAGGGGGAAGCCGAAGGGCCGGGCGGCGCCGCGTCCGGGCGCCTGAGGGTCAGCCTTCTCCCGGCCGCGCGGCGGCGGGAACGACCCGGGCGAGCCATTCGCCGATATCCGCGATCTCCTCCGGGCACACCGCGTGCGCCATCCGATACGCATGCCATTGCACCTCGTAGTCGAGAAGGCGGAGCGCATCGAGGGAGCGGACGGCGCGGTCCATGCCGATCAGCGGGTCCTGCTCGCCGTGGGCCAGGAACACGGGAATGTCGGCGTTGGCGGGGTCGCGCTCCGCCGCGAGGGTCTCGGCGAGGGGCAGGTAGGTGGAGAGCGCCATCAACCCCGCGAGCCGATGCGGATGACGGAGCGCCGTCTGGAGAGCGACCGCTCCGCCCTGGGAGAAGCCGGCCAGCACGATCCGGCCGGCGGGGATGCCGGCCTCGACCTCCCTCGCGATCAGCCCTTCGACGGCCTCCTGCGACGCCCGGAGATGATTTTCGTCGGAGACGAATTCGTCGCCATCCATCCGGATGTCGTACCAGGCCCGCATCGTCATGCCGAAATTGATGGAGACCGGGCGAAGCGGGGCGTGTGGGAAAATGAAGCGGGTCCACGCGCGCAGGGCGCCGAGCTCGGGAACGATGGGCGCGAAGTCGTGACCGTCCGCACCGAGCCCGTGCAGCCAGATGACGGCGGCCGAGGGCCGGCGGTTCCGCGGCTCGTAGATGACCGGGGGGTCCTGCACGGCCCCCATGTTGAAGCGATTGCCCGTGCTGTGCAACGCTGCGCCCGGACCCCCGCTTTCGATGCGGGCCGCGGGTCACGCACGAGCGCGCGCCGGGAGCGGCCCCGGTCGCGTTCGAACCGGGCTTGGGGCATGGCGGGCGAATCGAGGACGAAGGAAGCGAACATGCGCAAGCGACAACGGCGCTCCGGCGCGTCCGGCGCCGCACTCGCGATCCTTGCCGCGAGTGGGGCGATGGTCCTCGCTCTTGGCGGATGCGGGCAGGCCGGGCCGCTCCAGCTCCCGGAGAAGTCTTCTCTCTCCGCTGTCCGATGGACGCCCGGGCTCGAAGCGCGGGAAGTTTCGCGGCCGGGTGCGGCGCGGCCGTCCGGCGGCCCCGTCGCGCGCGGCTGAACATGTCGGTCGCGGCAGCGATGACGGCTCCGGGCGAGACGCCGGCCATCGAGCCGTTCCCCTTGCGTGGGAGGTCGCTCTTCGCCGAGGGTTCACGGCTGTCCGATCTGGCGAACCGCTTCGGCACTCCGCTCTACGTCTACTCGCGCGCGGCGCTCGAGTCGGCGTGGCGCGCGTTCGACGACGCGCTCGCCGGGGTGCCCCACCAGGTGTGCTTCGCGGTCAAGGCCAACTCGAACCTCGGCCTGCTCGATGCCCTCGCCCGGCTCGGCTCCGGCTTCGACATCGTCTCGGGGGGAGAGCTCGAGCGGGTGCTCGCGGCGGGGGGCGATCCGGCTCGGGTCATCTTCTCCGGGGTCGGAAAGTCGCGCGACGAGATGCGGATGGGCCTCGAGGCCGGGATCCGCTCGTTCAACGTCGAGTCGCCATCCGAGCTCGCGCGGCTCGCGGAGGTGGCGCACGAGGCGGGCCGGGTGGCCCCGGTCGCGCTCCGGGTCAACCCCGACGTCGATCCGAAGACCCATCCCTACATCGCGACCGGCCTCGAGAGCAGCAAGTTCGGCATCCCGATTGCGCAGGCGCGGGACCTGTACGCCCGCGGAGCCGGGATGCCGTCGCTGCGAATGGCGGGGGTCGGCTGCCACATCGGTTCGCAGATCACCTCCCTCGAACCCTTCCGCGACGCGCTCGCACGGGTGGTCGCCCTCATCGACGAGCTTGCGGGCGACGGCATCGAGATCACCGAGGTCGACGTCGGGGGAGGGCTCGGAATCCGGTATCGGGACGAGACTCCGCCTTCGCCCGCCGAGTACGCGGCCGTCGTGCGCGATGCCCTCGGCGGGCGCCCCGTCACGGTCTTCCTCGAGCCGGGCCGTTCCGTGTGCGGCAACGCCGGCGTTCTCCTCGCCCGGGTGGAGTACATCAAGGACAACGGCGGGCACCGGTTCGCGATCGTGGACGCGGCGATGAACGACTTCATCCGCCCGGCCCTCTACGGCGGGTGGTCGCGGATCGAGCCCTGCGAACGACGGGACGGGGAGGGGAGGGCGGTCTACACGGTGGCCGGACCGGTGTGCGAGTCCGGAGATTTCCTCGGCCGCGACCGGGAGCTCGACATCCGCGAGGGCGATTTCGTGGCCCTCCGCTCCGCCGGCGCCTATGGATTCGTGATGAGTTCGAACTACAATTCGCGCCCCCGCGCGGCCGAGGTCATGGTGGACGGGGACCGGGTGCACCTGGTGCGGCGGCGCGAGCGGGCGAGCGAGCTCCATGCGCTCGAGTCGCGGCTTCCCTGACTCCACATGGTGGCAGTGCGATCGTGAACGATTCGGAATCAATGCCGGGGGCGGGCCGCAAGGCGGTCGCCCTCATCTCGGGCGGACTCGATTCGATGCTTGCGGCACGGACCATCCTCGAACAGGGGGTCCACGTGGAAGGCATCAACTTCTTCACCGGCTTCTGCGTCGAAGGCCACACCCACGCGATCCGCCGCCGGGCGAACGGCGGCGGCGCGAACCCGCGCAACAATGCGCTCTGGGTCGCCGAGCAGCTCGGGATCCGGCTCCACCTCATCGATGTGGTCGAGGAGTACAAGCGGGTCGTCCTCAATCCGAAGCACGGCTACGGCGCGAACCTCAACCCGTGCCTCGACTGCAAGACGTTCATGGTCGGCCGCGCGCGGGAGTGGATGGAGGAGCACGGCTTCGACTTCATCATCACCGGCGAGGTCATCGGCCAGCGCCCGAAGTCGCAACGGCGCGAGACCATGCCGGTGGTGGCGCGCGAATCGGGGGCGGACGACCGGCTTCTCCGTCCGCTTTGCGCACGGCGCCTGCCGCCCACCCTGCCCGAGCGCGAGGGGTGGGTGGCGCGCGAGCGCCTGCACGACTTCACGGGGCGTACGCGAAAGCCGCAGTTCGCCCTTGCGGCCGACTTCGGCATCGAGGACTACGCGCAGCCCGCCGGGGGCTGCTGCTTCCTCACCGACCGGCAGTATTCGAGCAAGCTCGCCGATCTCTGGACGAGCCGCGGCGAGCGTGACTACGAGCTCGACGACATCATGCTGCTCAAGGTCGGACGGCACCTTCGCCCGCGCCCTCACTTCAAGGTCATCGTCGGTCGCGAGGAGGGCGAGAACAATTTCCTGAGCGGATACCGCGGACAGTTCGTTCACCTTCGCACGGTGAGCCACCCGGGCCCGCTCGCCCTGGTGGACGGGGAGCCGGGCGACGAGGACCTCGAGCTCGCCGCCCGTCTCACCGCCCGCTTCAGCCAGGGGCGCGGCGCGGAGCGGGTCGACGTGGAGATCGGCGGCGCGGGCCGGCCGACGCAGCGGCTCGCGGTAACGCCGATGGCCCCGAGCGCGATCCCGGACGACTGGTACGTCTGAGCCGGCGCATGGCCCGGGCCACCCTCGACGCGCGCCGCCTGCTCTGCCCCCTGCCGGTCATTCGCACCCAGGAGCGGGTCAAGGGACTTGCGCCGGGCGACGTCCTCGAGGTGACCTGCACCGATCCGGGAGCGCTCCACGACATCCCGGCCTGGTGCCGCCTGAACGGGCACCGCATTGCCTCGACCGCGGACGGCGCCGACTACGAGCTCGTCATCACCGTCGTCGTCGGCGGCGCCGCGTCGAGCTGACCTTCGCCTACCGCCCCGGCGCGCCACGATGCGCCGTATCCCCTCGCGGGCCGGACGGGATGTCACAACCCTTGATTCCCCTTCGCGGTCGGTTTCGCGCGCGGGATGGGTTCGCCGTATCGCACCATCCTGGTGCATCTTGGGTTTTTCGCACTAAAATTGTGCAGAATCTCCGGGCGAGCCCTTCCTCGCGCCGGCGGCCCGGCCCCGCTTGCGGTCCGGCACGGACTCGCGCAACGCACGTGGTGGGCCCGGCGAGCGAAATCGGCGGGGCGTTGGCACGGATCGTGCTGTATCCAGGGTGAAGCCGCGCGCGTGCAGTTCGCGCCGGCCCAGGCGCAGCCCGCGAGGAGAAGAACATGGCGACACCAGCCGACGTCATCGAGAGGATCCGGGACGAAGCCGTGAGGTTCGTGGACTTGAGGTTCACCGATACCCGCGGAAAGGAGCAGCATTCGACCGTGCCCGCGAAGGCGGTCGACGAACGGTTCTTCGAGACGGGGAAGATGTTCGATGGCTCGTCCATCGCGGGCTGGCGAAGCATCGACAAGTCCGACATGGTGCTGATGCCGGACCCCGGGAGCGCCGTCCTCGACCCCTTCCGCGACGAGCCGACCCTCATCCTTCGCTGCGATGTGCTCGAGCCCGCCACCATGGAGGGCTACGATCGCGATCCGCGCACGATCGCCAGGCGCGCGGAGGCGCACCTCGTCTCGACGGGGATTGCCGATTCCGCGCTCTTCGGACCCGAGCCAGAGTTCTTCGTCTTCGACGACGTGCGTTTTGGCGACGGGATCAACCACTGCTTCTACGAGATCCGCTCATCGGAAGGGGCGTGGGACTCCGAGTGGGACGGCAACCGCGGCCATCGGATTCGCCTCAAGGGCGGCTATTTCCCGGTGCCTCCGGTGGACTCCCTGTTCGACGTCCGGTCCGCGATGTGCCTCACCCTCGAAGAGGTCGGGCTCGACGTCGAGATGCACCACCATGAGGTGGGGACCGGCGGCCAGGCGGAGATCGGAACCGGGGCCGCGACCCTCGTCGAGAAGGCCGACCAGGTCCAGATGCTCAAGTACGTGGTGCACAACGTCGCCGCTTCCTACGGCATGACCGCGACGTTCATGCCCAAGCCGATGGTGGGCGACAACGGCAACGGCATGCACGTTCACCAGTCGCTCGCCAGGGACGGGCGGAACCTCTTTCCCGGCGACCTTTACGGCGGGCTCTCCCAGGAGGCGCTGTGGTACATCGGCGGGGTCTTCCGCCACGCCCGCGCTCTCAACGCCTTCACCAATTCCGGGACGAACTCGTACAAGCGCCTCGTCCCGGGCTTCGAGGCCCCGACCTTGCTCGCCTACTCCGCGACCAACCGGTCGGCCTCGGTTCGGATCCCCTTCGTGCACGACCCGAACGCAGCCCGGATCGAGGTGCGTTTCCCCGACTCGAACGGCAACCCCTACTTCACGTTCGCGGCGATGATGATGGCCGGGATCGACGGGATCCGGAACCGGATCGACCCGGGCGACCCGATCGACCGGGACCTCTACGAGCTCAGCCGCGAGGAGGAGCGGAGCATTCCCCGCATCTGCGCGACCCTGGCCGAGGCGCTCGACGAGCTCGACGGCGATCGGGAGTTCCTCACCGCCTCGGGGGTGTTCTCCGACGACATGATCGACGCGTACATCGATCTCAAGATGGAGGAAGTGGACCGGATGCTGATGGCCACGCACCCGTGCGAGTTCGACATGTACTACAGCCTGTGAGCGCAACGAAAGGCGGCCGTTCGGTCCGCCGGTGCGCGCGCGCCGGCCCGCACGGTCCCCGCGGAGGTACATGCACACGGATCTTCGAAGGCGCGTCCTCGAGAACATGAGCACGGCGGTGGTCGTGCTCGACGAAGGATTCCGGGTGGCCGCGCTCAATTCGGCCGCGGAGACGCTCCTCGAGACGAGCGTGCGGCGGAGCGTCGGGCTCCCCTTTGCCCGGCTGGCGCGCGGCGAAGAGTGCGCGGAGCTCGCCGGGCGGGCCCTCGCCGGGGGGCGGGCCTGCGTCGAGCGCAGCGTGCGTCTCGGTCGCCGGCTGGTGGACTGCACGGCCACCCCGCTCGCCGAGGACGACGGTCCGGGGGTGCTTCTCGAGATGTCGGACGTGGAGCACTACCGGCGCGTGAGCGACGAAGGGCGGCTGTTGATGCAGAACGAGTCGGTGGAAGCGGTGGTGCGGGGACTGGCCCACGAGATCCGGAACCCCCTGGGAGGGCTCCGCGGGGCCGCTCAGCTTCTCGAGCGCGAGCTCGGCGGCACCGGGGCGGAAGGGCTCGCCGAGCTCACCGGGATCATCATCTCGGAGGCGGATCGGCTGAGCCTGCTGGTCGACCGTCTGGTGATGCCGGACGCGCCGGTCGAGCACGAGCTGCTCAACGTTCATCGCGTGACCGAGCGCGTGTGCTCCCTGGTCGAGGCCGAATCGGGTTCGGGGGTGGCGATCGCGCGAGACTACGATCCGAGCATTCCCTCCCTTCTCGGCAGCTTCGACCAGCTCGTGCAGGCGGTGCTCAACGTCGTGAGGAATGCGCGGCAGGCGAAGGGCGACCGCCTCGCGGTCCGTACCCGGGTGGTTCACCAGGCCCACATCGGCCGCCGCCAGCATCCGCTCGCCGCCCGCATCGACGTGATCGACGACGGGCCCGGGGTGCCGCCCGATCTCGCCGAGTCGATCTTCTATCCCATGGTGAGCGGGCGCGCGGAGGGGTCCGGGCTCGGACTGCCCATCGCCCAGTCCCTCGTGAGCCGCCACGGAGGCATCATCGAGCACGAGCGCAGTGGCGGCGAGACCGTGTTCACCATTTTGCTCCCCGTTTCGGGGTCGTTCGCGTGACGGCCCGCGCGGACTCCGAGATCTGGGTGGTCGACGACGACCGCTCGATCCGCTTCGTGCTGGAGAAGGCCCTGGCCCGCGCGGGGTTCCGGACCCGCACGTTCGAGACCGGGGACGCCGCTCTTGCCGCGCTCCGCTCCGACCGGCCGCACGCGCTGTTCTGCGACGTGCGGATGCCGGGGACCGACGGCTTCGGGGTGCTGGCGAGGCTCGCCGAGGACCACCCCGACGTGCCCGCGATCATGATGACCGCGTACTCCGACCTCGAGAGCACCGTCTCCGCGTACCGCGAGGGAGCATTCGAGTTTCTCGCCAAGCCCCTCGACATCGACGAGGTGGTGACGGTCGCGGCGCGGGCCGTCGCGAGCGCGGCGGACACGGGAGCGCAAGCCCCGGAGAGCCCGTCCCCGGAGGCGAAGATCGTGGGCTCCGCCTCGGCCATGCAGGAGGTGTTTCGTGCCATTGGCCGGCTCTCGCGCTCCACCGTCACCGTCCTCATCACCGGCGAGTCGGGGACCGGGAAGGAGCTCGTCGCCCGCGCCCTGCACGAGCACAGTCCCAGCGCCAACGGCCCGTTCATCGCGGTGAACACGCCCGCCGTGCCGCCGGAGCTGCTCGAATCGGAGCTCTTCGGACACGAACGCGGCGCGTTCACGGGGGCCCATGCCCGCTACCGGGGCCGCTTCGAGCAGGCCCACGGGGGAACCCTGTTCCTGGACGAGATCGGGGACATGCCGGCCGACCTCCAGACCCGGCTCCTGCGGGTGCTGGCCGACCAGGAGTTCTTTCGGGTCGGGGGACATGCCCCGGTGCGGGTCGAGGTGCGCATCATCGCGGCCACCCACCAGGACCTCGGACAGCGGGTGCGCGAGGGGCGGTTCCGCGAGGATCTCTTCCACCGGCTCAACGTGATCGGAGTGCGGGTGCCGGCCCTGCGCGAACGGCCCGAGGACGTCGGCCCGCTCGCGCGTCACTTCCTGGCCGAGGCGGCGGCGGAGCTCGGGGTGGAGCCCAAGGTGCTTGCGCCGGCGGCCGAAGAGCACCTCGCCCGCCTGCCCTGGCCGGGCAACGTGCGCCAGATCGAGAACACCTGTCGCTGGCTGACGGTCATGGCGGCAGGGCGCGAGGTCCGCGTGGAGGATCTTCCCCCGGAGCTGGGCTCGCCCGAAGGCGGTCCGCCGTCGGCGGCCGCACCGGCCGGCGGGAGCGAAGAGGGATGCGGGTCCGAGAGCTGGGAACAAGCCCTCGCGAAGTGGGCGGACGAGCGGCTTCGGGCCGGCGATATCCGGCTGATGGACGAAGCGGTGCCCCGATTCGAGCGCGCGCTCATCGAAGTCGCCCTTCACCACAGCCGCGGGCTCCGGCACGAGGCGGCCCGGCGGCTCGGCTGGGGGCGCAACACCCTCACCCGCAAGCTCGCCCGCGAGTCCGACCCCTTCCCCGAAGGCAACTGAGGAGCCGGAGGCCGCCGGCTCGACTCTTGCGCGACGGCTCCCTCGCCGGAAACCCGGTTGCAGGGACGCGATCGGGGCGGTCCCTCGCCCGTTGCGGTCTCCAAGTGGCCCGGACCAGCGCCGCGACGAATGCGAATGTCGCGATGGCGCAACCGCGCGACCTTCTCCGCTCCCAACATTGCAGAACCGTAACGTTCTCGACAGCGGCGGTTAAGGAGGGCCGGCGTAGGGTTCGACGCATCCCCCGCGCATGCGGGGCACATCGAGTCGAACCAGCGCTGGAGGCAGCAACGACATGAAACTTCCGACTTCCATTCCAAATCGAGGCGCAATCGCCCTGTTCAGCGCCGGCGCGCTCGCCGGCGCGGTCGTGTTCGGCGCGGCGGAGTCGGTCGCGGTGACCTCGGACTCCGCCCGTTCGCCGGGCGGACCCATCGGAGAGCTTGCCGCGCCCTCGTCGTCCGGCTTCGCGGATCTCGCCGAACGGGTCCAGCCGGCCGTGGTCTTCATCACGGTGGAGAAACCTGCGTCCGTGGCGGCCGGGATGCCGCGCCCGCCGTGGTTCGGGAAGGCCCCGTTCGAGCGCTTCTTCGAGCGGATGCCGTCCCCGTCGAGTCCGCAGTTGCAGGTGGGCTCCGGGTTCTTCATCGACGGGGAGGGTCACATCGTCACGAGCGACCACGTCGTCGCCGGTGCGACGGAGGTAACCGTCACCCTGCACGACGGAACCCGCCACGAGGCGCGGGTGGTCGGCCGGGACTCCCGGACCGATCTCGCGGTGCTCGAGGTTGAGGATGCGGATGCGCGCGCGTGGCTCTCCTTCGGTGACGACGGCGATGCCCGGGTCGGCGACTGGGTGGTGGCGATCGGCAATCCGTTCGGCTTCGGCGGCACGGTGACGGCCGGGATCCTCTCCGCCCGCGGGCGCGACATCCGCGCCGGCGGCTACGGCGACTTCCTGCAGGTCGACGCTCCCATCAACCGCGGCAGCTCGGGCGGACCGCTGTTCGACGCGCGCGGCCGGGTCATCGGGGTGAACGCCGCGATCTACGCCCCGTCCGGCGGCAACGTCGGAATCGGCTTCGCGGTTCCGGCCTCCATCGCCGCCCCGGTGGTGGCCGAGCTCATCGACGAGGGCAAGGTCTCGCGCGGCTGGCTCGGAGTGTCCCTGCAGCCGCTCACCCCCGAGCTCGCGGAGAGCCTCGAAATGGAGCAGGTCGAAGGAGCGCTCGTGGCCGAGGTGGTGGCGGACAGCCCCGCCGCGCACGCCGGCATCCGGCCGGCCGACGTGGTGACCGCGATCGGCGGGCGCTCGATGACGGACGGCAGGACGCTCGCCCGAGAGGTCGGTGCGATGGAGCCGGGGGACGCTCTGACGGTCACCGTGTTCCGCGACGGCAAGCCGCTCGAGATCGCGGTCGAGCTCGGCGGGTGGCCGGAGGCGGGGGGCGAAGCGCCAAGCGACGCCCGGGAGTCCGGAGCCGGCGCGGGGCCGCGCCTCGGGGCGCTCCTGCAACAGCGCGACGGCAAGCTCGTGATCGCCGGCGTGCAACCCGGGAGCCCGGCGGCGCAGGCGCAGTTACGGCGCGGCGACGTGCTGGTCAGCATCGAGAACGAGCCCGTCTCGGACGGCGCGGCCGTGCAGCGCGCGCTGCGCAAGGTGGCCGACGGCGGACGCGAGCATGCGCTGCTGCTCATCGAGCGGCGCGGGCAGCCGCGCTTCGTGGCGGTGCGGGTCGAGATCGCATAGCCTTTCCGGGATCGGGAGAACATGGCCATGATGCGGGCGCTCATCATCGAGGACGACGACGTGGTGGCGAAGTTCATCGCCAAGGGGCTTCGCCAGCACGGGTACCTCGTCGATGTCGCCCGCGATGGCCGCGACGGCCTGTTCCACGCGCTGGAACAGGCCTACGACGTGATGGTGGTCGATCGGATGCTTCCCGGGCTTGACGGCCTTGCCGTCCTCAAGACCGTCCGGTCGGCGGGCAACACCACCCCGATCCTCATCCTGAGCGCCCTTGCCGAGGTCGACAATCGGGTGGAAGGGCTTCGGGCGGGCGGCGACGACTATCTCACCAAGCCGTTCGCGTTCAGCGAGCTCATCGCCCGCCTGGAAGCGCTGCAGCGCCGGCCGCGCGGCGGGGTCGCGACCGACACGGTGTACCGGGCCGGGGATCTGGAGCTGGATCCCCGGCGCCGGACGGTGGCCCGGGCCGGAGAGCTCATTCGGGTGCTTCCGCGGGAATTCGCGCTCCTCGAGTACCTGATGCGGCACCGGGGACAGGTGGTGACGCGGACCATGCTCCTCGAGAACGTCTGGGACTACCACTTCGACCCCCAGACGAACGTGGTGGACGTGCACGTCTCCCGGCTGCGGGCCAAGGTGGATCGTCCGTTCTCCCAGCCGCTCATCGAGACGGTGCGAGGTGTCGGCTACCGGCTGCGGGACCCCGAGGATTGAGCGCGCTCGCGCGATACCTCCGAAGCTCCACGTTCCGACTCGCGGTGGTGTACCTGCTGCTGTTCGAGGGTTCGGTCTGCGTCGTCCTCGGCTTCGTCTACTGGACTACCGCGATGCACCTCGAGGAGGGGGCCGACGCGGCCATCGACCGCGAGCTCCGGAGCCTGACCGCCCGGTTTCGCGGGGGCGGGCTCGCGTCGTTCTCGCGGGTGCTCGAGGATCGGGTTGCCCGCAGCCCGCGCGGGCCGTACATCTACCTTTTCGCCACTGCCGGCCGGCGTGCGCTCGCGGGCAACGTGAGCGGCTGGCCGGACGCGGCGTCGGCCTCGGGCGGGTGGGTCGAATTTCCGCTCTGGGCCGCCCGCGAGCCCGACGACACCCCCCATCTCGCGCGGGCCCGGATATCGGTCCTTCCCGGCGGCCTGCTGCTGCTCGTCGGCCGCGACATGCACGAGATCGACCGGGCGTGCCGGCGGATTCGGCTCGCCCTCGCGTGGAGCTTCGGCCTGACCCTGATCCTCGCGGTGCTCGGAGCGTTCGCGATGGGCCGCGGGACGATGCGCCGGATCGACGCGATCAACCGGGCGAGCCGGGAGATCATGCGCGGCGACCTTGCGCGCCGCATCCCGACCCGCGGCACGCGTGACGATTTCGACCAGCTCGCCGAGCAGCTCAATGCGATGCTCGACCGGATCCAGGAGCTCATGGACGGGATCCGTCGGGTGACCGACGACATCGCGCATGACCTCAAGACGCCCCTGACCCGGCTTCGCACCCGGCTCGAGGAGCTGCGCGACTCGGGCGGCCTTGGCTCCGATTCGGCGGAGTCGGTGGAAGCGGCGATCGGAGAGTCGGACCGGCTTCTCGCCACTTTCGCGGCCCTGCTCCGCATCGCTCGGGTGGAATCCCATGGGAGCCGGGAAGGATTCACCGGACTGGACCTTGGCGCCCTTGCCGGCGACGCGGTCGACCTTTACGAACCGTACGCGCACGAGAGCGGTCGCGAGCTCGTGTTCCGCGGCGCCGGCCGCGAGCTGCCGGCGACGGGCGACCGCGATCTCCTGTTCCAGGCCCTGTCGAACCTCGTGGACAATGCGCTCCGGCATGGAGAGGGGAGGGTGGTCGTGGAGGCCGGGATGGCGCCGGCCCCGGGCGGCGGACCCGGCGCGCGGATCGTCGTGCGGGACGAAGGTCCCGGAGTCCCCGAGGAAGACCGCGAACGCGTGTTTCGACGCTTCGTCCGGCTCGAGGCGAGTCGCAACACGACCGGGAACGGACTCGGGCTCGCTCTGGTGGAGGCGGTCGCGATCCTGCATGGCGGGCGGGTCGAGCTCGCGGAGAACGAGGCGTCGCGCGGCGGGGCCGGGCTGCGCGTGACCCTGCTCCTTCCGGTCGGAGAACCGTCGCCGGGGTCCGAAGGGGAGCGGTCGCAGGGCATCGAATCGGCGTTTGCACACCGCACGGACGTCGGGCACGCGGGCGGATAGCGGCCGCACTCCGGAGTCCGATCGCAGGTTCGAAGCCTGTGGTATCGTGCCGCCCGGTCGCGGGTCGCGGAGCAGGAAATGAGCGGCGAATCTCGGAAGGTGGCGTTCATCGGACTTGGCGTCATGGGCTTCCCGATGGCGGGACATCTCGCCGCCGCGGGTCACGAGGTGACGGTGTACAACCGAACCCGTTCGCGCGCCGAGGAATGGCTCGCGAGCCATCGGGGCCGAGCCGAGGACACGCCGGGCGCGGCCGCCCGCGGGGCCGAGGTCGTGTTCGCGTGCGTCGGCAACGACGACGATCTTCGATCCGTCGTGCTCGGGCCGGACGGGGCGTTCGCCGGAATGCAGGCCGGAGCCGTCTTCGTCGACCACACGACCGCGTCGGCGGTCGTCGCACGCGAGCTCCACGCGCAGGCGCGGGACCTGGGCTTCGAGTTTCTCGACGCGCCGGTCTCGGGTGGACAGGCGGGGGCCGAGAACGGCGTGCTCGCGGTCATGTGCGGGGGGGACGAGGAGACTTTCGCGCGGGCGGGTCCGGTCATGGACTGCTATTCGAAGGTGTGTTCGCTCATCGGCCCGCCCGGAGCCGGCCAGCTCACCAAGATGGTCAACCAGATCTGCATCGCGGGAGTCGTCCAGGGCCTTTCGGAGGCGACCAATTTCGCGGTCCGGGCCGGACTCGACACCGGCAAGGTGCTCGATGTCATCTCGCAGGGGGCGGCCGGTTCGTGGCAGATGCAGAACCGCATGCCGACGATGGTCCGCGACGAGTTCGAGTTCGGCTTCGCGGTGGACTGGATGCGCAAGGACCTCGGGATGTGCCTTGCCGAAGGCGACCGGATCGGCGCGCGCCTGCCCCTCACCGCGCTGGTCGACCAGTTCTACGCGGAGGTCCGGGCGATGGGAGGCGGGCGCTGGGATACTTCGTCGCTGATGCGGCTGCTCACCCGAACGTGAGTCGCCCCGAGTCGTGACCGGCGCCGACCCGGGTCGACCGCATCGTTCGCCGCCGCCGGCCGGTGCCGCCGGCCGGCGCCCGGGTTGACCGCGAAGGAGGAAGACGCAGTGCAGGGACGCGTACCGGTGAGCGGTCACGGAGGCGCCTGAACCGTGGACCGAAAGAAGCTCCTCGTCCTCGCCGCGGTCGCGGTGGTCGTCGCTCTGTTCTTCACGCTCGATCTCGGGCGTTACCTGGACCTCGAGTTCCTGCAGGCCCAGCGCGGCCGGATGCACGATCTGTTCCTTGCCCGTCCCCTTCTGGTCGGTGCGGTGTTCTTCGCGATTTACGTCGCGGTCACCGGCCTGTCCTTGCCTGGCGCCGCCGTCCTGACCCTCGTCGCGGGCGCAATCTTCGGCCTTGGATGGGGGACCGTCATCGTCTCCTTCGCGTCGACCCTTGGTGCGACCTGCGCCTTCCTGCTCGCCCGTTACCTTGCCCGGGACACGGTGCGACGCCGGTTCGCGGGGGCGCTCGAGCGAATCGACGGCGGCGTTCGCAAGGACGGGGCGTTCTACCTCTTCACCCTGCGCCTCGTGCCGGTGTTCCCGTTCTTCATCATCAACCTCGCGATGGGGTTGACGTCCATGCGGGTGCTGGCGTTCGCGTTCGTGAGCCAGGCCGGCATGCTGCCGGGAACCCTCGTGTACGTGAACGCCGGGACCCGGCTCGGGGAGCTCGAGAGTCTGGCCGGAATCCTGTCTCCGGCCATCCTCCTCTCCTTCGCCCTGCTCGGCGTCTTTCCGCTCGTCGCGAAGAAGATCGTCGACGCGCTCCGCGCCCGGCGGATCTACCGCGGCTACCGGCGCCCGAAGCGCTTCGAACGCGATCTCGTGGTGATCGGGGCGGGCTCCGCGGGGCTCGTGAGCTCGCTCATCGGCGCGACGGTCCGGGCGCGCGTCACCCTCGTCGAGAAGGACGAGATGGGAGGGGATTGCCTCAACACCGGCTGCGTCCCCTCGAAGAGCCTCATCCGGACCGCGAAGTTCCTCTCGCACGTCGCACGCGCGGAGGAGCTCGGGGTTCGCGGCGCCACCGCGGACTTCGACTTCGCGCAGGTGATGGATCGGGTTCACCGCAACATCGAGCGCATCGCTCCGCACGACTCGGTCGAGCGCTACGAGGGCCTGGGGGTCGATTGCGTTCGCGGCGAGGCGTTCATCGAGTCTCCCTTCGCGGTGCGCGTCGGGGAGCGCACCATCACGACCCGCAACATCGTCGTCGCGACCGGCGCGGCTCCCGTCGTGCCGCCGATCCCCGGCATCGAGGACGTCGCCCCCCTCACGTCCGAGACCGTATGGGGGCTCCGACCCCTCCCCTCCCGCCTCGTCGTCGTGGGCGGCGGGCCCATCGGGTGCGAGCTCGCCCAGTGCTTCGCGCGATTCGGGTCGGAGGTGTCCCAGATCCAGACGCACGCGCGCGTGCTGCCGCGCGAGGACCCCGAGTTCTCCGAGCTCGTTGCCGAGCGGCTCCGGGGCGAGGGCGTCGACCTGCTCACCGAACACCGCGCGAGCGCGTTCACGCGCGACGGCGGGCGCAAGACGATCACCTGCACGGCCGCGGACGACGAGGTCCGCGAGATCGAGTTCGACGAAGTGATCCTGGCCGTCGGACGTGCCCCGCGCACGGCCGGGTTCGGACTCGAGGAGCTCGGTATCGAGACGGCTCGCGGCGGGGGGGTCGAGACGGACGACTTTCTCGCCACGCGCTTTCCGAACATCTACGCCTGCGGCGACGTCGCGGGCCCGTATCAGTTCACCCACACCGCGTCCCACCAGGCCTGGTATGCCTCGGTAAACGCCTTGTTCGGCGGGCTCAAGCGCTTCCGGGCGGACTATTCGGTGGTGCCCTGGGCGACTTTCACCGATCCCGAGGTCGCAAGGGTGGGGCTCAACGAGATCGAGGCCACCGAGCAGGGGATCCCGTTCGAAGTGACCCGATACGGATTCGACGACCTCGACCGGGCCATCGCCGACTCCGAAGCCCATGGGCTCGTCAAGGTGCTGACGGTGCCCGGCAAGGATCGGATACTCGGGGCGACCATCGCCGGCGAGCACGCGGGCGACCTCCTGATGGAGTTCGTCCTCGCGATGCGCCACGGGCTCGGGCTGAAGAAGCTGCTCGGCACGATCCACGTCTATCCCACGATGGCCGAGGGCGCCAAGTTCGCAGCCGGAAACTGGAGGCGCGAGCACGCTCCGGAGCGGGTCCTGCGGTGGCTCGAGCGCTACCATCGCTGGCGGCGTGGTGGAAGTTGACGTGAGCCGACCGCCGCCGGTCGGCCTGATCGCCACGGATCTCGACGGCACGCTCCTCGGCTCGGACCATACGTTGGGGTCGCGCGATGCGCTCGCCCTCAGGGAGCTCGGCGAGGCCGGCGTGGTCCGCGTGGTCGCGACCGGGCGATCGCTCGTGGCGGCGGAGCGGGTCCTCGATCGCGCAGTCCCGATCGACTACCTGGTGGTGTCGAGCGGGGCCGGAATCCTCGATTGGGGGTCCCGACGGTTGCTCCGCCGGCACGCGTTCGAGGCGGGAGACGTGCGCCGGGTGGCCGAGGCGCTGCGCCGTTTCGGGGTCGACTTCATGGCCCACGATCCGGTGCCGGACGACCATCGGTTTCGATACGTGCGGGCGCGTCCGGGCAATCCGGACTTCGAACGGCGCATCGGGAGGTACGGCGAGTTCGCCGCGCCGTGGGACGATGGCGGCGGTGCGGGCACGAGGCCGGACGACGGAACCGGCCCCCTCCCGGCGGCCTGCCAGTTCGTGGCCATCCTCGAGCCCGGCGAGGACGCGCTCCACGATCGGCTGGGCACCGGGTTGTCGGACTTCGCGGTGGTCCGGAGCACTTCGCCCCTGGACGGGCGTTCAATCTGGGTCGAGGTGCGCCCGCGCGGGGTGAGCAAGGAGTCCGCGGTGGCGTGGCTTGCCGCCCGCCACGGTCTCGACGCGGGGCGGACCGTCGCGGTCGGCAACGACTACAACGACTGCGGCATGTTGCGGTGGAGCGCCAACCCCTTCGTGGTGGGCAACGCCGCCCCCGAGCTGCTGGAACGGTACCGTGTCGTCGCGTCGAACGACGCCGGAGGATTCAGCGATGCGGTGCGGACGGTGAACCGCGACGGGGGCGGATTCGCCCGCGCCGCAGCCCCGGCCGAAGGCTAGCCCGGCTGCGCCTCGGACCGACGGGACATGGTCGAACCCGCCCATCTTCGTCCGAAGCCCCGTCGCGCCCTGCCAGGAGAAATGCAGGCACTTCTCTTGGTGGCAGCCTCGTACGCCTCGGTGCTGAAACCGGTTTGCAAACTTGAACCATCCGCAAAGATCGGGCCCCCTCGAGGAGCCTAGTTGACGGCGTCGCGAAGGGTCTTGCCCGGCTTGAAGGACGGGACTATCGAGGCGGAGATGGTGATGCTCTCCCCGGTACGGGGATTGCGCCCCTGACGTGCGGGACGCCTCTTCGTCGAGAACGTGCCGAACCCCGCGATGGTGACGGTCTCTTCCCGTGCAAGGGCGTCGCTGATTGCCGAGAAGACCGCGTTGACCGCGCTGTCCGCAACGGGCCTGGACAACGACGCCTGGTTGGCTACATGGGCCGCAATGTCTGACTTTTTCATTGGTTCTTTCCTTCCGTGTCGTGGTTGACTACCGGTCCTCCAGCCTGCGATGGAAGACCCCGGATCCGTGCTGCCGTGCGAGGGCGGCGAAATAGGTTCTGAAGTGGGATACGGCGCTGAATCCGTTGGCGGCCGCATCGAACGCCATCCATCCCTCGGGAGTCCGAAGAAACCGGAAAGTCATCCAAACCGGCGCCGTCGGAGCGCTCGTTATCCGTGCGAGCACCGACGCCTCGTCTCCCCATCGCAGGAAGCGGGTCGGATAGATGTCGACCCTCGCTGCCCCGGGCGGTCCCGGCACGAGGTTGCTGGCGAGCGCGTCGATGAACATGGCCCTGATGCGCGCGGAGAACTTTTCGCGTTCCGCGTTGCTGAAGCGTTGGTAGAACGGGCCGGCCGCCCGCCGGGCCATCGTGTCGAAGTCGAAGTGAGGAGCGAGCCGTTCATCCAGGAACGCTCTGACCGCCTCTCGATCCGTGGTTGCCGCGGTGGGAAGGAAGTCCACTACGCGCGCAAGCGCGACGATCCGCCCGGGGGAGATGGTCGCCGGAGACTGCGTGCCCGCTCCGGCGGTGCCGATGCCGAGCGCAATGCAGCAGGCGAGACCCGCGAGTCGCACCGGCGGCTACTTGGTCACGTCCGCCGCCCCCGTTTCCAAGCGTCTGGTCGGTTCACGAGATTTCCTCGAAGGGGTTGGCTGACAGTCGAGCGTGATGCCGTCCGCTCCAGAGTCGATTACCACGTGCCCGCCGTCGACCAGGCTGCCGAACAGCAGCTCGTCCGCCAGTGGGCGCTTTACCTGCTCCTGGATGACGCGCGCCATCGGGCGCGCACCCATCGTTGGGTCGAATCCGCGCTCCGCGAGCCAGTCCCGCGCGGCGGCGGTGAGCTCGAGGGTGACCCGCTTTTCCTCGAGCTGGGATTCGAGCTCGAAAATGAACTTGTCGACGATCCGCCCGATGACGCTCCGGTCGAGCTGGTCGAACTCGACCACCGCATCGAGCCGGTTCCTGAACTCGGGAGAGAAAGTCTTCGCGATGGCCTCCATCGCGTCAGGCGAGTGATCCTGGGTCGTGAAGCCCATCGAGCGGCGGTGGCGCTGCTCGGCGCCCGCGTTGGTCGTCATCACGACCGCGACGTTACGGAAATCGGCCTTGCGCCCGTTGTTGTCGGTGAGCGTGCCATGGTCCATGACCTGGAGCAGGATGTTGAAGACATCCGGGTGCGCCTTCTCGATCTCGTCCAGCAGCAGGACCGAATGGGGGTGCTTGTTGATCACCTCGGTAAGGAGGCCGCCCTGGTCGAATCCCACGTATCCGGGCGGCGCCCCGATGAGCCGGGAGACCGTGTGCCGCTCCATGTACTCCGACATGTCGAAGCGCACCAGCTCGACGCCGAGCGCGATGGCAAGCTGGCGCGTGACCTCCGTCTTGCCCACCCCGGTCGGTCCCGCGAGGAGGAAGCAGCCGACCGGGCGGTTCGGGTCGCGCAGCCCCGAGCGTGACGTCCTGACCGCCGCCACCAGGGTCTCGATCGCCTGGTCCTGCCCGAACACCATCATCTTCAGGTCGCGGCCGAGGTGGCGCATGACCTCCCGGTCCGAACGCGAGACCGAACGCGGCGGGATCCGTGCAATCTTCGCCACGACCGCCTCCACCTCCGCGACTCCGATCGTCTTCTTGCGCCTCGACGGCGGGAGCAGGCGCTGGGATGCCCCGGCCTCGTCGATCACGTCGATGGCCTTGTCGGGAAGGAGTCGATCGTTGATGTACCGGTCGGCAAGGCTGACCGCGGCCTCGAGGGCCTGGCGGGTGAACCGCACCTCGTGGTGCTCCTCGAACCGGGACTTGAGCCCCTTGAGGATCCGTCCGGTCTCATCGAGCGAGGGTTCGTTGATCTCGATCATCTGGAATCGGCGCGAAAGCGCGCGATCCTTGTCGAAGATTCCGCGGTACTCGGTGTAGGTCGTCGATCCGATGCACCGCAGCTCGCCCGAGGCGAGCATCGGCTTGATGAGATTGGAGGCGTCCATCACCCCGCCCGAAGCGGCTCCCGCCCCGATGATGGTGTGGATCTCGTCGATGAAGAGGATCGACTTCGGCTTCTTGCGGAGCTCCGCAAGCAGGCCCTTGAGACGCTTCTCGAAATCGCCCCGATACTTCGTTCCCGCGAGGAGCGAGCCCAGATCGAGGGTGTAGATGGTGGCGCCCTCCATGACCTCCGGGACATCTCCTTCGACGATCAGCTTCGCGAGCCCTTCCGCAATCGCCGTTTTTCCGACGCCGGCGTCACCCACGAGCAGCGGGTTGTTCTTGCGCCGGCGGCAGAGGATCTGGATCGTGCGCTCCACCTCGTGGCGACGCCCGATGAGCGGGTCGGTGCGTCCTTCCTCGGCCTGCCGGTTGAGGTTGATCGCGAACGACTCGAGCGGTGACGTCCCGCCCTGCTCGGCTGTCTTGCCTTCCTCTCCCGCAGCCGGCTGGGAGCCGCCCTCCCCGCCGTCCGAAACCTTGGAAATCCCGTGCGAGATGAAGTTCACCACGTCGAGGCGGGTAATGCTCTGGCGGTTGAGGAGGTACGCGGCGTGCGCCTCGCGCTCGCCGAACAGGGCGACGAGGACGTTGGCGCCCGTGACGTGCTTCTTCCCCGAGGACTGGACGTGGAACAGCGACCGCTGCAGGACACGCTGGAATCCCAGGGTGGGCTGCGTCTCGCGTTCGTCGCCGGGTGCGAGGGCCGGAACCGTTTCGGCGAGATGCCGGCGCAGCTCGTTCTCGAGCTGCGGGATGTCCGCCCCGCAGGCGCGCAGCACCTCCAGCGCGTCGCGGTTCGACAGCAGGGCGAGAAGCAGATGCTCGACGGTCATGAACTCGTGGCGCTGCTCGCGCGCGGAGCGGAACGCCTGGTTCAACGTGGCTTCGAGCTCTTTGCCGAGCATCTCTCAAGCTCCTCGAAAGCCGTCGGAGAACCTGGTCCTCACGCGTGTTCCATGGTGCAAAGGAGCGGATGCTGGTGCTCGCGCGAGAAGCGGTTCACCTTGCTCACCTTGGTCTCCGCGATTTCGCGCGAGAAGGTTCCGCAGACTCCCTTGCCCCGTGTATGGACGTGCAGCATCACCCTCACCGCCTGCTCCCGGTCCATGGCGAAGAACCGTTCCAGCACCCCGACCACGAACTCCATCGGAGTATAGTCGTCATTGAGCAGCACCACGTTGTACCGGGGCGGCTCCTCGACCTTCGGCTCCGATTCTTCGATCTCGAGCACTCCCTCGGGAGTGCTCGCCGGGTCCGGTGTGTTGGCCATGGCGCTTGATTCTATCGCAACGCGCCGCCGGGGCGAGCGTTCCCACCGGCCGTTTCGGGGCAGGCCGGCGGTCAACGGCACGAATTCGCGTCCCGCGCGGCCCCACGCTTGGTCCGGGCGGGGAAACTGTGATGGAATGCGCGCCTTCCGCGGCGGGCCGGGCGGCCCGCGCAGTCCGCGCCTGAACGAAGAGGAACGAGATGGCTCCCGAGACTTCCACCGACGCCCTGGTCGCCGCCGGGGTCCGTACCTACGTGCCCAACTACGCTCCCAAGCCGGTGGTGTTCGACCACGGAGAGGGTTCCCGCCTCTGGGACATCGACGGGCGGGAGTACATCGATCTCGGCACCGGGATCAGCGTGAACTCCTTCGGTCACCGGCATCCGGACCTGGTGGCGGCGGTGACCGCCCAGGCGGGCCGTCTGCTGCACGTGAGCAACCTCTACTACGTCGAGTCCACCGTGCGGCTGGCGCAGGAGCTGGTGGACTCGACGTTCGCCGAGCGGGTCTTCTTCTGCAACTCGGGGGCGGAGGCCAACGAGGCGGCCATCAAGATCGTGCGCAAGCGCGCGAGCGAGGCGGACCGGGGGCCCGAGGAACGCGAGATCATCACGTTCGAGGGCTCGTTCCACGGGCGCACCCTCGCGACCGTGACGGCGACCGCGCAGCCGAAGTACCAGGAGGGGTTCGAACCGCTGCCGGGAGGGTTCACGTACTGCCCCTTCAACGATCCGGAGGCGATCGAGGCCGCCATCTCCGACCGCACCTGCGCGGTGATGCTGGAGCCGGTGCAGGGCGAAGGCGGGGTGACACCGGCCCGGCAGGGCTTCCTCCGCCATGTCCAGGACCTCTGCCGCCGCCACGATGCCCTGCTGGTGCTCGACGAAATTCAGTCCGGGATGGGTCGCAGCGGGAAGTTCTTCGCCCATGAATGGGAGCGCGGCATCGAGCCGGACGTGGTCACCATGGCGAAGGCGCTCGCCGGGGGGCTGCCCATGGGGGCGGTGCTCGTCGGCGCGCGGGCGGCGGATGCGCTCTCGGCGGGCACGCACGGTTCGACATTCGGCGGGAATCCGGTCGCGGCGGCGGCTGCGCGGGTCGCGGTCGGCCTCGCCGGGTCGTCCGATCTCCTCGCGAACGTCGTCCGCCAGGGCGATGCGTTCCGGATGTTCCTGAACCGGATCGACTCCGAGCTCGGCCTCTTCGCGGATGTGCGAGGAAGGGGTCTGCTCATCGGGGCGGAGCTGGGCGAGGCGTACGCGGGCAAGGCCGGGGCCCTCGTGGATGCCTGCGCGGACGAAGGCGTGATCGTGCTGGTGGCCGGCCCGAGCGTGCTGCGCCTCCTCCCGCCGCTCAACATCAGCGACGAGGACGTGAGCGAGGCCACGCAGCGGATGGAGCGCGCGTTCCGGGCGTTCGCCGCGAGCTGAGCGGACCGGGAGCGAGGAGGCGCCGGGGGCCATCCATCCGGCTCCGGCGCTTCGCCTGAATCCGGCATCCCCGCGGGCGGGCGGGAACGGCGTGGTCAGCGTGCCCCGTTCCCGTCCGGGGTGGCGAGAAGCCGGTCGAGGATCCCTTCGTACATCCGGCTCAGCCGGTCGAGGTCGGCGCACGCCACCCGCTCGTCGACCTGGTGGATGGTGGCATTGACCGGCCCGAGCTCGATCACCTCCGCGCCGGTCGGGGCGACGAACCGCCCGTCGGAGGTTCCGCCGGCCGTCGAGAGCGTCGGCTCGACCCCGGACACCTCCCGCACGGCCGACTTCGCGGCCTCGACGAGCCTCCCTCCGCGGGTAATGAAGGGGGCTGCGGAATGCTCCCATTCGATGCTCCACCGAAGGCCGTGGCGTTCGAGCACCGTTTCCACCCGAGCGCGGATGACCGCATCGTCAAGCGCCGGCGAGTAGCGGAGGTTGAAATCGGCTTCGAGGGTGGCCGGCACGACGTTCACCGCGCCGGTGCCGGACCGGATGTTCGAGACCTGGAAGCGGGTCGGCGGGAAGTCGTCGCTCCCCTCGTCCCATTCGATCCCGAGGATTTCCGCGATTGCGGCGCACGCCCCGTGGATGGGGTTCACGGTCCGTTCGGGATATGCGACATGTCCCTGCACCCCGTGCACGGCGAGCCGGCCGTTGAGGGAGCCGCGCCGGCCGTGCTTGATCGTGTCGCCCACCCGTTCGGTGCTGGACGGCTCGCCGACCACGCACCAGTCGATGACGTCGGAGAGGGTGTCGACCACCCGCCGGGTCCCGTCCCGGGCGGGGCCCTCTTCGTCGCTCGTCACCAGGAGCGCGATCGATCCGGCGGGGGCCGGATGCCGTTCGGTGAACCGCGCACAGGCGGTGACCATCGCGGCGAGGCTGCCCTTCATGTCCGCCGACCCGCGTCCGTGCAGGTAGCCGTCCTTCAGCACCGGCTCGAACGGGTGGGTCGACCAGGCGTCCTTCGGCCCGGGAGGCACGACGTCGGTGTGACCGAGAAAGACGAACAGGGGCGGCTTCGTCCCGCGCCGGGCCCACAGGTTGCTGACCTCGCCGAAGGGCAGGGAGCGGACCCGGAATCCGAGGGCGTGCAGATGGCCGGCGAGAAGGTCCTGGCAGCCCGCGTCCTCGGGGGTGATCGACGGGCGGCGGACGAGCTCGCAGGCGAGCTCAAGCGTCGATGTCGGCATGTCCGCGCTGCATCTGGCGCATGAGCCAGACGGTCTGTCCGGCAATGAACGCGAACGTCAGGCCGATGACGCCGTAGAACTTGAAGTCCACCCACACATCGGTGCTGTAGCGGAACGCGACGAAGAGGTTGGCCGCGCCGAGAAGCACGAAGAATGCGGTCCACCCCAGGTTGAGTCGCGTCCAGGCGGAGTCGGGAAGGGTCACCCGCGAGTCCATCAGGCGCTGGACGATCGGCTTCGAGCCGATGAACTGGCTCCCGAGGAAGACGAGGGCGAACCCCCAGTTGACGAGAGTGGTCTTCCACTTGATGAAGCGCTCGTCCCCGAGGGCGAGGGTGAGGCCGCCGAGGACGACGACCAGGGCGAGGGTCACCAGGTGCAACTTCTCGATGCGCCCGTGGCGAAGCCGCATGTAGCCGACCTGAAACAGCGTCGCGACGATGATGACGGCGGTCGCGACCATGATTCCGCGCTGCGGATCGTCTTCGAGCTTGAAGGCGATGAAGAACAGGGCGACCGGGAAGAAATCGAACAGGAGCTTCTTCATGGCTGCGGATCATACGTTACACTCGTTTGCGTCTCCTCCCGGCGTATCCGTTTTGGCCACCGTCCCCCGACACCAGCAGCGCGTCCTCTCGGGCATGCGACCTACCGGACGCCTCCACCTCGGTCACTATCGCGGCGTGCTCATGAACTGGATCAAGCTCCAGCACGAGTACGAATGCTATTTCTTCGTCGCCGACTGGCACGCGCTCACCACCCACTACGACGACCGCGAGGTAATCTCGGATACGGTGCTCGACATGGTGATCGACTGGCTCGCGTGCGGTATCGATCCGGCCGACGCGCGGCTGTTCATCCAGTCGCGCATACCCGAGCACGCCGAGCTGCACCTCCTGCTCTCCATGGTCACGCCGCTCGGGTGGCTCGAGCGGGTTCCGAGCTACAAGGACCAGCGAGAGCGCCTGAACGAGCGCGACCTCGACACCTACGGCTTTCTCGGCTACCCGGTGCTCCAGAGCGCGGACATCCTCATCTATCGGGCGGGCCTCGTCCCGGTGGGCGAAGACCAGGCGGCGCATGTCGAGGTGACGCGGGAGATCGCCCGGCGCTTCAACTTCATCTTCGGACGAGAGCCCGACTTCGAGGAACGGGTGGAGGCCGCGACCAGGAAGATGGGAAAGCGCAACGCGCGCCTGTACCGCGACCTTCGCCGTCGCTACCAGGAGCAGGGCGACGAGGAGGCGCTCGCGACCGCACGGGCCCTGCTCGAGACGCAGCAGAACATCTCCATCGGCGACCGGGAACGGCTGATGGGGAATCTCGACGGCGGCGGGCGGGCGATCCTGCCCGAGCCGCAGGTGCTGCTGACGCCGGCGTCGCGAATGCCGGGAGTGGACGGACAGAAGATGTCCAAGTCCTACGGCAATACCATCGAGCTGCGCGAGGATCCCGATTCGATTGCCGAAAAGCTGCGCCGGATGCCGACCGATCCGGCGCGGGTGCGAAGGACCGATCCCGGAGAACCGGAGAAGTGCCCGGTCTGGAAGCTGCACGCGATCTATTCCGACGAGAAGTGCCGCGAATGGGTGCAGCAGGGTTGCCGGAGCGCGGGAATCGGGTGCCTGGATTGCAAGCAGCCGCTGATCGACGTGGTGCTCGCGGAGCTCGAGCCCATCCGGCGCCGGGCCCTGGAGTACTCTTCCGAGCCCGACGTCGTCCGGTCGATTCTTCAAAATGGCTGCGAAGAGGCCCGCGAGGTGGCCGGCGAGACCATGGAGGAGGTACGCCGGGCGATGGGCTTCGACTATCGTTGAACCGGACGGGAGCCGCGCCCGCCGGTCCCTGATGCCATGAACCCCCAGGTCCAGGCGCCTTCGCAGCAGGAGATGCCGTTCGCGCTCGTGCACGGCACGGCCGTCACCGAGCTGCCCCGGGATCTCTACATCCCGCCCGATGCGCTGGAGGTGTTCATCGAGGCATTCGAAGGACCGCTCGACCTTCTGCTCTATCTCATCCGCCGCCAGAATCTCGACATCCTGGACATTCCCATCGCGGAGATCACCCGGCAGTACGTCGAGTACGTGGATCTCATGCGCGAGCTTCGGCTCGAGCTCGCCGGGGAGTATCTCGTGATGGCCGCGACCCTGGCCGAGATCAAGTCGCGGCTGCTGCTGCCCCGGCCGGCCGCGGCGCAGGAGGAGGAAGCGGACCCGCGCGCGGATCTCGTGCGGCGCCTCCAGGAGTACGAACGGTTTCGCCGCGCCGCGGAAGCCATCGACGACGTGTCTCGGGATGGACGGGACTTCTTCGTCGCCGGGGTCGATGCGAGCGCAATCGAGCCGTGGCGCCCGCCTCCCCGGGTCTCGCTCGCCGATCTCGCGGCGGCCTTCGCGGACGTCATCTCCCGGGCCGCGATGTACGCGACACACCACGTCGCGCGGGAGACCCTGTCCGTGCGCGATCGCATGGCCTCGGTGCTCGCCCGGCTCGGCAGGGAGGGAGCCGGGCACGTGGAGTTCACTTCGCTGTTCACCCCGTCGGAGGGACGCGCGGGGGTGGTGGTGACCTTGCTCGCGCTCCTCGAGCTGTGGCGCGAGCGCGCGATCGATCTCGTGCAGACCGGTCCCTTCGCCCCCATCCACGTACGGCGAGGTTCATGAGCGATCGTTTCGAGGATCAATTCCGGCCCATCGTCGAGGTCGTGCTGCTGGCCGCGGAGGGCCCGGTCGCGGTCGACGAGCTCGTAGCGCTTGCCGCCACCGAGAGCGACATGAGCACGCAGGAGCTCCGGGACGCGGTGCGGCGCGTCATCGCGGAACTCGCGACGGAGTGCGAGGGGCGCGGGGTCCAGCTCCGGGAGGTCGCGAGCGGATTCCGGTACCAGGTGCGCGAAGAGTACGCTCGCTGGGTCGCCCGGTTCCTCGGCGAGCGGCCCGCCCGCTATTCGCGCGCCCTCCTCGAGACCCTCGCGCTCATCGCGTACCGCCAGCCGATAACCCGCGGTGAAATCGAGGACGTGCGCGGCGTGGGGGTCAGCACTTCCATCATGCGCACGCTTCACGAACGCGAGTGGATCCGGGTGCTCGCTCATCGCGACGTCCCGGGCCGGCCCGCGCTCTATGGCGTCACGCGCAAGTTTCTCGATGATTTCGGCCTGAAGAGCATCGAGGAGCTGCCCGCGCTGGACCCGATTCGTGACGTGCAGCCGGCCGATCTCTTCCCGGCCGGAGACCTGGGAGCCAAGAATGGATCCGGAACGCAAGCCCTCGGACCCGGCCCCGCCGGCGGACGAGAAGACCGAAGCGCCGGCGCGGAGCGGGCGGAAGACGGCTCCCCGGAAGGGGAGTCGGAAGCCGCCGGAGAATAGGGGCTCGCGCACCGGGCCGGGGCGGGGCTCGCGCAAGGATTCGCGTCCGGCCGGCTCCGGGACGGGACGAAGCGGGGATCGCCGTCGCGACGCGGGGCCCCCGCCCGCGCGCAAGAGGCCCGCGTTCGGCGGGGAGCTCGACTCCTCCGAGGAGCCGTCCCGCGGCCGGCGTCCGTCCGCGCGGTCGGGCAAGACCGGGGCCACGCGGAAGAGGGCGACGTCCGGCGAACGATCCGGGTCGTCCGAGGGGCCGCATCGCGGGCCGCGTCCGTCCGCGCGGTCGGGCCGTTCCGGCAAGGATTCGCGAAGGGGAACGGCCGCGCCCGGCCGCGCCCGGGACGGCCGGGCTCGCCTGGCGCGGGGCGAGACCGACACGCCGCGGGACTTCCGGGCAGGGGAACCGGCATCGCGGCGGGGCGGCGGCGGGCGGCCGGGCGGCCCGCGAGCGAAGGCGGGTTCGGGCCCGGATCCGGCCTCGTCCGGACCGGAGCGCGACCGAAGCCGTTCCCGGCCCGGGACCTCTAGCCGGCGGGGTCCTCCCACCCGGACTCGGACGCGGCAGGGTCCCGAGGACGGGCACGGGAGGAAGGCGGTTCGTTCCGGAGCGCGAACGCGTTCGGCCGGATGGGCGAAGGACCGCGCGGGACCGCCCGATCGCGCCCGGGAGGAGGGCGGTCGCTCACCGCCCGCGCAGACGGCTGACGACGATTCCTTCGAACGCGTCCAGAAGCGTCTCGCCGCGGCCGGGATCGGCTCGCGCCGGGCGGTGGATCGATGGGTGGCGGAGGGGCGGGTCCGGATCAACGGCCGCGTGGCCGCCGCGGGCACCCGGATTCGCGCCGGCGATCAGGTCCGGATCGACGGTCGTCGCGTGTTCGTGCCGGCGGAAGAGACCTGCCGCCTTCTCGCCTACCACAAGCCGCCGGGCGAGGTGACGACGCGCCGGGACCCGGAGGGTCGGCCCACGGTATTCGAGCGCCTGCCTCGCCTGCGCTTCGAGCGCTGGGTGGCCATCGGGCGGCTCGACATCAACACTTCGGGACTGATGCTGTTCGCCACCCACGGCGAGCTCGCCCACCGACTGATGCACCCGCGCTATGCGATGGACCGCGAGTACGCCGTCCGGGTCCTCGGGAGCGTGGACCCGGGGATGATCAGGAACCTCGAGCACGGCGTGGAGCTGGACGACGGCCCGGCCCGGTTCCTCAGCATCGAGGACGAAGGTGGGGAGGGAGCCAACCACTGGTACCGGGTCGTTCTGGGGGAGGGCCGGAATCGCGAAGTCCACCGCATGTGGGAGTCGCAGGGGGTACGGGTCAGCCGGCTCATGCGAACCCGTTTCGGACCGGTTCGGCTTCCTTCGCGCCTTCCCGCCGGCGCGTTCATGGACGTGCCGGCGCACGAGCGTGCCGCGCTGTTCGAGGCGGCCGGCCTCGAGGACCCCGGGCCTCCCGCCGCGGTCAGGCGCCGAGCGAGTCTGCGAGATCGATGAAGCTCTCCGCGACGACGTCGAAGTCCTGCTCGGCGCGAAGGTCCGCCGTCTGGTTCGGGCCGTGCTCGCCGGGACGCCGCACGAACGCGGTGCGGAAGCCGAGCGCCCCGGCCGCCCCGAGATCGTAGTTGTGGGCGGCGACCATCATGCACTCCCCGGGGGCGAGGCCGAGGAGCTCCGCCGTCGTCAGATAGGCTTCCGGTCGGGGCTTGTAGCTGCGCGCGACCTCCGCTCCGAGCACCGCGTCCCACGGCAGCCCGGCCCGCTTCGCCATGTTCACGATGAGCGCCACGTTGCCGTTGGAGAGCGTCGCGAGGACGTAGCGGCGCTTGAGCCGGGCAAGCCCTTCGAGCACGTCGGGCCACGGATCGAGGCGGTGCCACGCCCGGTTGAGCTCGTCGACGGCGGCATCGCTCACCCCGCCGTCCCCGACAGTGACTCCGAGCCGTCCGAGAAGCGTGCAGAGGCTCTCGCGGTGAAGGTCGTCGAGCGGCATCCACGGGCGCTCTCCGTCGCGCACGCGGGTCATGGACGGCTGATACAACCCCCGCCAGTCATCGGCGAACCGGACCCAGTCCGTCTCGATTCCGTGGCGTTCGCCGAAGGCGCGGCCCTCGCGCGCGATCGAGGTCCGCCAGTCGACCACGGTTCCGAACACGTCGAAGGTGAGGGCCCTGGTTTCGCTCATTTGCTTCTCCGGAGTGAGCTGACATCCGTCAGGCATGAAAACGGCGGACGGTCGTGGCCGGGGTTCTACATCGGGAGCGGACCCGGGGATGCCTACCGACGTCCCGAACCCGTCCGTACCCTCGATGCGGCGCGACCGATGGCGTGCGAGGGGAACGGCGCATGCGCATGCGCAGGCGGGGCGCTCACCGGACGGCCGGGTGGGCCGCCTCCCCGAGCTGGCGCGGCGGATTGCGACGCGCCGGGAGCGAAGCTCCCCTCTGACGGAGTCGGCGAGGCGGACGGCGCATGCGCGAGGTGACTCGTACCGGATCAGGCCGCGGAGCCGCTGAGTTCCCCGAGCGCGCGCGTGTGGGCGTCCCGCGATTCGGCGCCGAAGCAGCGGAGGAAGACCCGTTCGACGGAAGGGTGCGCTTCGAGCCCGGCGGCCACGGTCCGAACCGCGATGCGCGCCGCGCGCGGTACCGGAAAGCCGTAGACTCCGGTCGAGATGGCGGGAAATGCGACGGTCCGGGCGCCGCTCCCGGACGCGAGCCGGAGCGACTCCCGGTAGCAGCTCTCGAGCAAAGCGTCCTCGCCGTGGCCCCCACCGTGCCAGACCGGCCCCACGGTGTGAACGACGTGGCGCGCGGGGAGGTCGTAGCCGGCGCTGATGCGGGCTTCGCCGGTCGGACAGCCGCCGATCCGGCGGCACTCGTCGAGGAGGCGAGGACCGGCCGCGCGGTGGATCGCGCCGTCCACCCCGCCGCCGCCGAGCAGCGACTCGTTCGCGGCGTTCACGATCGCATCCACCGCGAGCCGAGTGATGTCTCCCTCGACGATCTCGATCCGGTCCGTTGCGTTCACGTGCCTGCCGGAGGGAATTGGTGGGCGATGCTGGATTTGAACCAGCGACCCCTGCCGTGTGAAGACAGTGCTCTCCCTCTGAGCTAATCGCCCGCCCTTGGACGAATTGTAGGTCCTCGGAGTCTCGCCTTCCAGATGTGCGGGAGCGCCGGGCGAAACATGCGCGATAGAATCGCGCCATGGCCATTCGCACCCGGTTCGCCCCCAGCCCCACGGGTTTCCTCCACGTGGGAGGCGCACGTACCGCGCTCTTCTGCTGGCTGTACGCCCGGCGCCACGGCGGGCAGTTCATCCTGCGCATCGAGGACACCGATCGGCAGCGTTCCTCCGCCGAGTCGGTCGCGGGGATTCTCGATGGACTGAGATGGCTCGGTCTCGACTGGGACGAAGGGCCGCACTTCCAGAGCGAGCGAGGTTCGCGTTACGAGGAGGCGGTCGAGACCCTGCTCGCTTCCGGGAGGGCGTACCGCTGCTACTGCTCGAAGGCCCGCCTGGAGAGTCTTCGGGCGGACCAGCTCGCGCGCCGCGAGAAACCTCGTTACGACGGACACTGCCGGGACGGAGCGCGGCCCGGTCCGGAGCCTCCGGCCATCCGGTTCAGGACCCCGCAGGACGGTGAGACGGTCATCGACGACCTCGTGCGCGGGCGGGTGGTGATCCGCGACGACGAGCTCGACGACCTCGTGATCGTGCGCGGGGACGGCAGCCCCACCTACAACTTCTCCGTAGTGGTCGACGACCTGGACATGGCGGTGACCCACGTCATCCGCGGTGACGATCACGTCAACAACACTCCCCGGCAAATCCACATTCTCCGGGCGTTGGGGGGCGAGCTTCCCGCTTATGCCCATGTCCCGATGATCCTCGGCCGCGACGGACAGCGACTTTCCAAGCGGCACGGGGCCGTTTCGGTGACGAGCTACCGCGACGACGGCTATCTCCCCGAGGCCATGCTCAACCATCTCGCGCGCCTTGGCTGGTCGCACGGAGACCAGGAGATCTTTTCCCGGGCGGAGCTCGTCGAGCTCTTCGACATCGAGGCCGTGAACCGGGCCGCCGCCTCGTTCGATACCGAGAAGCTCGACTGGCTCAACCGCCACTACATCAAGGGGAGCGGCCCCGAGCGGCTCGGCGAAGAGCTCGGCCGTCAGCTCGCCGCGGCCGGTCTCCCAATCGGCAACGGGCCGGCCCCGACCGCGGTGGCGGAGGCGCTGCGGGAGCGGGCCGCGACCCTGCGGGAAATGGCCGAGGCGAGTGTCTACTTCTACCGCGAGTTCGAAGACTTCGACGCGGGAGCGGCGCGCAAGCACCTGCGGCCGGTGGTGCTCGCCCCGCTCGAGAAGCTGAGGGCCGCGCTCGACCACCTCCCGGAGTGGAGCGCACCGGGCATCGCCGCCGCGGTGGAGGACACCGCGGCGCAGGCGGGCGTCGGGCTCGGAAAGCTGGGGCAGCCCCTTCGGGTCGCGGTGACCGGACGCGGGGTATCGCCTCCGTTCGACGTTACCCTGGCTCTCGTCGGCCGTGAGCGGACCCTGGATAGAATCGATCGCGCGCTGGACTTCATTCGAGCACGTGCCGCGTGATGCCGAGTTGGGGGCTCGACTCCATTCCCCCCCCGACCGAAGATTCAGTGTCCGGTGTCGAAACCGGAAACGTGGCCCGGGGTCGGCGCGGTCCGGCGGGCTTTGCCTTCGCCTTGACAGTTACGCCGGCCGGTCGGAGAATTCGCGCCTTCCCGGGGCCATAGCTCAGCTGGGAGAGCGCTACAATGGCATTGTAGAGGTCGGCGGTTCGATCCCGCCTGGCTCCACCAAACCGGAGGGCGGCCGGCGTGTCCGGACCGCCCCGGATGCACGAAGAGAATTCGTCCCCATCGTCTAGAGGCCCAGGACACCGCCCTTTCACGGCGGCGACGGGGGTTCGACTCCCCCTGGGGACGCCATCCATCCGGTCATTCTCCATCCGCCCGTTCGCCACGATGGCTTCGTCGTTTCGCGACGTGGCGGCCGCGCCCGGCGCGAATGCGCTCGGCCGGTTCCCTCCATTGCAACGTTCCGTGATGCGCCCGCGTCGCGTCGGCGGCCGCCCGGCGAGTCTCGATTCTTCTTCTCGCGGCGCGTGTTTCGGGGCGCGGCAAACGATTCCCGGTAGCTGCCTGGCAACTCGCGCCGAGTCGTATCGACTCCGTACCGCAGGCGGGGTAGAGTGGCGGGGTTCGGCACCGGGCGGGAAGCGCCTCGCGGGTCCGGGAGCCCGTGTCGACAGCCGGTTCAAGGCGAAACGCGTCGGGCATGCGCCGGATCGCGATTCGCCGCCAAGAAAACGAATCTTCCAATTTCGATAAGGAGAAACGGAACCATGAAGAAGCTCATGAAACAGGGTGCGGTCGTGGCCGCATTGGCGTCGCTGGGAATTGCGGCGAGCGCCCACGCGGCCGACGTGACCGTCGGTTTTCAGCTCGTCTACGGGCCGTGGAAGGCGAAAATGGAGGAGCTCAAGGCGAACGGGCTCGGTGGCAAGAGCATCGAGTTCGTCAAGTTCACGTCGGGGACCGAGGTGATCAACGCCATGGCATCGGGCTCGGTGGACATCTCCCTCAACGGCTCCTCTCCGACCGCGGCGGGCTTCAGCCGGGGCGTCGACCTGCAGGTCATCTACATCTACGACAACATCAACGACGCGGAAGCGCTGGTGGTCGACGACTCGGTCACCGCGCCGCAGGACCTCATGGGCAAGACGATTGCGGTGCCCTTCGGCTCCACCACGCACTTCCACATGATGTTCGCCCTCGAGCAGTTCAACATCTCCCCGAAGGATCTGGAGGTGCTCGACATGTCGCCGCCCGACATGGTCGCCGCGTGGGAGCGCGGGGACATCAACGGCGGGTTCGTGTGGGATCCGGCTCTCGGTCGCATGAAGGAGAAGGGCCGCGTGCTGCTGACCTCGGGCGACCTCAGCAATTGGGGCAAGGCCACCTTCGACGCGATGGTCGCCCGCAAGGGGTTCACCGACGAGAATCCGGACTTCGCGTGCCAGTGGGTCAAGATGGTCTCCTCGGCCGACGCCGACTACCGGGCCAATCCGAACGCCTACGGTCCGGGAACCGACAACGCGATGGGGATCGCGAAGAGCGTGTCCGGGAACGCGGACCAGGTGGGAGGAGTGCTCGCGCTGTACGACTACCCGACTCTCGAGGAGCAGGTATCCGGAACCTGGCTCGGCGGCGGGGTGCAAAATGCGCTGCACGCCGCGTCGGCGTTCCTGGTTTCCCAGGGAAAGCTGGATGCGGTGCTGGACGACTACTCCGGTTCCGCAACCCCGAAGTTCGCCCAGATGGTGCTCGACGGCGGTTGTTGAGCGCGGGAGACCGATGGCAGGCGGCCCATCGGCCGCCACCCGGTCCGTGATAGGGAAGGCGCCCCGGCCTGACGGCCGGGGCACTTTCGCCGCGGCAGCCGTGTGGACATGAACGCGATCATCAGCCTCGACCACGTCGGAATGGAGTTTCCGGCCGTGGACGGCGTCGGTACGGTCATGGCGCTCGAGGACGTCAATCTTGACTTCCGCGAGAACGAGTTCGTTGTCGCCCTCGGTGCCTCCGGCTGCGGCAAGACCACCCTTCTCAACGTCATTGCAGGCTTCCTCTCTCCCACGTCGGGACAGGTTCTGCACAAGGGAATGCCGGTCGGCGGCCCCGGGAGGGACCGCGGCGTCGTATTCCAGAAGCACGCGCTGCTCCCGTGGCTGGACGTGGTGGAGAACACGGAATTCGGCCTCAAGCTCCAGGGGGTGGCGGCCCGGGACCGCAGGACGCGGGCAAGGGAGAACCTGGCCCTCGTCGGCCTGTCCGAATTCGAGCGATACCCCATCTACCAGCTTTCGGGCGGCATGCAGCAGCGGGTCGGTCTTGCCCGTGCGCTTACCTGCGATCCCGACATGCTGCTCATGGACGAGCCCCTGGGCGCGCTCGACGCGTTCACCCGCGAGAACATGCAGGAGCTCATCCTGGACGTGTGGAGAAAGACCCGGAAGGTCGTGTTCTTCATCACCCATAGCGTGGAGGAAGCGCTCTTCATGGCGACCCGACTCATCGTGATGTCCCCGCGGCCGGGCCGGATTACCCACCAGTACGACCTGGAATTCTACGAACGGTATTTCGAGAGCGGCGACGCGCGTACGGTGAAGTCGTCGTCCGACTTCATCCGGATTCGAGAGGAAGTCCTGTCGATAATCTACGGCGAGGAGGTCGGCGAGTAGTGGCCGCCATTCTCGACGCGTTCCGGCGGCGTTCTCCGCAGGCGGTCGATCAGTTCGGAGCGCCGGGACGGGGAAAGAGCACGGCGATCAGCGCCGTCACCATCGCGATCATTCTCGGAGGCTGGTGGATCGTTACGCAGCTCGAGTTGATTCGGCCGCTGTTTCTCCCGTCACCCGAGATGGTAATCGCGAAGTTCAACAAGATCGCGTGCACCGAGTTCTACTTCGAAAAGCTCCTCACCGCTATCGGCATCATGGATGAGGTCTCGGCCGTTTGCCACGGCTTCAGCGAGCACACGCTGCACGAACACATCCTGTGGAGTCTGTACCGGGTATTCGGCTCGTTCTTTCTTGCCGTGGTGACTGCGGTCCCCATCGGAATCGCCATGGGCATGAGCCGCCTCGCGCGGGGAGTATTCGATCCTCCCATCGAGTTCTACCGGCCGATTCCGCCGCTCGCATACCTGCCGCTTACGATCATCTGGTTCGGAATCGGCGAATCGGGCAAGCTCTTCCTGATCTTTCTCGCGTGCTTCGCGCCGGTCGCCATCAACGCCCGGGCCGGCGTGCGCTCGGTATCGATCGAGCAGATTCATGCTGCCTATTCGATGGGTGCGACGCGCAATCAGGTGCTCCGTCATGTGGTGATCAAGGCGGCCCTGCCCGAGATCCTCACCGGCATGCGGGTCGCAATCGCCTTCGGCTGGACGACACTGGTTGCGGCCGAAATGGTCGCGGCCAAGGCGGGAATCGGGGTAATGGTGCTGAACGCAGCCCGGTTTCTGGCCACGGATATCGTATTTCTCGGCATCGTCGTGATCGGTGCCGTCGCGTTCGTCTTCGATCTCATCATGCGGAAGATCGAACGTACCCTCGTTCCGTGGAAGGGCAAGGTGTGAACGAGAGGCGGCTGCGCGAGGCAGTCGTTCCATCCGACCAATGCGGCCGGCGACAGCGTGGGGCGGGGACTCGCTCGGGGGCCCGTTCGCTTGACTCCCCTCCCGAGCGGGCATAGCATCCCGGCGCGCGGTGAGGCATTCGTGCCCGGGAACATCGCGCATGACCCTCGCCCCAGCCGGGACAGCAACGACCGACCATCCCGCTTCGCTCAACTCGCGAATCACGCCGCCATTCCGGAAGTCACCCCATCGTTCCGACGGCTCCATACTGGCGGCGTACGGGCCGATCGACGTCGCCTCCCTGCCTGAACGAACAACTACCAACCGACGGAGCTACCATGCAAACAAGTGGAACCGTGAAGTGGTTCAACGCGACCAAGGGATTCGGGTTCATTCAGCCCGACGACGGCTCGAAGGACGTTTTCGTACACATTTCCGCCGTTGAGAAAGCCGGTTTGCGCAGCCTCTACGAAGGCCAGCGCTTGAGCTTTACCAACGAGCGGGATCGGCGTGGCCGGTTTGCGGCGGAGAATCTGCAAGTGGTCGAGTAGTCTCGCGCGCGGCGCTCCCGGCGCGTGCCGCCGGGAACGCCGGAAATCCGGGAGGTGTCAGCCCAGGACCTCCCGGTTTACCACGTTGGCAGGGTCCAGCTTTCCGTCGAAGCAGTCGACGACGTTTTGGGCGCATGCGGCACCCATCCGGAACATGGACTCTTCGGTGACGCCGGCCGAGTGCGGGCTCACCAGGATATTGTCCAGCGCAAACAGCGGGTTGTCCGCCGTAGCGGGTTCGACCTCGAAAGCGTCGACCGCCGCCCCCGCAATGATGCGCCGTTCGAGCGCATCCACCAGAGCCGCTTCTTCCACGATTCCCCCGCGAGCGGTGTTCACCACGTAGGCGGAGGGCTTCATCGCCGCGAGCTCCGCCTTGCCCACCATTCCGGTCGTCTCATCCGTCTTGGGACAATTGACGGAAAGGAAATCGAGCTCCGGAAGCAGAGCCTTCCAGTCGGTTGCCGGTGCCGCTCCCGCCGCGCGGATGGCTTCGTCGGGCGCGTACGGATCGTGCACCCACACGTCCATGTCCATTCCCAGGCAGCGCTTCACGAGAATCTGCCCGATGCGCCCGAACCCGAGGATCAGCACCCTTCGGCCGGCGAGGTCGATTGCCGTGTTCTCGAAACGGATGTCCCAGTTGCCCTTGCGCACCTCCCGGTCGAACTTCACCGCGTGCTTGGCGAGCGACATCATGAAGAAGAGCGAGTGCTCGGCCACGGTCACCGAGTTCGCGGTGCCGGTCACCGTCAGCGGGATTCCGGCCGCGGTCAGCGCGGCAACGTCGACGTTGTCGTAGCCGACGCCGTGACGCGACACGACCGCGAGCCGGGACGCATTGCCCACGATGCGGGCCGTGAACGGTGCGACCCCACCGAGTATGGCGCCGTCGTAGTTTGCGATGTGCTGGAGGATGTTCTCCTCCGAGAGCTCCGTGAATCGTTCGTACTCGACGTCGTCGCGTTCGTCGAGGACCGAACGAATGCCGGGGGTGACCGGCATCTGAACCATTATCCGCTTCTTGCTCATGCCCGAATCTCAGCCTCGTTTCGATTTCAGTTTCGTTCTCGCGCGCCTGCGCCCGGAGCGGGAATACAGACCGCGTTCCTCGGTCGCGTCACGCTTGGCGCGGTCCGCGAACCGGATTCACGTCCCGGACCCGGCGAGGCGCCGGAGCGCCGCCCAGGTGCCATCTTCGATCTCCACCCCTTCCGCGCGGTTGCGCCGGGTGCGTTCGTCCTCGATCTCGCCCGGGTAGTACACCCGGGGGTTTCCGGCCGCGGGCGGGGTGGCGTTGAGCCACGCTGCGAACTCGGCCACTTCGCGGCGAAACGTCTCGAGTGGACGAAATGCCCCGACCCGGAACGCCGCCATGAACACGCCGTCGTTGTGCGGGCCGTCCGGGTCGACCCCGAACCCGAGTCCGGTGAGCACGCCGGAGAGGATTTCGACCATGGCCGAGAGGCCATAGCCCTTGTGCCCTTCGATCCCGCCGAGAGGGAGCACCGCGCCTCCCGCCGCGAGGGCGCCCGGATCGGTCGTCGGCCGGCCGTTCCGGTCGATGAGCCAACCGGCGGGGACCGGCTCGCCGCGTGAAGCTGCCACTCTGAGCTTGCCGGCGGCCGCCGCCGACGTGGCGATGTCGACGAAGAACGGAGCATCGAGGTCCGACGGCATGGCGATGCAGATGGGATTCGTGCCAAGGCGCGCCTCGCGCCCGCCGAAGGGGACGACCGCCTTGGCGGTCCGTCCCGAATCGGCGGTCATGATGCCGATCATGCCCGACTCGGCCGCCATCAGGGCGTAGTCGGTCAGGCGCCCGACGTGGCTCTGGCGCCGCACGGTGGTGGCCGCGACGTCGGAGCGCGCGGCCTTGTCCACGGTCATCCGCATCGCGCGCTCCGAGACGACGAAGCCGAAACCGAAGTGGCCGTCGATCACCGTGGTCGTGGCGCTTTCGCTCAGGACCTCGAACGGGGCGCCGGGCACGATGTGCCCCTTGGCGATGCGCTCGATGTAGAGGGGGACGTTGATGACGCCGTGGGAGTCATGGCCGGCGAGGTTCGCCGCGACGCAATGCCGGGCCACGGTGGCCGCTTCCTCCGGGCTCGCGCCGGCCGCCCGAAGCGCGCGGAGGGCCTGGTCCTCGAGCGCCTCCGCGGCGATCCGGGCCATCGTCAGTCGTCCGCCTGCACCTTGGCCAGCGGGGTCGCGAACCGAAGCTCGAGGTCCCAGGGAAGGTTGATCCAGGTGTCCTGGCTCACCTCGGTGACGAACGTGTCGACCAGCGGCTGACCGGCCGGCTTGACGTACACGGTCGCGAAATGGGCGTGCGGGTAGAGATCCCGGAGGGCGGCGATGGTCTTGCCGGTGTCCGCGAGATCGTCCACCACGACGGTGCGTCCCTTGGTGCCGTCGGCGCCGTCGGTGTCCTCCGGCGCCTTGAGGATCTCGAGATCGCCCTGGTGCATGTGGTCGTAGGAGACGGCGCAGACCGTGTCGACGACCCGCACGTCGAGCTCGCGCGCCACCACGCAGGCGGGGACCATCCCTCCCCGGCTCACCGCGATGACGCGCGTCCAGGGCCCGAGCTCGGCGAGGCGCCACGCGAGCGCCTTCGCATCACGATGGAGCTGCTCCCAGGAGACCGGAAATTGCTTTTCGGACGAGGCGGCCACGGCGAGACGCAATGTACCGGAAACCGACCGCCCGTCAATACCGTCGCCACCGGCTACACTTTCCGCCATGCGATACGTGAGCACCCGAGGCGGGGGAGCGCCCGTCGCGTTCCGCGCGGCCCTCATGGCCGGGCAGGCCGAGGACGGCGGGCTGCTGATGCCGGAGCGGCTTCCGGATTTCTCCGGTCACCTCGAGTCGTGGCGCGGGCTCTCCTATCCGGACCTCGCGTTCGAGATCCTGCGCCGTTTCACCGACGACGTCCCCGCGTCGGACCTGCGCGCGATCGTCGATCGAAGCTATGCCCCGGCCCGCAACGGAGCCGGCTTCGACACCGTGGAGATCGCCCCCGTCGTTCCGATGGGGGATCTCTACCTGCTCGAGCTCTTTCACGGACCGACCCTCGCGTTCAAGGACCTGGCCCTTCAGCTCCTCGGGCACCTATTCGACTACGAGCTGGCGCGCTCCGGCGAGACCCTGAACGTACTCGGCGCGACGAGCGGGGACACCGGCAGCGCCGCAATCGCGGCCCTGCGCGGGAAGGCGAACGTGCGGGTCTTCATCCTGTTTCCGGAAGGGCGAACGAGCCGGCTTCAGGAGCTCCAGATGACGACGGTCGCGGATGGCAACGTGCACTGCATCGCCGTCGAGGGAACCTTCGACGACTGCCAGCGCATCATGAAGACCCTGTTCAACAACCCCGCGTTCAAGGCGCGCTGGCGGCTCGGGGCCATCAATTCGGTCAACTGCGTGCGGCTGCTCGCCCAGGTGGTGTACTACTTCCACGCGTGGCTCCGGCTCGCGCCCCGGGGGGCGGGCGCGCGGGTGAGCTTCAGCGTTCCGACCGGCAACTTCGGGGACGTCTTCGCCGGGTTCCTCGCGGCCGAGATGGGTCTCCCCGTCGAACGCCTGATCCTCGCGACCAACGAGAACGACATCCTGGACCGGTTCTTCCGCACCGGGGTCTACCGCCGGGGCGAGGTTCGTCGCACGTTGAGCCCGTCCATGGACATTCAGGTCGCGAGCAACTTCGAGCGATACCTGTGGTGGAGGCTCGGCCGGGACGGATCCGCGGTCCGGTCGTTCATGGCCGCCTTCGAAGCGGCGGGCGAGGCGGGGCTCGGCGGCGGGCCGGTCGGCGCGGGGTGGCCGGGCCGGTTCGTGTCCGGAAGCGCGGATCGGGCGGCGACGGTCGCCGCCATCGAGCGATGGTTCCGGAAGACGGGCCGGGTTCTCGACCCCCACACCGCAGTGGGGGTGACGGTGGCCGAGGAGCTGCGAGGCGACGCTCCCACGGTGTGCCTCGCGACCGCCCATCCGGGCAAGTTCCCCGCCGCGGCGCCGGCCGGGGCGCAGGTCAGCCACCCGCGGCTCGCGGGTCTCGACGACCTGCCGGAGCGCAAGGTCGTCGTTCCCAACGACGCGGGTCGGGTGGCCCGCCACATCGAGGCCGTCTGCTCCTGAGGCCGCGGCGCGATTCCCGACCGGCCGCGTTTCCACCGGGACGCGAGGCGCGGACGGACACACCTGGACAGAGAAGGGAGAGGACATGGATCTCGGACTGAAGGACAAGGTCGCGATCGTCACCGGCGGCAGCGAGGGCATCGGCAGGGCCTCGGCCCTGCGGCTCAGCGAGGAAGGGGCGAAGGTGGCGATCTGCGCGCGCCGGGCCGACGTGCTCGAGCGTGCGGCGGAGGAGATTCGCGGCCGTTCCGGCGGCGACGTGCTCGCCGTCGCGGGCGACGTGTGCAGCGACGACGACGTCGAGCGGGTGGTGTCGGCCACGGCGGAGCGTTTCGGCGGAATCGACATCCTGGTGAACAACGCGGGCGGCTCGCGCGCCCATCCGTTCCTCGAGGCCACGGAGGCAATCTGGCGCGAGGACCTGGAGATCAAAGTCTTCGGAGCGATCCGCTTCGCGCGCGCGGTGCTGCCGCACCTTCGCGCGCGCGGCGGCGGGCGAATCATCAACATGACGACCCCGGGCGGAAAGGTCCCGCGCAGGAACGCCCTTCCGACCTCCGCGAGCCGCGCCCTCGGCATCAACCTCACCAAGGCGATGGCGAACGAGTACGCTCCGGAGAACATCCTCGTCAACACCATCTGCCTCGGACTCATCCGGTCCGCCCAGCACGAGCGCCGGTGGGAGCGGAGCGGCCGGGACGGAGAGACGCTCGAGGCCTACTACGACCGAATGGGCGCCAACGTCCCGGTCGGAAGGTACGGCGAGTCCGAGGAGGTCGGCGACCTGGTCGCCTTTCTCGCTTCGGATCGGGCCGCGTTCATTGCCGGCACCGCGATCAACATCGACGGAGGGGCCAGCGAAGCGGTTTGAAGCCCGGTGCGCGGAGGCGTTCGGAAGCTCGGGGCATCGCGTCGCGCGGACGCCGATTCACGCGACCGGAACGTTCGAAGCCGCCGCCGCGCAAGAGCGTGGGGGACCCAGGGGCGTGCCTGCCGGGTGGCCCGGCTCGTCCGGAATTCCTCCCGGACGGGCCGGCCGACCGATTCCGGCGCGACGGCGGGGCCGGCCGGCCGGCGCCTCGTGTAGAATCCCCGCGGTTTACGGTTCTACCTGGACACTGGAGGGAGACGACATCGTGCGGTCTGTCCGATACGAAGCGCCGGCCACCGTCGAAGAGGCGGTAGCGCTGCTTTCCGATGCCGGCGGCGAAGCGAAACCGCTCGCCGGCGGCACCGATCTCATTGTGCAAATGCGAGCGAGGATGATTTCCCCGGGAGTCATCGTCGACGTCAAGAACATCCCGGATCTGCTCGAGGTCAGGGCGCAGGACGGCGGCTTTCGGGTCGGCGCGGCCGTGCCGGGCGCGGTCCTCGGCGAGAACGAGGCGGTGGTCGCCATGTGGCCGGGAGTGGTCGAGGCGTTCGAGCTCATCGGCTCGACCCAGATCCAGGGGCGCGCCTCGCTCGGGGGGAATCTCTGCAACGCCTCCCCGGCGGCGGATTCCACCCCGGCGATGATTGCGGCCGGGGTCACCTGCGAGATTGCCGGCCCGGGCGGCCGGCGCGAGGCGCCGGTGGAGGACATCGTCACCTCCCCCGGCAAGACCTCGCTCGGAAACGGCGAGTTCGTGGTGAGCTTCTACCTGCCCCCGCGGCCGGCACGTACCGGCGACGCCTACCTTCGCTTCATCCCCCGCACCGAGATGGACATCGCGGTGGTCGGTGCAGGAGTGTGCGTCACCCTCGACGAGGGCGGAACCTGCACCGCCGCGAGGGTCGGGCTCGGCGCGGTGGCGCCCACCCCCCTGCTCGTCGCGGAGGCGGCCGACGCGCTCGTCGGCACCCGGCTCGACGACGACGCGATGGCGAATCTCGCCGCGGCCGCGAGCGCCGCGTGCAACCCCATCGACGACAAGCGGGGCACAATCACCTATCGAACCAAGGTGGCCGGCGTGTTGGCGCGCCGCGCCGCCGGCATTGCGAGCGAGCGGGCGAGGAGCAACTGAGCGATGGCCAAGCGACATGTGACGACGACGGTCAACGGAGAGCCGCGGGAGTTTCTCTGTGAAGTGGACCAGACCCTGCTCGACGCGCTGCGGGACGAGCTCGGACTCACCGGCAGCAAGGAAGGCTGCGGCTCGGGCGACTGCGGTGCCTGCAGCGTGATGCTCGACGGCCGCCTGGTGTGCGCCTGCCTCGCGCTGGCCGTGGAAGCCGAGGGCCGCGAGGTCGAAACCATCGAGGGGATGGCGGAGGGCGAACGGCTCCATCCGCTCCAGCGGACGTTCCTCGAGGAGGCGGCACTTCAGTGCGGAATCTGCACGCCGGGGTTCCTGGTGGCGGCAAAGGCACTGCTCGACCGTGACCTCGATCCCAGCGAGACCGAGATCCGGTACTGGCTGGCCGGCAACCTCTGCCGTTGCACCGGGTACGACAAGATCGTCCGCGCGGTGCAGAAGGCGGCGGCGGAAATGCGCGCGGAGGCGTGAGCGATGAGTGATTCGGCATCCAGGTTCAAGTGGGTCGGCACCCGCCCGGTGCGGCCCGACGGGCTCGACAAGGTCACGGGACGCGCGAACTTCGGCGCGGACTTCACGATGCCGGGGATGCTCGTGGGGCGCATTGTGCGCAGCCCCCACGCCCACGCCCGGATCGCCGGAATCGACGCGAGTGCAGCGCTCGCGGTCCCCGGGGTCAAGGCGGTCGTTACCGCGGAGGACTTTCCCGAGATCCCGGACGGTGAGCTGATGGTCGGTGAAGGGCCGATGAATTTCCGGGATCTCTCGTGCAACGTCATGGCCCGGGACAAGGCGCTCTACGACGGCCACGCGGTGGCCGCGGTCGCCGCGACCTCCCGGGCGGCGGCCGAGGAGGCCGTCGACCGGATCCGGGTGGACTACGAGGTGCTTCCGCACGTGGTCGACGTGCTGGAAGCGATGGAACCGGATGCTCCTCTCCTTCACGAGACCATGTTCACCGAAGGGGTGGAGCCGAAGCCGGAGCGTCCCTCGAACGTCGCGTCCCGGTGCGAGTTCACGCTCGGAGACCTCGATTCGGGGTTCGCCGCGGCGGACGTCGTGGTGGAGGGCGAGTACGTCACCGAAGCGGTGCACCAGGGCTACATCGAGCCCCACGCGGCGGTCGCGAGCGTGGGCGAGGACGGGCAATGCACCGTCTGGTGCTCGAGCCAGGGCCAGTTCATGGTCCGGGCCTACTGCGCGAAGCTTCTCGGAATGGAGAACTCCCAGATCCGGGTGACCCCGTCCGAGATCGGCGGCGGCTTCGGCGGCAAGACCACGATCTACGTCGAGCCGGTGGCGCTCGCCCTCTCCCGCAAGGCGGGACGCCCGGTCAAGATCGTGATGGACCGCGACGAGGTGTTCCGAGCGACCGGCCCGACGTCGAGCGCCCACGTCAAGGTGCGGGTCGGGGCGACGAGGGACGGCAAGATCACCGCCGGGGACGCGGAGCTCCGCTTCCAGGCGGGGGCCTTCTCCGGCTCGCATGTGCAGCTCGGCTGCATGTGCGGCTTCGCCCCCTACGACATCGACAACGTGCGGACGGTCGGCTACGACGTCGTCGTGAACCGTCCGAAGTGCGCGGCCTACCGCGCCCCGGGCGCGCCGATGGCCGCGTTCGGAGTCGAGAGCGCGCTCGATGACCTCGCCGAGAAGCTCGGCATGGACCCGCTCGAGCTTCGCCTTGCCAATGCGGCCCGCGAGGGCACCAAGGCGGCCTACGGGCCGAAGTTCCGCGAGATCGGCTACGCGGAAACGGTCGAGGCCGCGCTCTCCCACGAGCACTACCGGGCGAAGCTCGGACCCAACCAGGGCCGCGGGGTCGCCTCCGGCTTCTGGTTCAACATCGGCGGGCAGACGAGCGCCGCCCTGCACATCAACGAGGACGGCACGGCAGTGGTCGTGGACCCGAATCCGGACATCGGCGGCTCGCGCGCCTCGATGGCGATCATGGCCGCGGAGGTGCTCGGCATCGACTACGACCGGGTGCGTCCAATCGTCCCCGACACGAGCTCGGTCCCCTACAGCGACATGACCGGCGGCAGCCGGGTCACGTTCTCGGTCGGCATGGCGGTCGTCGAGGCGGGACAGAAGGTCATCGAGGAGCTTCGCAACCGTGCCGCGAAGATCTGGGACGTCGACCCGGACGGCGTCGTCTGGGAGAACGGGGAAGCGCGACCCGCGAGCAGCAACGTCGGCGAGTTCGAGCCGCTCTCCCTCACCGCTCTCGCGGAGAGCTCGGCGAAGACCGGCGGTCCCATCTCCGGCCAGGCGACGATAAACGCGCGCGGGGTGGGGCCCGGCTTCGGCACCCACGTCTGCGATGTGGAGGTCGATCCGGAAACCGGCGGGGTCACCGTTCTTCGCTATACCGCGGTGCAGGACGTGGGCCGCGCCATCCATCCGAGCTACGTCGAAGGACAGCTCCAGGGCGGGGCGGTGCAGGGGATCGGCTGGGCCCTCAACGAGGAGTACGTCTACAGCGAGGCGGGAACTCTCGAGAATCCGGGATTCCTCGACTACCGGGTGCCGGTCGCCTCGGACCTTCCGATGATCGACACCGTCCTCGTCGAGGTCCCGAATCCGCGCCACCCGTACGGCGTGCGGGGAGTCGGCGAGGTGCCCATCGTGCCTCCGCTCGCGGCGGTCGCGAACGCGATCTACCACGCCTGCGGTACCCGCATGAACCATCTTCCGGCGTCGCCGCCACGCCTGCTCGCGGCCCTCGACGCCGCGAAGCTGCCGGAAGCGGCCGACTGAGGCCGGTTCCGGCGGGCCGGCGGCGGCGGACGCACGCGGGAGAGTCGGGCGCATTCCGATGGCGAAGGTGGTCCTGCCGAACGAGGTCGCCCGCGAGCTCGCGGGCGGTCTGAAGGAGGTCGAGGTCGAGGCGGAGAACTATCGCCAGCTCCTCAAGGCTCTCGACAGCCGGTTCCCCGGGATGGGGGATCGGCTCCGCGACGGGGTCGCCGTCGCCATCGACGGCGAGATCTTTCAGGAGCCGTTCCTCGAGCTGATCCGGGAGGACAGCGAAGTCTTCTTCCTGCCCCAGATCGAGGCGGGCTAGCCGCCGGGAGCGCGGGAGCGTGGGCATCCTGTCCGCGGCAAACTGCATTCAGCCCACTGATTTAACAACGTTTTTATCCGTTTGTCCACCGTGGATACCGGACTTCCTACTTGCGGTCAGGCAAGGGTTCCGGTCGGGCTTCCGCCACTGGGCGGCCGAGCGGATCCACACCCCGCACGCGGTCATGGAGGCGGCGCTTGCGCATGGGGTCAAGAGCCAGACCGAGGCTGCGTGCGTGCGGCGACGGTGCCCGCGTCGACCGAGGGGTCGGTCTGGGCGACCGGGGTCCAATTGGTCCGGTAGAGCTCGCGGACGATAAAGCCGGCCTCGACCGCCGGGCGGTCGAAGCCCTCCAGCCGGGGAAGGAGCGGCTCGACGCGGACGTCGTGGCGCGGAATCGCGAAATAGGGGAAGCTGTGACGCTCGGTGCCGGTGGGGCTTGTCACCCGGTGCGGGGT